>NZ_JACJQY010000011.1 GCF_014696925.1 Phormidium tenue FACHB-1050 | reverse complement strand
CGCCGATTGCCTCTTTCTGCGCTCGCCTTACGGCTAAGGGTAAGTCCAAAATGTCTGTCATTGGGGCGGTCATGCACAAGCTATTGCGACAGGTCTTTGGTGTTCTCAAGTCTCAGCGTTCTTTCGACCCAAATTTTGTCCAAATTCCCTCTTGACTTTTTGGTACTCAAGACAGTATCTACATGAGCTAACCAAGAATGGTTGTACATGGGCAAATCTACCCCATGATTTGCCACCATATTCGACAGTTTATTTCTACTTTCAAAGATGGACAAAAATAGGAGTTATAGCCGAAATCAATCACCAGATAAGCGAACAAGTAAGATTGGCGGATGGACGGGAAGCAACACCGAGTCTAGCCAGTCTTGACAGTCAAAGTGTTAAAACAATGGACAGTGCAGGTAGTCGTGGTATTGATGGTGGTAAAAATGTTAAGGGTCGCAAACGATTCATCATGGTTGATACGTTGGGTTTAGTCTTCGGCGCTCTCGTATGCCCAGCCAACATTGGGGAGAGAGCAGGGGCGAAGAGACTATTAGCAAGTTTGAAGTATCCACTGAGGCGATTACAAAAGATATTAGTTGACAAGGGATTCTCTGGCGAGGACATCACCCAGTGGGTTAAAGACCACTTTAATTGCACTTGGGAAGTCAGCAAACGGGCTGAAACACAAAAAGGTTTTGTTGTTGAATCAAAGCGTTGGGTCGTAGAGAGAACCTTCGCTTGGATAGGCAAATATCGCAGACTTAGCAAGGACTATGAATTTTATGAGAATACCTCGGAGTCGTTTATTTACATAGCTTTGATCCGCAAAATGCTTAAAAATCTTACTGCTGTCAATTCTTAAATGCTTTCTTAGATAAATCACGAATTGACAGATCTTTTTATCAGAAAAGCGCCTTTTGCCGCGTACCCAATAGTCCAACATCCGAAACGGAATTTGCGGGTCAGCTTTGGTTTGAAATTCTAAATGTAGTAGCAAACCTTCAGCTTCCAACAAAATCAAACTATCAGCACGAATTGGCTCAACCGCTAACTCTTGAGGTTGGACTTGAGTAAGCGGAATTGGCTCACCGAGCAGCCATGAAGCCATATCGGTAGAATAGGTTTCGGCAAGAAATTTGCAAATATTGTCAAACATTGACTGATTTTATCATCAGAATATGAGAAGCGCCGCTTCTCACTATTTGGGCTTTATCCAACCAACTGCACAGTGGAACCTTCCTCTCCCTTCGATACTTCAATCAATGTATTAAAGGCTTCCTTCATTTGTGGCATATGGGTAATTACCAAGATGCATTCAAAATCGGGCGCGATCGCATTAATAGCACTGACAAGGCGATCGCATCCCAAGGGATCTTGACTACCGAAGCCTTCATCGATAATGAGGGTTTGCAAAGTACTGCCTTTGCGTTGAGCAAGCACACGGGAGAGGGCAAGCCGCACGGCAAAGTTAATCCGAAAGGCTTCTCCGCCCGAATAGGTTTCATAGGGTCTCGTTCCCTTAGTATCGGCAATTTCAATATCGAGGGTTTCGATGATGCGATCGCTTTTTTTGCCAGATTTTTGGGTGATGAATCGCACGTTTAATTGGCGATCGCTTAATTGAGCGAGAATTTGATTAGCTTCTACTTCAATTTGGGGCAGTACATTTTCCAACATGAGAGCTTGAATGCCATTTTTGCCAAAGGCTTGATAAAGCTCGGTGTGGATGCGTTGACGTTGACGGGCTACTTCGATTTGAGTGAGGGTTTCTTGTTCGCGTTGACGACTTAGCTCTAGCTGTTGTTGGGCTTGCTGGAGACTACCAATTTGGGCTAGCAGTAAATCCATTTGCGATCGCCAATTTTGTAAATTTTGTCGCAAGGAATTAATTTCCTGTACATGATTGCCATGTACAGCTTGGATTTGTGACTGGAGTTGAGATATTTGAGTAGTAATGTTTTGTAATTCTTGTTGATTAGCGCTTTGAGTTTGTTGTAAATGCTCAACCTGTTGCTGAAGTTCGGGATATTCCTGCTCGGCACGAGTGAGCTCTTGATAGCGCAGTAAGGACGGAGTTAGCTCTTGTTTTTGGGCGCGGAGTTGTTGATGGCGGTCAGGTTCATAAGCCAGTTGTATAAGAGCGCGATCGCATTGTTCGAGTTCATGCTGTACTTCTAAATCAATGAGATTTTTGGTGAGACGATCTTGCAATTGGTTGATTTTTGTTTGTAAATCGGGAATTTTTTGGGATAAATTATCGGCTTGACGCTGAGCATTTTTTAATTCTGACTGCTTGATTTCTGCCCAGCGCCAACGCTCGACATCACCACGGGCGAGCGCATGATTTTTTTCATCGTAGGCGAATTTATGAATATTCTTATCAATTAATTCCATCTCCTCCCATGCTTCACGCATATAGTTTTGAGTTTGGAGGCGATCGCCTAAATCCACAATCTCTGCATCAATGAGGACTAGTCTTTGCTGTGCTTCCGCGATCGCCTTCAGTCGCTCCTGCAAAGTCCCCTTACGTTGAATCAAGTCATTTAACGGTGCGAGTTCCTTTTTTAAAACGCGATACTCTTCACGTAAAACTTCAATTTCACAATTGGATGCAGCTTGCTGTTCCTTTACTACCCAGATATCTGCTTGCAGATCGCGAGATTCTTGTTTGTGTTTTTTCTGGACTAGTTGCCAATGCGACTCATCGAGTGGGCGATCGCAGAGGGGACAAGGCGCGTTTGGCACAGTTAGCTGACGCATTTTGGCTTCTAGTTTATTAAAAGCAGCTTCACTATCCGCCAATCGCGTTTTTAAGCGTTCCAAAAAATCACGGCGTTCTAGTCCTTTCTCATGGACACGCTGTTGATAGACTTGCTTATTTTGCAATAAAACAATTTGCCGATCTAGCTCCTTCGCATTGATGAGTAATTGATCGTGATTTTTGACTTGTAAATATAACTGTTCGCGTTTAGAAACTAATTCATCTAGTTTTGCCGCAAGTTTTGTCTGCTCCCGTTCTAATTGATGCTTAAGAAGCTGATGACGATGCACTAGCGGTGTGGATTGAGCATGGAGGCGATCAAACTCCTGCAATATTGCCCTTGCTTTGTGCAATTCGGCGATCGCCGCTTCGATCTCTGTAGCACGACTGAGAATCCCTTTTAAGTCACTTTCCTGCTGCACTAGAGACTCTAATTGCGCTTGGTAGTGCCTTAACTGTCCCTTGAGTTCACTTTGCAAACTCGCGAGTTTATGACTAAATTCGCCTCGCCGATCGCAAAGATGTTGGTATTTCTGAAACTTACGCTCTAATTCTGATTCCTGTGTAGATAGCAATTGATAGCGCTCATAGTTTTGCAAAATCTGCGATCGCGTTGCTATACATAACTCTAATTGCTGTAATTGTCGGCGTTGACTAGAGAGTTGTCTATCGATTTGAGAAAGACTGCTGGTAACCGTAGCTTGTTGCTGTTGTTGCCAAGTTAGCTGCTGCGAAAGGTTTTGGTATTGTTTCTGCAAATCTTCCACCACTTGCAATCGGGCGCGATCGCGACTTTCCCATGCTTGCAACTCGACTAATTGCGATCGCAAAGTTTCTAGTTGCGGCGCGATCTTTTCTCCATCTTGAATTTGCTCCCGCAGATGTACCAGCATATTCTCTAAAACTGCCGACTCACCTTTGCTAGTTCGCGCAATATCTTTGGCTCGTTCCGCCAACTCGTCATACTGCGACAGCGACAGCATATCCGCCAAAATCTGCTTGCGATCGCTAGGACGCTTCAGCATAAATTCATCGGCGCGACCTTGACGCAAATATGCCGAATTAACGAAGGTTTCATAATCCATTTTTAGGTGCGAAATGATGGTCTGCTGCGTGGATTGCACCTTCCGCTCAGTCAAGGATTTAAATTTTCCTTCACTCTGCACCTGAAATTCCAAAGAAGTTGAACTATTGCGCGATCTGGTTCTGATGATCCGATAGACTTCACCACCTGCGATAAAAGTGAAGTCTACTTGTACCTCCTTAGAACCTACATGAATTACATCATCTTGGCTTGCCACACGGCTTACACCCCAAATCGCCCAAGAAATCGCCTCTAATAAAGAAGACTTTCCCGCCCCATTAGCGCCACAAATACAAGCAACATGTAGCCCGCTAAAATCTAAGGCTAATTGTTGATAGCTCAAGAAATTTTTTAATCGTAATTTCTGAGGGATCATACTGTCCTGTAATTTGGTGTATCAGAAAGTTTCTGATCGAGTTATACTAATTGTTATTTAATTATCATAATAATGTATTATCTAACAAGAGTTTAGCTCTTAATAGGCGTGGTATAACCAATAAAAGCTGAGAGCGTTATGGAAGTATGGGAAGAAATTAGCCGCCAAAGAGTAAAGTACATCGTCGATAGCTATCAGTTAGATGGCAATGACGATGAAGATTTTTATGAATATTTAGAAGATTTATTACAAGCCTATGCGCCGCCTCAAATTGAATTAGCGCTTGTAGAAGTTTTAATCGAGAGTTGGCGATTTACGCCGATGATGCGCGGGGTTATGTTTCTCAAGCGATCGCATGATCTGCTAAAAAGCTGGGAAAGTAGTCCAATCGCTCCCCATGTCTCTCCCACACATTTTCGTCTAATTACAGGTTTAGATCCCACACCAGTATTTGGTACTGGATTTATGCAACCAAGCAGAAGTGTATTCTCTACAATTTAAGTTGAGTTAAGTTTTCCAAAGTTAAGACTTACACAAAAAACGAAATGTAGTGGCAATTCATGAGTAGTGGCAATTCATGAATTGCCACTACTCATGAATTGATGGTCTCAAGTCATTTTTGTGTAATTCCTAAACTTGTAAAACTTCTTCAATACTCTAATAATTTGCCATTTTGCTATTCCAAAATCAAAAGACAAGAGGCGGCGCAAAGCGCCGCCTCTTGTCTTTTGATTTTGGAATATTTTGTGCTGTTTCCTTTGCCATACTTCGCACTAAGAAGTAGCTAAGAATAATCAATTATAAAGCAAACCCATAAAGTTGTAACCCTGCTGATTGTAACTTTACGGGTTTTGGCAATTGATTTTGTATAGGTACTTATAAAAAATAAAACCTTAGAAAGTAGGGTTTTGTAACACTTTCCAAAGTTTTATATGGTTTGATTAATTGAGTATTGGCATCCTCCCAAACCCTAACCATATTCTTACAATAGCCTTTGTCTTTGTGAGTTAAAATAGACTCAGAGTAATGACTATTCAATGAACTTTTCTTCTTCAATTGCAAGATTGCTACATAAATTTTTTGACGATAAATCTAAAAATAAATTTCAGCATAAACTCAACCTGAAATATTTGTTTGTATTTTTATTGTTTGGAACTCTGGGGTATTTAGGGAATTATTGTCGGCTACCTTTATTTTTTGGTGTTGACTTTTTGTTTGGTAGCATTTTTATCCTGATCGCTACTTATTTCTATGGAACCACGATGGGGGTCATGGTTTCTATTGTCGGTAGTTCTTATACATATTTTCTATGGGGACAGCCCTATGCCGCAGTGCTATTGATTTTAGAAAGCCTATGGGTAGGTATAGGGTTGCGTTATCAGGAAAAGCGTCAGCGATCGCGCAACATGGTTATGCTAGTCCTAACCTACTGGTTATGTCTAGGTACACCATTATGTTTTATTTCTTATTTTTTCTTTCTCAAATTTGGATTTAGTTCAGTTGTTCTAGTTGTCCTTAAGCAAGTAATTAATGGCTCCTTTAACGCTCTGATTGCCACTCTATGTATTAGCTACTTACCCATAGGACAATGGTTGCATCAAGGAAAAAGCGATCGCCAACAACAGACCATCCAGCAAATGCTGTTTCATCTATTGTTAGCCTTTGTATTTATCCCGCTTCTCACGATCTCCATTTTGACAGGGCATCACTCTTTACAAAATATTAACCAAGATATTACAAGGCAATTACAGTCTAGTGTGTCATCCCTAAACATGGATCTAAAATTTTGGCATCAGCGTAATATAAAGACTTTGCGAGAACTAGCCTCTATTGGATCTGAGGAGAATAACTTAGACCGATTACAGTTTGCCACTACAGCATTAGGAAAAGTTACGCCTTCATTTCTGTCTATTTACACAACAGATGTTGAAGGGAAAATCTTGACAGCATTTTCTCGTACTTCCGATACAAATACAGACAGTCTTAGTCAAACTATGGCTAAGACTGATGTATTTCAGCAGGTTAAATCTACTTTCAGCACTACCTTTGGGGATATCCACATTGATAAAATGACATCTAAGTCACATATTGATGTTGCTGTTCCCATATTTAAAGACAATCGCTTTAATGGTCTCGTTATTGCGGCTCTGGACATTTCTCATATCCAAGATTTTTTAACAGAGGAAGCGAAAACATGGAAAACAGAGGCTTTTTTACTGGATCGTCATAAAAAAATAATTGCTACTACTTCTCCAGATTTTCTATCGGGACAATTTTTTGACTTGCACCAAGGGGGTAATATTATCGCTTTTGGAAATGATCAGATTCAATGGTTTCCAAAGCTCAAAGGTGCAGCAGCGATGACCCGCTGGCGCAAGTCTTATTATCTACAGGAAGTATCGATTAATAATGAGATACCTTGGAATCTAGTTGTACGTTTATCACCAGTTTCGTACATTGACACGCTTGAGGCGCTACATACTAAAATCCTTTTGATTATTCTTGCCATTATCTTGCCAGCCACAATTGTGGCAAATTGGCTAAGCCGTAGTTTTGCCAAGCCGATCGCCAAGTTAATGAGACTAACTACAGATCTGCAACAAACTCCATCAACGGACAATGATTTTACTTGGGATACTAGCAATCTGAAGGAAATTGATACTCTCGGCTATAACTTTCAAGTTATGGCGATCGCACTTAAAGAGAAGTTTCAAGAAATTGAGCAGACAAATCAAAGTTTAGAACTACGCATCCAAGAACGAACTGCTGAACTTCTTAAAAGTGAAGAGCGTTGGCAATTAGCTGTCCAAGCTGCTGATGATGGTATTTGGGATTGGAATCTGGAAACAGGCGTAGTATTCCGTTCTGAACGTTGGCGCACAATGCTCGGTATAGGTAGCAATATTGATAATGAGCATCCAGTCGAATGGTTAGATCTGATTCATCCTGATGATCGCGATCACCTATTGCAGTCACAGGAAGATTACTTAGCCCATAGAAATCCTCACTATATTACTGAATACCAGATGCGCTGCCAAGATGGCAGTTATAAATGGATCTTAACTCAAGCTAAAGCGCTCTGGAATGAACAAGGTGAACCAGTTCGTCTAGTTGGAACAAATAAAGATATTACTGATCGCAAATTAGCGATCGCCGCCCTCGAAAAGCGGGAAAGCTATCTAGCCATGCTAGTTGAAATTCAACGACATTTGCTTTCCGAAAGTATCAAGAATCAAGAATATGTCGATATTCTGAGATTACTAGGTAATGTGTCTGACTTCTCCAGTATTAAGCTATTTACCTATGACCAAGAGTCATCGGACAAGCCTGATATCAAGTTACACTCTGCTTGGTATGCCCAAAATATTAGTCGTCCTCAGGAATTTGAACAGGCTAGATTTATCCAAATGCTCGTTAGGTGGGAATGGATAGGACACCTTGCAAAAGGTGAAATCATCAATGAGTCCCTATCGACAATTAGCGAAATAGAAAGACCAATTTTGGAATCTAAAAATCTTCGCTCAATTTTAATGATGCCTATAGTTGTTAGTGATAAATTCTGGGGTTTTTTGAGTTTCCATGATTATTTTTGCGATCGCTTACGCGATCCTGTGGAAGTAAGTCTATTAAGAGTTTCAGCTTCTTCTTTGGCAATGCATCTAGAACGCCAGCAAGCAAAGATGGAAATGCTACAAGCAATGGAGTCCGCCCAAACTGCTAACCGTGCTAAGAGTGAATTTCTCGCCACCATGAGTCATGAAATTCGCACACCGATGAATGCGGTGATTGGCATGTCAAGTCTACTGTTAGATTCAGAACTCAATGCTGATCAACAGGAATTCACAGAAATTATCAGGTCAAGTGGAGATAATTTACTCACAATTATTAATGACATTCTCGACTTCTCAAAAATTGAATCAGGCAAATTAAGACTAGATATTCATCCCTTTAATCTACGAGATTGTATCGAAGAATCTCTTGATCTTTTGGCTTCGGCTGCAATTACTAAAGAAATCGAGCTAGCCTACTGCATAGATATTAATGTACCTGAACGAATTGTTAGTGATATAACCCGCCTCAGACAAATATTAGTCAATCTATTTAGCAATGCCGTTAAATTTACAACCCAAGGCTCAGTAACGCTAAGAGTATCGGTACAAGAAGTTGATCCACAACATCAAAATTACCAATTACTATTTGTAGTTACAGATACTGGTATTGGCATTCCTAAAGATCGCTATGTTCGCCTCTTTAAGCCTTTCAGCCAAGTGGACTCATCGACAACTCGCCAATATGGTGGTACGGGGCTAGGACTAGCGATCGCTAATCAATTAACACTCCTAATGGGTGGCGAGATGTCAGTGGAGAGCGAAGTTGGAGTTGGTTCAACCTTTGCTTTTTCGATTTCTACAAGTTCAGACACAACCCAGCTAGTGAATGCAGATTGGGATTCCAGTTTTATAGGGAAGCGCCTGTTAATTCTTGAAGATAATGACGTTAGCTGCGAGAACTTAACTATATTCGCTCAAGCCTTACAAATGGAAGTGATGGTAACAAAATCAAGTGAGCAAGCGATCGCATGGTTACAAAGTGAGCCAAAATTTGATTGGGCAATTGTTGACGCTAGCATCCCTATATCTACTACTAATGCTCAGAGTACTAAGGACAATTGCGCCAAATGTGGTATCAGACAATTAATACGGATGCAATCAAGTTCTCTGCCGATGATTTTGCTTTCCCATCATGTCAGTTGTGAGCTATGTAATCTTGACCCCGTCACAGTATGTCTGAGAAAACCCATTAAGCGATCGCAACTACATAAAGCTTTACTGAAGAATAGTAGTTATCATCCCTTACTTGAAAGCCAATCCAAACTGAAGGATATTTCATTTTTCAATGAAAACTTTGCTACTAGTTTCCCTCTAAAGATTTTACTAGCGGAAGATAATATTGTTAATCAAAAGGTTGCGACTCGGTTTCTCAATCGCTTAGGATATCGGGTTGATGTGGTAGCTAATGGACTAGAAGTTTTAGAGTCAATATCCCGCCAAAAATATGATGTAATTTTGATGGATGTGCATATGCCAGAGATGGATGGATTGACAGCCACAAAAAGAATCGTCGCAGAATTTAGGCAAAAGCCTTGGATTATTGCGATAACAGCTAATGCCGTACAGGGCGATCGCGAGATTTGTCTGGAGGCAGGAATGCAAGATTATGTCAGCAAACCGATTCAAATTCAGGATTTGATGCAAGCCTTAGAAAAAGCATATAGTAGTTTGCAATAATGCACTGTGCGAAGCATTATGAACTATCTATGGTTGTGTGATTACCCAATTTAGATAATCCCGATCAACGGCGATCGCAGGTAGCGCAATAACTTCTGGGGTTTCGTAAGGATGTAGCGATCGCAGTCTAGAAGATAATGCTTCATAATTGACTTGCAGAGTTTTGATCAAGACTAAATGCTCAGATTCTTGACATAGTTCACCTTGCCATATGTAAGTAGAAGTCATGCTAGGCATCACCTGTACACAAGCAGCAAGTTTTTCTTCAACCAATATTTTGGCAATATTATGAGCTTGATTGACCTCAGGCATTGTGGTCATTACAACAATTAAAGTTGGTTCGGAGCTTGACATGATTAGTTTTATCGCGATAATACCAAAACACAAAGCAAAGGTCGCGCTTTTCGTAGTCTTTCTTCTAGAAACTTGCATTTACAGAGAAATATAAGCCCGAATCTTGTAAGTTATTACCAGAATTAGAGACATTTACCAAAGGAATTCCATAATCAAGACGCAGTAATAAGTTGCGAATTGGTTGATAGGTCGCACCTAAGCCAATTCCAAATAATGATTGCGTGGTGGAGTTGAGCCCTGACGAGTTCCAAATTGTGCCACCTTCGACAAAAGGTAATAGCTTGATAAGCGATATCCCTTCTTCATTACGTACTATCGGAAATTGCACCTCTACAGAAGCTTGTAGTCCGCTATCACCTGTAAGTTGACCTTGTCGATAGCCACGAATAGACTGAGGTCCACCAATACTAAAACGATTAAGAGATAGTAATTGATTGCCTGAAAACTGCATATTTAGACGCAAAAATGCCAAGGTGTCTTTATCTTCACCCAGTCGTTGCACTCTCAACACTTGACCGCCCCAATACAAGAATCTCCCATCTGGCGAATTATCATTGCGAATCGTTGCGCCCAGAAGATTCAACCCCATATTAAAAGTTGAACTTAACACCCAAGACCCAACTGGATCGCGGCTAAAATAATCTTGGGTGAATCGCAAAACTCTTGACTGCGATCGCCCATCATCAAACTTAAAATTTTGAAAATTAAATGACCGATTGTCAAAATAGGAGCCGCTATTCTCAAAAGCTAAACTAACGCCAAGCGCAAACTCTTCACGGGGCGATCGCATTAAAGGTTGACGGTAAGCTAGCTCATAGGTTTGGGAATCTGTGAGAATATTTAAGCTATTAAAAGGTGGCTCAGTGATCGGGTTTTGACCTGCGGAAAAGTTAAATCCTAGGGTTCCACCTTGAGGATTAATCGGATATTGATAATTAAGTTGATAAACATCGGAGCTACCAGCACGGGTATACCCAACCAGAATTGAGTCGCCGTTACCTGTAAGGTTAAGCTCTTGCAGATTTACGCCAAATCGATAGATTCCTGTGGAAGTATTACCATAGTTATCAAAAAATGGACGAATACTAAAAGATTTAGCTTCACTTAATGTGAGCTGCAAAATGCTTTGATTTGGTTGACTGCCAGTAGTCAAATTAGCTCTAATGTCACCAATTAAGGGATCAGATCTGAGTAATTGCAGCGTATCTTCCAATTGAGCAAAATTGAGAGGTGTTGATCCTGCAATCTGGATGCGATCGCGGATATATTCATCATTTAATCGACCAGCAACATCTCCCGAACGTTTGACATCAATGCGTTCTAAAGATCCCTCTCGCACCTGAATTGTGACCACACCATCTTTAATATCTTGCGGCGCAAGAACAGCACGAGAAGTAATGTAATTACGATCTTGATAAATTTGACTGATTTTATCCGCAACTTCTTGTAACTGCCTAAGCGTAACTGATCTATTTTCTAATGGTGCTACTAGTGTGGCAATTTCTACTGATGTGAGAATTGAACTTCCCACGATCTCAATCCGTTTAACAGGAATCAAGACTTCATTTGGCGATGTTGGCAAAGGTTCGTCTGGCGGACTTGTGGAAGGTGATGATGGAGAAGGAGCGAGAATAGGACTTGTTGGTTTAGCTGGTAACTTTGGTTCTAGAGATTCTGGCGGACGGGTTAATGGCGAAGATATGGAGGGGACTTGAGCGTAGCTAGGTAAGCTAATCCAACTCATGAGTAAGCTGGGTATCAATACAATTAGCCCCTTGCTACTAGACTTGATGCTATAGCTAAGCAAGTTTTGCTTAGGACATAAAACCCCAGAATCGAGTGGCGGCACGAAGCGCCGCCACTCGATTCTGGGGTTTTGGTTTGTACTAGCTAACTCTTTTTTTGCTATACCTTTTAAATTTTGATTCACCTTCACACCTCAAATTAACAATTTGCCCAAATCTTGTTAAACACCTGTTTTTTGTAGCATGGTATCGCCACAAAAAACAGTTTTGCAAAGCCCTAACTTACAACCAATTGCCCACCAAAATAAAAGATGACCAAAAGAAAGGATGTTTGACATCAACATTTTCAGTACCCTTGGGCAAGGCGATCGCTGCTAAGCCATCAACTCCTAAAATTTGATTGTTCACAATCTTGACTTTGCCTTTTAACAGGTCGAGTTGAGCCTGTCTTAAAGCCGTAGCCTTACTAAGCGCATTGGGGAAAGCTTTATAAAAGCTAATCATCAAAGGTGCTGTCCCCACATCGGAAACTGCCCAAAGAGAAGCAAGGATACTTCGCGCACCAGACTCTACTGCTAATCCACTAATACCTAGATTGTTGCCCACGGCAGTTTCACAGGCACTCAAGGTCAACATATCGATTACAGGTTGATCAAACCTGAGGCTAGGAATTTGATGCGATCGCAGCTTACCATCCCAGAATTGAATATAGGAATCCTTAGCTCGATCTTCTAAAAATTGACCATGAGTTCCTAAATGGAGAATTCCATATTTCGTCTTACCCCGTTGCGCTTGCAGGTTGCTGACTGTAAAATCGCGATCTAAAAATGTAGTTCCAGCCAACACCTGCGTACCAATAGTTCTAATTTCAACTTCTACTGCTGGTAATGCACTCAATCCTTCTCTTGCCTCGGTCAGCCCCATTGCTAGAACACGAGTGTTTTGGCGATCGCGTTCTTCGAGCCTCGTTACCCGTAAGGAAGGAATATTTGCTGAAGCATAGCGCTCCACTAAGAACTGTTTGCCATCATGAAGGGCGGCAGGAGGAATCACTCGTAAACCAGAGTCCATCACAAAGACAACCGTTTCAATCTTGAGAGCCTGTAATTGAGCATCAATTGGACGCATTACCCAGTCATAGAGTTTTTGAGCTTGCTCTAAATAGTCCAGTGAACTTGTGTCCCGAAGACTGGCTCGATAATCCGTCAAAACTGTAATAATTTCCTCTTCGTTGGCATAGTTCGTGTAGCGATGAAAAGGCTTGCCCATTTCTTTGGGTGGGATCACCAAAATTTCAATGCGATCATTTAGCATGATCGGATAAATCAGTACAGAAGCACTGCCTGAACGTCTTGAGACATCGCTAAGCAGATCTTGAGCTTCACTAATACTTATTGCTGGTGGTTTAAGACTTTCTCCTAAGAAGATTCCTAGCTCAGAGACATAGGCTTTCTCGATCGCTTGAAATGCTTTTTCTAAGTTTCCTTCTTTTAAGAAGCGATCGACTTCTTTTTTCATTACATCCTTGATTTCAAGCAACTTTTGTGTCTCTGCATCAATGGTAGTGACCCCAACTAAAATCTTGGGTGGCGTGAAGGTCGTTTCCCCTGATGGAGCGATCGATATGTTGCCCTGTGCAAAAATACTTGTGCCAACAGGAATAATCCTACTAAGGGCTAGAGTGGAAGATCCAGTAGTGACGATACCTGCGGTTCCATTAATACTAGAATTGCCAATCACAAATGGATTAAGTCCACCATGTCTCAGAAATATTGAACCACCTGAATTACCGCTATTACTGGCTGTACAAATGCTGGCTCCTGCACAGGCTGTAAACGGACTAGTCACAAATCCCAGCACTCTGATATTGCCTCCAGTTGAGGCTGCGAAAAAATTCCCACCCTGAATCGATCCCGCAGTATTTGCCGAATTAAAAATAATATCGCCAATGGGATCGAGGCTAATATTGCCACCACTACCAAGATCACTGCTGGCATTGAGATTAGTAGTTGTAATACTATTGCGAGCTACAAAAGTAATATTACCGCCATTCCCATTAATAGAACTAGCATCAATATCACCTATAGTAGTGTTAATCGCACCACTTGAACTAGTAACTGAGATTTGACCAGCATTACCAAGTATGAAAGCTCTTGAAGTAAGATTGCTAGTTGTAATATTGCCCAGGGCTTGAAGATTTATAGCCCCTGCATTGCCAGTCTGAGTGGCGACAGTGAGTTCTCCTGCTCTAGTATCAATAGTTCCTAATTGACTAATGAGCGTAATTTGTCCTCCATTTCCTACACCATCACCAGAAGAAGCAAATATATTAGCAGTAGTTATATTATTAGCTGCTCGCAGAAAAACATTTCCAGAATTACCAATATTGGAATTCCCTGCATTTATATCTCCCAAACTAGTATCGATCGCGCCACTTGAACTCGTAAATGAAATCGTGCCAGCCGTACCATTACCACCTACATCAATAAAGGAACCTACAGCAGCTAGTGGAAAAGCTCCAAATCCAGTCCTAATATTGCCTACTGCTTGCAACGTAATGTTGCCACCATTTCCGATGGTAGCAACTGCATGAACTCGCCCAGAGCTAACATCGATCGCACCACTGGTACTTGTTAAGGAAATATTACCAGCATTGCCAACTAGACCACCAGAGTTTGTAGCAATGCTGTATGTGTTGCCAAATGCAGTGAAGGTTCCTGTCGTTTGAATATTTCCACCTGCTTGGATCGCTACACTACCGCCATTTCCAGTGGTAGTAGAGACTGCATTAATGCTATTTAGTCTGACATCTCGACCTGCCGTGAGATTAACATTGCCACTGTTGCCAACAAAAGCATCTGTGCTAAGCGCTCCCACTCCGACAATATCTCGACCTGCGGTAAAGTTAATTGCCCCAGCAATTGTGGAGATATTATCGTTGACATTGATATCTCTTCCTGCCTGAGCCGTTAATCCTATACCAACCTCAGTCATGGCTACTGGAGTAGTAAAGTTGATGTCATTGGTTGCTTGTAATATGACATTCGCTAATGCGGAATTAATGATGATTACATTTATTTCGTTTGTGCCAACATCGGGATCGCTAAACTCATCTACCTGAGTCAAGTTAAAAAATGTACCCGCAGTATTAACAATATTAATATCAGTCGGATCAAGTAATAGAATTCCTGTTTTTCCATTAGGAGCAAAGGTGTTCACGTTACCGCGATAATCAAGGTTCTGTTTACCTGATACTTCCACAAAGCCGCCATCACCTGTCTGAGTTCCACCCTTTGCAAGAATTGAACCTAGAAATCTAGTGGTTTGATCTGCCCAGACGATCGCAGTGCCACCATTTCCACTTAAGAGCGCACTCACATCAATTGTAGAATTGCGATCTACAAAAGTTCTCAACGCATTTGGCGCTATACCATTACCCTGAAAATCTCCACCAATTAGAACTTTGCCACCCCCAAACAATCCAGATGCATCAATCTGAGCATTCACCAATCCTACTTTTTCACCAAAAATCCCAATATTACCAGCCTTTGAATCGGGAGAAGATACATCAACTCTCCCAGATACGATCGCCATCCCATTAGTCACCGCAACATCCGTAGGCGCAGGACTTGAGACTAGAGCCAGAGAGCCATCAGCTTTTACAACTACCTGATTAGCTTCAGGTATCTGACCTGTAAGTAGCCCTGCTAGTCTAGGTAACTCCGTAATCTTGCCATTCCAATTCACAGGAATAGCATTACCTGTCACTTGCAATCCTAAAACCGCGTCGGGCGATCGCAACTCAACTAGGCTATTACCAGCCACAGAGGTTAAGGCTATATTGCCACTAGGGGCTGTCAATGTGCCTGTATTGATGATGCTACCACCAGTGAAGGTGATGGTTTTGCCAGTATCTACGGCTAAGTTACCTTGATTAATAATTCCAGCAGGTTGAGAGACAGCAAAGCGAATTGTTTTCGGATCACCACTAGGAAAGCTGAGAGAATTCTTGTCAACGTTAAAGGTTCCGCTATCAAAGCCTAAGCCTGTACCTGTAGTCGCATGAAAGGAACCACCAATATCTAAACGGGCATTTTGTCCAAATACGATCCCATTGGGATTCATTAAGTAAAGATTGGCATTGGGGAAAGCTTGACGGCTTTCAATTGTTCCTAAAATTGCTGAGGGATTATCGCCTGTAACACGATTGATAATGTTACGAACGTCAGCCCCATTTAATGTAGAATTGCCAGTATTAAAGATTACGCCTGACTGCGGTACGTTAAATTCGCTAAAGCTATGATAAAGATTGCCACCGTTAACTGTACCTGCACCTGTGGGGGCGATCGCATTGCCATTTACTTGAGTCGCAGTACTGCCATCAACTGCAATCTGAGCTTGAGTCGAATTAGCGATACTTAAGGATGCGATCGCGACCAAAATTAGACAAAATCTATTTTTCATTTAACTCATACCAGATTGAAGCTAATTTTAACTACTGTTAGAAAATTGAAGCGCGAACTATTTACAGCTCTTAAAATTGAAAATTATTGAGAAATTCTTTAATTGAAAACTATTAAAGTTAATTCTATCTATATAGAGCATTTAACATCAAATAAAATATTTGTGCAGCAATCTTATTGAAAGTCACATAGCTGTCGCCAAATGTATCAGGACATAAAACCTCAAAGAGAGTTGCGACGCTTCGCTTCGCAACTCTCTTTGAAGTTTTTATTTCTTCCTAACATGGTTGGCGAGAGCTATAAATAGATTATTGAAGATAGTTTAGAAGCTAAAGTACCATAGAGTATCTCAGCCGTAAAGAATTTTTTAATCAGCAATTTTTACTATAGCTGTCGCCATTCTTGTTAGGACATAAAACCCAAATAGTGTGAGGCGGCGCAAAGCGCCGCCTCACACTATTTGGGTTTTAATTTGTCCTGATACAGATGGCTATAGCTATATTTGTTAAACAAAACGTAAAAAATATGCGTTTACTACATATTTTTTAGAAAACAATAGTAATAACTCTGGGTACTGCTTCTGACTGCTTCTGTTTTATAGCGTTTTTCAAGTAAGCGAGGTACAAAGGTTTGTTTCCCTGCCGAAGGCGGGGAAACAAACCCGTACTTCACTAGACTGATAAACGCTATATAAGATTAGGTACTATAAAATATGTAAAGATCAAACTTTGATATTTACATATTTTTTAGAATTCAATATTTAAACATGGGTAGTACATTCGGACAATTGTTTCGCGTCACAACATTTGGGGAATCTCACGGCGGAGGCGTGGGCGCGATCGTCGATGGATGTCCACCACAGCTTGAGCTTAGTGAAGCTGATATTCAAATAGACCTCGATCGCCGTAAACCAGGACAAAGCAAAATCGTTACTCCTCGCCGCGAAGACGATCGCGCTCAGATTTTGTCAGGAGTATTTGAAGGCAAAACCCTTGGCACACCGATCATGATTTTGGTGCAGAACAAAGATGCTCGTAGTCAAGACTATTCGGAAATGGCTGAAAAATTCCGCCCTTCCCATGCTGATGCTACCTATCAAGCAAAATATGGCATTCGCAATTGGCAAGGTGGCGGTAGATCTTCCGCAAGGGAAACAATCGGACGGGTCGCCGCAGGGGCGATCGCCAAAAAAATTCTCAAACAGGCCGCAGGTGTAGAAATCATCGCCTATGTCAGACAAGTTAAGGACATGATTGCATCTGATATTGATCCAAATACAGTCACGATGGAACAGGTGGAAAGTAATATTTTGCGCTGTCCTGATCCAGTTATGGCGGAAAAGATGATTGACTTCATCGACAAAATCCGTCGTGATGGTAATTCTGTTGGCGGTATTGTCGAATGTGTGGCGAGAAATGTACCTGTAGGTTTAGGCGATCCTGTATTTGATAAATTGGAAGCGGATCTTGCCAAAGCAGTGATGTCTTTGCCAGCCAGTAAGGGATTTGAGATTGGTTCAGGATTTGATGGAGTTCACTTAACTGGGCGTGAGCATAACGATGAGTTCTATATGGATGGAGAGCGCCTTCGCACCCGCACTAATAATTCTGGCGGTATTCAAGGCGGTATTTCCAATGGTGAAAATATCATTCTGCGGGTTGCTTTCAAGCCGACAGCGACAATTTTACTAGAACAAAAAACTGTATCAGTGGCTGGTGAAGACACTACGCTCACAGGTCGTGGTCGTCACGATCCATGCGTATTGCCTCGCGCAGTGCCAATGGTGGAGGCGATGGTGGCTCTAGTATTGTGCGATCGCTATCTCACTCAAAAAACCGTTTCTCTATAAAATTTCTATTCTAGTCACGAATTGCGATCGTATATTTTTTGTAAATTGCGATCGCTTGATTTATCTAGGCTAGTCTCAGCCGTTCGGGGGATAGGCTACCGATGTATTCATCAATTTGATGACGAAGTTCTGCTTTGGTCATAAGCTTGATGGTTATTCAAAATTTATAACTGGCTAATAGGGCTATTGTAGGCAATCGCCTAACTAATCACCCCTAATTTAATCGTCATGCTAATTTAAAATAATAAATGTCTCAAGATTTTGCTCATTTGAGAGGATTCAAATCATGACGATTTTAGAAAGAGCGGTGAGTACGATGCAGCAGTTGCCAATTGAGAAGCAGCAAGAGGCTTTAAATTTTATTGAATTTCTGGCTTTTAAGATGGGCGATCGCCAAGTTAAAGATGATTATTCGTTAATTCCTGCTAGGCGATCGCTAGAAAATCTGTATGGTATTTGTGCAGACGATCTGATTATTCTTGATGATGCTGGTATTTCAGAGAGTCTTGATGATGAATTGGTGGGAGCTTTTGACTAGAAATGCTTTATTTACTGGACACGAATGTTTGTGTGGTGTATTTGAATGGTCGGTCGAATGCAGTGCGCGATCGCTTAATTTCTACTCCGATTGAGGATATGGCTGTATGTTCTGTGGTGAAGTCTGAGTTGTTTTATGGTGCAATGCGAAGCAATAACCCAACTAAAACTTTGGAACACCAGCAAGAGTTTTTAGAGCGATTTGTGTCGCTTCCGTTTGGGGATGAGTCGGCGCTTTTGTTTGGTCAAATTCGGGCGCAACTAGCTAGTGCAGGAACTCCTATTGGTGCGTATGATTTGCAGATTGCGGCGATCGCTTTGGCAAATAATCTAACTCTGGTGACACATAATACAAGGGAGTTTGAGCGTGTGGATGGGTTGCAACTTGAGGATTGGAAAGTATAAACCAAGCCTGTGTACTGTATTACAAAGCAAAGAAATTGCAATTACTAGAAGATTGTCAAACTTAAATTTGGGAAATAGTGGTATATTCAGAGTGATATGTAACTGCATTTGAGTAATTTATAGATTCACTCAGTTTTGGTTAGTTATAATAAGTTTTACGGGCAAATAAACATACAATTTCTAACTTACAAAAGTATGAATTCATTAAGTTTCATAAACATTGCAATATTTGCATTGTTATTTGCTGTTAATCCATTTTCCCTTATATCAAAAGTTGAAGCTCAAGACTTAAATACTGACGAACTGAAATCGACTAATTTGGGCTGTACTAATAGTTTAAAAACTGTCTTAGGGGAAAGATCGCCTGATTACTGTACTAGTTCAGAAGCTAATTCTGGAATCTTATTTGATAAATTTGAAGTAACAAGAAATTCAGATAGATCTATCAATCTAAATCTTAGAGTTTTTAACCGAGGTTCTGCGGATGGATTGATTGAAGTTTATGATTCTAGTCAGCGTTTGCAAGACATAAAAATTATTGATGGGAATAGACCACCGACAGGTTTTCTTCAATCTGGTGCTGAATTGTTTAAAGTTCCTGCTTCGCTATTTAGTAGATATCCACTTGGTGATAACAGAAAAAACTTACAAGAGCAGAACATTAGCATTAAGATTCCTGCTGGTGGTTCTATAAAAGTTTCAAAATCAAGCTCTTATGCGTTGAGATACAACACTATAATGTTAGCTATTGAAGTAGCTCAACTTGTCAAGGGGGATTCAGAGTATACAAAGTCTAATTCACGAAAAGAAGTTGTTATCGGGTTTATCAAAGACGCTATCTTTTCAAGAGACTCTAAAGCGGCTATTAATATATTTAAGAGTGAACCAACTACTAATGCTCTTTTTAGTCTTGATTTTATTGACAAAGAGAAGCTGGCTATATTCCTTCAACAGATACTGAAGTATTCTGTTACTATTGAAAACGATCCTTCAAAGAATCCTTTTGTGGGAGCTATTTTCGATATTGGAACTGACTTGGGTAACATTGGAATTGAAATAGCAATTGATTATCTTGGTTTGGGACTTGGTAAGCTTGTTAATGTTAAAGCAATCAGGGTAGGTGGCAGTGGGGTAAACACTTATGCACGAGCAGTTGATTTGTTTAATGCGACTGCATCAGGACAGAAATCAACTGTAACTCTACGAGATGCGAAGAGTTTCAGCACTGGGTTGACCTCTAAATCTTCTGGTAAACATCCTGCTGAAGTAGTAGCCGCTGATTTTTACAATTGGTATATTAATAATCAATATTCTCATCGTGATTTGCTTTACCAGAAAAGAAATTCTTTCACTTCAAATCTATATAGATATTTAGATAGAGCGATTCGCATCAGTAACTTACCTGTTCAACGTAGAAGTGTAACTCTCAATTATGATCTGTTTTCTTTTGCTCAAGTCAGTAGCAACTCATTTAAAGTCGATTCAGTTAAAGTCAAAAATGAAGTTGCTGAAGTGTATCTTACTCTTAGAACTAACCTTAGATCCCAAGTGGTTTCTAACCCACTCAAAATAGTAATTGCAAAAAACGGTGATAGTTGGCAAATTGCAAACATTTTCTATCTTAAATATCCAGATAAGAACTATAATCTTCTATCTGAATTAGTAAAATTTAATGGCAGAACTGAATTCCGAGATATACCCTGATGTATAATTCAGGAAAAACAATTATGCTTGTTTTTGAATTGGCTAATTTCGCTCTATTCTTGAAAAGATGCTTATTTAGTTCGCCAACTTAATTCCGATCAAGTAAAACTTGAGTAGAATTAATCTGAGATTGTGTAGCTTTTATTCCATTGTATGAATCTGAAGGATATTCAGTTCCGTCAAACCGTAATAAAACATCACCTTTCTGTTTTACATTAACCACCAATGTTTTCCAACCGTAATTTTTTTCAGGCAAAACTCGTATTGGCGCTCGCGTAATCCCACTTTCGGAAATAAAAGTAAAGCCACCATTCTCACCTTTATAGATGAGCATGGGACAGCCAGCCATACCACACCAAGACTTATCTCTTAATAAGACAATTGCGTCAGAATTGCCATCGCTATTAAGGTCAGTCAATACATACCTAAATTCTGGGAAATTACGACCTCTACCGCCATAAGCCCCAGTCCTTATAACATCTTCTTTAACATACTCTTTAAGAGCATTTAGCAGAGGTTTTGGAATGTTTTGTGCTTCCAATGATGACGTAAACAAGTAGAAAAAAGCCAAAATAAATAGGAAGTGTTTAGCCATAGATTTTTTACTTTGGAAAGATAACGAAACTACTTGTTCCTAAATTAGCATTATTGTGTATCAAAAATTTTCAGCCTGTAATTTTCAGATTATAATTAACTAAAGCTAATAATCAAAAAAAATGCTGTCAATCAACCTAGATCGAGAAATAGAAACCTACTTAGCAGAAATTATTGCCCAAGAAAACAGCACATCTGAAGAACTGCTCAAAAAGCTAAACCAATTCAGAAGGCAAAACAACCAATATGCTTGTCCCATTAGAACTTTGGCAACAACTTCTCCATTCCTTAAACACTGATAATGTCAGTGGATTAGCTTTAATTGACGAACAAGAACCCAAAGAACAAATATTAGCCGATTTACAAGAATCTGTAAGGCTTGCCGCAGCAGGACAAACATTCCCAGTATCACAACTTTGGGAAGACGCTACAGCATAAACCTTTTATGTGAAAATTGCCCCGCCTTGCAAGCGTTGATAATGCATTTCAAATTCTGCTTTCAACGCAGGAAAATGCTCCAATGTGGCATCTTTCTTGATAATTCTTTCCGCCGCTTCACGGGCTATTTGGAAAATCTCTTGACGCGCAGCCTCATCAGGTAACCGATCCTCAATCGAGAAACCTGCATGTCCAGATTGTTCTGTTCCCTCATCTTTACCTTTACCGCGCATCTGGAAATCACGCTCAGCAATAAAAAATCCATCCTGTGACTGCTCAAGAACTTGTAAACGCTCCTGCGATGTCTGCGACTTAGAGCCGCTTAGTAATAAACAATAGGACTGCGCCGCGCCACGTCCGACTCTGCCCCGTAATTGGTGAAGTTGAGCAAGCCCAAAGCGATCAGCATGTTCGATGAGCATCACCGAAGCATTGGGAATATCTACACCGACTTCAATCACCGTAGTCGCTACCAAAATTTGGGTTTCACCTCTACGGAAAGTATTTATCGCTTCATCTTTTTCTGCCGAAGACATTTGACCATGCAGTAAGCCAATTTGGAAGTTAGGAAAAACTACATTTTGGAGATGCTCACGTTCTTGGGTTGCTGCCTTAATATCTTCCATTTTCTCAGACTCTTCCACTAGAGGAAAGACAATATAAGCCTGACGATCTTGAGCTATTTCACGACGGATTAAATCGTAAGCATCTTTGCGTTGTGAGGGTTTCAGTAAGACAGTTTGAATCGGTTTCCGCCCAGGGGGAAGCTCATCGATGATACTAACTTCAATTTCAGAATTAGTGAGATAGAGAGTTCGGGGAATTGGCGTAGCAGTCATGATCAACACATGGGGGTCATTGCCTTTTTGCAAAAGCCGCGATCGCTGATCTCTACCAAAACGATGTTGTTCGTCGATTACCGCTAGCCCCAACCGCGCAAAGTTTACACCATCCTGAATTAGAGCATGGGTTCCAATGACTAAAGGCAACTCACCCGTTTCCAATTGCCGTAAAGTTTCACGACGTTTTGCAGTTTTCGTGGAACCAGTCAAAATTTCTACTGGTAGATTTAGCTGCATAAACCATTCCACAATCTTGCGGTAATGCTGCTCGGTGAGAACTTCCGTCGGAGCCATAAGTGCAGTTTGATAGCCAGCCTCGATCGCTGTTAACAATGCATATACTGCCACAATCGTTTTCCCTGAGCCAACATCGCCTTGCACTAAACGGTTCATCGGTGTTTGACCTTGCAGATCAGCGCGAATTTCAGCAACCACACGCTTTTGAGCATTGGTTAACTCAAAGGGAAGAATCTTTTCCAGTTGAGCGATCGCTTGGCTCTGAGGCACAAAATGAATTGCTTTTTGTTGATGACGACGATAGAGAGAAACAAGGCGACGGTAGAAATATTTATCGAAGGTGAGTCGAATTACGGCTTGTTCTAAGGTTTCGCTGGTATCTGGATAATGCACTTGGGCGATCGCCTGAGCCAGAGGCATCATTTTGTAATCATTGAGAAAGCGATCGGGCATCGGATCGGCAATCTGTGATACGGCGGGTAAGCATTGCGCCACAAGTCGGCGAATGGCTTCGGGTGTGATACCTTCCGTAAGTGGATAAACTGGCACGACGCGCCCGACAGTTTTAGACTGGATTGTATCTTGAGTATGTTCAAGAACTTCCACTTCATAATTCTCTAACGTCAAACCATATTTGCTCTGTTTGACCACCCCCGAAGCCGCAACTGTACAGCCTTGAGGATAAAGTTTTTTCTGTGATTCTTGCCAACCTCGATTGGAGTAACGTTTGCCAGTCCAGAAGCGGCTAAGCTTTATCTGCCCTGTATGGTCACGTAAAATAATTTCCACAATCGTGAGATTGGGATTTTTGGGACTAGTAAAACAGCCGAATTTCTTAATTGTGCCGATTACGGTAACTGTATCTCCATCTTTAAGTTCACGAATGGGAATCTGACGAGCATAGTCAATATGATCGCGAGGATAGTAACTGAGAACATCGCGCACCGTATGTAAATCGAGAAGCTTAAACTTTGTCGCCATAAATGAGCCAATACCTTCAAGGTTTTTCAACTCGGTATCAGGCAATATTTTTTTGGTGGCTTTGGGTTCTGTAGCAGCGATCGCCTCAGTCTTGGGTTTCTTAATCTTGGGTGCAGCGTTAGTTTCTGCGATTTCACGGCGACGTACTTCGTAGAGCAAGCGACGGGTTTCGGCAACTAGATGTTGTCTGCGTGATAGGGACAAATCACTATATTGAGCATATTGTTTAGCAAGGGTTTGCGCTTGGAGGCGATCGCTCATTTCCCAGTCTTCAGGGATTTCTTTTAAGCTCACATTCAAAAAATCTGCAAACAAAGATTGCTTTCCCTGTAAATTGGAAAAGCCTTTTTCAGCCTCGATACTTAAGGCTTGTTGCAAACGATTTATATCTAGTGGCACAAGTTAGTTTGTAGGCAATGATTTGATATTGCGAAATAAGTTCTTGAATTGCCGATCCAAATATATATTATGCCGCATATACCCTTACCGCAAAATCAAATCAAACTCATTAAGGCTTCGGCACCCAAAAGATGAGTGGCGGCACGAAGCGCCGCCACTCATCTTTTGGGTTTGATGTCCTAAGCAAAACTTACATTGCTATAGATGAAGTATTATCGTTAGGTAATAAGTTAAAGTGCTAAGTATGAATATTGTCTTAGAGCGTGACACACTTCCACTCGTTAGTGACGAAATGGGGGCGATTCGAGTAGGCAAGTCAAGAGTATTGTTAGAGATTGTAATTCGGGCTTTCCAAGATGGGGCTTCGCCTGAGTCTATTGTCCAAAGATATTCAACTCTATCTCTATCTGATGTCTATAGCACTATTGGTTATTATCTAAGACATCAAGATACCGTGGAAGATTACTTAAATCAAAGAGAGAAACTAGCAGAATCTGTTCAGCAACGTTTGTCTCATATTCAGCCTGATTTAAGTTTCATTCGTTCTCGTTTGTTGAGCAAAAAGCAGTCTGAACAAGCAACATAAACCCCATGTTAAGCTTGTTAAGCGATGAGAACTTTAATGGTGACATAGTACGAGGATTGTTTCTTCGTCAACCTCAACTTGATTTGTGTAGAGTTCAGGATGTGGGGTTGCAGAAATTAGATGATCCAGTGATTTTAGAATGGGCAACGATTAATAATCGCATTCTCTTGACTCATGATCGCGCCACTATGCCAGATTTTGCCTATGAGAGGTTGCATAGCGGGAAGGCAATGGCAGGAATATTTATCGTTAATGACCGAATGCTGGTTAGACAGGCGATCGATGAGTTGCTATTGCTAGTAGAGTGTAGCAAACAAATGGAATGGAAGGGTATTGTTCTTTACTTGCCTCTATAATTAGTAGAAACCAATCAAACATGACTCGTTTTACGATCTGTGAAACCTTTTACTTCTTGTTTTTCAACAGCCTGCCTCTAGCATTATTTCTGTAATGGCGCGACAAGAATAGATAGAAATAATCATTAGGCGATATTTAGTTTGAGCGTCAGATATTTGTAGTGCCAAAATTCAATTCATGCTCAACGAGATTCTATAGCTATAGCCACCTGTATCAGGACAAATCAAAACCCCAATAGTGTGAGGCGGCGCTTCGCGCCGCCTCACACTATTGGGGTTTTATGTCCTAACAAGAATGGCGACAGCTATAAAATGGGTGATCGCTCAGCATTGGCTAGTCGTAAATCAACCCAAAAAAGATAAAGGCAGTGCGAAGCACTGCCTTTATCTTTTTTGGGTTGATAAAAAATGGAGCAAGCATTACTCGCAACATTTTTTATTTTGAAGTATTTAGAACAAGCCTAAAGTCAGAGACTTATCGATAGGCATGGTGGAACCAATCCCCAACCAAAGAGTAACAGCAGTACCAAATAGGAATACAGCCATTGCTACAGGACGACGGAAAGGATTTTGGAACTTGTTTACATTCTCAATGAAAGGAATGAGAATCAAGCCAACAGGAATCAAACTTTGGAGCAGTACGCCCAAAAGCTTGTTAGGAACAATCCGCAAAATTTGGAATGCAGGATACAAGAACCACTCTGGCAAAATTTCCAAAGGGGTTGCGAAAGGATTAGCAGGTTCGCCGACCATCGTGGGGTCAAGCACTGCCAAACCAGTAATCAAAGCGATCGTGCCAGTGATCACAACAGGGAACATGTACAACAGGTCATTTGGCCAAGCTGGTTCGCCATAGTAGTTGTGACCCATGTTCTTTTCCAACTTTGCACGCAAAATTGGATCATTTAAATCAGGGAGCTTTTCAGTCTTTGCCATGTTATTGCTTTATTTATTGCGTTATGGTTTTCTAAAATTATCTAATAGGAAAATCCTATACGAGTTTCTAGGATAAGAAACCTTACAAAGGACCAGAAATACCTTGCTTACGGATCATCAAGAAGTGAGCGAGCATGAATACTGCAATCAACCAAGGCAATACAAAGGTATGCAAGCTGTAGAAACGGGTAAGAGTTGCTTGACCAACACTTTGTCCGCCACGCAATAGCTCAACCAAGGTTCCACCCACAACAGGAATTGCATCAGGTACACCAGATACAATCTTAACTGCCCAGTATCCAACTTGATCCCAAGGTAGGGAGTATCCAGTTACACCGAAGGTAACGGTGATCACAGCAAGGATGACACCAGTGATCCAAGTCAATTCGCGAGGCTTTTTGAAACCGCCAGTTAGATACACGCGGAAAACATGCAAGATCATCATCAAGACCATCATGCTAGCTGACCAACGGTGAACTGAGCGGATCAACCAACCGAAGTTAACGTCGGTCATGATGTAGCGAACTGATTCAAATGCTTCAGTAACTGATGGCTTGTAATAAAAGGTCATCGCGAAGCCTGTCGCGAACTGAATTAGGAAGCAGGTGAGGGTGATGCCGCCTAAGCAGTAAAAGATATTAACGTGAGGGGGAACGTACTTACTAGTAACGTCCTCAGCGAGCGCCCCGACTTCAAGGCGATCATTAAACCAATCGTAAACTTTACTCATGTAATTGAAAAACCCAAGATTGCTGAACTAGTTAACAATTTTTTGATAGCTGTAACTTATTTTAATACTTATGATCATGTGTAGGCAAACCTAAAGATGGCTTTTAAAAGGTTTTACTAGATTTATAGTAAATTTTCTTAATCGTTGCTACCTTTATACGGATAACAAAACTAAGCGATCGCCCTTAATCCATCTCAGATATATGACTATACGACATTTTTAAGATACTCCCCCTAGTCAAGAATTAGTGTTGTGGCCCAAAGCACCGCAACACTAATTCTTGACTGGAAGTAAAAAAATGCAGAATGTCCAACTTGTTTGATGACTAAGCATGAACATATATTTGCGTTTCAGATTAGCAGTTTTTTTAATTTCTTTTCTCTATGTTGATGTGTCTCCCGTATTTGCTCAAGTTTGCGCCCATGAATATTCTTATCAAAGCTTAAATTCAAACTCAGATAAGCATCACGAAGAATATGCGCCGACACAGCGTGTTGCCACAGTTCGCAGCGATCGCGACTTAACCTTAGCTTGGGCTTTACCCGCAGAATTTACCGAAACCCATCAATTTATAGGTAAGGACTATCAGCTTGCGGAGCATGAAGGGCTTGATTTTATTCATAGTAACCAGTTAGTCACCCAAGTACCAGTGCGATCGGCTGCCGATGGCAAAGTTGTATATATTCGTCGTGATTGTCCACAATCAGATGCATTTGCGCCCAACCGTTTGCAGCGAGACTGTGGCGGCGATTGGGGAAACCATATTGTGATTCAGCATCCGAATGGACTGTTCACCCGCTATGCTCATCTTTATCCTGACAGTACCCAAGTGAAAGTTGGGCAGAAAGTTACTCGTGGTCAAGAACTTGGCAAAATGGGAAATTCAGGACGGAGTGATATCAGACATTTACATTTTGAGTTAGGAATTGCTATTAAGATCAATCATTGTGCACCAGCGCAATCTTTTCATTATGTTTACAATCCAGCCACTTATTTACAGTGGGAAAATTTAAAAAACTAACAAGATTTAAATTTCAGCACAAAGCGCTGACTTAAAACCCAGAAATATTTTTGAAAGCGGCGCGAAGTGAGGCTTTCAAAAATATTTCTATACTACTGAAATCCTCAATAAACTGTATGAACGATTTTCCAGATAAAGCTACTGAAACAGATAGCGATCGCCTTGATCCAAATAGTGTGGATATTCGCGAGATGAATATCGATGATATTGCGCCAATTTTTCACTTAGGCGAACAGCTATTTACTAGTGATCTCTATCCTTACCTCTATCGGACATGGGATGAGTGGGAAGTAATTGGCATGTATAACACCGACTCAGAGTATTGCTTAGTGGCGGAAATTGATGAACAACTCGCAGGGTTTATTCTCGGCACGATCATCAATAAGGCTTCATGGAAATATGGCTATATTACTTGGCTGGGAGTCAATCCCAATTGCCAAAGGCGTGGAGTAGCCGATCGCCTAGTCGATAAAATCATTGAGCGCATGATTGAAGATAATGTGCGCCTGATGCTAGTTGATACCGATCCCGCTAATACTCCCGCCATTAATTTCTTCAATCGCAAAGGTTTTGGTAATGCTAGAGAGCATGTTTTTCTATCGCTAAATCTCGCCAAACATGAATATTACGGCCGACTCATAAATTACGAACGTGATAAAGCCGATCGCAACCGTCCGCGATCGCGGCGGCGCACTTAAATATATTTGCTGCGATATATTTGCTGCGCTTACGACGCTTTGCTCTCAAGCCCAAACCAAGAGATTTTTTGAAAGTGTTGCTTCGCAACACTTTCAAAAAATCTCTTGTGATTTGATCGCTCTGTAAATGCTGTAAATATATTTAAGAGTTGCCACGATTTTTGTTAGACTAGAAAAAGTGTTTGAAGGCAATTGACAATAAATCTTCCAAACTACATCTAAAAAACTAATCACCCCATCTTTTGTCTCGGAGATAACCACACTATGGCTCGGATGTACTACGACACGGACGCAAATCTTGAATTTCTAGCAGGTAAGACAGTTGCAATTATCGGCTACGGTTCTCAGGGTCACGCCCATGCCCTTAACCTAAAAGAAAGCGGCGTGGATGTCATCGTGGGGTTATATCAAGGCAGTCCCTCATGGCAAAAAGCAGAATCTGAAGGGCTGACCGTCAAGACTGTTGCAGACGCATCGGCTGCTGCTGACCTAATTATGATTTTATTGCCTGACGAAACTCAAAAAGCAATTTATGCTACCGAAATTGCTCCAAATCTTAAAGCTGGAGATACTCTAGCTTTCGCCCATGGTTTTAATATTCACTTCGCGCAAGTTGTTCCTCCTGCGGATGTTGATGTGATCATGGTCGCGCCTAAAGGTCCTGGACACTTGGTACGTCGCACCTATACTCAAGGTCAAGGCGTTCCTGCTTTATTCGCAGTCTATCAAGATGCTACTGGACATGCACGCGATCGCGCGATGGCTTATGCCAAAGGTATTGGCGGCACACGCGGCGGCGTTCTCGAAACTACTTTCCGAGAAGAAACTGAAACCGATCTATTCGGCGAACAAGCGGTACTCTGCGGTGGTCTATGCGCTCTCATCAAGGCTGGCTTTGAAACCCTTGTTGAAGCTGGCTATCAACCCGAACTCGCTTACTTCGAGTGCTTGCATGAAGTGAAGCTGATCGTGGACTTGGTAGTTGAAGGTGGTATGTCGAATATGCGCTATAGCATCTCGAATACGGCTGAATATGGTGATTACACCCGTGGTCCTCGTGTTGTTACTGAGCAGACTAAGATCGAAATGAAGAAAATTCTTTCGGAAATTCAATCTGGTCAATTTGCCCGTGAGTTTGTTCTTGAAAATCAAGCTGGCAAACCTGGATTCACCGCAATGCGTCGTCAAGAAGCCGAGCATCAAATCGAGTCAGTCGGTAAAGATCTCCGAGCTATGTTTAGCTGGTTGAAGAAAATCTAATCAAAAAAAGCGGTGCTTAGCACCGCTTTTTTTGATTCAATCAAGAGGGTAAATACCCCGTCGCTCCGCGATGAAAGTATATTCCAATAAAAAAGAAAGAATAACAACGTCGGCTTGCGACGTTGTTATTCTTTCTTTTTTTAATTGTTAATTACTGGAACTGGTGGGTTATTGGGTGAGTTGGGCTTATTTTTGATTTGCATATAAGCTTCAATCGTCTGTACTGCTAAAGGAGCAGCGATCGCACTACCACCACCACCACCTGCATTTTCCCCAAAAACGGTCACCACAATTTCTGGCTTTTCATAGGGTGCATAGGCTGTAAACCATGCATGGTTTGGACGGGGTGGATCTTGAGCCGTACCAGACTTACCAGCCATGGCAATTTCCGCCGAATTTAGAGGCGCGGCTGTACCATACTCAAATACAGATCTCAAAGACTTTTGCAAAGCCGCCAGATTTGTAGGCGATATATTCAGGGACTGCCGCCACTCCCTTGCATCATTATCTTCTAAGAGCAAATGAGGTCTAATCTTAAACCCACCATTAGCAACAATAGCCGTCATCATTGAGACTTGGACAAGATTAGCTTGGACATCACCCTGTCCAATTGACATATTTAGAGTATTGCCAACATACCAAGGTTCACCGATGACGCGCTTCTTCCACTCTTCATCAGGCACAGTACCTTTAGTTTCTTCCTCCTTGATTTCGATTCCTGAATATTCGCCATAACCATATTTATGTGACCATAGGGCAAGATCTTTTTCACCCACCCGCATACCTACTTGTCCGAAGAAAGTATTGCTGCTATAAGCCATCGCCTCAGAAAATCCAATCGTGCCAAATCCTGCCTTGTTGTGATCCCAGAATTGAAAGCCGCCTAAATCAAGATAAGGGTAGGTCGCCAGCACATCATTGATCCCAAATTTATTGGTTTCCAAACCTGCTGTCATAGTTACGACTTTAAAAGTACTAGCGGGCGGATATACCTGTAAGACTCGATTGACAAAAGGATGGTCTTTTTCTTGCAAGCGTTTCCATGTTGCCTCGGAAATCTTGCCCGAAAACAGGTTAGGGTCAAAGGCTGGATGGCTAACCATAGCAAGTATTTCGCCGTTATTAGGATTCATGGCAATAATCCCGCCTTGCTGATCACCTAAAATCTTTTCAACGGCTTTTTCTAGATCTAGGTCAATCGTCATTTTGACAGCGTTGCCTGCCTTCGGTGGCTTTTGTCCTAAAACTCGCAGTACCTTTCCAAAAGCATCGACTTCTACCTGCTGACCGCCCCACTCTCCCCGTAGCTGGTTCTCAAAGGCATATTCCACGCCAGCTTTGCCGATTACATCTCCAGGACGGTAACCTTTTTCGCGTAATTTGGGTAATTCTTCAGCATTTAGTTCGCCTGTGTAGCCCAGTACATGCGCCGCGACATCACCATTGGGGTAATAGCGCACCGCTTCAGGCTCCACTTTGACTCCTGGTAATTCGAGGCTATGCTCAGAAAGTACGGTTACCAGTTTGGGGCTAATTGAGGTGGAGACTCTGACTAGATTGGGCGAGTTGTAGCCTTCCTGCTCCAGCTTGTCGGTAATCGTTTGCGCCGAAACCCCGATTAACCCAGCTAAGCGATTAATAATTGGCTCCCATTTGTCCTTGGGTTGAGCGATCGGCCAGAGATAAACCACATGCGCCAATCGACTGGAGGCAAGAATATTACCTTTGCGATCAAAAAGCCGCCCTCTTTCTGGAGGCTTGGCAATTAATCTGATCCGATTGTTTTCCGCAAGTTGTTGGTTGCGATCGCCCTCAATCAGTTGCAAATAAAAAAGTCGCCCACCTAAAATCCCGATTAGCACCAATACGCTTAACAAAAATAAAATAGCGGCTCGCATCCCCTTCCCCATGGTGCGGGTGTTTTCAGTGGGATTAAAAGGGGAATTTTGTCGTTGCGTAAAAGTCATACTGCTTAGGAAAGATTTTAAGAAAGATTTTTTCGCTAGAATAATAGATAGATCTATTGTATGGCGATCGTGAATTTAATTAATTCCATTGCATGTTTAGTGAATATTTTTGCTATTCACAAAGCCCAAAAGCAAGCTACAGCAGTCTTTCAGAGGAGTTAAAAGTCCGTGATTGTGACCCCTGTGCGTTCAGTTGGACGAAAGTGGAGTAATCTCAGTTTTACTTCAACCCTCTATCTTGCCCCAGTATTAGACCTGTTGCTTGACGAAGTACCGTCAGAATGGCAGCCAGAGTTGCGATTAGGTTTGCAAGAAGCTTTAGTCAATGCCGTCAAACACGGCAATTCTCTCGATCCGTGCAAGCAAATCACCGTTAAATTTTCGATTGTTTCGCAGATGTACTGGTGGGTGATCACCGATCAGGGAAATGATTTGCAATCCTCTAGTGGATCAAAAGATGATCCCACACCTTGTCATGATTTAGAATGCGGTCGGGGCTTTTATATATTACGCAAAATTTTTGAGCATGTGCATTGGGATGGTGGCACACATCGTTTGACTTTGTGCAAACGTATTGATCGTTTTAGTAAACCCATGATTTTTTAGGCTTTCTCAAAAGAGAGAAGGTGGCGCTTTGCGCCTCCTTCTCTCTTTTGATTTGTATAGCAAAAAAGAGTTAGCCAGTACAAACCAAAACCCAAGAATCGAGTGGCGGCGCGAAGTGCCGCCACTCGATTCTTGGGTTTTATGTCCTAAGCAAAACTTTCTTTGCTATATAATGCATAAAAAAACGGCGAAATTTGTTTTTCTAGAGACAAAACCGAATATTTGACATATAAGTTTAAAATAAGATTATGAGAATCTTAACAACTATCTTTGCTAAGGCGAAATTAAACGTATGACTCCGATGACATTAGTAGCTGAAGCTCCAGTAGAACGTCTAGGTAAGCCGATAGATGGGGAAGTAGATTGTGAAAACTTACGAGAATGTGATGAGATCGTAGATGCATGGATTCCAGACTGGCTGAGAATTAGTTGGCAGAGATCGCAAAGAGGTGAAAGTTTAGAGGATGAAGATATTGTTGGTCGGGCTTTAGATTTTGCCTATCGACTGCATGATGGGCAATGCCGCGCATCAGGGGAACCATACATATTGCATCCGATCGCAGTTGCCGCCATCCTGAAGGATTTAGGGGGCAGTGATGTGATGATCGCCGCAGGATTTTTGCATGATGTTGTTGAGGATACCGATGTATCCTGCGAACAGATCGAAGAAATGTTTGGTAAAGAAGTTCGTCAATTGGTGGAAGGGGTAACCAAGTTATCGAAACTGAGTTTTGAGAGTAAGACTGAAAGTCAAGCCGAAAATTTTCGCCGCATGTTTCTGGCGATGGCTCAAGATATTCGCGTGATTATCGTCAAGCTTGCCGATCGCCTGCACAATATGCGAACGCTGCAACATCTGCGACCTGAGAAGCAAGTTCTGATCTCTAGAGAAACGAGAGAGATTTTTGCACCTTTAGCAAACCGTTTGGGTTTAGGTCAAATTAAATGGGAACTCGAAGATATTGCTTTTAAGTATATTGAGCCAGAACAATATCAAATAATGGAGTCTCTCGTTGCTGATACCCATGAGAGTCGCCATGAACAATTGGTAGAAGTGACGCGGGTATTAGCTGAAAGACTGGAATTGATGGGTATTGATGATTTTGATATTAGTGGTAGACCTAAGCATCTGTATGGCATTTATCGCAAGATGGAACGCCAAAAGAAGCAATATAACGAGATTTATGACATTCAAGCTGTAAGGGTAATCGTTAATACTAAGGAGGAATGCTACCGCGTTCTTGCCGTTGTCCACGATCATTTTTGTCCGATTCCTGGTCGCTTTAAAGACTACATTGGCTTACCTAAGCCCAATCGTTATCAATCGTTGCACACGGCGGTGATTGGGCCAAAAGGACAACCTGTGGAAGTCCAGATTCGCACATGGGAGATGCATCACATTGCTGATTACGGGATTGCAGCCCATTGGAAATACAAAGAAAGTAATTCGACTAGCAAGCCACTCAAGGGCGATGATCAGAAATTCACTTGGTTGCGTCAGTTGGTGGAATGGCAGCGTGAACTGAAAGATCCTCAAGAATATCTTGATAGCGTCAAGGAAGATTTATTTGATAGTGAAGTTTATGTATTTAGCCCCAAAGGAGATGTGTACTGTTTACCTCGTGGCGCAACACCTGTAGATTTTGCTTATCGTGTGCATACGGAAGTCGGTAATCACTGCTCAGGTGCATTGGTAAACAATGTGATGGTTTCTTTGCATCGTCCACTCAAGCATGGAGATATTGTCACAATTCTCACCCAGAACAATGCCCATCCCAGTACCGATTGGATTAATTTTGTGGCGACAAGTTCGGCAAAAAGTCGGATTCGTCAATGGTTTAAGCGATCGCGCCGTGATGAAAATCTTGCCTTAGGACGCAGTGCCTTAGAACGTGAACTTGGTAAAAATGGTTTAGAGACATTGCTTAAATCCGATCAGATGCAGAAGCTTGCGGAACGATGTAACTATCACAACGTTGAGGATCTGCTGGCAGGTATTGGCTATGGTGAAACTTCAGTCAATACCGTAGTTAATAAACTGCGTGAACATCAGCACCATGATCGTGACTTAAATCCTCAAAAGTATGAAGCTCGTCATGAACCTACCCATAGCAATAGCTCCAAATCACCAATTTTAGGTTTGGAGGGCATGGTTTACTCGATCGCAGGTTGCTGTGCGCCTCTGCCTGGAGAACCAATTACAGGAGTTGTTGCATTGGGTAGCAATCGTGGTATTACCATCCATCGCCATGATTGCCATAATTTAGCGAATATTCCTAGCGATCGCCTGTTGCATGTGGGTTGGAATCAGCAGAAAGAAAATGATCAGACTCAAACCTATCCTATTGATATTCGGGTAGAAGCGATTGATCGGGTTGGGATATTGCGCGATATTTTGACTCGCCTCTCCGACAACAAAATCAATGTGCGAAGGGCAAATGTACAGACCAAAAAAGGTAAGGCAGCAATTATTGATTTAAGTATTGATATTAGCGATCGCCACCAATTTGATCGAGTTTGCAGTCAAATCAACAAACTATGTGACACGCTTTCGGTTTCGCGCCTTGTTGCTGAATAAGATCAATTCACAAAAGTGTTGTCACACTTTTGTGAATTGGTATAAGAGTTTTGAAAAGACAAAATGGCGTAGCTATTTTGTCTTTTGGTATTAGAGAAGGAGCAAAAATCATGAACTTTCAAACCATCGATCTTAGTCCAGTCATCTCTCTGACTCGCGAAGAGTTCATCAAGCTCTGTGCAGCAAACCCTGAAATGAAACTTGAGCGTACAGCTAAAGGAGAATTGATCGTTATGTCCCCAACGGGTGGTGAAACTGGTAGTTTTAATTCTGATCTCAATGGTGAACTATATATATGGAACCACTCATTCAAACAAGGCAAAACCTTTGATTCTTCAACGGGGTTTAGTTTGCCGAAGGGTAGCGATCGCTCTCCTGATGCTGCATGGATATCTCTCGCAAAATGGGAATCGCTTACTCCTGAGAAACGCAAAGGTTTTTTGCCCCTCTGTCCTGAATTTCTGATTGAGCTTTTGTCTCCTAGCGATTCATGGAAACAAGGACTAGCTAAGATGGAAGAATATATGGACAATGGCTGCCTTTTAGGATGGTTAATCGATCCGAAACACAAGCGTGTTGCTATCTATCGTCAAGGACAACCCGTTGAAATTTTGGACAATCCCAAAATACTCTTAGGGGAAGAAGTACTACCTAATTTTGTTTTAGATGTTAGTAGCATATTTGGCTGGGGCTAAAGTCTTAACCAAAAAGCGAGTCGCGGTGCGACTCGCTTTTTTATCGAATTAACGTATCTCCCAGAGTTACTATGCAAACCACCCAAGCACCGAACAAAAACACCGCTTCCCAACCGCCAAATCTTACCTCCACACCAATCAGTCTTCCCGATCATAAGCAACTGCCAGAATCATACGGAACCTTTGTGAAAAATTTTCAGGAACACCCACAAAGTATTGTTTTATAGCTGTAGTCAAGTGTATTAGGACAAATCAAAACCCAAGAATCGAGTGGCGGCGCGAAGCGCCGCCACTCGATTCTTGGGTTTTATATCCTAACAAGAATGGCGACAGCTATAACTAGCTCGATCGCCCCAGTCTTAGAAAAATTACATCCCAATGGACGCTACTGCATTGGTCAAGATAGTGGCATTTACTGGCGACTAATAGAACCGCCTGAAAAAGGAGCCGAAGCCCCCGACTGGTTTTATGTCCCCAATGTATCGCCACTTGTTGATGGAGAATATCGCCGTTCCTATGTGCTATGGAAAGAATTTGTCGCTCCCTTAATTGCCATTGAATTTGTGTCAGGTAATGGAACCGAAGAGAGAGATGCAACACCGCCCAGCGAAAAGGAAAAGGCAGGAAAATTCTGGGTTTACGAGCAAGCAATTCGTATTCCCTTTTATGCCATTTTTGATGCATGGAGAGACAATCTTGAGGTTTATCACTTAGTTGATGGGCGCTATGTCAAAATGCATCCTAATGATCGCGAACATTTTGCGATCACGCCAATGGGTGTGGAACTTGGGCTGAAATTAGAGAATGATGTATCGTGGCTGCGCTGGTGGGATGAGTCGGGAAATTTGTTACTGACTGGTGATGAACGGGCTTTACAGGCTGAGGCGATCGCTGATCAACAACGGGAAATCGCTAATCAAGCAACTTTAGCTCAACAACAGGCGGAAGTGATCGCTGATCAAGAGCGTCAACAAAAGGAAAAATTAGCAAATTATTTAAAGGCGATGGGAATCAATCCTGCTGAAATCTAAAAATTGTACAGCCAAAAAAGAGTTAGCTATTACAGGGACGGCGCTTCGCGCCGTCCCTCAATTCTTGGGTTTTATGTCCTACGCAAAATTTGCTTTGCTATAACCAGATTTCCATAGAGCAAGTCCGCCGATAAGCCCTAAATCATTGGAGACGATCATCACATTTGTAGGCAAATTAACGTAGATTAAGCGAGAATTGCCGCCGCCAATATAGAGATGGTTATAATTAAATAACTTATAAAGAGAGGCAATCGCCTCTAGCAATCGCATATTCCATTGTTCCACACCAATTTGCTCCAAAGCCACCTGTCCTAAACGATCTTCATAGGTTTCATTATCAACAAAAACATGCTGACCTAGTTCCAGATTGGGCAACAGCTTACCATTGAGAAATAGTGATGAACCAAACCCAGTACCTAGAGTAATGACTAATTCTATACCCTTACCCGCGATCGCTCCGCATCCCTGTACATCTGCATCATTAGCAATCCTGATCGGCTTCCCCAACTGGCTGTGTAGTACTTCCTCCAAAGGAAATCCATCCCAATCAGCATGTAAATTAATCGCCCCCCTTGTCACCCCATGCTCGACTACACTCGGAAATCCAATGGAAAGACGATCGTATTCCCCCTGTTGGGTGATCAAGTCGATTAATGTCGCCACGATGACATCGGGAGTAGCTGGATGGGGAGTATGAATAAGCGATCGCTTTGAAATTGGAGTGCCATCATCTTGCAAGATGATCGCTTTGATACTACTTCCACCCACATCAATCGCTAATGTTAAAAAACTCACAGGAATATACTTCTCGTATTAGATAATATAGCGTCTATCAGTCTAGTGACGTATGGGTTTGTTTCCCCGCCAAAGGCGGGGAAACAAACCTTTGTACCTCGCTTGCTTGAAAAACGCTATAAGTTAGACAATTAGGTAATGATGTTGTAAGCATAAAGCGCCCACAACTAATAGAATTGATTAAATCAAGTTTTTGATGAATTTGGCAAAATAGGGTTTAAAAATATGGTTGCAGCCTTAATGCTAAGAGCATCTTCAGATATCCTTAGCAAAGCACAAGAAGAATTCGCCCTTAGAGGATACACAACTTTAGATTTGGCAAATGAGCTTAGTTTGGCTGTGCAACTAGTCGAGAACTTCTTGAATGGAGAAATAGTTGATCGCAATACTTATGACTTAGTTTGTGAAAAGCTAAATATTTCTATAAACTCTGTCTCAGAACTGACAACAGAAAAGTCTATAGAAAACGAAGATATATCAAATCTACAGCCCCCTCAGGTATCGACCAATAATAGCAGCGTTACAATTAATGATGTTGCAGTTAATGATGCTGAACCGATCGCCAATTCAAAAAATAATCTAGATATAGAGAACACCTCTCAAAGTTCGAGTGATAGCTTACCCACAAGTGCAGAATTTGGACTTGATAAATCATTGCAAACCATTCGCCAAAGTATCTCTTCTGCTTTGATTCGTCAATGCGATCGCCTTAGAGTGATTGATGTAAATGCTCCACTTTATTTACATAATTTATATACAGAGACTAATGTTTTTGCAACTTTACCAAGCAGTCAATATCTTGATCTAGAAGAAGCTTTTGCAAATGTATCTCCTGAACAGTATGATCGCTTTTATTTAAAAAAACTCCTTCCGCCTACAATTCCAGCAAATCAGGCTCTGGAAGAATCCAAACAAATTTTGTTGGTTGGTGGTTTAGGATCTGGCAAGACAACACTCCTTAAATATTGGGCAATAGCATGTATCTCAGGTAATATTTTGCCTAAATATTTGCCTGTATTTTTACCTTTACGATCGCTGATTGCGTTGCATGATATTGGTGATCCGATTCTATGGTTAAAGAAACAACTTCTTAACTATGGACTGTCAGAGGAATTTTTAGATCACAAAGTAGAACAATTATTAAATCAAGGAAACTTGTTATTGATTTGGGATGAGTTAGATGCTCTACCTGAAATACATCGTGCAGAAATTGCTCAAAAAATCCTGAGGCTTAGCGATCACTATCCCAAGAATCGCCTAGTAGTTGCCACCCGCAATCCGATCTATGGTCATATTTTAGAGTCTTTTTCGACAGTAGGAGTTGCACCTTTTGAAGAATCCCAAATCACTACATTTGCTAATAAATGGTTTCAAACTACTTGCGCTGATAAACCGAAGAAAAATGAAAAGTTCCAACAACTACTCAACACAAATAAACCATTAGCAGAAATAGCCAGTAATCCTCTATTTCTAACGCATCTTTGTACTGTCTTTAGCAGTTGTGAATATCTTAAACCCAACTTTTATCAAGAAATCTTAAATCTACTATTGACCAAGTGGGAACAGACTAAATGCTTTCCTATTTTCTCCAATCAAACATTATCAACTTCTCAAAAACTAGATTTACTTTCCTACGTGGCGATCGTGTCACTTGATCGCCATGGTTATGTATGGCAAAACAATCAACTTGAGGACGACTTTCAGGCTTGTATGACCGCTAGTCACAACTTATCCAAGTTGGCGATTAATTACGATCAGCTTTTTGAGATTTTCAAGTGGCAACATAGCCTATTGGTTGAATGTGCGAAAGGGATTTACTCACTCACCCACACAACATTGCACGATTATCTTGCCGCCTATCGAATTGCCAATAGTACGCCTAGTGCTGCTCAAAAATATTTGCTCGAACGCATATACCTCAACCGTTGGCATGGTGTCATCGTGATGACTGTAAGTATTTCACAGCAAGCCGATAGCATGTTGAAGACGATGAAACGTAAAATTGATGAATTGGTAAGTCAAGATCCTCAATTGCAGTCATTTCTGACATGGGTTAATCAACAGTCAATTCAGATCCAAACCCCTTACAAAGCCGTGACGATTCGGGCTTTATATTTAGATATTGATTTAGAAAATACGCGATCGCTAGATCGCGCCCGCGCCTTAGATATCGCTCATTCTCGGTCTTTAGAACGCGCTCGCACTAAAGCCTTGGGCAATGACAATACGATGGAAACAGAGTTAGATATCGATTACACCATTAATCTGGCCCTCAATCTGGACTTGGCTTTGTATTTTGCTAATCACCCTGTTTTAGAACTGGCTTGCATACTTGAGCCTGATCTCCAAAGAGGCTTACAGTTTTTACGTCAAAAATTTCCCGATCCTTCTAAAAATCGAGAAGCTTTTGCCAAGTGGTGGCAAGCTAAGGGTTTAGATTGGTCAAAAAAATTACGAAACTTAATTGTTCAGCACCGTAAAAGTTCGCAAGAATGGCAGTTCAGCGACAATCAGCTTAAAATATTGCGGACATATCACGATGCAAATAAGCTTTTGATCGAGTGCTTAAATAATGCTGAATATGTCAGTCCCCTAGTTAAGAGTCAAATAGAGTCTACCTTGCTATTGCCTCAGGGTGAATACAGCATATTGCAGTACTAACCTCAAAGAGTAATGGCGGCCCTTTGTGCCGCCATTACTCTTTGAGATTTTATGTCTTAAGCAAAATTTACATTGCTATACTTTAAGCATTACTTTAAAGAGATAGATATTCTGTGCTAGAAGTTCGCAAAATCTGTAAATCTTATGGAAAGAAGCAAGTTTTACAGGACTTAAGTTTTGCTATTCAAGCAGGCGAAGTCTATGGGTTACTCGGTCCAAACGGGGCTGGCAAAACCACTACGATTAGTATTTTGTGTGGTTTGATCCAAGCCGATCGCGGACTTGTGACGATGAACGGGCTACATGCTTCAGGAGCAACTCGATCGCTGATTGGCGTAGCCCCACAGGAAAATATTTTTTATAAGAGCTTAACCTGCGAAGAAAATTTACGGTTTTTTGGTCAGCTCTATGGACTGAGTAATGAAGCTTGTCGGAAGCAAGCTCAGTACTGCTTAGAGCTAGTGGGGCTAGGCGATCGCGCTAAAAGTATTGCTGATACTCTTAGTGGTGGAATGCAACGTCGTCTGAGCATGGCGATCGCCCTTGTGCATCAGCCGCAATTAGTGGTGCTTGATGAGCCGACCACAGGACTAGATATTGAAGCTCGTTATGAAGTTTGGGAATTGATTCGCAAACTTAAAAGTCAAGATACCGCCATTTTATTGACTACGCATATGCTCGACGAAGCCGAACGCCTTTGTCAGCGAATTGGCATTATCAAACAAGGAAGTTTACTGGCGGAAGGAAGTCTCGAAGAACTGCGTCAACATGTTCCTGCTAAAGAAATTGCGATCATTTGTACACCCACTGAAGATTTGGCGATCGCTAGGGCGATCGAGTTAGGTTTTGCCTATCGTTACTATGGTCGGGATTTAGCTTTTTGGCTACCTAAGGTCATGGAACTAAAAGAAATTTTGGAATGTTTTGAAGGCATCACAATTGACTCAATTATGCGCCAGCCTGTTCGCCTTGAAAATATCTACGTAGAAGTTACACAAGGCTCTAAATAATGCCAAAGCACAAAACGACAATGTCGTTTTGTGCTTTGAAAATCCTTACTGGGTTTGATTTTTATAGCTATAGCCACCTGTATCAGGACAAATCAAAACCCAGATAGTGTGAGGCGGCGCTTCGCGCCGCCTCACACTATCTGGGTTTTATGTCCTAACAAGAATGGTGACAGCTATAACTTACAAAAGTGGCGGCGCAAAGCGCCGCCACTTTTGTTTTGAGCAATTGCTCAAAAGCATGAAAGCCTTTAGCTTTCTATGCTCTGAGCATGAGTAAAGACTGCATTAGTAAAAGCCAGCAGATTTTGTTGCATTTGCTTAGAATCTGAAGCAACAAGACGATCAAGCGATGTGTAATAAGTCGCAGCTAGTTTGGGGCGACTACCAGTTTTGATCATCCATAGACCATCGGCAAGACTCGCTCTAATCTCCACCATAATATGATTATTGTCTGGTAGCGTAAAGCGATCAGAAATGCCATGAAAAGCCTGAATCTGAGTTTTTGCATCCCCCTTAATCCAAATTGTCGCAACCAGATAGGGACTCACCGAATGGAGATCGCTATGACTTACAGATCGTGCTGCATAGATATAAAGCAGTTGCAACCAAGGCAAAGGATAAATAACCTCTAAGGCGCTATAGCCGCTTGGTTTCGCTTCAACCTTCATTTCTCGGAAATAATTGATTGTTTTCGCCCATTGCTGACTAAAAGTTTTTGCCACATCAGGATTAATAAATAGCTCACCCCATTGACTATGCTGCCAAGGTTGCATATCCATGAAATGCATATATTCTGAAAACTCATGGGCAAGGCGATCGTGCCTTTGAGCTACCAAAGCATATACATCTTGCCAACAAAAATATGGCATGGATGAATTAACTTCATCATGGGGCTTTAGATAATGCTGCTTTGCTGAATTACTAGATAAAATTTCAGGCTCGATTAGACAATAACTATTACTAATTACTGCTATGTAAGTCTGTTTAGTCTGAGCCTTAGCCAAAGCAAATAATGAGTCTAGAGAAAGCTTGTTTAACTCACTTTCCAACCGATGATCGCAGAGAATATCAAAATCTTGACATTCTAAAATTATGTCAGGTTGGATATCTGACATAAAAAAAGGATAGCTAACAGCTTTAACAAAGGTTGAACTTGGCTTGCCCGATCGCTGTGTTAAAAAGTCAACAAAATCCTGACCTAAATCTTGAATATTTTCTAGCAAATATTCCCAAGAAGCAGCAAAACGCTCTTTCTTGTCTAGGTTTGGTGGCAGCAAAAAAATATTACTCATAGCGGGGCGCTATCTAGCCTTGTTTCATTACATTGTATAGGTTATCGATTAATACATCTCTATTAGTCAAGTAACGATTTCTATCTTTATTCTCAAATTTAGCTTAAATCCCTGTGCATAATTAATTACCAACCCGCAACCTTATGGGTTTGGGTTGGTAATTAATTATGCACATCTACTTATTTAGTAATCCTACAGTGCTTTGCGCTTAAACCCAAACCAAGAAAAAATTTAAAAGCGTTGTGAAGCAACGCTTTTAAATTTTTTCTTGCGGCCCGTTTGCTCGGCAGTTGCTGTAAATCATTTAGGGTTACAAATCTGAATTTAAGTCGTAAACATCAAGATTATCCCCATTTTTAAATTAGCCCGAACTGACGTTAAAATAGTGTTTCAAAGCATGAACTTTGCAGCTTTAGATCGGTAGCTATGGTAGAAGTATTGACTAATGAATCCCAGAAACAGATTATTCAAAGCAACGCTATTGTCGCGGACGGCTTGAGCAAAACTTATCGTACTGGCTTTTGGTTAAATCAAAAAATTAGTTCTTTACAGGATTTTTCATTAACCATTCGTCAAGGCGAAACCTTTGGTGTACTTGGTCCTAATGGGGCAGGTAAAACCACGTTGTTAAAGATTTTATTGGGGATTGTCAAGCCCACATCGGGGACTGGTGAAATTTTAGGATATCCCCTCGGCGATCGCGCCGCTAAGCAATCCATCGGCTATTTACCTGAAAATGCTTACTATTATGATTATTTGACAGGCTGGGAGCTGCTTGATTTTATTGGTAGCCTGTTTGGGGTTGAGCCGTCTCTACGTCGTCAACGTATTGCTGATTTACTTGATCTCGTAGGACTATCACAGTCTGTAGCAAGGAAAAAGCAATTGCGCCAATATTCTAAAGGTATGGTGCAGAGAATTGGGGTCGCCCAAGCTCTGATCAATGATCCCGAAATTGTGTTTCTCGATGAGCCAATGTCTGGGCTTGACCCTGTTGGTCGTTATCAGGTTCGCGAAATTATTTTGATGCTCAAAAATCAGGGTAAAACTGTATTTTTTAATAGCCATATTTTGTCTGATGTGGAGTTAATCTGCGATCGCATTGGCATCCTCAACAAGGGTGAGCTAGTGGCGATGGGAACTTTAAATGAGTTGCTGGGTACAGAGCAGTCCTATCAGGTCAGTGGGCGCGGTGGCTCCGAGGAAGAGCTGAAACCTTGGTTAGAGCATTTAATTTTTCAGAATGATACTTGGCATGGTCAATTAGCGAAGGATCTACCAGAATTTTTGACTTATATTGCGAGTATTGGGGCAAAGGCGATCGCGATCGAGCTAGCCCGCCAAACTCTCGAAGAATTTTTTATCGATCAAATCAAGGCTTCACGTCATAAAGACTAAAGTAGAGGCAATTCATGAATTGCCTCTACTTTGTATAGCTATAGCCACCTGTATTAAAACCCAAATAGTGTGAGGCGGCGCTTCGCGCCGCCTCACACTATTTGGGTTTTATGTCCTAACAAGAATGGCGACAGCTATAACACTTTCAAAAAATCTCTTAGATTAATGGGTAATTGCTATAGATGTATGCGGCGCGTAACGCCGCATACATCTATTCTAAAAAATTTAAATCTAAAAAATTTAAATCTGAATCATGTTGCTATATTCCGTCAGTAGCTCATCATAGGTAAGGCTATCTGTCGCAGCTTGAGGAGTCCACATCAACTCAAATACTAAAAGCTGACTAGCTGCGATCGCAGTGATTTGATCGAGAGCCTTGTGTAACTCTGTCACGCTTGTGATCTTCTGACCAAGCAGAGGCTGATCATGCTCTGTAGCAATAAGAAGAGTGACCACAATATATGCCGATGGGTCTTTGTCTGGAGATGCAACAACCTCTGGATGGAGCGCAACACGTCCATTCACATTTACTAATGTCTCTTGGCTAAATTTGGCACGTTCCTCCACCACAAGCTGATTAAATAAGGTCTCAGCCTGCTCACGCGGCAATGATTGAGAGGTTACCGCAACATGTGTCCAGTTTTCGGGAGTACGCATTACGGCGATCGCCGAGTCTTGCATAAGTGACAGCAAACCCTCTGGGGTACTTGTATCGACACCAAGACTTAATTCAGTTAAACGAGACTGAATCTCACGGGCTTGAGCAAGGAGAGCCACTTGCAATTTGGTGATCGTCAACAGATTTTTATTTAGAAATTCACTTTTTAATTGCGCTTGCGAAGGGAGCATCAACTTCCACAAAATCCAATAAATAGTTACAAAGACAACGATCAGGACAACTAGCCAAACTAGCAATGTAACTATTAATGCAATATCTTTAGAATTGTAATAGTAGGAAGATGAAGAGCGATTATTACTATAGGAAGAAGGTTGATTTGTAAAGGAATTACGTTCATTATCCTGATTTGGCGATACAGATGATGGTTGTGTATGCGAAGGGCTAGATGAACGACTTGGGGTTGATTGAGGAGATGCCTTGGGTGAAGGTGATGATTTGGATCTACTCGGCGATTTAGAAGGTGATGGTGATGAACGCTTAAAAGATCCGCCGCCACTTCGTCCTGCACTACTTCTTGCCTGAGCCTGTTGCTGATTTTGGATTAATAGATTTGATAGGCGATCGATAAACCCAAAATTGATAGTCTGCACGATAGAGAATGTGAGTAGAGCTGTCGTCAAGAACTGAAGTTTGGTTCTACGCATAAAATATTAGCCAGATATTTCGATATAGTTGCGATCGCCACCAGATTTTTGGGCTTGAAGTAATGAGCGTGAGGCTAAGGCAACTAGTTCATCAAAATTGATATCGTTTATCTGTTGATTCTGATTTTCTAGGGCTGCTACTACCCCACCAATACTAATTGTCAGTGGAAATAATAAGCCCGAAGAAACTGCGATCGGATGACTACGAATACTCGAAAGAAGATTTAGAGAAAGCTGGATGGCACTCTCTGTATCATGGTGAGGAGTAACACAGGCAAACTCATCTAACCCATGCCGATAAATCAAACTATTTGCCGTGCAACTATGACTTAATCGTCCTGCGATCGCTTTGATAGCCTCATCCCCAATTTTCTCTCCGTAGGAATGGACGATGGGAGTAAAGTGATCAATATCAATGAGCAACACGCTCAGAAAGCTATAACTTTTGTAAGTACCAAATCCCCTAAATTGAGACATTATCTTGGGTATGATCCCCGCAAAGGCTTTCTCGCTTAAGACTTTGGTTAAAGGATCAGACAGACTAAGAGCATCTAATAAGTCATTTTGAGCTAGCAATCTTTGATTTGTCCAAGTTAAAGATTGGGTCAAAGCTGTAAGGCGGAGTCCTGTACGTAATCTTGTCTTTAGTTCAGAATGATCGACAGGATTATTGAGAAATTCATCGACACCAGTATCTAAAGCAATTTGACGTTGTTGAGCATTGGCAGCTTCGACGATCAAGACAAAGTAAATTGTCTGCAATTCGGGATGTTCAAGATTTGCCTTGACGCGATGACAAAGGGCTAAACCTGAAACATCTGGGATTGTCCAATCAGCAATGACAAATGCGGGTTTCTTTTCTAGAATTATTTCCCATGCTTTCTCGCCACTGGTTTCTGTGATGAAATTATATTTTTCAGTGGTTAGATATTCGGCGATCGCCTCTAAAAGTTGGCGATCGCCGCTAACAACCAAAATCAGAGAATTGTGTCGGTAGTATTTTAATTTGCGGAAATCCAACTTTGCTGCCTCGCTATAATTGAAATGATAAAAACTACTACCTTTAGCGAGAAATTTGTCAGCTATTTTTTGCCCCAGCCAAATAGCCCGCCTTTCTTCTCTGGTGGTTTTTCTGGTGGTTTTGTAGCTGCATTCACCTGATTAATGTATTTGAGAGCCATTGGTTCTTTGGGATCAAGTTTGAGCGCTTTTTGAAAACTTGCCTTAGCGATCGCTGCCGCATTTTGATTCATCTGCACTAAGCCCTTGAGCGCATATACCTTAGCGTTATTAGGATCAAGTTTTTCAGCGCTAATCAGTTCCTTGAGTGCATCAGTCCATTGTTTCTTACTGATAAATAGCTCAGCCATATTTAGATTACGCAACGCAGGAGACTGGGCAGGTTTAGCCGCAGGAGTTGCCTCAGCATTAGCAGTTGCATTGGTAGGCTGAAACTCAGATGCCGATGCTGCACTACTTCCCGAAGTGAAGGTAAGACTGGTTTGGGTAAATAAATATACGAGATTTAACTCGCTGAGCGTAGCGGTATATTCCAAGATCGAGTCAAGAGTTTCATATTGCTTAGGTGAAACTTGCTCTACATATTGCTTGTAGGTGATTTCATGGGGAATCCGATACAGTTTTTGAGCAAGTTCGGAACTGAGGGTTGGTACTTCTTCCTTTTGTTTTTTGTTTTGGGCAAACATCCTCAAGGTTGCTAAATATTCACCACGTTCGCGATCGCTATTTAGCAGTTGATATGCTGGGCTAACCATCTTTGAGAAATATTTGGTAGCAGTGTCTTTCTCTTCGGGAGTTCTACCAAACACATCAGGATGCAAAATCTTCGCTAGTTTGAGAAATTTTTTGCGAATTTGTGCGGCATCAGTGGTCATTGGTAAACCGAGTATGGCGTAATGATCGCTAATACCGTAACTGGCAAGACCTTTGTTGATTTTAAAGTTTTCTGGCTTTCCCACAGGTTCCACCTCTTAAGTATCTGTTCGAGTTTACCCTCTTGACGCATCTCTGTTAAAGCCTTATCGATGGCTTTTTTGAGCGAGACATCATCTTTGTTGACGATCGCGACAAGACGAATTGGAATTAACGGTTCCCCAACAATTGTAAAGTTGGGATTGTTGCGTACTTGCCATACTGCCACAGGTTCATCAAGGATCATCGCATCAAGTTGGCGATCGCGTAGTTGGATCACCATACGATCAAGATCCCGTGATGAAAACAGGCGAATGGCATTGCCTCTATTTTTATTATAGGTTTCGGCGATCGCTGCGCCTCCACTATTTGCGACAACCCCAACGCGCTTGCCGATCATATCGCGCAAGGATTTGATTTGTGTCCCATCGGATCGGATCAGCAAACGTTGAGTATTACGATAATAAGGCACAGTTTCAATAAATTTGCCTTTGGTGTCGCCTGTTTCTAAGGCTCCTTCTTCCCTTGCACTGAGCAGAATATCGACCTGCCGCGAAGCCAAATTTTCAGGTTGGTTTGCCCAAGGGATATTAATTGGACGTGGCTCAATATTTAGTCTTGCGGCAATTTCTTGGATAATTTCTAGCTCAAAGCCATCATAAAATTGGGTTTTGGCATTCCAAAACATATAGGGACCACCGATCGCTGCATCGATGCCTACCCGCAAATGTCCGCGCCGCATGACAATACCAAGGCTGCTATCTTCAGCAAAAGCGGGTGATGTGATGGGCGTTATGGTACTAGCGATTCCTAGACATAGCCCTGTATAAATTGCTAAGCCAGCAAGTTTGTGAGCAAACTTAAACATTTATTCTCTAATCAAGCGATCGCTATAAATATAGCAATATCTCCATCATTCTTGTATGGCGATCGATGATTGCAGTCTATTGTTAAAGACTTTTGCCTATGAACAAGGGTAAATGAAGGCGAAAAAATCAAAATGGTTGTGAGACAAAGCCTTATGCTCTTTGCAAGAATCAGTGACCTATCCCTTGATACAACTTCGTAAATATTGCTTTTTTGTTATATAAAAGCTAAAAAATATCTGATATAGTCATTTTGTCGCCAATGGCGATCGCTTTGTTAAGGCAAATTGTCAAGGATTTAGGATATCGGGGCAAGGATTTATATCAGTATTTCTAAATCTTAGGCTCTGCAAAGGGCGTATTTTTAAGGCGATCGTCTATCAAGTGATATGTGTTTTGGTAGAGAAAGTAGTTCTGGTTGAGAGTTTTTAAGTGTCGCATCAATTTTTTGAAAAACCTATTCTCAATTCTCCGTATGAGATTCCTGCACAGCATTGGGAACTGGATAAGTCTGGGCAACCAACTAACCAGTTAACTAAAAGTCGAAGACCTGCCGAGTTCATTAGTCCGATTCCTAAACCAAGAAAACGGAAGTTCAATCAGGGCGAGCTACTTGCTGAACAGGATATTTCAAATAATAGCCAGACCTATGCGACATCTCTGTTTATCAATAGTGTGCGCGAAAAAGTCAGTGAATGGCGCAAGATTGTTAATCCTGAAAAATGGCAAGTTAGCCCAGAAACAGCAAGGCTTTTACAACATTGGCGACATTACGATTTTCATGGGGTTAGACCATTCTTTTGTCAGCTAGAAGCAGTAGAAACTGCAATTTGGTTAGCTGAAGTTGCGCCCCTCAGTAAGCAAGGTCAAAACTTCATTGAGCAAATTACGACTGCAAATAAAGACGCAAATCCTGAAATATGGCGAGTTGCTTTAAAACTAGCGACAGGGGCAGGTAAAACAACAGTAATGGCAATGTTGATTGCATGGCAGACGATCAACGCTGCGCGTCATCGTTCAAGTAAGAAATTTACACACGGATTTCTAGTCGTTACTCCTGGTATTACGATCAAAGATCGCTTGCAAATATTGCAACCAAACCATCCTGATAACTACTACAGCAACCGTGAGTTAGTCCCTAGCGATATGTTAGGGGATATTGCGCGGGCGAAGATCGTAATTACGAATTACCACGCCTTCAAACTGCGAGAAAGACTAGAGATTTCTAAGGTGGGTAAGGCGATGTTGCAAGGGCATGGCGAACCTCTGAAAACCCTAGAAACTGAAGGGCAGATGCTGCAAAGGGTTATGCCCGACTTGATGGGTATGAAAAATGTTTTAGTTATCAATGATGAAGCTCACCATTGCTATCGTGAAAAACCTGATAACGATGAGATCGACGATCTCAAAGGTGATGAAAAGGATGAAGCCAAGAAAAACAATGAGGCTGCGAGACTTTGGATTTCTGGTATAGAGACAGTCAAGCGCAAACTCGGTGTCGATAAAGTCTATGACCTATCAGCTACTCCATTCTTTCTAAGAGGATCTGGCTATGCCGAAGGTACGTTATTCCCTTGGACGGTTAGTGACTTTTCGCTGATGGATGCGATCGAGTGTGGCATTGTCAAACTGCCGCGTGTGCCTATATCCGACAATGCCCTTGACGATATGCCCAAACTCCGTAACCTATGGGAGCATATCCGTAAAAAGATGCCAAAAAAAGGGCGTGGCGCTGCTGGCAAGCTAGATCCGCAAAAACTGCCGCCTGAGTTGCAAACGGCGCTCGAAGCACTCTATGGGCATTACGAAAAAACTTATCAGCAATGGCAAGAAACGGGAATAAGAGTACCGCCAGTTTTTATCGTGGTTTGTAATAACACATCGACATCAAAGCTAGTCTATGACTTTATTTCGGGGTTTGAGCGTGAAAATGAAGATGGCAGCATCACCCCATACAATGGGCATTTTGAACTATTCCGTAATTACGATGACAACTGCGATCGCTTAGCTAGACCGCGCACGCTCTTAATCGATAGTGAGCAGTTAGAGTCTGGCGATGCCCTAGATGGTAATTTTCGAGAAATGGCAGCCCCTGAAATTGATCGCTTTCGTCGTGATTTAGCGGAACGTGAGGGATCGGCTGTGTTGGAAAATGTCACCGATCAAGACCTATTGCGAGAGGTCATGAATACTGTCGGCAAAGAGGGCAAGTTAGGTGAGTCAATTCGTTGCGTAGTATCGGTTTCGATGCTTACGGAAGGATGGGATACAAACACTGTAACCCATGTTTTGGGGGTGCGTGCTTTTGGTACGCAGTTACTTTGTGAGCAGGTGATCGGTCGGGCTTTGCGGCGCTATTCCTATGAACTCAATGATGAGGGCTTATTTGATGTGGAATATGCTGATGTGTTGGGGATACCCTTTGACTTTACGGCAAAGCCTGTGATTGCCAAGTCTAAACCACCCAAAAATACTGTTCATGTCGAAGCGGTAAAACCCGATCGCGATGAGTTAGAAATTAAATTTCCCCGTGTCGAAGGCTATCGTGTGGAGTTGCCCGACGAAAAACTAACGGCTGTTTTTAATGAAGATTCGCTCTTAGAAATCAATCCGATTTTGGTCGGTCCTTCGATTACGAATAATCAAGGCATTATTGGTGAAGGTGTGGAATTAAACCTTAAACATTTGGATGGGATGCGCCAATCAACAATTTTGTTTCACCTCACCAAACGCTTACTTTATACCAAGTATCGAGATGCTAATGAAGAACCGAAACTGCATTTATTTGGTCAACTCAAGCGCATTGTCAAGCAGTGGATCGATCGCGGCTATTTGCGCTGTACGGGTAACACTTTTCCTGCACAGGTGCTTTATCTAGAAATTGCAGATATGGCTTGCAATCGGATTAAAGATGCGATCGAGTCTGTCCCAGACAATGGCGATCGCCCAATTCAAGCAGTTCTCGATGCTTATAATCCAATTGGCTCAACTGCCCATGTGCGTTTTAATACGTCCAAGCAAACCCTGTGGAAGACTGCCCCAAATAAAAGCCATGTAAATTGGGTCGTGTGCGATGGCAACTGGGAAGCGGAGTTTTGTCGAGTTGTCGAGGCGCATCCTAGGGTTCGCAGCTATGTCAAAAATCAAGGTTTGGGGTTTGAGGTTCCCTATCTCTACGGCTCGACACAGCGCAAATATATCCCTGATTTCATTGTGCAGATTGATGATGGGCGCGATGATTTATTAAATCTGATCGTGGAGATTAAAGGGTTTCGCGGTGAAGATGCTAAGGACAAGGCAAATACAATGAAAACTTACTGGATTCCAGGGGTAAATAATTTGGGTAAGTTTGGACGTTGGCAATTTGCGGAGTTTACCGAAGTTTTTGAGATTGACTCAGGTTTTCATAAGCTGATTGAAACTCTAATACTTTAAAAATATGAGAATAAACACATAAGAAAAATGACATGACGAGCCAACAGCTTGATCGCTACCGAAGCCATGTGATCGCTTTCACTAAATCTCAAATAAAATCTCAAATTAATGTAGGAGATAAAGCAATGCTCAAAACCTATGAAGCCATAATTCAAGATGGACAAGTAAAGTGGTTAGCTGAACAGCCTGAGTTTAAATCTGCCCGAATTCTGATTACTGTAGTTGAGGACTTAACCTCAAAATCGTCTGTAAAAGGACTTAGCAAAGCTCAAGTTGAGGTAAAAACCTTGCTGGAATTAGCTGGAAGTGAGCCAGATGCAAAAGATATTCCTCGTCAAAGACAACTTCGACCCTATGCCCTATGCGCTGATGAGTTCAGAGTTCCTGAAAACTTTGATGATCCTTTGCCAGATGATGTTTTACAAGATTTTGAGCAACCATTGTAATTATCATGAAGTTATTGCTAGATACTCATATTTTCCTTTGGTTTATCAATGGTGATGCCAAACTAACTCCAAGCTTACGCGATCGCATTAGAGATCCTAATAACGATGTATATCTGAGTGTTGCCTCTATTTGGGAAGCAACGGTTAAATATCAGCTTGGCAAGCTACCTTTACCCGAATCTCCAGAAAAGTATTTACCCAATCAACGTATTCGCCATCAAATTGAGAGTTTGTCTATTGATGAAGGAAGCATAGCAAAGCTGATTGACTTACCACCTATTCACCGAGATCCGTTTGATCGCATTCTCATCTGCCAAGCAATGCAGCATGATCTAGTGATCGCTACTGTTGATTCCATAATTTCTCAATATCCATCTATTCTGACTTTTAAAGATTAACCCCATGCCTCCACGCAAGCCCAGCAACCAGTCCAAAAAAGTCGAAACCATCAAACATGAGGAATCGAAACGCCGCAATATTCCCACAGCCGAGCATCAGTCAGTAATGGCTGAGGATGAGAAAAGCCCGATCCGTGTTGCCTATGATCGCCGCAATCGCGATCTCGATCCGCAGTTAGTATGGCGCGGCAAGGATGAACAGGACTGGTCAGATTTGGTTGTGTCAGCTCCACCGCTATACATTCAAGAAAAGGTGCATCCAAAGACGATCGTTGATGATTTGCGCCGCCAAAGTCAGGAGCGATCGGAGGCAACTCAAGATACGCAGTTAGATTTGTTTGCTGATTTCAATGGTTTGCCGAAGGATGCAACAGCGACGGAATTTTATAAGCACGATGCGAACTGGACAAATCGCATGATTTTGGGGGATAGCCTACAGGTAATGGCAAGCCTAGCTGAGCGTGAAGGTTTGCGCGGTAAGGTTCAATGTATCTATTTCGATCCGCCCTATGGTATTAAGTTCAATTCTAATTTTCAATGGTCAACGACTAGCCGCGATGTGAAGGATGGCAAGCTGGATCAGATTACTCGCGAACCTGAACAAGTAAAAGCTTTTCGGGATACATGGCGCGATGGGATTCATTCTTATTTGACTTATTTACGCGATCGCTTGACGGTGGCGAGAGATTTATTAACGGAAAGTGGTTCTATTTTTGTTCAGATTGGGGATGAGAATGTTCATCTAGTGCGATCTCTATTAGATGAGATTTTCGGAAGCGACAACTTTATCTCAAATATAAATTTTAAATCAACAAACCCACTTGGCGCAAAGCTTTTACCGAAAGCGTATGACTTTATTTTATGGTATTCAAAACAAAAGGAAACTTTAAAATTTAGATCGATACTCAAAGAAAGAGATATATCAGGTGATAAGGAATATCGCTTTGTTGAGGACATACCATCTCCTATTGGCAGACGGAGACTATCTGACGATGAATTTATAGTTTGGCAAGATCAGAAACTTATCTATCGAAGACAAAAGCTTACCTCTTCTGGATTTACGCCTAGTTGTACCTATCAATTTACTTTGCAAGGACATAAATGTTCCCCTTTTGGGCGAAAAAGTTGGGCGACAAATACAGATGGAATGGAAAGACTTCAAAAAGCAGATAGGCTATTTCTTCTTAGTGGTAGTCCATATTACAAAAGATATTTTGGAGATGCGCCAACTACTCAATTTGATAACACTTGGACAGATCAACCTGCGGCTACAGAGTCAATCTATGTAGTTCAAACGGCAACAAAGTTTATCCAGCGTTGCATTATGATGACCACCGACCCAGGCGATCTTGTCCTAGATCCCACCTGTGGCTCAGGAACTACAGCCTATGTTGCCGAACAATGGGGAAGACGCTGGATCACTATTGACACCTCTCGCGTAGCCCTAGCCCTAGCCCGTGCAAGAATCATGGGCGCACGTTACCCCTATTACCTCTTAGCCGACAGTCCCGAAGGTCAGCAAAAAGAAGCAGCAATTACTCGTACCATGCCATCCGACAGCCCTACACATGGCAATATCCGATTAGGTTTTGTATACGATCGCGTTCCCCACATTACGCTCAAATCCATTGCCAACAATACCGAAATCGATACCATTTGGGAATCACACCAAACTAAGCTCGACCCATTGCGCGAAGCATTGAATCAAGAACTAAGCAAATCTTGGGAAGAATGGGAAATACCGCGTGAGGTTGAGGCAAAATGGTCGGACAAAGCCAAACAACTGCATGGTGACTGGTGGAAAAATCGCATTGCCAGACAAAAAGAAATTGATGCGTCCATTGCGGCTAAAGCCGATCAAGAATTTCTCTATGACAAACCCTATGAAGATAAAAACACCGTGCGGGTAGCTGGTCCATTCACCGTTGAAAGTTTGTCACCTCACAGAGTATTAGCAGTCGATGAAAATGATGACCTCATCGATCCAGATGCAAAGCGCGATCGCGACAATGAAGAAATTGATTTTGTCAATGTGATTCTGGAAAACCTTAAAACCTCTGGTGTCCAACAAGCTCACAAAGAAGACAAAATCAATTTCACATCTCTTGTCCCCTTTCCCAGTGAATATATCTGTGCTGAAGGTCGTTATGTCGAAGGCGAAAATGACAAAGAAAAACGTGCAGGTATTTTCATCGGTTCTGAATTTGGCACAGTATCGCGTCCCGATCTAGTTGCCGCCGCTAGAGAAGCAGGTGATATTGGCTTTGATGTCCTAATTGCCTGTGCCTTTAACTATGACGCTCACTCAGCCGAATTTAACAAGCTCGGTCGTATCCCTATATTGAAGGCGCGGATGAACGCCGATCTGCACATGGCAAATGACCTCAAAAATACAGGTGCAGGCAACCTATTTGTCATCTTTGGTGAGCCTGATATTGATATTAATTCCCTTGACGATGGCAAGTTACAAGTCAAGATTCACGGTGTCGATGTCTTTCATCCCCAGTCTGGTGAAGTCAGGTCTAGCAACGCTGATGAAATCGCCTGTTGGTTCATCGACACCGACTACAACGAAGAAAGCTTCTTTGTCCGTCATGCCTATTTCTTAGGTGCTAGTGACCCGTATAAGTCACTCAAGACCACGCTTAAAGCTGAGATTGACGAAGAGGCATGGTCAAGTCTTTACAGCGATACATCTAGACCCTTTGCTAAACCAAAGTCAGGACGCATTGCGGTTAAGGTGATCAACCATCTTGGCGATGAAGTGATGAAAGTGTTTAGTGTTGGTTAAACTTAGACAAAACCCATCTATTTGATATAGGAGTATCGAAATTATGCGTAAACAAATTGTTGAATATACATCACCTTTAGATGCTTTAGTGGCGATCGCAAAACAGTTAAACATCTATGAAATCAAGTATCAAATGGATTCAGAAGAATTTTTTGCTAAATATACTCAAGGCGAAACTTCAGACGATGAAGATTTTATCGAATGGTCAGGCAATTACCAACATTATTTAGCGATCCATCATGATTTAGAGAGCAGGCTCAAAAATGTCGCCTAAAATCCTTCAAGACTATTTCGATGAAATTGATCAACTCCTACGCAACTCCGCCAATATATACGTTGAAGAATTTAAAGTCAGTTCTTTAACATCTGAAAGAGCTAATCTACGTTTGAAAGTTCGTTTTGCTTTCAAATATTTACTGGCAGTTAGTGAAATTATTGTTGTTGTAGATAACCAAATCGAATACATCGATTATCGTTATCACTTTCAAGATGCACAAAATAATTTAATTTTTCGTTATGACAGTACACCACACTTTCCTAAACTGCCTAGCTTCCCACATCACAAGCATCTTCCTGATAACGTAATCGCTTGCAAAAAACCATACATAGCTGAAGTTCTAAAGGAAGTAATGGAACTATTGGAATAAAACCTATGGAATTTCGTATCTCCGACACCTTCATCGATAGCCTTAGCAAGCTTACTGGACAAGAACAAAAAATCGCCAAAATGACTGCTTTTGACTTGCAGCTAAATCCAAGTAGCCCCAGTTTGCGCTATCACAAACTCGAGCGCACTAAAGACCCAAACTTCTGCTCGATCAGTGTCAATCTTGACCTACGTTTGATCGTACATCGCACCGAAAACAGTTTGCTGCTTTGCTATGTCGATCATCATGACAAGGCGTATGCATGGGCAAATCGCCGCAAAATTGAAAACCACCCTAGAACAGGAGCCGCCCAACTTGTCAAAGTTCGCGAGACGGATGAAGAAGTGGTTAGTGAAAAGTGGGCAGTGGATAGCCAGAAATCGGATCTAACCACTAAAAACTTTCCACTATCCACTAAACCAACCGCTAAAAAACTACTATTTGCCCATATCTCTGATGATGATTTGCTTAGTTATGGCATACCTCTAGAATGGATTTCTGATGTCAAATCCGCCAATGAAGATCGACTTTTCGATATGGTCGATCACTTGCCTCAAGAAGCCGCCGAAGCATTGCTAGAAATTGCCACAGGCGGCAAACCTAAACCAACTATTCCGACAACTGCGGTCAATCCTTTCGATCATCCTGACGCACAGCGCCGATTCCGTATCATGAGCAATGCCGAAGAATTGCAACAAGCTCTTGATTATCCTTGGGAAAAGTGGACAGTATTCTTGCATCCCAGTCAGCGATCGCTAGTCGGACGAGACTATAGCGGTGCAGCCCGTGTATCTGGTTCCGCAGGAACGGGTAAAACTATTGTTGCTTTACATCGCGCCGTATTCTTAGCCCGTAAATATCCCAATGCCCAACTATTACTAACCACCTTTTCTCCAGCCCTAGCCAATGCTTTGCAAATCAAGCTAGACAGGTTAATTGGCAACGATACAAAGGTGATTAATCGCATTAGAGTTAGTTCCATTCAAGATATTGCATGGGAGCTTTACAAGCCTTTAGGTAATCTCAAAATTGCCGATCCGTTAAAAGTGCGGGCTAAGTTAGTGGCAATCGCTACTCAAAACCCTAACCGCAAGTTTTCCGAGTCATTGCTATGGGATGAATGGAACGATGTCGTTGATGCTTGGCAACTGGACACATGGGAAGACTATCGAGATGTGACCCGTTTAGGCAGAAAGACTAGGCTAGGAAGCAAACAACGGGAAATACTCTGGGAAGTGTTTCAAGAGGTCAAGAATTGGTTGCGATCGCAAAATCTAATTACATGGTCAGGAGTTTTCTGTGCTGTAACCAAGTCGATTACCCAAACTAATGTTTACCCATTCCAGTTTGCGATCGTTGATGAATGTCAAGACATGGGTATTGCCGAGCTTCGCTTCTTGGCAGCAATCGGCACACAAAGACCCGATAGCCTATTTTTTACAGGTGACTTGGGACAACGCATATTTCAACAGCCTTTTTCGTGGAAGTCTTTAGGTGTTGATATCCGAGGGCGATCGCAAACTCTCACGATTAATTACCGTACTTCATTCCAAATTCGCACCGCCGCCGATCGCCTATTGCCTAGTTCTATCGCTGATGTGGACGGGAACCAAGAACTACGGAAAGACACCATTTCTGTGTTCAATGGTAAAGCCCCAGAAATCAAAATTCTGGATGACGATGATGCTGAAGGTGAATACGTTGCTCAGTGGATTGCCAATCATCTAGCCAATGGTATTCAACCCGAAGAAATCGGTGTATTCGTTCGCGACAAACCTCAAATAGAAAGAGCAATCGCCGCAGTTATGGAAGCTGGTGTAAAACCTGTTGAATTAAGCGATCGATTGTCTTTTGCCGAGGGACGTATTGCAGTTAGCACCATGCACCTAGCCAAAGGCTTAGAGTTTCGGGCTGTAGTTGTCATGGCTTGCGATGACGAGGTTTTACCACTACAGGAGCGAGTCGAAAATATCAGCGATGAATCTGATTTAGAGGAGGTTTACAACACTGAAAGGCATTTGCTCTATGTAGCTTGTACCCGTGCGAGAGATTACCTATTAGTTACAGGTGTCGATCCTGCTTCTGAGTTTTTAGATGACTTGAGGAGTGGCTGAATATGAAATAACTTATCAAAAAGGAGGATGTGCAACTAGTTTGTTATGAGTGGTTTAAGCCGAATATTTAACTAAATTTATAGTTTTTAAAATTTATGGGTAATTTTTTTAGTTGGCTTATAGGAGTCTTTACATCATTATGGAATATATATCCTTTTCTAACTGTTGGAATTGTTTTTGTATTGCTAAGTTTTTGTAACCTAAAGCTAGGTGGAGAGATTATTAGCTTAGAAATTATTTCATTTCCAAAAAGGCTAAGAATATTTTTTCTTCAAATTGGTTTCTTGCTAATTATCATTGAAGGCATACTATTAATTAGGTATGTTGATATTAGCAATCTAAGCAAATATATTGACAATCCATCATCTAGATTCTTCAAGCAGGATATAGTTTATGAATTTCAAGAGATCCCTAAAGAATCAGAAGTAAATGAACTGATATCGAATTATTTTGATATTAATTTTCTTAATAGTCTTTACGGACAAACATACAACTTAGAAGAAGCAAAAAAATATATAACTGGTGAAAGGTATAAGCAGACAGAAGGATGTGAAAAAGAAGAATGTAAGCAGTCAATTAAGTGGTTGAAAAGTAGAAACGCATATTTTAGATTTGGTACTCAAAAAACTCGAATAATTCGCCAATTTATATCTGAAGAGGATAAAGGATTTTATCTGGATGTTTTTGTTAAAGGTACATACCTTTTTTATCAAAATAGAAAACTTATTGAAAGTGAGAGTAAATCTGATTACTGTAGGCTGAGTACATTTAAATTAGCTAAGGAGGGAAGCAACTTAAAAATAGCAAAACTTGTAAGCGTTACACCTACACCTTGTCAATGAACTTACATTCTTAAACTCTAAAACCACCCATGCCACAACCTCCCCTCCCCCAACCCCAAAGAGATCGCACCCCAATCACACTAGAACAATACGAAGCCTACACACCCGAAAAACTAGAGCTATGGGACGGCTTCTATGACTACGGCTACCCAGATGATTTCAAAGGTTTTTATCTTGCGATCCTCACCAATATGGGACTACGCGCCGCCGTTAGCCATGTCCCGATCGCACAATGGTTAGCCGCCATCCAAGAGGTAGCTTTGCAAAATCCCAAGCTTGACGATGCTTTGCGCGATCGGCTAGTTCGAGCGATCTCTGAGTTGAATGAAATAGTCGAGTGTTTGGATGTGAATGTGAATGTTCACTCATCATGAGTTGATTTAGATAAAGTGATGCTCATATGCTATGACTGCTATTACTTAGCAAATACTTACTAGCCATTTTACGCGCATAGCTCTGAAATTTATGAGATGTAAAGTATCTGTTCCTCAAAGAAATTCTTTGACCGCTGTAACTAACAAGCTAACTTTTCGTACTTATCTCAGTAGTATCTTTACAACCCTGATCTGTTCTTTGTCGAGTGTGGCAGTACCTAGCGACTTACTGCGATTAGATGCGATCGCGCAAACTTGGCTAGTAGCCCAATTTAGCGGCACTAATTATGGCTTAGGTCTACCCAAAACTGCAAGCACAGGTGGAGGTACAAGACTTGTCAATCGCGACTTAGACATTGATAGATCTGTCCCTATCACTCCCCCCACAACGCTTAGAGGTGGCGCTTCATCAGCCCCTATCGATAGTCAACAGCAACTATTGAGAGCGCAGCAACTACCGTTACTGATCTTGATTACGCCTGAAGATGGGGCAAGGACAGCGATTTCACAACCTACGCTTTATTGGCATTTACGCGATCAAAATGCTCAAGCTTCTGCATCAGAAATTGATAATCTCGAAAACAATCCGTCTAAAGTAACCACGAAAAATACCTTTGTAGGGAAGTTTAGCCTCACCACCTCAGAGGGAGATAAATCGATTACGATTTTTCAAACTGATCTAAAAATGTCTAGCGGTTTATCTAGCTTCAAATTACCGATCGCTGCTGCTTTGCAACCATCTAAAACCTATCGTTGGCAAATCACTGTAAAGGATAAACGTGCCAAGGAAGTTACGGCAAGCGGCTGGATTGTTTATACCCCACCTAATGACACGATTCAAAAGTCTTTGAATCGAGCATTGACTCTTCGCGATCGCGCCAAGATTTATGCTGAAGCAGGATATTGGTTTGAGGCGATCGATGGCTATACCCGTTGGCTAAACTTTAAACCCGAAGATCTAAAAGCTAGAACAGCCAGAAATGAAATTTTGAAATCAGGATTTGTAACTAATAAAAACCTTGATTTTGATTCTTTTATTGGTTTTTTAAATGCTGATGTGACCAAAAACAAGCAAATTACTGACAAGTAAATTACAGACCTCACCGCAAAGAATTACTCAAAGTTGATTACACTACCAGACATGAATATAAAAAAAATTTTGTTTGTGAGCTATACCGCAGTCTTAGGTGGGGGAGAGCTTTGTTTACTAGACTTTGCCCATGCTTATCGTGAGACTAGTCAAGTAGTATTGCTCACTGACGGTATCTTAAAAAATCGACTCGAAGATTTAGGCGTAAAGGTTGAGGTTTTGCAAGCATCGCGATCGCTTGCTGAGGTGAAAGTATCAAGTGGATTGGCTTCACTCAAATCTATTGGGGATCTATGGAGACTGGGGAAACAAGTTGCTAAAAAAAGCAAAGATTTTGATTTAATTCATGCCAATAACCAAAAAGGATTTGTGGTAGCTGCGATCGCTCGATTATTTGGTGGTGCGCCCGTCGTGTGGCACTTGCACGATATTTTGACGGCAAATATTTTTAGCTCTACAAATCGCAAGATCGCAGTCACATTAGCTAATTGGTTTGCCACCAGAGTGATCGTTAACTCTCAAGCCACAGGGGAAGCTTTTCTCGCCGCAGGAGGCAATCGCAAATTACTACGCACGGTTTATAACGGATTTGATAGTGAAAAATTTGACCAAATTAATGATAATCAAGCAACTTTGCGCGAAGAACTAGGGCTTCCTTGCGATCGCCCTTTGATTGGTATGTTTAGCCGTCTGTCCTATTGGAAAGGACAACATATTTTGCTAGAAGCCGCTAGTAAACTCCCTGATGTGCATGTGTTGTTAGTCGGTGAAGCTCTCTTTGGAGAAGCCGAATATACAGAAAAGCTCAAGAATATAGCAACGCAGGAAAGCCTCAAAGGTCGCGTCCATTGGCTAGGATTTCGGCAAGACATTCCCGCTTTAATGAAAGCTTGCGATGCGATCGCCCATTGCTCGACGGCTCCCGAACCCTTTGGCAGAGTCATTGTGGAGGCTCAATTATCAAAACGTCCTGCGATCGCTACCATTGGCGGTGGCACTAGCGAAATTATCGAAAATGGAGTCACAGGTTTACTGATTCCACCAAATGATCCGCAATTACTCGCTGATGCTATGCAAGAAATTTTTAGCGATCTTGGAGCTACTCAGAGAATAGTCGAGACAGCCTATATCCAAGCCCAAGCTAAGTTTTCGATTCCTTCAGTTTGTCAAGCTTTTGAAATGGCGATCGCCTAATACCAAAATACAAAATGGCTACGCCATTTTGTGCTTTGGTATTAGGCGATCGCCATTCTTGTTAGGAGATGTGTGAGGCGGCGCGAACCCTCTCTAGGAGCCAAAACAGTAAAAGCCTCGCGAAGCGAGGCTTTTACTGTTTTGGCTTTTAAAATTTTGTAGCTTATCCCTAATTAGTGGTGCGGCGCTTCGCACCACTAATTAGGGATAAGGGAGTAAGTACTAAACTTGTGATTGTAAATAGTTAGGTAAGCCAATCTGATCAATGAGCTTAAGCTGTTTTTCCAACCAATAAGCATGATCCTGCTCTGTATCTACAAGTATTTTGAGTAAAATATCGCGGCTTTGGTAATCTTGCTCAACCTCACAAACCGCGATCGCCTCTTTGAGATCAACAATTACTTTATATTCAAAGTCCAAATCATTCTTCAGCATTTCAGGAACAGTTTTGCCAATATTTAACCCATCTTGCTGAGACAGATCGGGTGTACCTTCCAGAAATAGAATTCTCTCAATCAACCAAGTTGCATGTTGGGTTTCATCCGCCATTTCATGGTTAATACGTTCATACAACTTATTCAATCCCCAATCAGCATACATGCGTGAGTGTGTGAAATATTGATCCCGAGCAGCCAACTCACCACTCAACAACTTTGACAACTGCTGTAAAACCTTATCACTGCCTTTCATTATTTTCTCACTTAATATTGTTTAAAGGAACCTAGCGGATCTAATAGATTACATTTGTTATCTATTCTCAAAAAACTAAACCATCGACTGTAAGAAGTTGGGTAAGCCTGAGTTTTCAATTAACCAAACTTGAGACTCTAGCCAATCAATCTGCTCTTCAGTATCTTCTATCAGTTTGGCTAGCAGATCCCGACTTACATAGTCTTGCTGAGTTTCACAAGTCACGACAGCCGCTTTCAACCCATTCAAAATCTCAGTACATAGAGTAAGGTCACTGCCTAGTAATTCAGGTATATTCTCTCCAATCCGAAGACTACCTAAACTTTGTAAATTGGGTAATCCTTCTAGAAAAAGAACTCTTTCAATTAGCTCATCGGCTTGCTTCATCGCCTTGATGGAATAACGATATTCCCGATCATTAAGCTGGTTTAATCCCCAGTTCTTGCACATTCGGGCATGAAGAAAGTATTGGTTAATGGCTGTTAATTGAGCTTTAAGAGCTTCGTTTAACTGACGTTTTACGTCTAGATTTCCTTGCATATAGGATTACCCTAGTTTAATCAGTTGCATTACCTTATTTATCATACTTGACTAAGTAGTTTAAAGTTCAGAATTTTCAGAGTGTAACATTTATAGGACTTACGCTAAAGAATACAGTCTAGAGACAATCCATGAAAAGACTCTACAGCATAGTCTTTTCGATGTATTTGGTAGTCAGCCTTAAGTTATAGACGTTTTCGCTTAAAGGCATAATTATGCCAAATTTAAAATTTTTGACTTGACGGATTTATCGAGTGTAGGCGACAATATTGATAATAATTTGCAATAAGATGCAATTACTTTTATTACATATTTTTTTAAAGGAATTAAAGTAAAGATGTACATTTGTATTTGTAATGCCGTAACCGAGAAAGATATTCAAAAAGCTGTGAGCAAAGGCGCTTGCTCGATCGCTATGCTATCGGAGTTAACGCGATTGGGTAAAGAATGTGGCTGCTGCACTGAAGAAGCCCATCGGGTTATGCAGCAATGCTCAGGCAAGCTTTCAAGAGTGTAAGCATATTTTTGAGGAAGAAAATAGGAACTGATACGCCAATTTAATCTCAACTGACCTTAAAGATTAGGTAAAAGGTAAATTTCTTTTAGTCTTCTGAATTTGCAGAACTAGGATGAGGGCGAAATGCTTTAGAGATCGCAGGGGTAAGCAGAATAGCAAGGGCGATCGCGCTGCCAAAAGCAATATATGGATTAAGAATAATCAGACGCGAAGCTGGGATTGAGGCATCTACACTAAGAACATCATCAAAAACCGTAGGGATTTCTAGCAACTTGTCAGCAGATGGTGGTGAAATCCAATCAAGAGAAGCGGCGATCGCAGGAAACATGATGGAACTAAAGAAACACAAACTTAGAAATCTTGCCCAAGATTTTAAATACCACAACCCGATCGCCAATAGAATTGGCACGATACTAAATCCTAAAAAAGCAATATCTGAAACTAATTGTAAATTAATAGAATTACTATCTACTAAAGGAACGTTGCCATCTAATAAACGATAGATATAAAAATTAAGAATGCGATCGCAAACCAAGACGATACTCATCCCCATCATCATAGTTGAGAGAATGGTAATAGCGATCGGGCGTTTGACAGTTCTAGATTTCATCATGCTCATAGTGTGAATTTTAGATTAAGAAAGAACATCGCGCAGTGACGATCTTTCGATTAGGGTTGAGTGAGATAGCGCGGCAAATGACGAAACAACTTGCTAGACTGCATCATGCGTAATGTGTAATAACTAGCAGTTGGCAAAAAGATAATCATCGACCAACCAAACTGATCGGGGACTTTTATTTGAAAAAATGTTGGGAAAGCTAACATCAAAATCACTGAAATTCCAACCGATAAAATCCCCAGAATCGCAGCTGTAGAGTTTTTGAGAAGAGTATTCACTTTCCATATCGATATATTAGTAATACTCCAAAATACAAATAGACAGAAAAGCATCCCAATAAAAGTACTCACGCATTGTGCTTGACCTCTAGCAATATCCGCAAAAGCCTCGGTGCTAATCACAGTTGAACTATAGGGAACTTTAAGCAAAGCCCAACCGCTAATGTAATAGGAAAAGACATAGCCGATGGTCATCGCGATCGCCCCAAAAATACCAGCAATACAGCTATAGCCCAAGACATCGCGTAAGAAATTCTCAAGTCTCACAGTTTTTAGCCAGCCAAAGGCAATCCAAATCGTCGGAAAACCCACTACAGCCATTGTCAAAACCGTCATGTGACGCGGCTCCACGGGAAAGGGAAGTTGCACAAATCCTGCAAAGGAAATCGTCAAAATCACCATAATATTTTTGGTGAGATAGAGTAGAGCCGTAGAGAGAATCTTCTGTTTAATGTCATCTCCTGCGCTAAAGGCTTGTGGTAGGGCTGAGAGATTGTTATCCAGTAAGACGATATCCGCTACATCTTTACTGATCTGTGCGCCATCATTCATGGCGATCGCCAGTTGCGCTTCCTTAAAGGCTGGCACATCATTGACCCCATCACCAACCATCCCCACATAGCCGCCACGCTTGACCATTGACGAAATTAGGCGACGTTTCATGTCGGGGGTGATCCTGCCAAAGACTGCGCCAGAAGCAGCGGCTCGACTAAAGGTGGGCGCATCCATCGCTTCTAAAGTCTTTTGTGTAAACACCGCATCATCGGGAACCGCAATTCCTGCCTGACGGGCGATTGAGGCGACGGTTTCGACGCTATCGCCTGAAATTACTTTGAGGCGAATATTTTTGTTTTGTAATTCGGCGATCGTCTCGATTACATCAGGACGGAGACTATCTTCGAGTAAGACCAATCCGCGATCGCGTCGATTAGTTGGCAAGGCGGGATTTTTTTCAGAAACATCAAAACTATCTTCACTAGTAACCACAGCGATCGCCCGCAATCCCTGTCTTCCGTATTGCTTGGCTTTTTCCTGCATTTCAGGATTGGTAAATAAGATTTCGGGCGCACCAACCATGATTGTTGTGCCGATATCAATCGCGATCGCCCCCCATTTACGTCCAGAACTAAAGGGAACTTCGCTAACAAACTTGGCTGGAGATCTGGGTTTATCCGTAAAAGTTGCCATCGCCTTGGCACTGCTATTCTGAGAACCCATTAGATTTGTGTAGAGAGCGATTAACTCGCGGAGTGAATCCTCATCGGTATCACCCAAAGGCACAATCTCTTTAACGACAAGCTTATTTTGGGTCAGCGTTCCTGTTTTATCAGTACAAAGAATCCGCACACTATTCATCGAATCAACAGCATTGATCTTTTGAATCAAGGTGCGCCGCTTACTAATTTCCACCGCACCGATCGCAAAGGCTACGCTAATCGATAGGATTAAACCTGCTGGCACGAAGCTATTGATGATTACCGAAGCATAGCGAATCGTATCCACCATCGTCCGCCCCGAATTAAGACTAGATGCGACATGCAAGAACGCCGCCACAATCAGCACTAGCACAAAAATTTCGACGAGAACATCAATCTTTTTCTGTAAAGGTGTAAAGACTCGCTTATACACACGCGAAGACTGCGATAGCTTCACTGCATAGCTTTCATTGCCAATTTTGTCGGCACGAAATACGCAACTTCCCGCTAAACAGAAGGAACCCGACAGCACAATGTCATCAATTTGTTTAGCAACAGGATCGGATTCCCCTGTAAGCAGTGATTCATCCATTTCCACATTTTGGGATACCAACACTGCGCCATCCACAGGAGCGCGATCGCCCGGATTCAGTTCGATCAGATCATCACGTACCACCTCACCCACAGGAACCTCTTTCGATTCACCGTCACGCCGCACTTTTACCTTCTGCACCGACAACAAAGCCAGTTTATCTAGCGTCAGCTTGGCTTGAATTTCCTGTGCAACACCCACAAGAATATTCATAAATACTGAAAATCCTGAAAAGAACGCATCGGTAATTTGTCCAAGCGCCATCATCAAGACTAAGACCACGCCAAAGGTAACGTTAAATAATGTAAAAACGTTTTCTTGGAAAATGTCTTTATAGGTGCGACTCGAACGCATCACCACGACATTGATATCACCACGCCGCTTTCGATCAGCGACTTCAGCTTCACTCAGTCCTATTTCAGGATTTATGACGACATTAGGCGAGGCGATCACAGGCAAGTCTGACGTATTGTCTGGTGTAGGTTGTGACATAGACACACAGGTATCATTTTTAGTAAGCAGTATAAGATCTCTAAGTCAATATTGAAAATCAGAGTTTAAACTTAATATCTATGATTACGTTGCAAGTAAATGGTGACGATCGCACCTGTGAGCCAAATCTCACGATGATCGAATTGCTGAAATATTTAGGAATGAACCCTCGCCTAGTTGCCGTGGAATATAACGGCGAGATTTTGCATCGTCAACTCTGGGAAAACACGATTATCCAAAACAGCGATCGCTTAGAAATCGTCACCATTGTTGGCGGCGGTTAGAAGCCTCGACAAATTAAGAGCGCTATAATTTGGTCAGTACATCTTTAATTAATTAGCATCACAGGCAATTGGCATCGGCTATGATCGCAACATCACAAATCCCCGCTACTGTCCTTACAGGCTTCCTCGGCGCAGGCAAAACTACATTACTTAATCACATCCTCACAGCTGAGCATGGCAAAAAAGTTGCCGTGATTGTCAATGAATTTGGCGAAGTGGGCATCGATCAGCAACTGGTCATCGGTGCTGACGAAGAAATTTTTGAAATGAATAATGGTTGCATTTGCTGCACTGTACGTGGCGATCTGATTCGGATTATTGGCAATCTGATGCGCCGTCGCAATAAATTCGATCATCTCTTGATCGAAACCACGGGATTAGCCGATCCTGGTCCTGTGATTCAAACTTTCTTTATGGATGAAGATATCCATAAACAAGTTGAGCTGGATGCGGTGGTGACGGTGGTTGATGCTAAGCATGTCCAACAACATTGGGGCGATCGCGAAGTTCTCGAACAAATTGGATTCGCCGATGTGATTTTGCTGAATAAGACTGATTTGGTGACTGAAGCTGAATTAGTGGAATTAGAAGCGAAAATCAAGCATCTCAATGTCTTAGCCAGAGTTGATCGAGTCCAATTAAATCAAACCAATACTGAGAATATTGAGGACAGCATCAATAAAGTTCTCAATGTCGGTGGCTTTGACCTCAATCGCATTCTTGAGAAGAATCCAGAATTTCTCGCGGCTCAAGTCAAAGAAGAACATAATCACGACCATGACCATGACCATGCTCACGATCACCACGACCATGACCATGCTCATCATGAGCATGAACACCACGAACATCATCACCATATCCATGATGAGGAAGTTGGCTCGGTCAGCATTTTAGAAGCAGGTGTGGTCAATCCTTACAAATTCCAAGCTTGGATTAGTGAGCTATTGAAAACTCAAGGTCAAGATATTTTTCGCTCTAAGGGAATTATTAATCTCTCTGGTTCTGATGAGCGTTTGGTATTTCAAGGTGTGCATATGCAGTTTGATGCAACTCGCGATCGCCCTTGGAAAGACAATGAACTCCGCAAAAATCAATTGGTCTTCATTGGCAGACATTTAGAGAGCGACAAGCTCCGTGAAGGTTTTATGGGTTGTTTGGTTTAAGCATTTATTAAAATTGAAGTTGCGCCCCTACGAGGCTCAACTTCAAGGGCTTTAGTAATTTATCTCCGTCTGGGGCGACGCGCCGATCGCTTAATTGGTGGTTCATCTTCGTAAGGTTTTTCATAGGGCTTATCATAGTTACTTCCATAAGACTTAGGGCGATCGCCAAAATCATCACGGGAATCATCTTTGTCCCAATTATCAAAACTATCAACATCACCTTTGTAGACATTTCTGGGCGGATCTAAAGGCTCAGCATAGGGATCGGTGTAACGATCTGGAGAGCGATCAAAGTCACTGTCGCGATCGAAATTAAAGTCTTGCGGTGGGCGTGATTTTGTGCGGGGGCGGCGCTTAGGTTTAGGGCGAGGAGCGCTATATTCATCTTCATATAAATCACGGTCTTGACGACTTTGATAGAGCTTCGTTGCCTGTTGCCCCGCTTGATTAAAGAGTTTGCCCAGCTTTTCATCGATCTCAAAGCCTTTGCGGGTTTGAATGGAAATCGTGCCACTGATGCGATCGTGGAAGGCTTGACGCTTTTCGTTATCAACGATCGCAAAAGCTGCATCGGCGACAAAGGGAATCCATGCAAAGACAATCAGGGTGGAGGTGATCGTTTTAATCAGAAAAATGGAGCAGATAAATACAAATATCTCCCGCTTCATAAATGCACCGAGTCCAGCCGTTTTGCCATATTCCGCATCAATCACACGAATGCTGATTAGCCATCTGCCAAAGCTCTGTCCCTGTGCGCGGGCGGCAATAAACACCCGAAAGACAAACCATGTCGAGATAAATATAAATAGATGCAGAGGGTTAGCTGGGTCAATCGATAGGATTGATACGGTTAATTCGGAAATAAACCAACAACTTAAAAAGTCTACGATGAGCGCTCCGAGGCGTTGATTGACCGTAGCAAGGGGATAGCGGCTGTAGGCTGGCTCGAAGTCCATTGTGATTGCTTATTGTGATTGCTTGATTCGGGATGATTGCACAGAGTTATATTCTATGCCTTTATACTTGCACTTACAGCGCAAAGCGCTAAATGAAAACCCAAAGAAATTTTTGAGATAGCCGCTTCGCGGCGCTCTCAAAAATTTCTTAGTGCTACTTAAAGCTTCGATAGACTATGGCAAAGGAGCAATATCAAAATGACACAGGCTATAACTTATAAATCAGAGATGAGTATGAGAAAAAAAGGCTATCACATCCCTGAGCAATGGCAGTTTAGCCGTGACATTGAGGCAATGTTGAGAGTTAAGTTTTGGGATGACTAATCATTAATATTCTCTTTGAGCTTGACACTCTCAGTCGCTAAAGCGACTGAGAGTGTCAAGCTCAAAATGGCGAGCGATCGCCATCATTTCACATCAAGGGATACAATCATTTAGATAGTAGGTAACGATCGCAAAGTAAAACTCTATAGCAGTCTATGGCAATAATTATTGATGGCAAAGCCCTTGCAAAAAAGATGCAAAAGGCGATCGCCGAAGAAGTCGCGCAACTACAACCGCAGTATGGTCGTCCTCCGGGGCTAGCTGTGCTAATGGTGGGAGACAATCCTGCTAGTGCCGCCTATGTCAAAAACAAAGAAACTGCCTGCCATAAATCAGGAATTGCCTCCTTTGGCAAACATTTTCCTGCAAGCGTTACTCAGACTGAACTAGAGCAAGTTATTGATGAATTAAATGCCGATGATCGTGTTGATGGCATTTTGATTCAGTTGCCATTGCCTGACAAATTTGATGCGATCGCCCTCTTAAATCGCCTTGATCCCGCCAAAGATGCCGATGGTTTGCATCCTAATAACTTAGGTAAATTGGTGCGGGGTGAATTAGGCTTGCAGAGTTGTACACCTGCGGGAGTGATGGAGTTATTAGCCGAAGCCAAAATTGATATTGCTGGCAAAAATGCCGTGGTAATCGGTCGGAGTATTCTCGTGGGTAAACCTGTCGCCCTAATGCTACTCGAAGAAAATGCCACCGTTACGATCGCCCATTCCCGCACTAAAAACCTTACTGAAATTACTCGCAAAGCTGACATTTTAATTGCAGCGATCGGTAAGCCTGAATTTGTAACTGCCGAGATGGTGAAGCCAGACGCAGTAGTAATTGACGTGGGCATTAACCGTATTACTGACTACGAAGGTAAATCGCGCTTAGTTGGCGATGTGGACTATGCCAGTGTTAGTGAAGTTGCTTCACACATTACACCTGTCCCTGGAGGTGTTGGTCCCATGACCGTGACTATGCTGCTGCACAATACCTTGTGGAGTTACAAAGAAAAGTTTGCTAAATCCAATAAATTATCGATTGCACAGCCTTAAGCGGTGCAATCGATAATTTTGTTGTTTCCAGCGCCGAAGGCGCTGGAAACAACAAAATCAGTTTTGTAAAAGCCCGCCAACGGTGAGCTTTTACAAAACCGACTTTTACTATGAGAATTGCTGGCAATCAACAAATTCTTAGGTGAGAGATCGCAAGACATTGCATAATATACATTCTGGATATAGTCAGAAATTTTGCCCCAATTGTTGACCTTAGTTGTTGTCAAAATTGTCGAAGTTATTGTCGAAATCATTGCTAAGCCATGCCATCACAAACAGTTGCATTCAATCTAGATAAATATTTACGCGATCTCAAACAAGAGGTTGAGGCAGCCCTTGATGCTTCGATCGCTGTTACCTATCCCGAAAAAATTTATGAATCCATGCGCTACTCGCTAATGGCTGGTGGCAAGCGTTTGCGTCCGATCCTCTGCCTTGCCGCTTGTGAATTGCTTGGTGGCGATCGCGCCTCAGCAATGCCCACCGCCTGTGCAATGGAAATGGTTCATACGATGTCATTGATCCATGATGATCTGCCAGCCATGGATAATGATGATTTTCGGCGCGGCAAACCGACGAATCACAAGGTTTATGGCGATGATATTGCAATTTTGGCGGGGGATGCTTTACTGGCTTACGCTTTTGAATTTATCGCAGAACAAACTAAGGGTGTACCCGCAGAGCGAATTTTAAAGGCGATCGCCCATCTCGGTCATGCGGTAGCTGCAACGGGTTTAGTCGGCGGTCAAGTCGTTGATCTAGAATGTGAAGGTAAGCCCGATGTAACTGCTGAAACCCTCACATTCATCCATATTCACAAAACAGCCGCCTTACTGGAGTCCTGTGTCATCTGTGGAGCATTACTAGCTGGTGCAAATGATACTGACATCACACGCTTATCCACCTATGCTAATAACATTGGTTTAGCGTTTCAAATCATTGATGACATCCTCGACATCACCTCGACTTCTGAGCAACTTGGCAAGACTGCTGGTAAGGATATCGCCGCTCAAAAAGTTACCTATCCTAGCTTGTGGGGCATCGAAACCTCTCAGCAAAAGGCTCAGGAACTCGTAGAACAAGCCAAAGCTCAACTTGTGAGTTATGGCGATGCGGCGTTACCTCTGATGGCACTTGCTGATTACATCACTGCTCGAAAAAACTAAACCTTCTTTCTCGACTTTTCTTGACCCTTTTTCTTGATCCTAAAATTGTTGCAATTGATATGAACATCCATCCTGTTGGCGAAATCCTCGATAACCAAGTTCTGCTAATTGCTTTATGTTCTAGCTTGACTGCTCAACTCCTCAAACTGTTTATTGAGCTAGCCCAATTTGGGAAAATTAGATTCAAGGTACTATTTGAAACAGGTGGTATGCCTAGCTCCCATTCGGCTTTAGTTTCGGCACTGGCGACAGGGATCGGACGCACTCAAGGATGGGACACACCGCAATTTGCGATCGCTACAGTTTTCGCTTTTATCGTGATGTATGATGCCGCAGGTATTCGCCTCGCCGCAGGTAAGCAAGCCAAAGTTCTTAATCAAATTATGGTGGAAGTGTTTGAAGAAGAACACGATCCTCTTAAAGAATTATTAGGTCATACACCAGCCCAAGTCGTTGCTGGCTCTGTCTTAGGAATATTACTGATGTGGTGGTTCTTGTAGAATGCGATCGCAATCTACAAAAGTATTACAGCGCTTTGCACTCAAACCCAAACCCAAAAATCTGTGAAAGCATTGCTTCGCGACGCTTTCACAGATTTTTTGTAGTTCGTTTGATCGGTAATTGCTGTAATACCAAAACACAAAATGGCTATACTATTTTGTGTTTTTAAAACCACTACTGGGTTCGATTTTTAATTCCCAAAAGTGTGGCAACACTTTCGGGAATTGGTATAAGAGATGATCAAAACTTTTAAGTAAAGTTGTGGATTTATCAATAGTATAGCTGTCGCCATTCTTGTTAGGACATAAAACCCAAATAGTGTGAGGCGGCGCTTCGCGCCGCCTCACACTATTTGGGTTTTGATTTGTCCAAATACACTTGATTACAGCTATAAGTTTTGCTTAGGACATAAAACCCAAAAGATGAGTGGCGGCGCGAAGCGCCGCCTCACACTATTTGGGTTTTATGTCCTAAGCTATCTCTTGCATTGCTATAGTTTAGACAAAATTAGTAATTAAGCATGGCAAGTATAGAAGTAGTAGTAATTGGCGGTGGGGCAGCAGGTTTCTTTGGGGCAATTCATGCAGCGCAATCACCACATACGCGAGTAACTTTATTAGAGTCAGGACGACAACCGCTTGCCAAGGTGAGAATTTCAGGTGGAGGGAGGTGCAATGTTACCCATCATTGTTTTGAACCTTCACAATTAGTCCAGAACTATCCCAGAGGTGGGAAGGCTTTGCGAGGTGCATTTTCTCGCTTTCAGCCGTTGGATGTAGTGCGCTGGTTTAACGCCGAAGGAGTAAAATTAAAAACAGAAGCTGATGGTCGCATGTTTCCTGTTACTGATGATTCAGAAACAATTGTGGAAGCCTTGATGTTTGCGGCTAAAAAAGCTGGTGTTTTTCTTCGCAATAATGTTTTAGTACAGAAGATTGAGCATCTAGGCGACAGCAAATTTGATGTGATTCTTAAAAATGGTGAAAATCTAGTTTGCGATCGCCTATTACTCGCTACAGGTAGCAGCCCATCTGGATATGCGATCGCGCGATCGCTAGGTCATGAACTAGAGCCTCCTGTACCTTCACTTTTCACCTTTAATATCAAAGATTCTAAACTACATGAACTCGCTGGTGTGAGCATAAATCCCGCCACAGTTAAGCTTCTAACTTCAAATCCTAGTAATGAAAAGAAAAAGTCTCGCAATCAATTAGAACAATCGGGAGCTTTGTTAATTACACATTGGGGATTGAGTGGACCCGCCGTTTTGAAGTTGTCGGCATGGGCGGCGCGAGAATTACACGATTGTAACTATCAAGCCAAATTAGCTGTTAATTGGATTCCGACGCTCAAAGTAGAAGCAGTGAAGCAAATTCTCTTAACTGCGAAAACTGATCAGCCGAAAAAGTTTATCTCTAATTATTGTCCTGTCGATATTTCTCTACGTTTATGGGAATATTTGCTAGATAAAGCAGAAGTAGAATTAGAGAAACGTTGGGCAGATATTTCTAATAAGGCAATTCAGCAAATTGTGAATGTATTAACCGCTAGTGAATATGCGATCGCAGGTAAAGGTGTATTTAAAGAAGAGTTTGTCACCTGTGGCGGCATTCGCTTGCAAGATGTTAACTTTCAGACGATGGAAAGTAAGATTTGCTCAGGTTTATTTTTTGCGGGAGAGATATTAGATATTGATGGTGTGACAGGTGGTTTTAATTTCCAAAATGCTTGGACTACTGCTTGGATTGCTGCCCAAGGTATTACATCAATGTAAAGTAAAAAAAGTACAAAGTATTTCTTTTGCTTTTTAAATTTAAACTATTAGGAGTTAATAAAATGATTGATTTAGTAGAAAGTTTGACTGAAGTTATTAATGAATTAAAATCTCGCTCGCATTTATCAATACTCAGTAATTGGCAAAGACAAAACAATCAAGGTGTTTGGGAGGATTTAGCAACGGTAAATTCTAAGCAAAATAAACCGATGTTATCTTTCTTACAAAGGGAAGAAAATATCTGTTTAAGACAAACTTGGCAAGTACCAGAGATTTATGCAGGATTATCAACGTTAGGGGCAACAGTTCGCTTAAATTTAATTTGGTGGGCAGATATTTGTGAGATATGGGTTAATCATCACAAAGTCCAAGAAGGCGATTTGTTTGATCAGAAATGTCGAATTTTATTAACCGATCATGCAGAGACTAATGATCAATTTACTCTAGAGATCAAGCTCAATAGTCCTAAGCATGATATTGGCGCTTTACAACTTTCAGAACTAATTTTTGAATATCATCATCAAGCCTGTGACCCAGATAAGTTTGCTACTGAACTAGAGATTCTCCAAACCTATATTCCAATTTTTACTAAGCATCAAATTGATTTACAACCTTTAGAAACTGCTACTAAGAATTTAATAGCTTTATTTGATTTATCTGAAGTGATCGCAAGCGATCGCTTTTTCGATAAACTAGCTAATATTCGCGAACCTCTCTTGCAATATAGCGAATTTCTCAAACAACGCCAAATCTATATTCTTGGTAATTCGCATATCGATGTGGCTTGGTTATGGGCGATCGCGGAAACCAAAAATGCAATGCAGCGTACATTTACCTCAGCTTTGAATCTACAAGAGCATTATCCAGAGCTGATTTTCAATCAAAGTACGGCTGTTTCCTATCAATGGATGGAGCAGGAATATCCTGAATTATTTACTCGTATTCAAACGGCAGTGGCGAATGGCAAATGGGAACTCATCGGTGGCATGTGGGTAGAACCAGATGGGAATTTGCCGAGTGGAGAGTCTTTAATCAGGCAGATTCTCTATGGGCAAGAATATTTTCGGAAAAAATTTAATCGAGAAGTCAAAATTGCTTGGTTACCTGACACTTTTGGCTTTCATTGGCAAATGCCACAGATCCTTTTAAAAAGTGGTTTTGAGGCATTCGTTACCCAAAAGCTTTTGTGGAATGATACCAACAAATTCCCTCATCAAATCTTTTGGTGGGAAGGTGTGGATGGAAGTCAGATTTTTACTTATTTTAGTAATGAAATAGGTCAGGGATTGGAACCTGTTGCGATCACTAAATATCTTGCCAACCAAGAAGAAAAACACAATATCCCCGAAACCGCATGGCTATATGGAGTTGGCGATCATGGTGGAGGACCAACTGCGGATATGCTGAATATGGGTCGTAAGTGGGCTGATTCACAAATCTTCTTTAAGATGCAACCCAGTACATTAGAAGATTTCCTCTTAAATGTAAAAGCAAAACTACCCACAGATTTACCAATTTGGCAAGATGAACTGTATCTAGAATTTCATCGTGGCACTTTCACATCCAAAGCCGATCAGAAGCAACAAAATCGCCAATTAGAAGTTCTTTTAGGTAATACCGAAAAATACAGTGCGATCGCTTCTCTAATCAATAAAATCCCCTATCCTCAAGCCCAATTAGAACAAGCATGGCAAGGATTATTGTTAAATCAATTTCATGATATTTTACCAGGGACATCGATCCCAGAAGTATTTATCGATGCCGATCACACTTGGACAGAAGTAAGAGAAATCTGCGATCGCCTTCTCCCTCATGAAGCTTCAGGAAACGAGAATCTGCAAGCATGGAATTTTCTCAACTGGCAGCGATCACAACTTGTTAGAAAGCCAGATATTTCCTTGTGTTGGTTAGAGAATATTCCTAGTTTTGGATTTACTGAGCTTGAATCTGTTGGCATCACTGAGACAGATGCGATTTTAAAGATTAATTTTGATAGCGATAGATACTATCTAGAAAATCAGTATCTTCAAGTAGAGATTGACTTCACGACTGGGGCGATCGCGCAAATGTTTGATAAGCGATCACAAAGAGCGATCCTGCAATCAGCTAGTGAATTGCAGTTTTTTGAAGACAAAGGACAATATTGGGATGCATGGAATATTGCTCCAGATTACGAAAACAAAAAATTAGAATCTGCAACTCTTGAATCAATTGAGATCATTGAAAATTGTAGTTTATTAATATCATTACGCATTATTCAGAAATTCCGTAATTCAACCTTTACCCAAGAGATTCAACTAACTGCTTTTGAAGCATTTATTACCGTACAAAATTGGGTCGATTGGCAAGAGGAGTACACCCTAGTCAAAGTTGCTTTTCCTGTAAATTGGAGATCAACCTACGCAACTTACGAAATCCCAATGGGAACGATCCAGCGTAGTACTTTAGGTGAAACACCTGAAGCCAAAGCTAAATGGGAAGTCCCTGCTCAATATTGGGCAGATATTGCATTTTCTCCAAACCCAAAGGATATTCTCCCTCCGAAGGCGGGAGAATATCCTTTGGGTTTGGGTTTAAGCATTCTCAATGATAGTAAGTATGGATATGACGCTAAGCCTGACTGTCTGAGGCTTACGTTGCTGCGTAGTCCTAACTGGCCGACTCCAAATAGCGATCGCGGTAATCATAAATTTATCTATCGGCTAGTTCCCCATCAAGGTGATTGGCGCGAAGCAAATATTGTTCAACTTGCTCAGGAATTAAATAATCCGCTTGTTCTCCAAAGTTCACCAATTCAAGCAAACCAACAAAGTTTTCTGCAAGTTACTGCTCCAAACATCATTCTCTCCACATTTAAGCGATCGCAAGATCAGTCAGGTTGGATTATGCGTTTTTATGAAGCTCATGGTAAAAACACTGAAACCAATATTGAGATTTCAGATCTACTTTTGCCAATAAACAAGATTTGGGAATGCGACTTAATGGAAAAGAGGAATACTGTGATTTCACGAGATGAAATCACTTTAAATTACTTTACAATCACATTTAAACCATACGAAATTAAAACTTTTTTCTGTATCACCAAATGAACCATAAGAAAAATATTGAAAGCGTTGCGAAGCAATGCTTTCAATATTTTTATTGGTTTGGGTTTGAGCGCAAAGCGCTGTAAGATGGGCTGTATGAAGCAAGGAACTTTTATTTATTAAACATGTCCAAAGTTAGCAAGTTTAACTTCATTCCCAAAAAATTATGCCGTTTTTTTCAGTTCTTATTGAGTTACTTAGCGATCGCGATCAGTTTATTCAAGAAATCTATGATGGCATTAAGATCAACACCAAAATATTTGGTTTGTTAGTCTGTAGCTCTATATTTTTAGCAATTTATGGTGGACTGATTGGTGCAGTTAGCTCTTGGATGCAGATTTTGTCATCCGCTGCTAAATTACCGTTCCTATTCCTTATCACCCTAGCAATTTGCCTGCCTGCACTCTACTTCTTTAATGTTTACTTCGGTGCAAAAACTCGCCTGAGTCAATATGCGGCTATTTTGCTTTGTGCCGTGACGATTACCAGTACTTTACTATTTGGCTTCGCACCAGTCACTTTGTTCTTCTTGATTACGACGGATAACTACTCCTTTTTTCTATTGTTAAATGTTGCTATATTCACATTAACAGGAATTATTGGGGTTTACTTTCTTTATCAAGTTTTACTTCCCAAAGTGGAAACTATTATCTCAGATAAAGAGTTGGTCATAGAAGATACAGCCATTGACAAAAATCGCAAAGTCAGGATATCAATTTTAAAATTCTGGCTGGGACTTTATGCTTTTGTTGGTAGTCAGATGGCTTGGACGCTCAGACCATTTTTTGGGTCTTTTGGATCTAAATTCGACCTGTTTCGTCCTCGCGAAGGCAATTTCTATCTAGCAGTCTGGAATTCTATTAGGCACTTGTTTTTCCAATAAATCTGAGCTTCTCGAACAACTATGCAGACTGACATCAGAAATTTGCAGATTACAGAACAGGATTTAGAAAGGATCACAGGAAAAGAAATTAGCCTGTTATCCATTGGAAGTGCTTATAGAATTACTAGATTTAAAAACCCTAGATACTTAGTTCCTTTCCTACTGAGTGAAGCTATCACTTTATTCTTAATTTCAATTTTTAGTTTGCCAATTAGTATTTTGATTTTTCAATCTCTTGGTAGATCCATCGACAATCGTCAGGCTCAAGTTGGATTTGCTGTTTTTGTATTTACACTTACATTGATTCTCTTTACATTTTGGAATCTACTCGCTTGGACAAGATCTAAGAAAATGGCTTGTTTATCCCATCTTCTCGATGAAGTGGATAAATATAATCAAGTACTTGTCGCTGTTGATATTTGCGATCGCCTCAAGTCCGTTGGCAATCAATCGGCTGATCTCAATCATCGAGATGATATCTTACAAGCCCTAGGACTAACTAGGGATAGCCTAATTTGTGGTTTGACTACTGAAAAAATCCTGCGTGAGCATCAGGGCTTTTTCAGTGGTGATCGTCAGCTTTTTGACAATATTGAGCAGAATCTGATCGCCTTACAGTCATTGGAAATTCAAAATCAAGCTAATCAGTATAGTTCTCTATTGAGAGATGCCTTAATAATTGGAATGCATGTGCAGAGAGAAATGTTGAATTTACAAACAAGTGATACTTCCTTCCCACCTATATAGCAAAGCAAGTTTTGCTTAGGACATAAAAGCCAAGAATCGAGTGGCGGAGCAAAGCTCCGCCACTCGATTCTTGGCTTTTGGTTTGTACTAGCTAACTCTTTTGTAGTGTGAGGTGGCGCGATGTGCCGCCTCACACTACTTGGGTTTTGATTTGTCCTGATATAGGTGACTATAGCTATATTGACCGCTATTGTTGACTGTCAGGTAAACTCGTTCATTCAAAATTGCTTCAATGGTCTCGTCTGGTAATAACTTAGACCTTGGTTAGCCAGTGATGATAGTCAGGTAAAAGTCCTTGAACAGCTTTACTGTACAAGTCGCGAAGCTTCTTAGTGATCTCACCAATTGTGCCATCACCGACGGGACGATGATCAAAGCTGGTAATTGGAGCGAGTTCAGTAGCCGTACCAACAAAGAAAGCTTCATCGGCAATGTATAGCTCTGTGCGATCGATTGTGCGCGATACAGTTTCTAATCCTAATTCTTTAGCAGCTAACTCTATTACCGAACTGCGAGTAATTCCTTCGAGAATGTTGTCAGTAATCGAACTAGTGATTAGTTTTCCATCTCTTACTAAAAAGAGATTCATCGCACTTCCTTCCGCGACATGCCCTTCATTCGTTAATACAACAACATCATCAAAACCAGAGGCATAACCATCGGTCTTCGCAAGAGCAGTATTTACATAAGCGCCATTCACTTTTGCACGAGCAGGAATTGCATTGTCATCTAAACGTCGCCATGAAGAAACACCGACTTTGATACCGTTGCTAGTATCGAGATATCCATCCATCGGCACGCTGAACAAACAAAAATCATCATGGGTATGAGGAACTTTGAGAATTGGTCCAATCCGAAGGTCAGACTTGTAAATAATCGGGCGGATATATGTAGCAGAGTTACACTGATTGCGTTGGATTAACTCGGTCGTGAGATGAACCATCGTCTCGACATCAAGGGGATGTTGCAAGCCAATAATGCGGCAACTTTGGATGAGACGTTGATAATGCTCTGCTAGGCGAAATGCCGCCATCCGATTTTCTTCTGGTAGCCAATACGCCTTAATTCCTTCAAAGACAGCCGTACCATATAGAAATGCGTGGGTGCGGATATTGATTGTGGCATCTTCGAGGGGTACAAATGTCCCGCGTATATAGGCGTACTGTAAGGTCATGGTTTAAAACATCTTGATCAATTATTTTTCTATCATATAGCTAGGACAAATCAAAACCTAAAAATTAGTTACAGCACATCACGCCCCGAATTACAAAATTAGAAATTAATTGTGGCGCTTCGCGCCACAATTAATTTCTGCCACGCCAGCCATAAGGACATTAAATCTGTGAACAATGTTGACTACCTTCGCATCAGTTTGATCGATCGCTGCAATTTTCGCTGCACCTACTGTATGCCTGAAGGCTCGGAAGTCGATTATATTCAAGCGCAGGAAAGCCTCACCAATGATGAGTTAATCAACTTAATTCAAGAGGTATTTATTCCCCTTGGCTTTAAAAAATTTCGGCTGACGGGCGGAGAGCCGCTACTAAGGCGAGATTTAGTAAGTTTGGTAGAAGCGATCGCCAATTTACAGGGGGTAGAAGATTTGTCGATGACCACCAATGGCTTTTTACTTGGTGAGTTAGCTCAGCCACTGTATACAGCAGGTTTACGGCGAATTAACATTAGTCTCGATTCCCTCGATCACGATGTGTTTCGGCAAATTACAGGTCGAAATCTCTGGGAAAAAGTCTGGGCTGGGATCTTGGCAGCCCATGAGGTGGGATTTGATCCACTCAAATTAAATGTAGTGGTTGTGCCAGATGTAAACGATCGCGAAATATTAGATTTAGCGGCTCTAAGTATTGATCGCCGTTGGCATATTCGGTTTATTGAGTTTATGCCGATTGGTAACGACAGCTTATTTACCCATAAGGGTTGGGTGGACTCAGCAACTCTGCGCCAACAAATAAGCGATCGCTACGGGCTTGATGTTGGCAAATGCAAAGGTAACGGTCCTGCCGATGTATTCCAAATTCCTAATGCTAAGGGGACTTTGGGCTTTATTAGTCAAATGTCTGAATGTTTTTGCGATCGCTGCAATCGGATGCGGCTATCGGCTGACGGTCTATTGCGTCCATGTCTATTAAATGAAGCGGGACAAATTGATCTGAAAACTGCATTGCGTCAGGGCAAAAATTTTGCCGAGTTACGAATTGCGGTACGTGATTTACTAAATCTCAAGGACGAAATTAATTTTAAAGAACGCGATCGCGGTACTGGAGAGCAAAAAAGCTATTTTCGCACCATGTCCCAAATTGGCGGCTAATACAAAAGTACAAAATGGCGTAGCCATTTTGTACTTTTAAAACCCTTGCTGAGTTTGGTTTTCAATTCACAAAAGCGTTGCCACACTTTTGTGAATTGGTTTAGTTAAAAAATCTCGCGACGCGAGATTTTTTAACTAAACAAAAGGGCTCGCATTGCGAACCCTTTTGTTTTATTTAGTTGTAGGATTACAAAATATCCCTTCGGCATTAGTAGCCACCATACCGTATGTGTAGCGGATAGCTTTAGGTCTACCAATTTGCGCTTACCCCTTTCGGAAGTAATTGCCATTTCGGGGATACTAGACCCACACGGGGGGGAATAGGATGGGTCTAGTAGTAATGTAGACTATTCCTCCATAATTTGCAATAGTCTATGAAAAATTTTTTGATAACAATTATCAAGAGACGATAACTTTTATAAGGGCTTACAGCATGAAGCATTAGGTTATGATTAAAGATTGGCAGCTTTGCAATTGTTTGGCAATTTTTGGTAGCTGCCAGTATGGATGTGACCAAAAATTGCATTCTCCTCTAATCATTTACTTTTATTTATGACTGCCCAACTGAATTATCTGATGTGTGCCCCCGATCACTACGACGTAGACTATGTGATCAATCCTTGGATGGAGGGCAACGTTCACAAATCTAGCCGCGATCGCGCTGTAGAGCAATGGCAAAAACTGTATGGAGTCCTTAAGGGTTTAGTTAATGTCGAGCTAGTGACACCCGAAAAGGGCTGGCCAGATATGGTATTTACCGCCAACGCTGGTCTAGTATTAGGTGACAAAGCAGTATTGAGTCGTTTTTTGCACAAAGAGCGTCAAGGCGAAGAACCCTATTTCAAAGCATGGTTTGAGTCTAAGGGCTTTACAGTTTTTGAACTGCCTAAGGATTTGCCCTTTGAAGGTGCAGGTGATGCATTGTTTGATCGCAGTGGTGGTTGGCTATGGGCTGGCTATGGGTTTCGTTCAGAACTAGATGCCCATCCTTACTTAGCGAAATGGCTCGATGTCGAAGTCCTTTCCCTCCGTTTAATTGACAATCGCTTCTATCATCTCGATACCTGCTTCTGTCCTTTAACAGGCGGCTATTTACTTTACTATCCACCAGCCTTTGATTCTTATTCTAATCGTTTGATTGAAATGCGCGTTCCTGCGGACAAGAGGATTGCGATCGAAGAAGCGGATGCTGTGAATTTTGCTTGTAATGCGGTCAACGTCGATCGCAATGTAGTAATGAACAAAATCAGCGATCGCCTCAAACAACGCATTACCAACGCTGGTTTTACTGTGATCGAAACTCCTCTCACTGAGTTTTTGAAAGCGGGTGGCGCAGCAAAATGTCTAACTTTGAGAACCATTGAAGTTCCTATTGCCGCAGAAAGCAGTGACCAAGCCATTGAGCAAGGCGGCGTAGAAGCAAGAATTGTCGAATTAACAGGACATTTGCTAGATTCTGGCATCATCAATCGCGCCCTTGATTTGGTAACCGATAATGGCGGTAGTTTTCAAGTCTTGGAATTTAATCTTGGTGAACAAAGACAAAGCACTTCTTTAGCCAGAATCCGTATTTCAGCCCCATCCCATGACCTCATGGAAACAATCATGGGTGAACTGATTGAAATCGGTGCAGTCCTACAGGATCGCGACACATCTGATGCAAATCTTGAGCCAGTCTTGCAAGATGGCGTTGCTCCCGATGACTTCTATGTATCTACAATTTATCCTACCGATGCCTGTGTGGATGGTGAGTGGATTCGTTGTACTAATCAGCGCATGGATGCGGCGATCGCCATTAGTCCTGATGGTAAAACTGCTACCTGTAAGCTGTTGCGTGATCTAGTTGTAGGCGATCGCGTAGTAGTTGGCTATGATGGCGTGCGGACTGTGCGTAAGCCTGAAGCTAGAGATACCGCCAAGAAAGAAGAATTTTCCTTCATGGGTGCGGGTGTATCTAGCGAACGTCGCGTCGAACTCGTGGTTGAGCAAATCGCATGGGAACTGCGCCAAATTCGCGATCGCGGTGGCAAGTTAGTTGTCTCCTGTGGTCCCGTAGTCGTGCATACTGGCGGCGCTCCTCACTTGGCTTACTTAATTCGTGAAGGTTATGTACAGTCAATGCTCGGTGGTAATGCGATCGCGGTTCACGATATGGAACAATCCTCAATGGGAACTTCTCTCGGTGTCGATCTTAAACGTGGCGTAAGCGTCAAGGGCGGACATCGCCATCACCTGAAAGTGATTAACTCCGTTCGTCGCTATGGCAGCATCCACAAAGCGGTTGAAGCTGGTTTTGTGAAGACTGGTGTGATGTACGAATGCGTTAAGAACGAGGTTCCTTTTGTACTAGCTGGCTCCATCCGTGATGATGGTCCCTTGCCTGACACTGTAATGGATTTGCTAGAAGCACAACGCCTGTACAGCGAACAAATTCGCAACGCTGACATGATTTTGATGCTGTCATCAATGCTGCATTCCATCGGTGTGGGTAACATGACTCCCGCAGGTGTGAAGATGGTTTGTGTGGACATCAATCCTGCGGTGGTGACCAAACTCTCAGATCGCGGTTCTGTTGAGTCCGTCGGCGTTGTCACCGATGTCGGGCTATTCCTCAGCTTGCTAGTGCAGCAATTGAAGAAACTCGACAGTCCTGTGGCTGTTGCAGCTTAATCTAGGAATCACGAATCACGAATCTAAAATATCTTAGGGATTTGCAAGAAAATAAGATGCCAATCCAGATTTCCTAGAACCAATGGGGCGGCGGAGTCGCCCCATTGGTTCTGGCTTTATATTTGGTATTTTATTAAGTTGCAAGTTCCTTAATTCGTAATTGCTACAAGCAAAGCAAGTTTTGCTTAGGACATAAAACCCAAGAATCGAGTGGCAGCGCAAAGCTCTGCCACTCGATTCTTGGGTTTTGGTTTGTACTAGCTAACTCGTTTTTTGCTATAGAATCAGTTTCATAATGAGAATTGCTGTTTTATGTCTTAATTAAGACTGGCTCTAGTTACAGTTGGGGTAGACTATGATGTATTTGATTTTAGGGTAAATATCGTGACACAACGTACAGCAAGGCAATGGATTATTAATGGGGTCTTAATCGTAGTTACGCTCTCGTTTTTGGGCGTATCGATCGCCCCACTGATCGGTGGCTTGTTTGCCCCACCTGCCCAGCAAGCAGCTAATACCCCCAACCAAAATACATCAGAGCAAGAGCGGATCAAAATTCAGATCGAGGGGTTTGAGGCTGTACTAAAAAGCGATCCTAAAAATCAAACTGCGCTGATTGGACTGGTAAATCTCAGAAATCAACTTGGCAAAGTTAAAGAAACTATCGAGCCTTTACAAACTCTTGCCGACACTTTCCCCGATCAGCCTGAATATCGGATGACCTTGGCACGCACTTACCTCGAACTCAAAGACCCTAAAAATGCGTCCGCAGAGTATCGCAAGATTTTGACTACAAAACCAGGATATATCCCCGCAATCCAGAGTCTAGTTAGTATTGAGCTAAACGATAAACGACCTGAAGCGGCGATCGGGATTCTCCAAGATACGCTCAAAACTGCGGAAACCGCTAACAAAGTCCAAGCAAATACGGTAGATACTGGTTCAGTACGTTGGATTCTTGGGGAAGTGTATCGTCAACAAAATCGGATTGATGACTCGATCGCTACATACGATCAAATGATCAAAGAAAATGCTAAAGATTTTCGTCCCTACGTTGGCAAAGCTCAATTAAGACAAGTTCAAGGTAAGGAAGATGAAGCTAAGAAACTCTTTGATAAAGGTTTAGAGCTTGCTCCTGCTGAGTTTAAAGATGAAGTAAAACGTCTAGCGGCTCTTCCTCCTCAAAAGGCTCCCTTCACTGATCCAGCACAAGCACCTAGCAACGATCCAGTTAAGAAACCATAAGCAAAATTAGCCCTGCACTCAATTGCGGGCTAAAAGCTCAAACCCGTTTTAACGGGTTAATTAGAATAATTTTTAGTCTGTTGAAGCAGACTTGAGCCTTTAGCCAAGAAATCAAGTTCTTGGCTTTTTTATGACAAAGATTCGCCGATCGCTATTCTCATACCATTAACAAAATCCCAACCTGATTGTAATTTTTTACCCGCAGGCTGAACTTCTTTGATTAGCAATAGCCCTTTACCAGTCTGTACGACAAATCCTTTACCTTTGCGAATCTCTGCCACTGTTCCCACAAGATTAAGATTCTCATCTTCAGAAATAACTTCTGTCTTTGTAATTTTCAATCTTTGTTCACGAAAATCTGTATAGCAATTGGGATAGAAAGCACGAATCCGATTATGCAATGCGATCGCCTCTTGCTTCCAGTTTAGTTCCCAATCTTCGCGCCCAATCATTGGTGAATAGCAGGATAAAGCTTCATCTTGAGGCTCAGGTGTAATCGTCTGTAAGCGTCGTAAAGTATCAATTAATAAATCTGCACCAAGGTTAGCTAATTTCATACTCAAGGTGTCTGTATTGTCTTCAGGCAAGATTTCTAATTCGGCTTTGAGTAACATCGCACCTGTATCAATACCTGCATCCATTTGCATGGTCGTAATGCCTGTAATACTTTCACCATTAGCGATCGCCCATTGGATTGGAGCCGCACCGCGATATTTTGGCAGCAATGAGCCATGCACATTAATGCAGCCATGCTTTGGCATATTCAGAATCTTTTGAGAAAGGATTTGACCGTAAGCTACAACTACAAATACATCGGCTTCCAGTGATTCCAGTTCCGCGAGTACATTTTTATCCTTTTTGAGGCGATCGGGTTGCCAAATTTTTAGATTGGGATTTTGGGCGATCGCGGCGGCTTTTACAGGCGGTGGACTGACTTGGTTGCCGCGTCCCCGTCTTGTATCGGGTTGTGATACCACGCCCACCACTTCAAAGTCTGGTTCGGACAATAATTTTTCTAAAGTAGGAACAGCAAAATCGGGAGTTCCAAAAAATACAATACGCATAATTATTCAAATAATAAATCAGCTATAGCAATCCTATTTCATTTGTGAGATTAAATAGTTTGAGAGATTGCGCCCCTTCGGGGCGCAATCTCTCAAACTATTTAGGATTGCTATCTGCCACGCAAAACGTAGCATAGCTGATTTATTATCCCTCTTTTGGCTTGACCGTAAACTGAAATAACACTTTTCCATCCTGTTGTAAATTTTGGGATTCAGAATCTGTGATATTGAGATTTTGAGTAATATCTATGCGTTCATTGGGAATTTTCCATTTAGATTCTAAATACGAAGCGATCGCTTGAGTCCGCACTTTTCTTAACGCATTACTCTCTAGATACCGCAAACTGACTGACATCAATAACTTGAGATTAGGATAACGTTTTAGTAAACTCCCCATCTGATCGAGTTTCGTATTAGCGTCATGAGGTAATGATGTTTTATTCTCCTCAAAAATAATCTCTCCCCCATTGGTATTGATATATTCTAAATTTACCTTTGCCCCAGCTATGCCGATCCTTGTCTTCACATCTTGAATTACTAAGGCTTGGGCATCAGTACTAATTTGGCGATCGCTTAAATAGGTAATTGCTAATAACAAGGACTTAGATTTACCCGTAGTCATAGCATAGTCGAGTAATTGTACCCTTGGTGGCAAAGATAAATCAGCGATCGTCGTATCCAGATCCTGTAAAAGATTAAACTGCAATTCACTTAGACTAGGTGGTTTAATCGCCACAGGCAAAGTAACTTCTTCCTTCTTAGCCAAAATCTCATTAGAAGCAGTGGGAACCTCCGTCAAAACAAATTGAATTTGTTGAGGATTTTTGCCAAGTTTTTGAGCTAGTTCTTGAACATACTGTTCTTTTTCAGCCGCAGAATAAAGCTTGCTGGTAAATACATTTAATCGTAAAGACACAAACTGATTTTGTTCTGTAATCGAGATCCGCTCTATCGAAGAGCGCAACTGACCATCTGGATCATTACTAAATCTCGCTTGCCAAATATTAGTTGCATTGCGGCGAAGGGCATTCTGTTGCTGTTTCTGGGTAACCTCTTCACCCAGCCTACCAAAGGCATTACTGAGGGGAACTAAAAGCGCCAAAATCGTTGATGTTGCTACCAAAAATCTTCCTGGTAAGCTTCCAATCGGGCGTAATAGTTTCAAGAAGCTATAACGATTTAGAAAATTCTGTACAGCCATACTTTCGCGATCGCCAGCTTCCCAATCCTTGACGGTTTCACGCACTTGGTCTGTATCAAGATGCAAAGCAATAAACACCAGTGCTGACGAAAAGGCGATCGCTACAAGATTTGTGAGAAATAGTAAGCCGCCCCCCTTAGCAATTTGGGAACCTTCCACCCAATTAAGACTAAAAGCGACCCCAATACCAAAACCAACTACACATAAAGGCGGCATCAACGCTACCGCGATCGATACACCTGGAATCGAAGTGACGACACCTTTAATAGGACGGCAAATTGCGATCGCGCCGATGGCTCCTGAGAAAAGCGCCACCCCCAAGTCCAAAGTATTTGGTTGTACTCGCGCCAAAATTTCACTAGTTGCCTCCTTAAATGGCAATGTAAAAATCAGCAATATGGCAAAACTAATTGCCACAGAACAACTCAAAGCAAGATTGGCGATCGCTCTTGCTAACAAAATCAAATCTCCAGCCGCCAATGATAAACCGAGAGAAAGAATTGGTCCCATTAAAGGTGAAATCAACATTGCCCCAATAATTACCGCAGGGCTGCTCAGCACCAAACCTAATGTTGCAATTCCTGCTGCAAAAATGATTTGTAACCAATAGGTTGTATCTCTTAAAGTCGCAGCTTGCGAAATTTCTAAATACACCTCAGTTTTACGTTGCTCATCCACCCCCATTTGCGCGGCAAGGCGATCGCGATAAGTTTGCCACAAGTCTATATATTTAGCCATATTGGTAAATTATCGTTTTTCAATGTCTAAAGAACGATTAAACCCCAATATTATTGAGGCGGGCTAAGCCCACCTCGATAATATTGGAATCGCATTACTATCGATCCAAAGACGGATTCTGCACTGACTTGAACAGATCCTAGACTGCTTGCGTTAAGATTAGTTAATTAAATCATTCGTTCTTGGCAAAATCATCTAAGAACACTTTTATCGATGGAGCGGTAGTAGTGAAAAGCAATAATAAAAACGACAATAATAATAAAAAGTGGAAAAATTTTGGTTTATACGCACTGCTCGGCATTGTTGTTATCACATTAGGAACAACCCTGCTCGATAGTCAGCCTCCCACTCAAGGCGAATGGCGCTATAGCAAGCTACTCGAAGAAATCAGGAAAAAACCTGCTGGCGTTTCCAGAATCACCCTTAGCCCTGATCGCACTTTTGCGGAAGTAACAGTCCCTGGTGGCCCCGAAGGCAAGAAAAAAGTTCGGGTAAATCTACCTAACGATCCTGAGTTTGGCAAAGTTGTTCAAGAGAACAAAATTGAACTAGATGTAGCTCCCCGTCGTACTGACGGTGCTTTAGTCCAAACCTTGAGCAGTTTAATTTTGCCAATTTTGCTATTAGTCGGTTTATTTTTCCTACTACGCCGTGCTCAATCTGGACCAGGCAACCAAGCCATGAACTTTGGTAAGTCCCGTGCTCGTGTGCAAATGGAGCCTCAAACCCAAGTAACTTTCACTGATGTGGCTGGTATTGAGCAAGCCAAATTTGAACTTACTGAAGTTGTGGACTTCCTCAAAAATCCCGATCGCTTTACCGCTGTCGGCGCAAAGATTCCTAAGGGCGTACTGCTTGTTGGGCCTCCTGGAACTGGTAAAACTCTATTAGCCCGTGCGGTTGCAGGGGAAGCTGGTGTACCTTTCTTCAGTATTTCTGGTTCCGAATTCGTCGAAATGTTCGTCGGAGTCGGTGCATCCCGTGTGCGTGACCTATTCGAGCAAGCCAAGGCAAATGCCCCTTGTATCGTCTTCATCGATGAAATTGATGCCGTCGGTCGTCAGCGTGGTGCTGGTCTCGGTGGTGGTAACGATGAGCGCGAGCAAACCTTGAACCAATTGCTCACCGAAATGGATGGCTTTGAAGGTAACACAGGCATCATCATCGTTGCCGCAACTAACCGTCCTGACGTATTGGATGCAGCCTTACTACGTCCAGGTCGTTTTGATCGCCAAGTAGTTGTTGATCGTCCTGACTTTGCAGGTCGTCTAGAAATTCTCGGAGTCCATGCACGCGGCAAGACACTATCTAAGGATGTCGATCTTGAAAAGATTGCCCGTCGTACCCCCGGATTTACAGGTGCTGACTTATCTAACCTGTTGAACGAAGCTGCTATTCTTGCCGCACGTCGCAACTTGACTGAAATCTCCATGGATGAAATCAATGATGCTGTCGATCGCGTCTTGGTTGGACCTGAGAAAAAAGACCGCGTGATGAGCGAAAAGCGCAAAGAATTAGTTGCTTACCATGAAGCTGGTCATGCTCTGGTTGGAGCATTGATGCCAGACTATGACGCAATCCAAAAGGTAACAATCATTCCTCGTGGTCGTGCTGGTGGTTTGACATGGTTCTTGCCTACTGAAGAGAGAATGCAAAGCCGCGCTTACTTGCAAAACCAGATGGCAGTTGCCCTCGGTGGTCGCATCGCTGAAGAAATTGTCTTTGGTGATGAGGAAGTTACCACTGGTGCATCTAGCGATCTTCAACAAGTTGCTTCGACTGCTCGTCAAATGGTGATGCGTTTTGGAATGAGTGAGAAGCTTGGACCTGTTGCTCTTGGTCGTTCCAATGGCAATATGTTCCTCGGTCGTGACATTGCTGCTGAGCGTGACTTCTCTGAAGAAACTGCTGCAACTATTGATGAAGAAGTTGGTATTTTAGTGGCTGATGCTTATCGTCGTGCCAAGCAACTTCTCGTTGATAACCGTCATGTTTTGGATAAGATTGCTCATGATTTAATTGAGCGCGAAACCGTTGATGCTGAAGAGCTACAACAGATTTTGGAAACCAGTGATTTGAAGTTGTCAGCAGCTTTGTAATTAAAACTGCTCTAAAAACAACTACTTTGAATTAATTTTCATAAAATGCAGACGATACAATATATCGTCTGCATTTTTTATATTTTTCTTGGAAATCTAAGCTGTCATTTTGGGTTAATCTAGAAATAAGACTAAATAACGATATTTTATGCAGTCTTTTTCCTGTCAGGGGCAATTAACTACTTGGAAAGATGATCGAGGGTTTGGATTTATTAAACCTGATGATGGCAGTAAAGAAGTTTTCCTACATATAAGCGTATTAAAAGGGGCTAGTCGTCGCCCTGTAGTGGGAGATACTATCTTTTACGAAAAAGCTACTGAAGCCAATGGAAAAATACGGGCTTCTAAAGCCTCAATTCAAGGTGTTATCAACCAACCTACAGTCTCAAAACAAAGATCGCACAATTCTAGCCAAACAGCTAATAAGAAATCTACAGACAACCGCATAAATAGCAATACCCAAACCAACAAACGCGATATGCGTAAAGGTATACATAATGTATTACCTGTAATGTTTTTGATTGGTTTAGGGATTAGCTCAATTTCTCCTGTGACTAACTTTGTGCGTGGTTGCAATATTAAAGGCAATATTTCAGTGAATACAGGGGGCAAGCTTTATCACCTGCCGAATATGGAAGATTATGCTACAACCAACATTGATGGAAGCAAAGGAGAGAAATGGTTTTGTTCTGAGTCTGAGGCGATCGCTAGTGGATGGCGTAAAGCACCAAGATAAAATCAGTCAAAACTATACCTTAGCTATAAATCATGATGATCTTAGATCGCGTTGTGCCGTTTGGACGGTCTAAAACCGAATATGAGTTAATGTTTGCGCTTACAGAAAGCGATCGCCTTAAATCCATAATTGGCATCGGTGACGGACCAGCAAGCTTTAATGCGGAAATGACTGCCGCAGGTTATCAAGTTACCTCGATCGATCCGATTTATCAGTTTACTGGCTCAGAAATTAAAAGTCGCTTTGATGCTTGCGTAGACACCATTATCGAACAGGTTCGCAATACACCAAATAACTGGGTCTGGAGCTATCACAAGTCTCCTGAAGATTTACGGGCAAATCGTGAGAAGGCGATCGCTATATTTCTTGAAGATTATGATCGCGGCAAAATTGAAGGACGATATCTCAATGCCGAATTACCCAAACTAGATTTTCAAGACAAGCAATTTCAGCTTGCCCTATGTTCACATTTTCTATTTCTCTATTCCGAACATCTTAGTTTTGAATTCCATTTAGAATCAATCCGCGAACTATGTCGCATCGCCGAAGAAGTGCGAATTTTCCCATTATTAAATTTGGCTCAAGCGCGATCGCCTTACATTGATGAAGTTTGCAGCATCTTAGTCAAAGAAGGTATTAGCTCAGAAATTATTCAAGTGGATTACGAATTACAAAAAGGTGGCAATCAGGCGATTATTTTTCGACAATAAAAAAGCTCGTTTTACGAGCTTTTTTATTGATTAATGCGGAACGGGGGACTTGAACCCCCAAGTCTTTCAACACATGTACCTGAAACATGCGCGTCTACCAATTCCGCCAGTTCCGCGATTAGTATTTGTGAGATTTTGCTATTAGTTGTTAATTTTTAGCTAACGAATTTAAATAGCATAAGCATCTAACTGGCAGTTATTAAGTTTCCTGTAAAGATTGCACAATGTCAATAATCAAAACTGATAAATTAGAGATAGTGCAAAGCACTATCTCTAATTTATCAGTTTTATGTCATAATCTACAGTAAAGCGATGGGAATACCGCTCTATAGGGCTAGCGGTTTTTCCAGTAATCTTGTATCTTAGATTTGTAACAAAGAAGACTAACTTTAAAACTATGACACTGCGTTTAGGCGATACCGTACCCGATTTTACTCAAGACTCCACCGAAGGTGTGATCAATTTCCATGAGTGGATTGGCGATAACTGGGCAATTCTATTTTCTCACCCCAAAGATTTCACCCCTGTTTGCACCACCGAGCTTGGAACTGTGGCTAAGCTCAAGCCTGAATTTGATAAGCGCAATATCAAGGCGATCGCTTTGAGCGTTGATGGTGTTGAATCCCACAAAGGCTGGGTTGGCGATATCGAAGAAACCCAAGGCGCTACCCTTAACTACCCAATTTTGGCTGACGAAGATAAGAAAGTGTCAGAACTTTATGACATGATTCACCCTAACTCGGCAACAGGTAACACCTTAACTGTGCGATCGGTGTTTATCATTGACTCCAACAAAAAACTTCGCCTTAGCTTGACCTACCCAGCTAGCACAGGTCGCAACTTTGATGAAATTCTACGTGTAATTGATTCATTGCAATTGACCGACAACTACAGCGTTGCGACACCTGCCAACTGGAAAGATGGCGATGATTGCGTGATTGTCCCTTCAATTTCTAACGAAGAAGCTAAGACCAAGTTTCCTAAAGGTTTCAACCCTATTAAGCCTTACTTACGTCTAACTCCTCAGCCTAACAAGTAAACTCCAGCAATTACCGATCAAACGAACCACAAGAGATTTTTTGAAAGTGTTGCTTTGAAACACTTTCAAAAAATCTCTTGGTTTGGGGGTGATTGCAAACCACTTTAGTATAGCGGTTGTTATTTTGCTTACGGTAAAATGACAACTTAAAACCCTTTCTGGGATTGCTTTTATAGCTATAGCCACCTGTATCAGGACAAATCAAAACCCAAATAATGTGAGGCGGCGCGAAGCGCCGCCTCACATTATTTGGGTTTTATATCCTAACAAGAATGGCGACAGCTATATATCAACGTAATACCAAAGCACAAAATGGCGTAGCCATTTTGTGCTTTGAAAACCTTTATTGGGTTTGGTTTTTAATTCGCAAAAGTGTGGCAACACTTTCGTGAATTGGTATAAGAGACAGCTAGGACAAATCAAAACCCAAAAGATGAGTGGCAGCGCTTAGCGCTGCCACTCATCTTTTGGGTTTTATGTCCTAAGCAAAACTTACACTGCTACAGGTTGTTTAATGAGTGCGTTGTACTTATTAGGTAACCCCCATACCAAAAAGAAATGTGGTGCGATGCGCCACATTTCTTTTTGATATAAATAAAACTTTCTATTTAATTGGTTATGAAAAGAAAGCTTGCTAAACAAGCTTTCTTTTTTCTAAGTGTTTACCAGCTTTCGTCTTCGACAGCCGTTTTATCCCAAATTTCTAAATCTAGCTCTTCTAGATAAATAATTCCACTTTGAATTTGTTGAGTTGTTCCAGTTAGTTCTAACGTGAACCAGCCATCATCTTCTGGACTTTCGCCTAGAAGTGCAGCAATAATTGTCACAATTAAACCGTGTTCACAAGAGAGGCGAGAAATAATAGGCTCTCCATAGCAGCTTCTCGGAACACGCATAGCAATGCGTGTCGTCGTTCGGCGCTTTTCCTCTAAATTTACGGTAGCTCTGGAATCGATGCATTCCGCCGCTAGCATTGAAGTATCTCCAGTGCAAATGTCTTAGTGTTTTGACATTTACCATAGTAGCTAAAGTTTTACGGAAATGGAAGTGATTCAAGTCACTAAATCTATAAAGAGTATAAATTTACACTATAGGCAACCGCCATGAGTAGTAATACCACAACTTATAATCGTATTTATGAAATTGTGCGGCAAATTCCCCAAGGATTTGTGGCTACCTATGGACAGGTCGCTGAACTTTCAAATTTGGCGGGCAAAGCGCGGGTAGTGGGCTATGCGCTCTATCGAGTCGACATGCAAAATTCGGATATTCCTTGGCAGCGTGTAGTCAATGCTAAGGGTGAGATTTCTCTTTCGCCTTTGCGTTTTGGTACAGACTATTTGCAGCGATCGCTACTGGAAAATGAAGGAATTAGCTTTAATGATGCAGGTAAGATCGATCTGCGAAAATATCTATGGCATCCAAACAAATCCCAAATTTTTGATTAAAAGGGTTGCAAAGCAACCCTTTTAATCAAAAATTTGGATATTAATTCAGCAAAAATGGCTACAAAGCACGACGAACACTATGACTACTGCAACTTTATTAGTTTCTTGTCCTGACCAAAAAGGCTTAGTGGCAAAAATTTCGGACTGGGTATTTTCCCACGGTGGGAATATTCTCCATGCCGATCAACATGCTGATAGTACGGCGGGATTGTTTTTGATGCGTGTTGAGTGGGACTTGGAAAACTTCGATTTAGCGCGATCAGAAATTAAGCCGACCTTTGAGAAATTAGCAACTGAAATTCATGCTAAATGGAGTATTCAGTTTTCTGATTATGTGCGTCGGATTGCCATTTTTGTCTCTAAGCAAGATCATTGCTTGTACGATTTGATTTTACGGCAGCGATCGCACGAACTCTCAGCGACGATCCCTGTGGTGATTAGCAATCACCCAGATTTAGAAAAAGTTGCCCATAACTTCGGGATTAATTATCATCATATGGCGATCGCGCCAGAAAATAAGTTGGAGCAAGAAAAGCAGCAACTTGCTTTACTCAAACAATACAAGATTGATTTAGTCGTTCTCGCGAAGTATATGCAAGTTTTGAGTCCAGACTTTCTCTCACAGTTCTCGCAAGTTATTAATATTCACCATTCATTTTTACCCGCTTTTGCAGGTGCAAATCCCTATCATCGCGCCTATAAGCGTGGTGTAAAAATCATTGGTGCAACAGCTCATTATGTCACTGAGGAATTAGATGAAGGTCCAATTATTGAGCAGGATGTCATTCGAGTTTCGCATCGTGATTCGGTTACTGACCTGATTCGCAAAGGCAAAGACTTAGAGCGCATTGTCTTAGCTAGAGCCGTCAGACAACATTTACAAAACCGTGTATTAATTTATGGACAATCGGCAAGTTCAGGCTTAGGGTTGCGAACAGTAGTATTTGATTAACAGTAAAGCTGTTACAAAGCTACACCTTTACTGTTAATGAGTGTTAATTTTGAGTTATGTTAATACAAATGTGCTTTTAAAAAAGTCTTATTCAAAGTTTTAGATCAAGGTTTTAAAAAATGACAGCAAGAATACAGTTGGCGCTCGGTATTGACGAAGAAGCCACCGATGTAAAAATTACGCGCTCTAAGGACGGAGATACGAGTGTTGCAGTATTTATCTTCGATTCACCTAAATGCATGAGTGGCGAGAATGCTAACAATAATGAGATATTGGGAATGTATATGATTGATGAAGAAGGCGAAATGGTGACACGCAACGTCAACGCCAAATTCATCAATGGTAAATCAGCAGGGATTGAAGCAATTCATAAAATTGAAGGCGAACGTGATTGGGAGCGCTTCCTGAGATTTATGAATCGTTATGCTGAGTCTAATGGGATGAGTTTAAACAAAGCCTAAATGAGGTCTTAAAGTAAATTCCGAATAAAAACCTCTGCTAAGCAGAGGTTTTTATTCAGATAGCAGTTATTTGTTCTACTTCAGATATTTGTTCTACTTCCCAATGACTGAGAATAATAGCGTTAACACTATTACCAATAATATTGACAACAGTTTTAAAGCCATCGGTAAGCCGATCAATTCCTGCAACTAAAGCGATCGCTTCTAATGGCAATCCTGAAGCTGAAAGCACAGTTGCCATTGTGATTAGGGCTGAGCCAGGAACTCCAGGAGTACTAAAGGAAACCAACAAACTACTAACGGCGATCGCAGTTAATAGGGAAGGCGTTAAGGGAACTTGGTAAATTTGAGCTACGAACAAGGCATTAAATCCTTGTAAAATTGCTGCACCATCACGTTTGAGTGCAGTACCTAGGGGAATGGCAAAGCTGGCTATTTCTTCACGCAATCCATAATTCTCTTGAATATTTTGTAATACCACGGGCAGCGCTGCATTAGAACTAGCTGTCCCAAACGCTAGGGCGATCGCCTCTGAAAGACTACGTAGAAATCTTAAAGGATCAGCTTTGAGAATAAACAGAACCAGCATATCCAGACAAATCATGATCGAAGAAGCAATCACTAAACCCAAAACATAGAGAAATAATTTAGCAACTAGTTCTAATCCTTGAGTAGCGATCGTAGAACTCATGAGGGCAAATACACCCAAAGGAGCGACATACAAAATTATGGATAAAGTCTTTTCGCTAATGTGATAGATACTTTCAATGAATTCGACAAAGGGTTTGGCTTTCTCTTTAGCAAGTTGCACGCCTATGCCTAGTAGAACTGCCGAAAAAATGATTTGCAATAGATTGCCAGTACTGAGAGCTTCTAATGGATTGACAGGAATTAGGCTCACTAACCAAGATATGAGAGAAGGAGCTTCTGTAATACTAATATTCTCAGACATAGAGAAGCCTGTCACACCACTACCAGGTTGCAAAAAATAGGCTGTCCCCATACCCACACAAAGTGCTATTGAGCTAGTAATCAAGTAACTGGTCATTAACTTGACTGTATATCTGCCCACTTGCCCTGCTCCTTGAATTCGGGTTAATCCCATGATTAAAGAAGAAAAAACAATGGGAACAACTACAAATTGAATTAACCTTAAAAAAGATTCCCCAACTGGAGCTAAAAAACTTTGATTAATTAGTTCAATATTCTGAGGGAAAGTTGTATTTAATAGAGTTCCAAAGGCAACTCCAAAGGCAAGCGAAACTAGGATGAATGTAGATAGACTCATATTCCAATTTACTAACATAAAAACAGCTAAGTAGCTAAGCAAGGCTTGAGCCTCCCGCGTAGCGGGAGGCTCAAGCCTTGCTTAGCTACTTAGAAACAACTTGCGGTTGTATACCTCAAACTAGCTTAGTAAGACCAAAAAGAAAGTCCAAAATGAACCGCGATCGCGGTTCATTTTGGACTTATACCAAAACACAAAATTGCTACGCCATTTTGTGTTTTTAAAACTCTTACTGGGTTTGGTTTTTATAGCTATAGCTACCTGTACCAGGACAAATCAAAACCCAGATAGTGTGAGGCGGCGCTTCGCGCCGCCTCACACTATCTGGGTTTTATGTCCTAACAAAAATGGCGACAGCTATAGTTCACAAAAGCGTGGCAACATTTTCGTGAATTGATATTAGAGCTTTGCCGTAAAACAAGGAACCAAATTTTTGATGGCGCGGCGGAGCCGCGCCATCAAAAATTTGGTTCCTTATCAAATTACAAAACTCTTCGGCGCTGGAAACACCAAAATCATTTTTTTTGAAAGCTTGCCAACGGCGAGCTTTCAAAAAAACTATTTTTATAATGAGAATTGCTGAGCCACCGCACCTTCCTAGGTTTATGATGGTGATTGCTATATAATCAAGGCTGCTAGGTTCCCCCTCTTAATATTTAGATACAAATAAGATGCTATGGCGGATCGTTATGTTCGCGTGAAAACTTCCCAAGGGAAAGTCTATTATGGGCTGTTAGAGTTGAACCAATCTATAAAGCTACTCAATACAGCACCTTGGCTGGGAGGGGAGCCAAATGGAGAATTACTTGCGCCAGATACTTATCAACTTTTAGCTCCCTGCGAACCGAGCAAGATTGTTGCTGTAGGTAAAAACTATTCCGCTCATGCTGCGGAAATGGGTGGAGAAGTACCAAAAGAGCCAATTATATTTTTAAAGCCACCTACGACAATTATTGCGCCTGAAGCAGAAATAGCTATTCCACCACAATCTAAACGGGTGGAATATGAAGGTGAGCTAGCATTGGTGATTGGTTCTCATTGTTTTAATGTCACACCTAATCAAGCGATCGCTGCGATTTGGGGCTACACGATCGCCAACGATGTGACTGCAAGGGATCTCCAAAGAAGCGATAGTCAATGGACTAGGGGTAAGGGCTTTGACACTTTCTGTCCCTTGGGACCGTGGATTGTGCGCGAAATCAGTCCTACTGCGATGTTGCAGACCTTTGTAAATGATACTAAAAAGCCTTTTCAGGCTGCCTCAATCGAGGAAATGGTATTTTCACCAGATTATATCGTGTCTTACATTAGCCAAATTATGACTTTACTGCCAGGGGATATCATTCTCACGGGTACGCCTGAAGGTGTTGGTCCGATGCAAGAAGGCGATCGCATTTATATTGAAATCGAGGGGATTGGTAAATTGCATAACACTGTAATCTTGCGATCGCCTTTACCGTCTGACGATGAGACGGAAGAAAGCGAAATTAATGACTAAATAAAAAAAGGCTGTGCTAAGCACAGCCTTTTTTTATTGTTGGAGGGAACATATTTTCTGAACATAAGGTCATGCAACTATAGAAAGATCTAAGGATCTATAGTTAGAATCAGAAAAAGTGACGCGCAATCTCATAGGCGTTCTACGCAAGAGTCACAAAATATATCTGGGGGGAAGCCTTGATTTGTCTACTAATCCTCACACACCCGCTAATCCTATGAACTACTCAACCCGAAATTTACCAAAATTTTTGCGAAAGCAATTTGGCTGCTTATCGGCGATCGCCCTTAGTTTGCCTCTAGTCGCAAGCCCTAGTTTCGCGCAGATTATTCCTGTCGAGACCAGCCCTAGCTCAAATCCCTCCACGCTTCCCTCCGAAAATCCCAACGACAAAGCTGCTAATCCTACGGACAACAAAACGGCTCGTTTTAGCTGTCAAGCGCGTGATGGTCAGTATATTGTGGTTTATCAACCTAAGAGTCAACCCCAAAAATATTTCCCTTGGGCTGCTCCTAGCCTCATGGGCGATGGTTGGTCACCTGAAAGACGTTGCAATGAAATTAGTCGTCGTTTAGAGTCCTATCGTCCCGATGGTTTGCTAGAAATGCGAACCAGTACTGAAAACGGCTATAACGTGATCTGTGCCACGACTGATAAAAATTCAGCCTGTCGTATTGTCTTGACCGTTCCCAATGGTCAAGATCCGATCGCCACTCGCGATCAGGTGTTTGGCAATCTTGCTACGGCTGATAGCGGTCAACAAACCACGGCTGTGAATACTTATCGCGGACGCGATCGCTCTTTAAATGACATCACTGGTGATCTTGGTTTAGGCATTGATCTTAGAGGAATTAATGGTGTCCTTGGTTCAGTGCTATCACCAAGCCGCACGGTATCCAATGTACGTAGTGGCAACTTGTACTTGAAGCCATTCCTTGATCCTAGTGATGGTGGCACTGGTGCAAGTCTGGCTAACAATGGCTTTACTAGTGGCGGTAGACGACTCAATCCCGATAATTTCCGTTAAAAAAAGGGGCGCATCGCGCCCCTTTTTTTAACGGAAATATTAAGCTTCGTTCAAAGCAGCGATACCAGGTAAGATTTTGCCTTCGAGCAATTCTAAGCTTGCACCACCACCAGTGGAGATGTGGCTCATCTTGTCAGCAACACCAACCTTCTCAACCGCAGCTACGGAGTCGCCGCCGCCGATGATAGTGATTGTACCAGTGGCTGTGAGATCGGCAAGAGTATGCGCGATCGCTTCAGTACCAACCGCAAACTTATCAAACTCAAATACGCCCATAGGACCATTCCAGATTGCAGATTTGCAATTTGAAAGCGCCTCTTGGAATACCTTTACGGAGTCTGGTCCAATATCCAAGCCCATCCAACCATCAGGAATATTGTCAATGCTAACGGTTTGAGCATTGGCATCGGGTTTGAAATTATCAGCTACAACTACATCAGTAGGCAACAAGAACTTGACACCACGTTCTGCGGCTTTCTTTTCAAGGGCTCGAGCTAAGTCTAGCTTGTCTTCTTCAACGAGAGACTTACCAACACTCAAGCCACGAGCTTTGTAGAAGGTGAAGATCATGCCGCCGCCGAGCAACAAATAATCGACCTTATCGAGCAAGGTTTCGATTACGCCGATCTTGCTAGAAACCTTAGAACCACCAACAATCGCTGCTAAAGGACGCTTAGGATTGTCGATCGCACCGCTCAAATATTGCAATTCTTTATCAAGCAAGAAACCAGCAACTGAGGTGCTGATGTACTTGGTTACGCCTTCAGTTGAGGCATGGGCGCGGTGGGCAGTACCAAAGGCATCATTTACATAAATGTCAGCCAAAGATGCTAGTTTTTTGGCGAATTCAGGATCGTTCTTTTCTTCTTCAGGATAAAAACGCACGTTTTCTAACAAAGCAACATCGCCGTTGTTAAGAGCATTAACTTGAGCAGCAACTGCGTCACCAATGCAATCATCGGTTTTGACAACGGGCTGACCAAGTAACTCCGATAAACGTACTGCTACAGGATTGAGGCGGAGGCTTTCGGTAACACCCTTAGGTCTGCCGAAGTGGCTAGTGAGGATTACGCGAGCGCCAGCTTCGGTGAGATACTTAATGGTTGGTAATGCTGCACGAATACGGGTATCGTCGGTAATTTTGCCTGTTTCGTCTTGAGGAACGTTAAAATCAACTCTTACTAAAACTTTCTTGCCTGCTAATTCCGTAGCAGTCAAACTTGCAAGACTCTTCTTCGCCATAAAATTTTTATACTCGTAGTATATAAAGTTGCTTTTTTACAATGTCTTAATAATTTTACCGAATTCCGTCCAGTTTAAAACTCCAAAAAATAAGAGACAGCTCTTTGTGCTACCTCTTAATTTTCTGGCGACGAAATTGAATTATCATGGCGCTGTAATTTAATAAGAAACCGATTTTTGATGGTGAGGCAAAGCCTCACCATCAAAAATCGGTTTCTTATTTTGTTGTTCTCCAATTTTGAGCAATCAATAACGATATTTCTGGATAGCTAGCTGTAGTTTCTAAAACAGACTTAAAACCTAATGAGTGATAGATTCTAAGACAGTTCAAACCTGAGGCGATCGCCCTAAATACTTAATGATTGTTATAGCTATAGCCGATCTTGCTAAGACAGCCCCCCCCATTGATGAGATGCGTTGCTTCGAGCCACATCTCATCAATGGGGGTGGGACTTGCCTTAAAACAAGTAGCTACAGTAGGCAGAACTAATCAAGTCCTATCCACAGAAGACATTTCTATGTATCGATTTCAGGTAAAAGCTCCCACTCAAAGTGGGGAAATGATTGGTATGGTCGGTTCGATTCCTCAATTGGGATCGTGGGACATTAAAAAATATTTACCTTTGCGTACATCAGGCGATCGCTACCCAATTTGGTGGGTAGATGTAGAAATTGATCCGTTAACCTTGCCTGACTCTGAAGCAAAATCTGAAGCAAAAATTGAGTATAAGTATGTACGAGTTGCAGCCAATGGCAAAACTGAATGGGAATGTGAAAATGTTGCTAATCGATGGGTTCCGATTGAACTAGATCATACTAATTCCTCAACCTCGACAATTATTGTGGATGATCAAGCTTTTGGTTATATTCCTGCATATCCCTATGGATATTTGGAAAAGGCGATCGCCTTAGCTCCAGACTCAAAATCAGCAATCCCCTCACCAGATGGACTTAAAGTATTAGTCATCGGTAGTTCTGTGGCGATGGGATGTAGTGCTTGGCTGCTCAAAGGTTGGGCAAGTCATCTAGGACAAGCTTTGCAAGAAAAATATGGGCATCAACTGGTCAATCGATCACAATTGGGGGCAAATGTCACCAGCACGATTGAACGCTTTACTTCGGTTGTTGCGCCTGAAAAACCAGATGTAGTGATCATTTCTCTTTCCTTGGGAAATGAAGGACTAGCTTATTGTCGTCCACATGATCGCAGAGCGGTGCAGCGTCGCTTTGAGAGTGGGTTACTGCAATTAATCAAGATGACTCAAGATTTAGGTGCATTACCTATTATTGGTGGTCTATATCCTCATGGAGACTATACCCCCGAACATGCGTGGTTGCTGCGCGATACTCACCATCGCATGTTGAAGTGGGGAGTGCCTATGCTTGACTGGCTCGATGCATTGGACAATGGTTATGGAGGCTGGAAACATGACATATCTCTAGATGTGGCTCATCCCAATTCCCAAGGACATGAGCTAATGTTTCAAGCGATTAATCTCGACATTTTCCAGATTGATCGAGTTCAGCGATCGCAAGCACAAAGACTAATATTGCATTCTAGCAAAACATCCGAGATTTCTATTTATGAAGATAAATATGGATTTCAAGTGTTTGCTAACCCTGAATCTCAGACCTTGAGAATTATCAATAAGTCTGAATATACTTACAATATCACTCCTACTTGGAAGGAATTACAAGAAGCTCTGAAGCGCAAGGCTGGCTTAACCTTTGGTACATCATATGTCTCTAAAAATGATGAGTTAGGCTTGGTTCCATTGCTTTCAGTTGGGTTTAATGGCTCAATTGAGAATACAGTTAAAATTCCGATTGGAGTCGATCTTCAATATTGCTCTGCTCTTAAGTTTTTTGCTCCTCAAAATGCAGAAATTCTTTACTATGATGGACACCTAGGGATTCTCAAAGAAGGCGATCGCACGATTCGGATTATCAATGAATCTGAAGAAGAATATAACATCCATCCGATGTGGAAAGAAATTCGGTCTGCTCTAGCAGCCATGCCTGCGGGAGTTTATCACGATCCCGCCAATCCAGAAGCACCATTTCGGACGATGATGATTGGCGAGCAGGGTTTAGAGAGTCGCGTCAAAGCGCCAGTCAAATCGACAATGCTGCTCAAATACAAATGTAAACTATCAGAAATTAATCGCATTGCCATTTTGCCATTAGGCGATCGCTGTGCGGCGAGAATGCTCTTATACAAAATGGAATATGATGGGCCAGCATTTCCCTTTGATTTGGCACGTTCCACAAATCTAGGCGATGTGTCAGACATGGTAATGAATGACTTCCGAGACATGTGGAACCCTGATTATCTCCATTACAATATTGAAGAAGGGAGAGTCTATCATTCTAAATGGTCTGGCTTATCCTTTGGGCACGAAGTCGAAGATACTGACGATCCTGCGAATAATATGCAGCCGATTCATGAAAGAATGCGGGTTCGCTATTCGGCGCGGGCAAAGAGATTTTTATACACTCTGGATCATTGCGATGAAGTTTTATTTGTGCGTACTGGCGTAACTAATCGCGGCTATGTACTTGATCTGATCGAGAAGCTAACGATTAAATGTAAGGGCAAGCCATTCCGTGTGTTGCTTATTTCTAAGCAAACATCTGACGAGTTTGCAAATATTCCCAATCTGCTCCATTACGATCTCCACTTCAGTCCCGACTGGATGTATGACAACCAAGACTATTGGATGGAATGTGCTAAAAAGATGAAGGAGATTCTTGAATCTCTTGGCATATCTAGTCAAAATCTATTCTGGTGTCCACCAAATCCTTAAACGAAAAAGCCGCGCTGAGCACGGCTTTTTCGTTTACAGCAATTATCGCTGATGTTACGTGGAAGGAATTCTTGCGATGGCGAAAGTCTAGGGCTGGCACGGGGGCACAGCCCCTACAAGATCTAAGATTTACAGGTAGGGGCAATCCCCCCGTGGTTGCCCTGCTTCGCTACCAGCAAGAGATTCATCATCTGAGTTCCACGTAACATCAGTTACCGATCAAACTAACCATGAAGATTTTTGAAAGTGTTGCTTTGCAACACTTTCAAAAATCTTCATGGTTTGGATTTAAGCGCAAAGTGTTGTAAATTTAACGTTCCCAGCGAAACTTGCGATCGCTTTCTTGGATAGCTAAGTCGTTAATGCTAGCAAAGCGGCGCATCATCAAGCCATTTTCCGCGAATTCCCAATTTTCATTGCCGTAGGCACGATACCAATTACCTGCTTCGTCATGATATTCATACTCAAATCGCACCGCAATGCGATTATCCATAAAACACCAAAGTTCTTTTCTCAATCGATAGTCTAGTTCTTTTGCCCATTTACGTTTGAGAAATTCTCTAATTTCATCGCGTCCATTTACAAATTCGTTACGATTGCGCCATTCAGAATCTTCAGTATAGGCAAGGGCTACGCGCTCGGGATCGCGAGTATTCCAAGCATTTTCCGCCGCTTGGATTTTGGCTTTGGCGGTTTCTAAGGTAAATGGAGGAAGAGGTGGTTTAGTTTCCATAGTTTTTAGGATTTAGTTAATAGTTAATTTACAGCGCTTTGCGCTCAAATTCAAACCAAGAAAATTTTTAAAAGCATTGCTTTGCGATGCTTTTAAAAATTTTCTTGAGGTTCGCTTGCTCGGAAGTTACTTTGATTAGAAGCGATCGCCGTTTCAATAAACTGCTGCCAAGTAGCATTGGGTTCCCAGATGGTTTTCATGGCTGAATAAGCTTCTGAGGCAGGGACTCCCATCTTCAAATGACGATAGAGATACATAAATGCAGATACGCGCATATTCATCGCACAATGAACAAAAATTAGTTGATCTTTGTGATTTTCCATTACATCGCAAAACTGATTAAAGTCTGCCATTGTCGGACTATCCCAAACAACGGGGATGTTAATGTAATTCATTCCCAAACTAGTTGCGATCGCTTGTTCCTCTGGCAGAGCATTGGAAGCAGTTGGCGGAGCTAAATTGAGAACAGTTTTATATCCTGCTTGACTAATTAATTTCAGCTCTGTGGCGGTTGGTTGACCACTTGTAGCTAATTTGTCCGAGATATATCGGTAGTTCAGGATATCCTCAATCCCTTTTTTAGGACTAAGACGCGATCGCACTATCTGCCATATCGAGCGACCATATAGAACGATGTTAGACAGAATACTTTGCGTTTTCATATCTTTAAAAGCAACGATAAAAACAGAAAATAGATTAGCTCAGATGCCCTACTTTGACATAAATCAGACAACCTAATTTGCTAAACGGCATATGCCGACTGCCGCTAGGATTCCGCAACCAAGTCCCCTTGGGATAAGCACCAAACTCATCCTCAAAGACTCCATCAACTACAAAGATCTCTTCACCGCCTAAATGCATATGAGGCTGAAAGTAAGTACCTGCATCCCATTTCACGAGGGCAACATTCTCGGTTCCATAGCTATGCAATGGCATTACTTGTAACCCCTTGACTAAGCCATTAGCCCAAGGCGTTTCCTTGGTGGCGATCGCTACTCGTTGTTGATCATCGGGATGCATTTGCCAGAGCTTGACTAAAATCGTGCAACCCTCTTTGCTAAAAGGCGTATGGGTTGAACCCACAGGATTACGAATATAGGTTCCCGCAGGATAGTCTCCATACTCATCGGAGAAAATACCCTCTAAGACCAAAAACTCTTCGCCACCGCAGTGGGTATGCGCTGAAAAATGACTGTCAGGAGCATAGCGGACGACCGAGGTTGCTCTTGCGACTTCTTCGCCATCTCGCTCGAGCATTCGGCGTTGGACACCAACCATAGGGGAATCCACCCAATCGAGGGATTCACTTTCGACGACAACGCGCTGGCTCAAATCTGCATGGAGTTTCATAATTATGAGTTCTTAGCCTCAGCTAGAAGTTGCTCTAATTCACTAATTCTAGCTTGCATTGCTTCCACTTCAGCCTGCGAATAGCGCACAGGAATATGTTGCGGACAATTCCAATCACAGCCTTCGATTTCAAAAACGATCGCCCGTTCTACGGTGGCTGGATAGTCGCGATCTTGGACTTGAGCAAGGATCTCAGGATCGTCTTCCACAATCTTTGCACGACCGAGGATTTTCAAACGGCGACGATTTCGATAATCCATTAAAAATAGAAATGCTTTATCATGTTCTGAAAGATTGCCCACCGAGATATACTGCACATTGCCACGATAATCAGCAAAGCCCAACGTTTTCTCATCAAGAACCTTTAAAAATCCTGCCTTACCGCCACGAAACTGAATATATGGATAGCCATTGGAAGTGACAGTTCCAAGATAAAATCCTTCCATACTTGCTATGAATTGAGCGATGTCAGGAGTAACCCTGTTATTGTCAGCACCATTTGCCACAAAGCGCTCGTAATTCTCACGGGAACCCATTTTTTCTTGCATGGCTTTCACTGCTGGAGTGAAGGCGATCGTGCCAAATTGTCTGGGCATCGGTTTAAGCTCCTAACATTGGTACATAGCCAGATAGCTTCTGAAATCGCTCCATCCAACTTAAAACATGAGAGTAAGCTTCCAGTTCAATCTTGCCATCCTTAGCGAGGGAAATGTAGGGATAGATAGCAACATCGGCAATCGTAGGGCGATCGCACTCTAGCCAATTTCTGGTACTCAAATGTTGATCAAGTTGTTTGAGAATGAAATGAGATTTTTCAGTAGCGCGTTCAATATTGATCTTCGTTCCTGCTCCAAATAGATAGAACAGTCTTGCATTCTCTGGACCTTGACGGACTTCACCTGCAGCCGTTGACAACCAACGAACGACTTGCGCCATTGGTAATGCATCGGTAGGTAGCCATTGTTCGCCACCATACTTTCTGGCTATATAGACCAAAATCGCCTGAGCATCAGCAATTTGAGTTTCATCATCGACCAGCAAAGGAACTTGCCCAAAAGGATTCTTTGCCAAATACTCTGGTGATTTATGTTCGCCTTTCATTAGATTGACTCTGACCCATTCATACTCAAGATTGAGCAATGACAACATTAAACGTACTTTGTAGCTGTTACCAGAGATTTCGTGACCATGTAGCTTAATCATTGCATTGCCTGTTTTTCAGGAGGAAAGTTAAAATTTGAGGTTTTTGTACCGTTCGTTCGGTATACTGATACTGTACTGTTCGTTCGGTATAATGTCAACAAAGACTTTGCTATAAAATAAAAACCAATTTTTGGTGGCGCGGCTTCGCCGCGCCACCAAAAATTAGTTTCTAAATTGCAGAACTATAAGTAAATATTGCTAAATCCCAAAAGGATTGATGGCGCTTCGCGCCATCAATCCTCTGCTAAGAAATCTATGTCTAAACAAACTCATGTCCCAACTTTGATCAAGCTGTTTCGCCAGTTTGGTTATGAGGGGGTAACTCTTTCCAAAATTTCTCAAGAGACTGGCTTGGGGAAGGCTAGTCTCTATCATCATTTCCCTAAAGGCAAGGCAGAAATGGCGGAGACGGCTCTAACTTATGTCAACAATTGGCTAGAGACGAACATATTAGAGATTCTCGATCGCCCAGAACCACTGATCGCTAAATTTCAGGCTATGTGTGATGAGGTGAGTAAATTTTTTAATGAGGGACAAAATTCTTGCCTATGGGCAGTTTTACTGATGGAGCAGTCAAGTGATGACCTATTTCACGCACAGATTAGTGATGCTTTTTCGCGATGGATTGAGGCGATCGCAAAGGTTCTAGTCACCGCAGGATTGGAGGAGACTTTGGCAAAGGAGCGTGGTGAAGATGCGATGATGATGATTCAGGGTGCTTTGATTCTGTCCCATAGCCTGAAAGATATTGCCCCATTTCGGCGTGTTCTTCAACAACTACCAAATCAACTCTGTCGAGGTATTACTCAAAACCCATAAGAGGCAGCGCTTCGCGCTGCCTCTTATGGGTTTTGAGTCGTCCTAGTTGTTTGATTGGTAATTACTGTAAGTAATACCAAAACACAAAATGGCTACGCCATTTTGTGTTTTTAAAACCCTTACTGGGCTTGGTTTTTAATTCACAAAAGTGTTGCCACACTTTCGTGAATTGGTATAATAAATCGTTTGCGGAAAGCACAGCTTGTCTGTGCTGATGCTAGGCAAACCAACTTTTAATAAAAAAGTACAGCGTCATTGCGGAACCAACGCCAATCACAAAGCGCTTTACTACTATGGGGGCAATCTTTTGGACATAGTAAGCACTGATATATCCCCCGATAGAAGCACCGATCGCTGCGATCGCCCCTTCTTGCCAAAGAATTACCCCCGCATGGACAAAAGGAATAACAATTACGGCATTAATACAACTAGTAAGCATGACCTTATAAGCATTCATGCGATGGATATTGGTCATCCCCATCAGCGCAAAGGTTGCCAGAAATAAAATCCCCATCCCGCCCCCAAAAAAGCCTCCATACACAGCCACAACTAATTGCAAGATCGTAATGAAGACTGTTCGCAATTCTCGGAGCTTCGCAAATCGAGATTGCTGCTGCTCAACCCATAGCGTCATTTTATTGCTAAAGGCAAAAGCTAATGTTGCTGTCAATAATAAATAAGGCAAGACTTGTAAAAAAGTTGCCGATGGCGTTCTAAGAAGCAAAATTGCTCCTGCTAGCCCCCCAATTATCCCCAATATACATACTTGAATTAGCGATCGCTTATCTTGATCAAATTCGCGACGATAGGCTCCCGCACTGGCTAATGTCCCTGGCAGCAAAGCGATCGCATTGGTAGCATTCGCAGTTATTGGCGGAATGCCGACAAACATGAGAACAGGAAACAAAATAAAACTGCCTCCTCCTGCAATTCCATTAATCCCACCCGCCAATAGCGCCGCCCCAAAAATCAGTAAATATTGCACATTCATGAAATATATATAACAGAAACAATATAGTACGGTTGCATCCAAATCCAACTTTTGGGCGTAAGAAAATGTAACTGGAGAAATCTAGAGAAAAAGAACCAATTCACTAAATCGGTAAAAGTAATATGATTAAGGTTTTTAGGAGATATCAAAAGTTTTTGTATAGCCTAGCTCTTGGTATCGCTATCTGTTTACTTGCGATAAATATTAGCGCACCAGCACAATCTCATAATGTCTCCCCTACAACCATTAGTTCACGGCTAGCTGATAACTCTATCAGTTTAACCATCTATCAACAGCAAGCCGAAGCTGAACTCCTTGCCGAAAGTAATTTGATCAGCCAAAGTGTCAATTTCACTAGATTTGCAGCAATATTATCAGGTGATGAGATTTCTCCCAGTCCAGTGACAACTAATGCAGCAGGTGTAGTAGGAGCAGCTCTCTTCGGCGATCGGTTAATTGTGCGTGGTGGTTTTTATAGTTTGAGCAGTCCCCTACGTGATTATGCTACTGATCCTCTAGTTCCTCCTAATCCAAACATTACTTCGGGTGTACATATTCATAGAGGCGCTGCTAAGGCAAATGGTCCTTTCCAATATGCTTTGCAGGTGCAAGTTAATCCTGATGGTGTAAGCGGTAATGTTAAGGGCGAATATACGCTAACGGCTGAGCAACTCCAAGCTCTTAATAGTGGTGGTTTGTACGTTGATCTCCATACCAAATCTAACCGTGCAGGTGAGTTACGCGGTATTTTGAAAGTACAGTCATAGCACTAAAAAGCTGATGAGTTGCCAAGCAACTCATCAGCTTTTTAGTCTTAGAGCTAGCTACTGAAAGACCAACCCGAAAGAGAGTGGCGGCGCTTCGCGCCGCCACTCTCTTTCGGGTAATAGCCATAGAGTGATTACAACTCTAAAGTTACTGAAACGTAGGAGCGTTCATTTTTGCTTTAATATTATTAATGTAAGCAATTATTGTCGTCTTAGTGTGTCTAAGCTGCGCGATGTCTAGCGTTTATCTTGCATTGATTCAAGGGCGTTTAGGATTTAAAGCGTAGCCGCAAACCTTCCGCTATAGGCACTGGTACATTTTTTAATCGTTATGCCCAAAGTTCTCGTTTCTGACCCCATCGATCAAGTTGGTATCGATATCCTTTCTCAAGTCGCCACCGTTGACGTAAAAACCACCCTTAGTCCTGAAGAACTGATCCAAGTTCTCCCTGAATACGATGCGATCATGATTCGCTCTGGTACAAAGCTCACCAAAGAAGCTGTTGAAGCTGGTAAAAACCTCAAAATCATCGGTCGTGCTGGTGTTGGGGTCGATAATGTAGATGTGCCAACCGCTACCCGCATGGGCATTGTGGTTGTCAATTCTCCTGAAGGCAATACGATCGCGGCGGCTGAGCATACTCTGGCGATGATGATGTCGCTATCGCGCTTTATTCCCGCAGCTAACGCATCCCTCAAGGGTGGCAAGTGGGATCGCAAGAGTTTTACTGGCGTTGAAGTCTACAAGAAAACCCTTGGTATTCTTGGTTTAGGCAAAATTGGCTCTCACGTTGCTACGGTTGCAAAGTCTCTGGGAATGCGGATTCTCGCCTATGACCCATTCTTGACCGCAGAACGTGCTGAGAAATTAGGTGTCCATCTGGTTGAGCTAGAAATTTTGCTACGTGAAGCTGATTACATCACATTGCATTTACCCAAAACTAAAGAAACCGCACATTTGATTAATGCCGATCGCATTGCAATCATGAAAGATGGCGTGAGAATCATCAACTGCGCTAGAGGCGGGATCATTGATGAAATAGCGATCGCTGAAGCAATCAAGAGCGGCAAAATTGGCGGCATCGCCCTTGATGTATTTGAAAATGAGCCTCTCGAAGCTGACTCTGGTTTGCGTGAACTCGGTGCAAACGTAATCTTGACTCCTCACCTTGGAGCATCTACCGAAGAAGCTCAAACCAATGTGGCTGTTGATGTTGCCGAACAAATCCGTGATGTCTTGCTTGGCTTACCTGCGCGATCGGCGGTGAATATCCCTGGATTGCGTCCCGATGTATGGCAAAAACTCAAGCCTTACCTGCAACTTGCCGAAATGCTGGGCAATCTGGTTGGTCAATTGGCTGGTGGTCGTGTCGATACTCTCAATGTCAAGCTTCAAGGTGAAATTGCTAATAGCGAAAGTCAACCAATCGTCGTAGCTGCCCTCAAAGGTTTGCTCTCTCCAGCTCTGCGCGAACGAGTTAATTTTGTGAATGCCAGCATCGAGGCTAAAGAACGTGGTATTCACGTTACTGAAACTCGCGATCCTTCCGTTGAAGATTACAGTGGCTCAATTCACTTGACGGCTCATGGTAGCCAAGGTCAGCAAGAAGTAACTGGTGCATTGCTTGGTAAGTCGGAAATTCGGATCACTAGCATCAATGAATTTCCAATCAACGTTGCGCCAACTCACTACATGTTGTTGACTTTGCACCGTGATATGCCAGGGATCATCGGTAGAATTGGCTCATTACTCGGCAATTTCAATGTAAACATTGCCAGTATGCAAGTCGGTCGTCGCATGGTGCGCGGCGAAGCAGTCATGGTCTTGAATATTGACGATCCTTTGCCTAGCGGTTTGCTTGATGAAATCGTGCATATTCAGGGCGTAACTGATGCTTTTGTGGTGAAGCTGTAAATCCCCCCCTCAGTCCCCCCTTGGAAGGGGGGAAGCATAAATCTAAATTTTTCTCCTTAAAAGGGGGAATCCTAAATCTAAATTCTCCCCCTTTCAAGGGGGAGTTAGAGGGGGTAAAAAGTGCTCTTTCATTTACAATAGGCTCAATTTAGAGGGGTATGTATTATGTCAACTTCAAAATCATATATTTCTTCGGAAAAGTATCGTCAAATGTTAGTACATGATGGCGATCGCCGTTTTCAAGAATGGCATAACAGTTTTTTGAGTTACCAACAGGCTTATCTCGAAGCCATGAATAAACGCAAAAAATAAACAAAAGGCTCGCAATGCGAGCCTTTTGTTTATTTAACAAGTTGCTTCAGCCCCTTGCATATTGCATTGCAGGATAAATTAACTATGAATTTTTGGGAATGGTACGATCGCAGTCATATCGCTGCTCAGACAGGCAATGTACCAACATTTGAACTTGATTGGCTAATATTGAGTCTCGCTTCGCTAGATAAACTCGACCTCAGATTGCGATCGCCTAATATCGCACAAAAAATTACACCTGAATTATTAACTAAACTCGATCAACTTTGGCAAAAACGATTAAGCGATCGCATTCCCGTGCAGTACTTAACAGGATCAGTAGCATGGCGCAATTTAGAGTTGCAAGTATCTCCCACCGTATTAATTCCTCGTCCTGAAACCGAATTAATAATTGATATTGTTGAGGAGAATTGCCAAGATCCTATTTATCAAAATGGTGTTTGGGTAGATTTAGGTACGGGCAGTGGTGCGATCGCGATCGCTTTAGCACAGCAATTTCCGCAAGCAGAAATTCATGCAGTTGATTACAGTCAAGCTGCTTTAGAAATTGCCACAATTAATGCTAGTAAAAATTATCAGCAAATTCATTTTCATCACGGCAGTTGGTTTGAGCCATTAGCTAAATTAAATTTACAAAATTATCTTGCAGGAATAGTTTCTAATCCGCCTTATATTCCCAGTATCGAAGTTTTAAATCTACAGCCCGAAGTTACCAATCATGAACCACATTTAGCCCTTGATGGGGGTAATGATGGACTAGATGCTATTCGAGAACTTGTAAATATCGCACCACAATATTTAATCTCAGGCGGATTTTGGATTGTGGAACTAATGTCTGGACAAGCAGAAATAGTGCGATCGCTATTACAAACAAGTGGCAAATATACCAATATTCAAATACATCAAGATTACGCAGCGATCGAACGTTTTGTATCAGCTCAAACTAATTAACCTTAGTTCGGGTTAATTTCAAACTAGCTTCTAGAGATGGTTCGCGGCGCGAACCATCTCTAGAAGCCAAAACAGTAAAAGCCTCGCTTTGCGACGCTTTTACTGTTTTGATTTTTAAAATTTTGTAGCTTATCCTGAAATCACGTTACTCTAGCCAACAACTTTGCATTTTATAGCTGTCTGGAAATCTGCCTCATCCTTTAATCCATCTAATTCGCGATTTTAACTTTTATCGCACTTGCATGTATGCAACTTCAGAAATTAAAGGGATTTTATCAGCATATTTTCCAAGGATACATTGAAATACGGAATATATAAAGGCCGCTGTTATTCCTAAAAATGTAACACTCGCAATAATTTGCAACATAAATGGAAAGAATGCAAATTGTCCTAAAATTGCTTCTAAAATCTGAATTATTGCTCCCATGAGAGCAACAATAATATCTAAGAGTAATGCTTGCATTGCATTAAAGCGCGTAAAATGATTTACCTTATAGTTTCTAACTACAAAAATAAATACGCAAAACCAAGCAATAAGGCGGATTGAAATAAAATCAATAATTGAAAAAGATATAAGTTGATTTAACTTCAAAACTGGTAAAAACACAGTAAACAATGGGGGAAATTGGACAAACAAAAATGCCCCAAATCCCACTACTGCGGTAATTGGCAATAGATAAGTTAAGCTTGCATATAACTTATCTGAATTATAAACTGAACTACGTCTTGTCATAAATCTCTATTGATTTTCAAATTGTTTTCAACTGTCTAAATATCACTAGTTTCTATAAAATCTGTACCTAGATCAGTTTTTATCATTCGCACTGAAATGATGCAGCTTGTGAAAGAGTAGGAATGTCAGAATATTCACCCTTGACACTTTGATAAATGGCATAGCCAGCTATTAGAGTTGTACCAATAAAAATGGTGTTGGCGATGGTTGCACTGATCACAGATGGCAATCCATTGCTAGATAACTGTTGGACAACTTGAAATAAAAGCTGAGCAATAAACAAAACTATTTGCATTAGCAAAGCTTGCATTGTGTTGAAGCGAACAAAATGAGGAACGCGAGCATCTCTCACCACCAAAAAGAATAATCCCATAAATAGGAAAAATTCGCCTGTTAAACCCAGCACAGGTACTAAAGGAAATGCTAAAACATTTCCATACAGCCAGATAAACGGAAAAAAGGGAAGTATGAGAATTGGGAACTGCTGAAACAAGGTCGCCCCATAGATTACACCCGCCGATATTGGCAATATGTAAGGCAAGCAACTATAAAAGCGGTGGAGAGGTGTTACAGATTGCTGCCATGTCATAACTATTTTCTCTAAATTCTTTGTTGTTATTTGATTTATAGCAATCCTAATTCATTTGTGGGATACAGTTTGAGAGAGTTCACCCCTTTGGGGCGAACTCTCTCAAACCGCTTAGGATTGCTTATGGATTCGATTTTAGCTCAAGTTCTTTAAAGAGATTTAAAAAATATTTACATTTTGTTGTCGCAAATATTGCGAAAAGTAACGAAATGTAAACAAATCAATTTAAAATTATTGCATTTATTGCCCAAAATCAACCACGGCAATGCTTGTCTGGTATTAAATAGTGAATAGGTATAAATCTTTAATTGCTAATTGTTACTCTGTGTAACAGTTTTAGCAACACAATAACCAAACGCAATACATAACATCCAAAAAAAATCAGGACAGTAATTTAAGGAGACTGCATGTTCACTTCTGTGCCACCGATCGCAACATTATCTGGTAGACGTATCATTCCCGAAAATCTACAGGGTCGGGTCTTAATGAAGTTGGTCTATGTAGTGCTTGAGCCTCAATATCAGAGCGCTATGTCGGCGGCTGTAAAGTCAATCAACAAAAACAATTCTCATCTAGCGATTGAGGTCAATGGCTATTTAATCGAGGAGCTACGTAGTCCAGAAAATTACGAAGCCTTTAAAGAAGATATTGCAGAAGCCGATATTTTTATTGCCTCACTAATTTTTATTGACGATCTCGCCACGAAGATCGCCCAAGCAGTTGCACCCCATCGAGATCGCCTATCCGCCTGTGTGGTATTCCCATCGATGCCTGAGGTGATGCGCCTTAATAAGATGGGTTCATTCAGTATGGAAAATCTGGGGCAGTCGAAAAGCGCGATCGCCCAGTTTATGCGGAAGCGTAAAGAGAAATCAGGCAGTTCTTTTCAAGACAGTATGCTCAAGGTCGTGCAGACCCTGCCCAAGATTCTCAAATATATGCCGATGGATAAGGCGCAGGATGCTCGCAACTTCATGTTGAGCTTTCAATATTGGCTAGGGGGATCAACGGAAAACCTTGAAAATTTCTTGTTGATGCTTGCCCAAAATTATCTGCCGACGGTCAAAGCGCGAGCAAAAGAAAATGGTTCCGCACCTTTACAAATCAAAGATCCTGTCAATTACTTAGACATGGGGCTGTGGCATCCCCTTGCTCCCAAGATGTTTGAGACTACTGCCGACTATTTAAACTGGTTTAACTCGCGCACAGATATTCCTGAAGAAATGAAAGATCCCCTCGCGCCATGTGTGGGGCTGCTCATGGCAAGAACTCACCTTGTCACAGGAGATGACGCGCATTATGTGGCGATGGTGCAGGAATTAGAATCCCTTGGGGCTAGGGTGATTTCCGTATTCAATGGGGGCTTAGATTTCTCAAAAGCAGTTGAAGAATATTTCTATGATCCTAAGCAAAAGGATCGGGCGATCGTCGATAGCGTCGTTTCACTGACTGGTTTTGCATTAGTTGGGGGCCCTGCTAAACAAGATCACCCCAAAGCGATCGAAGCCCTTGAGAAGCTAAATCGTCCCTACATGGTGGCTTTACCCCTCGTCTTCCAAACCACTGAAGAATGGCAAGATAGCGATCTTGGATTACATCCTGTGCAAGTAGCGTTACAGGTTGCGCTACCAGAACTCGATGGCGGACTCGATCCCATCGTGCTTTCGGGGCGCGATAGTATGACGGGAAGATCCCATGCGATCGGCGATCGCCTTGAAACCATCGCCAACCGTGCGATCAAATGGGCAAATCTGCGTCGCAAGCCTCGCCATGAGAAAAAGCTTGCCATCACGATTTTTAGCTTCCCACCCGACAAAGGCAATATTGGAACCGCTGCTTATTTGGATGTATTCTCTTCCATTCACAAGGTTGTAGAAGCTCTTGGCAACAATGGCTATGATGTGCAAGGCTTACCAAAGACATCCCACGACATGATGTCCGAAATTTTGCATAACCCTGAAGCTATGGTTGGCAGCCCTGAACTGAATGTTGCCTATAAAATGTCTGTGCCCGAATATGAGGCTAATACTCCCTACGTAGATCGCATTATCGAGCAATGGGGAGCCGCTCCTGGACATCTCAACTCTGATGGACAGAATCTTCTCATTTACGGTAAGCAATATGGAAATATCTTTGTAGGCGTGCAACCCACCTTTGGTTATGAAGGTGACCCCATGCGCTTGCTATTTAGTAAATCTGCATCGCCACACCACGGATTTGTAGCTTACTACACCTATCTCAACCATATCTGGGGAGCCGATGCTGTCCTCCACTTCGGAACCCATGGCTCAATGGAATTCATGCCAGGTAAGCAGGTGGGTATGTCGGGTGAATGTTTCCCTGACAGCTTAATTGGGGCATTGCCAAACATCTATTACTATGCAGTCAACAATCCATCGGAAGCAACGATCGCTAAACGTCGCGGTTATGCCACCATCATCAGTTACATCACTCCTGCACCTGAGAATGCTGGCTTGAGCCGCAACTTACAAGAACTGAGCGAATTGATTGCGTCCTACAAGGATCTGCGCCTCGGTGGTCGTGGTGTCCAAATCACCAACACGATCATGGACAAGGTGCGCTTGGTCAATCTGGATAAGGATGTGCAACTTCCTGACCAAGACGCTAAGGAAATGTCCCTTGAAGAACGCGATAACGTCATCGGTCAGGTGTACAACAAGCTGATGGAAATCGAGTCCCGTGTTCTCCCTTGTGGCTTACACGTTGTTGGCGAACCTCCTAAAGTCGAAGATGTCACCGATGTATTGACCAGCATCGCCAGTTTTGATCGCCCCGAAGACAACATGAAGTCTTTACTACGGATCATGTGTGAATGTATCGGACGCGATATCGAACAGCTATACAAATCCAGTGACAAAGGTATTTACGCCGATGTGGAACTCTTGGCAAATATTCGCGCGATCGCCAATAAAGCTGTAGGTGCATTAGTCAAAGCTAAGGCTGATGACGACGGCAGAGTTTCTAAACTCTCAGTGCTTAACTTCTTTAGAATGGGCAAAACCGAGCCTTGGATTGAAGTTTTCCAAGAGAATGGCTATCCCAATATCAATAAAGATGACATCAAGCCTCTATTTGAGTTTTTAGAGTTCTGTCTCAAACAAATTGTTGCCGATAACGAACTTGGCGGTTTAATTCGGGCCCTCGAAGGTGACTATATTCTCCCTAGCCCCGGTGGTGACCCCATCCGTAATCCTCTGGTGTTGCCCACTGGCAAGAATATGCACGCTCTCGATCCCAACTCTATCCCTACGAGTGCGGCCGTGCAAGCAGCGAAAACCGTAGTCGATCGCCTATTGGAGCGTCAACGTCAAGACAACAACGGAGTCTATCCTGAAACGATCGCCGTCGTCCTCTGGGGAACCGACAACATCAAGACCTATGGCGAATCCCTCGCTCAAGTTCTCTGCATGATCGGCGTAAAGCCCATGCCCGATGCCCTCGGTCGCATCAATCGTTTGGAACTAACTCCTCTCGCAGAACTAGGAAGACCTCGCGTTGATGTGGTCGTCAACTGCTCTGGCGTATTCCGTGATTTGTTTGTAAATCAAATGGACTTGATCGATCGCGCCGTGCGTATGGCAGCCGAAGCTGATGAGCCTTTGGAAATGAACTTTGTCCGCAAACACGCGATCTCCCAAGCCGAAGAGTTTGGCTTAACGATTAGCCAAGCCGCAACTCGCGTATTCAGTAATTCATCGGGTTCCTATTCCTCTAACGTCAACCTCGCTGTGGAAAACAGCACATGGGAAAACGAAGAAGAATTGCAACAGATGTATCTATCGCGCAAGTCCTTCGCCTTTGGTGCGAATGTCAGCAACACCCAACAGCGTCAGCTTTACGAAGCTTCTCTGAAGACCGTTGACATGACCTTCCAAAACTTGGATTCGTCAGAAATCAGTCTCACCGATGTATCCCACTACTTCGACTCTGACCCCACCAAGCTCGTTGGCAGTCTCCGCAAAGATGGCAAAAAACCAGCTTCCTTTGTTGCTGACACCACTACAGCTAATGCTCAAGTTCGCACCCTGACTGAGACCGTCCGCCTCGATACCCGCACCAAGATTCTCAATCCTAAATGGTATGAGGGAATGCTGAAGAGTGGTTATGAAGGTGTGCGCGAAATCTCCAAGCGCCTTGTGAACACAATGGGCTGGTCAGCAACGGCTGGAGCAGTGGATAACTGGGTTTACGAAGATGTCAATGATGTCTATGTGAACGATAAAGAGATGTGCGATCGGCTCAAAAATCTCAACCCCAACTCGTTCCGTAAGATTGTTGGTACTCTTCTAGAAGTCAATGGTCGCGGCTATTGGGAAACCAGTGAAGAGAATCTCGATAGATTGCGTGAGCTATATCAAGAACTCGAAGACCGTATTGAAGGTGTAGAGTAAAATTTAAAAAAGGCGGCGCAAGCGCCGCCTTTTTTATAGGAAAAATTACCGTTGGTATAATGTTAAATGAGTTGTGTGTATACGCCATGAATACATTAGACAAATTAGAGCTACTTAATGCAAATTGCAGCGATCGCAATGAATTAGATCGGATTCTCAGTCAATTACTTAGTGTCATGTTAAATCGTCATCGACAGAAATTAGCTGTTTATGACTGTGATATTAGCAAGTTTGAACAGACCTATAGGCTCAATTCTAATCAGTTTCAAGAACAGTTTGAATCAGGAGTATTAGGGGATGAGATGGATCTGTTTGAGTGGTTTAGTTTATGTGAGTTGCGAAAGGATCTCTTAGTTAAGATTAGCAGGCTAGAGCAAGCATTGTGATGATTGCTGAAGATTATTTAGCTTTGATAAAGTCATTAATTGCTCTTTGCCCAGCAGTGAAAAGTTTTAGTATTCTTAGAGAAGAGGCACAGGGTAATAAAGGTTTATGGCGATATCGGCTGACTTTACAAGATGATAGCCTTTTAGAAATGTTTGAGTTTTTTGAAATTCAATCAGATAAGGTTGAGGTGATTAAATACAGTTTCCATTGGCAAAGTGATGATGGGAAATTCATTAAACGTTGGGACAATGCTGCTCACCATCCTGAGATTGAAACTTATCCTCATCATCTGCATGAAGGTGATGAAGATTTTGTACTGCCATATCAGCCAGTTAAGTTTGAGGAGATTTTGCAAATTGTTTCTGATCTGCTAAACGAGATAATGATGTAGTTCGGATTATTTCGACAATAAATGCAAAAAAATAATTGACGTTCATTCTCTTTCCATTTCGGCAAGGGCTTCTTGGAGACTAAGAGGCTTTTCGTCTTTGACTTCTAGCATGGAATGGACAAGCCCTAAATCTTTGATCGCTTCGACAATTGCAGGATCTTGAGAATGACTTTGTGAAACTGGCGTAACTGGCGTAACACTTTCACGAAACAAACGAATAATCTGTAAGAGGTTTGACCAATATTGTTCAGGGATTTTGTCTAGCTCGTTGGCTAATTCTTCTGCAAATACAGTTGGGCTATTGGTTGTCATCTGTTCACTCCTTAGTGCAAAGTATTTTTAACCTAGCATAATCAAAGTAAGGTTATAGCGGATATGGAGCATCAGTTTTTCGTGCATGGCGAGAGCATTGGCGATCGTGCTGAAGGTTTTCAATTCTTCAAATCTTTTGCCCTTTGTCATTTCTAGCAGTGCTTTGGCTTCGTAGAGGTTGTTAATGACGGGTGTTGTGCTCGTGTCTAAGACGCAGAGTTCGGGATTTTGGCGGGATGTATGAGAGAGCAAGTGGTTTAGGGTTTTGCGTTAGATTTGTTAATATAAAATTAAGCTTATAAATACTTGCTCATATGACACTTAATAACGATACTGAACTCTCCACAAAGCACTATCAACAAGGTCTAGAATTTTATGCTCAAGGGCAATATAAAGAAGCCATTAAAGAGCATACGCAGGCGATCAACCTAAATCCCAGTAACTTAGATGCATTATTGGATAGAAGTAATGCATATTGTCAAATTGGAAAATTTAAAAAAGCAATTGAGAATCTTAACGAACAATCCCTTTTACTTTCTAATGATGCATATTATCATCACATATTAGGAAGCGCATACTTTGGACTAGAAGAACATGATTGTGCGCTTTCATATTTTAATCAATCGACTTAGTACAGGACAAAAAGTTGCAAAAGTAGGCAGGAAGGGGTTTTATAAAAGATAACCACATCACAAATAAAACCCCTATGAAAGAGATTAACCTATTTCGAGAAAAGTTGCATGAACATCTGCAATGGAATGGAGCAAGACTCTTATTTGTGTCGATGTTCTTGATCGCATTAATGCGAGTAAAGACAGTAAACCTAGCGGAAATAGCGACAGGATTTAGTGGTGAAGCCAAAGTCGCATCACACTATAAGCGGTTACAGAGATTTTTCAGGGAGTTTGAAGTGGACTATGAAAGCATCGCTTTAATGGTCGTCAAAGTAATGAAAATACCCGAACCATGGGTAATCAGTATCGACCGCACCGATTGGAGATTCGGTAAGACGGTGTTTAATGTGCTGACATTGGGGGTAGTGCATCACGGTATCGCATTCCCGTTGGTCTGGATGATGCTGGATAAAAAAGGTAACTCAAACACCCGTGAACGTTGTGAATTGTGTAATCGTTTTCTGGAAATATTTGGAGATCGTAAAATCGACTTTTTGACCGCAGACCGTGAATTTGTGGGGGAAGAATGGTTTGATTACTTGATTAGTGACCCATGTACCCGTTTTCGTATCCGTATTCGTAAAAACACCTTGCTTGACGATGGGCAGAAACAACTACGGGCTGACGTTTGTTTCCAAGACCTCCAAGCTGGTCAATCAAAAGTATTGTCCAAGCCCAGACTAGTTTGGCAACATTGGCTTTATATTGCGGCGATGCGTCTGGAGGATGGCGATTTACTAATT
>NZ_JACJQY010000010.1 GCF_014696925.1 Phormidium tenue FACHB-1050 | reverse complement strand
TTTTGCCTCGTCTGTTAGGTCTTTTAGGTTGGGTAGTTCCTTCATTTCTTTAATTTATCAGCTTTTGCCTTTTTGTCAATTTTCCTACGTTGAGCAATTACATTTATTTTTATAAGCTACCTTTAACTATACACCATAAGTAAATATACTCAGAGGCATAGATTCTAGTAGATATTAAGAGTTAATAAACTACACCACTTAAAGATCAAATGTATTGCAATTTAGACAATTTCAATACGTTGAAAGATAGGTACTGGTGTAGGAATGGGTATACCTGTTTTGAGTATTCCCCAATTTGTGTGACTCCAATCAGGTGGAGATGTTTCATCAAAATTTAACCCAAGTTGTTGATAAGCCGCAATGCTCAGTTTGGGCGTAATTGGGGAAAGTAAGTACAGTGCAATCCTTACAGATTCAAGCAAAGTGTATAAAGTTTCGTTAACTTCTGGCTGCTTACCTGCTTTAAATTGTTTCCAAGGTGTAGTTTCATCGATTAACTTGTTGCAGTTCCAGATGAGTTCAAGGATTTTCTCGCAAGCGGCTCGAAAGTTGAGATTTTGGTAATCAAGAGCCACGCGATCGCCCAAACTTGTTGCTTGTTCGATCACTGGTTTAATTAAATCTGAGACTTCAGTGCGATCGCGGGGATCATGGGCAGGAATAGTTTGCTGACAATATTTATTTACCATTCCAAGGCTGCGATTCAGTAAATTGCCAAGGCTATTAGCGAGATCAGCATTGACGATCGCCACAAATCTTTCTTCATTAAAATCACCATCACGCCCAAATTCGATTTCCTTGAGGAAGTAGTAACGAATTGGATCGGCTCCAAAGCGATCAACTAGATCGTATGGATCTATTGTATTTCCAAGAGTTTTTCCCATTTTCAAGCCGTCTTTTGTCAGCAAACCATGACCAAATACCCGCTTTGGCAATTCTAATCCCGCAGACATGAGCATGGCTGGCCAGTAAATTGCATGAAATCTTAAGATATCTTTACCAATGATATGAAGGTTGAAGGGATACCACTTTTTGAGGGCATTTTCTAGGGTCGGCTCATCATCGGGTTCGAGTAACGCTGTGACATAACCAAGCAGAGCATCAAACCAAACATAAATTGTATGGGTGGGATCGGTGGGAATCGGGAATCCCCAATCAAGGTTAACGCGGGAGATCGAAAAATCCTGTAAGCCTTGTTTCATAAAGCCAAGGACTTCATTACGGCGACTTTCAGGTTGAATAAAGTTGGGATGAGACTCGTGAAATTGATCCAGTGCGTCTTGATATTTGGAGAGGCGAAAGAAATAATTAGGTTCGTCACGCCATTCACAGACAACATTGGTATGGATCGGACAGTGATGGCTTTCGGGGAGTTCGCGCTCTTCTTTAAATTCTTCGCACGCGACACAGTACCAGCCTTTTTGCTGGTTTAAGTAAATATCACCTGAATCGTAAACCCGTTGAAAAAATTCATTGACGATCGCTTGATGTTTGGTCGCCGTTGTTCGGGTAAAGCGATCAAAGCGAATATTAAACTTTTCCCAGAGACTATAAAATTCGGCAACGGTACGATCGCAATGTTCTTGGGGCGATAGATTATTTTTTTCGGCGGTGCGCTGAATCTTTTGTCCATGTTCATCTGTCCCTGTCACAAACATGACTGGATGTCCTTTGAGCCGATAAAACCGCGCAAAGGCATCCGCAGCGATCGTGGGGTAGGCGCTACCAATATGTGGGCGATCGTTGACATAAAAAAGTGGTGTGGTTAAAGCGATCGGTTCTAGGGACATAGGTAACTCAATTCAGGACTACTACCATTTTGCAAAAAAATGGTGGTAAATGTAACATTAAATCCCAAAATTATCGACGGCTCAATACGCCGCCGATAATTTTGGGATTTTGACAAGCCATAAACGATGAAAAATTTAGAAGTGCATCAAATTTGGATGGATCAAGCGATCACCTTGGCAAAAGAAGTGGGGGCTTTAGGGGAAATTCCTGTGGGTGCGGTAATTGTGAATAGTATGGGAGAAGCGATCGCCACTGGAGTAAATCGCAAAGAACGCGATCAAGATCCCACTGCTCACGCGGAAATAGTAGCAATTCGTGAAGCGGCGCGAGTATTGCAAGATTGGCATTTAAACGGATGCACTTTATATGTGACTTTGGAGCCTTGTCCAATGTGTGCGGGGGCAATTTTACAAGCGCGAATTAATACATTAGTCTATGGCGCTGATGATCCCAAAGCAGGAGCAATTCGTACCGTGGCTAATTTGCCTGATAGTCCTGTGTCTTTTCACAAGCTAGAGGCGATCGCAGGAATCCGCGAAAGAGAATGCCAAGAGTTATTACAGGTTTGGTTTCAGAATCTTAGAAAATAAGAGGAGCGCACAGCGCTCCTCTTATTTTTCTATTTGGTACATAAGGCATTAATTTGATCGACAACCTCACTTTCCTTAGTTGATGCAGTTTCTAAATCTTGCTTGGCTTTAGTCATCGCATTGGCATCTTTTGCCTCAGCAGCTTTTACTTGTCCCTTTAGAGCTTGAGAAGCATCACCATATACACCTAGTAACTGCGTTTGCAATTCCTTAAGCTTTGAGTCTTGAACCGCGATCGCCTCTACTTCTGTGCGAATTTGATCAATATTTTCAGCGAATGCGCCAAAGCCTGTAATATCCTTTGGGGCTGTCAGAGTATTAGTTTTATTGGCAATAGTAACAACTTTGTTACATTGGGAAATCTTACTTTCCCCACAACCATATAGCAATATGCCAATGCTCAAAGCCGCAGCATAAAGCGCTGCGTGACGGTTAGGACGAGTTGGCAAAGGATCAGACAAGTGCTTGGGAAATTGCGTTTGAAGTTGCATTTGGTAATTGCCGATAGTCCAAGGTGATTATTCTAGTGTCTAAAAATTCTAAAATGTTTTAGTTGATTAAGCTAATAACAGAGATTTGAATTATGTCCGACAATCGCAGAAGTCGTGCAATTACCGAAGGCGTTCAGCGATCGCCTAACCGCGCTATGTTACGCGCTGTTGGTTTCCAAGACTCGGATTTTACAAAACCTATTGTCGGTGTAGCAAGCGCCCACAGCACGATTACCCCTTGCAATATGGGCATTGCTCCCCTAGCTATCCGTGCTGAAGCAGGAATTCGTGCGGCTAATGGGATGCCCCAAGTTTTCGGTACGATCACCATCAGTGACGGGATTTCGATGGGAACTGAAGGCATGAAATATTCGCTTGTTTCCCGTGACGTAATTGCTGACTCGATTGAAACAGCCTGTACTGGTCAGAGTATGGATGGGGTTTTAGCGATCGGCGGCTGTGACAAAAATATGCCAGGGGCGATGATCGCAATGGCAAGAATGAATATTCCAGCTTTATTTGTCTATGGCGGCACAATCGAACCAGGACATCTTGATGGCGAAGATTTGACCGTAGTTAGTTCTTTTGAAGCCGTTGGTCAATATAGCGCAGGTCGAATTGATGAAGTCAGACTCAATTCAGTTGAGCGCAATGCTTGTCCAGGGGCTGGCTCCTGCGGCGGTATGTATACGGCAAATACTATGTCTTCAGCATTTGAAGCCATGGGCATGAGCTTGATGTATTCCTCTACTATGTCCGCCGTTGCTCCCGAAAAGGCGGCGAATACAGAACTTGCTGGTACGGTTTTAGTCAATGCAATTCGCAATAATCTGCTGCCTCGCGATATCATCACCCGCAAATCGATTGAGAACGCTATTTCCGTGGTGATGGCTGTCGGTGGTTCGACCAATGCCGTCTTACACTTTTTAGCGATCGCCCATTCCGTAGGAGTGGAATGGAACCTTGATGATTTCGAGAGCATTCGTGAGCGTGTTCCCGTACTCTGTGACCTTAAGCCATCAGGCAAGTATGTAGCCACTGACCTCCACAAAGCAGGTGGTATTCCCCAAGTAATGAAGATGCTTTTAGTGCGTGGTCTGTTACATGGTGACTGCATCACGATTACTGGTCAAACCGTTGAAGAAGTTCTCAAAGATATTCCTGCCGAGCCTCGTGCTGATCAAGATGTGATCCGCCCTTGGGATCGCCCCATGTATAAGCAAGGACATCTCGCCGTTCTGAGAGGCAATCTTGCTGAAGAAGGAGCCGTTGCCAAAATTTCGGGCGTAAAGAATCCGATCATTACTGGTCCCGCTCGCGTCTTTGAATCAGAAGAAGATTCCCTTGCAGCGATTCTGGCTAACAAGATCAATGCAGGCGATATTTTGGTCATTCGCTACGAAGGACCAAAGGGTGGTCCAGGGATGCGCGAAATGCTTGCGCCAACAAGTGCAATTATCGGTGCTGGCTTGGGAGATTCCGTTGGTTTAATTACCGATGGACGTTTCTCTGGTGGTACTTACGGAATGGTAGTTGGTCACGTTGCTCCTGAAGCTTTTGTGGGTGGGACGATCGCCTTAGTCCAAGAAGGCGACTCGATCACCATTGATGCTCATCAGCGCTTGATTCAACTCAATGTCAGTGATGAGGAACTAGCTATTCGTCGTGCGAATTGGAAGGCTCCTGCTCCTCGCTACACCAAGGGAGTTTTAGCAAAATATGCCAAGCTAGTTTCGACTAGTAGCAAAGGTGCGGTGACTGATTTAGACCTGTACTAAATTACTCCCTTCCCAGTAAATAGACATTAAAGCCCAAGAATTAGTGATGCGGCGCTTCGCGCCGCATCACTAATTCTTGGAGCTGTTGTCAGTACAAACCTTATGAAATGACAGATTTTCTGCAAACAAAAAAACAACTTAGACGCACATTGCTCAACCAACGCCGCCAAATCCCCCATGAAATTTGGCAACAAAAAAGTCAAGCACTATGCGATCGCCTCTCCGATTGGCAAATTTTTCAACAAGCGCAAAATATATTGACATTTAGCAGTTTTCGCCAAGAACCAGATTTAAGCCCCCTGTGGCAAATATTCCCTGACAAGAATTGGGGCTTTTCTCGCTGTGTCGAAAAAGATCTGATTTGGCATCAAGTGGCGATCGCGGATTTTGACAACAATATGCGATCGGGAGCCTTTGGCATTTTGGAGCCGCGCCATGACTTGCCCCTGATGAATTTACAAAATATTGATCTAATTTTGATTCCTGCGGTGGCTTGCGATCGGCGTGGTTATCGACTGGGCTATGGCGGTGGCTTTTATGATCGCTGGTTGCCTAACTCTACGGGAACTAAAACAGGAATTATTTTTGATCAGTTTTATTTAGATACATTGCCCCATGATTCTTGGGACGTAACATTAGATGTGATTATTACAGAAAAATAAGGGTGGCAAATCTCGCCACCCTTATTTTTTAGGCTTGTAGCGCTTCTCGATTAGGTTTGTACGGTAAGCCGATCTAGTTCCCTACTCATTTCGCAGTATATTGGCACTCAGTGAGACAGAGTGCTAAAGCACGCAATGTGTGACCAAGTGAAATGAAAATTCCACCTTAAGTCATCACTTGCAAAGTCCGCTCTGATTAGATTTTAAGGAGGTATGGCATAGTGGCATCGTTAACCCTAAATACTGGTACACTGCAACCCCTAGGCGATCGCCTATTGGTTAAAGTAGCAACAAAAGAAGAAAAAACTGTAGGCGGTATTTTCTTGCCAGACACAGCACAAGAAAAGCCCCAAATCGGTGAAGTAACTGCCGTTGGTCCTGGCGCACGCAATGATAAAGGTACTCGTGTAGCGCTAGAAGTCAAAGCAGGCGATAAAGTTCTTTACTCCAAGTATGCAGGCACTGAAGTCAAAATCGAAAGCGTAGATTATTTGCTCCTTGCAGAAAGAGATATTCTCGCGATCGTTGAATAAATGATTTGACTTGTACTTCGTACAAATCAAAAAGAATAAAACCAATTACCAAATTAAAAGAAAATGGCAAAAATCGTAGTATTTGATGAAGAATCTCGCCGCGCCCTTGAGCGTGGTGTCAATGCATTAGCCGATGCTGTGCGTGTCACCCTTGGACCCAAAGGTCGTAACGTAGTTCTCGAAAAGAAATATGGCGCTCCTCAAATCATCAATGACGGTGTGAGCATTGCCAAAGAAATTGAATTAGAAGATCCCTTAGAAAATGCAGGCGCTCAACTGATTCGCGAAGTTGCTTCTAAAACCAACGACGTAGCAGGCGACGGAACCACCAGTGCCACCGTTTTGGCTCAAGAAATGATTCGCGAAGGTTTGAAGAACGTTGCCGCAGGTGCAAACCCAGTGGGCGTGCGCCGTGGTATCGAAAAGGCAGTTGCTCACCTCGTCGATGTAATTGCTCAAAAAGCAAAAGCTGTTGATTCCAACGCAGAAATTGCTCAAATTGCGACAATCTCGGCTGGTAACGACGAAGAAGTCGGTGCAATGATTGCTCAAGCCATGGATAAAGTTGGCAAAGATGGTGTAATCACCGTTGAAGAGTCCAAGTCCCTCACAACTGAATTAGAAGTTGTCGAAGGTATGCAACTCGATCGCGGTTACATTTCTCCTTACTTCGTCACCGATAACGAACGTCAGTTGGTGGAATTTGAGAACGCTAGAATCTTGATCACTGATAAGAAGATCAACGTAATTCAAGACCTCGTTCCCATCCTTGAAAAAGCAGCTCGTTCTGGCTCACCATTGGTCATCATTTCTGAAGATGTCGAAGGTGAAGCTTTGGCAACTCTGGTCGTCAACAAGCTTAGAGGTTCTCTGAATATTGCCGCCATCAAAGCTCCTGGTTTTGGCGATCGCCGTAAAGCGATGTTGCAAGATATTGCCGTTCTTACTGATGGTCAAGTCATTTCGGAAGACACTGGTTTGGAACTCAGTGCCGCAACCCTCGAAATGCTAGGTACTGCTCGCAAGATCACCATTTCTAAGGACAAAACCACCATCGTTTCTGACGTTTCCAACAAAGCTAACGTTGACAAGCGTGTTGCTCAAATCCGCAAGGAATTGGATCTCAGTGACTCTGACTATGACAAAGAAAAGCTCCAAGAGCGGATTGCTAAGCTCTCTGGTGGCGTAGCTGTAATCAAGGTTGGCGCAGCAACTGAAACCGAACTCAAGGATCGTAAGCTCCGCATCGAAGACGCTCTTAACTCCACCCGCGCTGCGGTTGAAGAAGGCATCGTTCCTGGTGGTGGCGCAACCCTTGCTCACCTCGCTGTGGAATTGCAAGACTTCAAAGCAACCTTGAAGAATGAAGAAGCGATCGGTGCAGAAATCGTATCTCGCTCGCTCTCCGCACCTCTTCGTCAAATCAGCGACAATGCTGGTTTAGAAGGTACTGTGGTTGTTGAGAAAGTGAAGCAACTTCCTTTCAATCACGGCTTTGATGCACTCAAAGGTGAATACGTTGACTTAATTGCGACTGGTATCATTGACCCAGCCAAGGTTGTACGCTCTGCATTGCAAAACGCTGCTTCCGTTGCTGGCATGGTCTTGACCACCGAAGCTCTCGTTGTCGAGAAACCAGAGAAAAATGCTGGTGCTGGTGCTGCTGCTGGTATGGGCGGCATGGGCGGTATGGGTGGCATGGGTGGTATGGGCGGCATGATGTAATCATCGTCCATAGATTCCCCAAAAAAGGAGAGGTTACGCTAAGCGTAACCTCTCCTTTTTTTGCGTTAAACTCAAATGATTCGCAGCTTTTAATAACTTTAAAAATAATCATTTATGACGCAAGAGCCAATCTTAATTCCAGACCATTTAGAAGATGCTGTCGAGCAAGCGATCGCTGCTACGCATCAGGCGATCGCTGATGGAGCTAATCGCGTCATTGCTGATCTGCGATTTCCTGAACTCAAAGCATTGCCGATCGCCTATGAATTTGCGGCTAGTTTTAATCAGCACTATGGCAATGCATGGCAAGCCATTTTTTCGGACGCTGGGGCGGCGGCTCTAGCAAAACGTGAGTGGGCAGATCTTGAAGTATCAGTACGCGGTGTTAATGAGGGACGCAGAGCCGTTCGGGAAGAGGATAAAGCATTTCTTTTAATCGAGCCAACTTCGGTCGAAGTTGAACAAGTAGAGAAGTTAGTGCAGCTAGCAGGCGATCGCCCATTCGTGATGATCAATCCTCGCCTTGAAAACAGTGAGGTGGGATTAGGACTAGCTGCAAGACAAATGCGCGATCGCTTCTTAAGTACTTTCGAGACAGCCTATTACATCAAGCCCCTAGAACTCGGCGCATTATGGCGCTGCTATCCGCAAACATGGCAAGTATGGCAACAAACTGAGGAGGGAATGCAACAACTCGCGGAAGTGGCTCAACGTCCTTCCAGTGATGACATTGATCGTTTATTTCGCCAAAAAACTGGCAAGCAGTCGGGTTCATTTCTAGGACGTTTGCAACAGTTCTTGAGCGCTCTAGCAAGATAAAAAATTTTTTCTCTTATTTCCATTCACCAACAATCCAGCAATTCTCATTATGAAACCGATTTTTGTGTTTCCAGCGCCTTCGGCGCTGGAAACACAAAAACCGGTTTTTTGAAAGCCCGCCAACGGCGGGCTTTCAAAAAACCGATTTTTATAATTAGAATTGCTGCCAACAATCTATTAAAGTTGGTGAAAGTTTTAGGTAGGGTAAAATAGCTAAAACCATATGGGAGCTTTCAGTAGAAATAATTCTATGAGTGATCGCCTATTAACCACCAATCCTCCTAAATCACGAAAACTATCACTGAAATTCATCCTGATTAGTCAGTTTATAATCTTGATTGCTGGAATATCAGGATTGATGGCGTGGCTGTCTTGGCGCAGTGAGCAAGATATGACCGCCAACTTAGTCGGGCAACTGCAAAATGAAGTTAGCGATCGCATCAAGCAAAAGCTCTCTTCTTATCTGGAAACTCCCCACTTAATCAATAAAATTAATGCTGATGCAGTGCGGCAAGGAACATTAAAAACCAAAGGTAAAGCTAGTGAGATTTATCTCTGGCAACAGATTCAAAATTTCCCTACTGTTTCTTGGATTTATTATGGTGGTGAAAAGGCAGGAGAATTTGTGGGAATTGCTCGTCTAGACAAACAACAAAATCCCACACAATCTTTCCAATTAGCGATAAATGTTGACGGATTTCAGCGGTACTATTACAACCTAGATGCCCAAGGAAATCGTCTTGAACTTAGGGGAAAGTCAGAGTTCTATGATGCCCGTCAACGCCCTTGGTATCAGGCTGCTTTGCAAACAGATCAGCCTATTTGGAGTCCAATTTATCAAGACTCCTCTTTACCTGAGCAAGTGATTACAGCGAGTCTACCTGTATATAATGCTGAGGGCAAGAGAATAGGAGTCTTAGGTGCGGATCTGTCTCTAGGAAATATTAGCCAGTTTTTAGATGGATTAAAAATTGGCAAGTCGGGAGAAGCATTTATTCTAGAACCTTCAGGATTATTGGTAGCTAGCTCGACAGGAGAAAAGCCCTATGAAACTAGCAGTAATCAACAAAAATTACAGAGAATGCCTGTTAAGAATATTAAGCAACCAATGATTCGTGATGCGGCGGAGTATCTAGAGAAACAAGTTGGAAGCTTAGATAACATCAGCACTGAACAGAATTTAAGGTTTTCGGCAGGAGGGGAAAATATTTTTTTTAAGGTGTTGCCCTACCGAGATAAGCGTGGGATCAACTGGCTAATAGCCGTGGTAATGCCCGAATCTGACTTTACTGAACAAATTGATATCAAGCGACAAAACACAATTTTGCTCGTTTGTCTATCACTAGCAGGCGCGATCGCTTTAGGTGTTTTCACGACTCAGTATATTAATAAATCATTACGCCGTTTAACTTTGGCGAGTCAAGCCTTGGCAAATGGCGAGTTAGATCGAGAAGTTCCCTCAACAACAATTGCTGAATTGAATATTCTCTCGCAATCCTTTAATCAGATGGCGACACAGCTAAAACAGTCATTTGCAGAACTTGGCAAGATTAATGAAAACTTAGAATTGCGAATTCATCAGAGAGTAGCCGATTTACAAGAATCTGAAAATAAATTTAGAAATTTGGTTTCCAATTTTTCAGGCATTGTCTATCGCTGTAATTGCGATCGCGATGGGACGATGGTGTTTATCGGTGGAGCAGTTACGGAGCTAACAGGTTATCTTGCTGATGAATTTATCGCTAATCAAGTTCGCAGTTGGGAAAGTATTATCTATCCTGAAGATCGAGAAACTGTAAAAAGAGTTGTCAATGAAAGTTTAACTTGCCACGAAGCCTTTATTTTGGAATATCGAATTATCGACTCTAAAGGTACTATTCGCTGGCTGTATGAAAAAGGGCAGGGAATATTTACAGAAGAGAATCAATTGTTATGGATTGATGGAGCAATTTTTGATATTAGCGATCGCAAACTTGTCGAATCAGAGCTTTTAGAGCGAGTGCATTTATCAATTTTGATGGCTGAAGTTGGTTCTGCATCTACACAACTAAAGACCTTAGAAGAAGTTCTCCAAGCCTTTGTCGAATCGCTATGGCGACATATGAACGTCTCTTTTGTGCAGATCTGGACGATCAATGCTTTTGGCAATGATTTAAATTTACAGGTCAGCACAGGGAACTATAGCAAATCAGATAGCGATCGCCTCAGTAACTTGATCAGCAAAGAGCAGATATGGTCAATTACCCAAGGAATGTTTCAGCCGCTTTTAACTGATCAAATTTTGGCGGATTTAAGCGAATCTGATCAATCGTGGTTGAAAAATCAAGGGATTGTTTCGTTGGTGGGACATCCACTAATAGTCAAAGGGCATGTCATCGGTGTGATCCTGATGTTTTCGCAGTTGCACTTAGACACAGATGTCCAGACCATCGACTTGATCGCTAATGCGATCGCCATAGGTATTGATCATAAACAATCAGAAGAACGATTGAGAGTGACCAATGCCGAAATGAAAGCCTTATTTGCGGCTATGGATGAAGTGATCTTAGTCCGCGATCGCATGGGGCGCATTCTCAAAGTCCCCCAAACCCGCAGACAAACAGTTTGGCAAAATACTAGCGAATTAATTGGCAAACTTCCTTCAGAATTATTTGCACCTGAGCAAGCTAGCCTCTTCTCAAGTTATGTCCAGCAGGTTTTAGAAACACAACAAACTATAAATGTTGAGTATCTTCTCTCTCCCAACGATCAACCACTTTGGTGGAATGCGAGTATCTCTCCTATTGATACAGAGACCGTGGTTTGGGTCGCTCGCGATATTACAGACAGCAAAAGAGTCGAACAACAACTCAAGCAAGCAAAACAAGCTGCCGAGGCTGCTAGCCTAGCCAAAGGTCAGTTTTTGGCAAGTATGAGTCATGAACTGCGAACACCATTAAACGCAATTTTAGGTTTCGCTCAACTAATGGTACGAGACACTTCACTGAAAGATAATCATCGCTCCTATCTCAAAATCATTCATGACAGTGGCGAACATCTACTGGAATTAATTAATGATGTTTTAGACATGTCAAAAATTGAATCAGGAAGGATTACGCTCAACATCACTAGCTTTGATCTTTATCATCTCCTCGATACCTTGGAACAAATGTTTCGCCTTAAGGTTAGTGATAAATCTCTACAACTGCTGTTTAGGCGATCGCCTCAAGTCCCACAATGGATTAACACTGACGAGGGAAAACTGCGCCAAATCTTAATTAACTTGTTAAGTAATGCCATAAAATTTACCAATCAAGGCTCGGTAATTCTATCTATTGATATAGATGCAAATGACTCCCCAGAATCAAAGCCTCTATTAGAATCTCAAGTCCCAGAGAAAGCTACAACTCCAACCATATTAAAATTTACCGTAGAAGATACTGGTGAAGGAATTCCTACCAATTATCTAGGAAAAATCTTTGAAGCATTTGAACAAACGGAACTAGGCAAGAGAACTGCGGAAGGAACAGGGCTAGGATTGCCCATCAGTCTTAAGTTTACTCAATTTATGGGTGGGGAAATTACAGTTAGTAGTCAGTTGGCTGTAGGCAGCACTTTTAGGGTTTATCTCCCCGTTAATGTGTCATCATCTCCTGTGCCGTTAAGGCAACCCAGCGATCGCTACATTATCGGTTTAGCCCCCAACCAGCCAGAATATCGACTCCTCGTTGTAGAAGACCGATGGGAAAGTCGGCATTTACTTGTAAAAATACTAGAAGCAGTAGGCTTTAAAGTCCGCGAGGCTGAAAATGGGACGGAGGCGATCGCCATTTGGGAAGAATGGCAACCACATCTGATCTGGATGGATATGCGAATGCCTGTAATGGACGGCTACGAAGCCACACGCCAAATCAAATCCCATTTAAAAGGACAAGCCACCGTAATTATTGCCCTAACAGCTAGTGCCTTAGAAGAAGAAAAAGCAATTATCCTCTCCGCAGGTTGTGATGATTTTGTGCGTAAGCCTTTTCGAGAAGCACTGATTTTTGACAAATTAGCGGAGTATTTAGGTGTAACTTATTTGTATGAAGATGAAAGTAATCGTCAATTCACTGATAGAAATACAGATGATCTAGAAACTTTAGCAGCTAATCTTAAGGATTATTTATCGCAAATGCCTAATAGTTGGATTAGGCAACTTCATCAAGCATCTACCCTAGCTGATAATGACATGATGAATGAATTGATCAAATCTATACCAGAAAGTAATACAGTTTTAATTCATTCTTTAATCAGTCTTGTCGATAATTTTTGTTACAATCAAATTATGAATTCGGCTCAGCAAGCTTTTAACAAATAGTTAAACGATCGCCCTATGGATGCGGCTAAATAATGACTAGAAATTATAGTGGCGATATATTAATAGTCGATGACATGCCGAATAACTTGCGCTTTTTATCGACCACTTTGGCAGAGCAAGGCTATAAAGTTCGTAGCGTTACTGAAGGTTTAATGGCGCTAACTGTGGCTGAAGCTGCTAAGCCTGATCTAATTTTGCTAGATATTATGATGCCGAATATCGATGGCTATGAAGTTTGCCAGCGACTAAAAGCTAACGATCAAACTTGCGATATTCCTGTAATTTTCTTAAGTGCCTTAGATGAAGTATTAGACAAAGTCAAAGCTTTTAGCGTTGGGGGCGTAGACTATATCACCAAACCATTTCAGCTAGAAGAAGTCCTCGCCCGCATTCAAACCCATTTAAGCTTAAGATTTGCTCAAAAAGAAATTAGTCAGCTAAATGCTGAACTCGAGCAACGGGTGCGTCAGCGAACAGCCCAATTAGAACAGGAAATTGCGGAGCGCTTGCAAGTCCAAGAGCGATTGTTACATCTAGCCTTGCATGATGTACTTACGGGATTGCCCAATCGAACTTGGTTTATGAAGCGATTGGAGCAGTTACTTCAACAAGTCCACCAACAGTCAGGTTATCATTTTGCAGTTTTGTTCTTAGACTGCGATCGCTTTCAAGCGGTTAACGACTCTTTAGGGCACTTAGTGGGTGATCAGCTATTAGTGTCGATCGCCCGAAGAATTGAACTTTGTTTACGTCCAGGCACAATGCTTTGTCGTCTGGGAGGAGATGAGTTTGCGATCTTATTACAAGATATCGAAAAACCCTCTGATACGATCAAAGTTGCCAATGGCATCCTCCTTGAACTAGCAGCACCCTTTCAAATTGGAGACTATCAAGTATTTACGAATGTCAGTATTGGCATTGCTATGGGTAGTGATATTTATAAACAACCCGAACATATTTTGCGTGATGCTGACACGGCTATGTATCGGGCTAAGGCAAATGGCAAAGCTTGCTATCAAATGTTTGAGCAAACTATGCATAGCCGCGCACTGCATAACTTTCAGTTAGAGTCCGATCTCAGACATGCCTTAGAGCGTCATGAATTAATAGCTTATTATCAGCCGATCATTAGGTTAGACAATAACCAAATTGATTCTTTTGAAGCGCTAGTACGTTGGAATCATCCAGAGAAAGGACTAGTTGATCCCAGTAAGTTTATTCCGATCGCTGAAGAGACGGGGCTAGTAATGGCGATCGACTTATTTGTCTTACAACAGGCTTGTCAGCAGTTGCGGAGTTGGCGGGATGAAGGGCTTGCTGATGCTTCCTTAACGATGAATGTCAATCTTTCTGTGAAGCATTTTATGAGTTTTGATTTGCTAAAGCAGATTGATCACGTTCTCCGAGAAACAGGAATTACGGGAAGTTCTCTAAGGTTAGAAATCACCGAAAGTGACATTATGGAAAATGCTGAATTTGCTGGCAAAATTATCTCGCAACTACGCGATCGGCACATTCAATTAAGCATTGATGATTTTGGGACGGGTTATTCTTCGTTGAGTTATCTGCATCGACTCCCCATTGATCATCTCAAAATCGATCGCTCCTTTGTGATGAGAATTGGCAAAAATGGCAAAAACACGGAGATCATTAGGGCGATTATTGCACTGGCTAAGAGTTTGGACATGTTTACGATCGCCGAAGGAGTAGAAACTCAAGATCAGCTCGATCAAATCCGCGAATTAAAGTGTGAGTTTTGCCAAGGATATTTATTCTCTAAGCCTGTTGAGGCTAGTGCTGCCAGAAATTTATTGATTACAGGTTTTTAATTTATATCTGTCACCGTACGTAATCTTTTAAGGGTTTAGAAAGCATTTAAGAATTGACAGCAGTAAGATTTTTAAGCATTTTGCGGATCAAAGCTATGTAGAAAATCCCATTCACCACTTCCCGAAAATTTGTTTTTGGTGGTCTCCCCAATTTTGATGGTTTTGGCAGCATTGGCGCAATTATTTCCCACTCTTCATTGGATAAATCGGTATTATAGGGTTGGCGCATTTTGGCTGGCTGATACTAGAATTCAACAGTATTCATACCTGTTTTAGTGCGCCCATGCTTTCTTAAGGTGACTGATTCTTCACCCATTTCACCCATTGCGAAAGCGATCGCCAGCCATTGAGATTATGCAAATGGGGAGCGCGAGCCGCAACTAAACTATCAACCGATCGCAACGCCGCAAATTGTAAACCTAAAAAACTATCAACTGCGGCATAGGAATTCCCTAAAGTTGCTGCTCCCGATGCATAGACTCTACCAATATCATTACGAAGCTCAGCTATCTCAAAGTCATTGGTCACATTTAATCTACCCAAAGCATTGATCGGTATCTGATAGCAATCAAGCAAATCGGCATAAATTGGATTAGTTTGTACCTTCGCATCTAAACCTGTGGCATCAATAATAAAGTCGGCGGTTAACTGCAAGATTCCTTCCATTTGGTGCGGACGGATATAGGTAGCAGTGCGCCGATCTGGGAGTTGTTCCACCTTTTCGACTGCCCCAAAGGTAATTTGATACCAGCCTTCATTCAAGCCAGTTTGCACAATCTTTTTCCAGTCATGACGATCGGCTGTAGTTGTACCGCCCCAATCCTTGAGCAGAGTTTGTCGAGTCAGCGGATCAGCCTCTTCAAGAACAGCGCGTAAATCTCCACCCCAACAAGCCTTGGGCCAGTTAAATGGCTGAAATTCGTAATGGTTTTCGACAGAACGTTGAGCGCGACCATAACTATTGCCTTGAGATTTCGGCGATCGCATCAGGTGCAAGAGATTGATTTTTTGCTGTGGCGATCGCTGACGCACTTCATGAATACGCTGCACGATTCGCGAGGCAACGATTCCGCGTCCACGGATTAATACAGTCCCGCCATGACTTTCTAAATGTTGATAAATATGTTCATGCTCCTCATAGCCATTGACCACGGCACGAAAGTCTTCTGTCTGGCTACGATAGGCTTGTAAATCTGGCAAAAACTGAATGGCAGCATAACCCATCGCTAAATGTAGATACTTGGCAACTAAAAAAGCATGACGACCCTGCCCAAGTGAATAGGCGATCGCATAGCGTCCATCATTGGTTTTCCGTAGCGATCGCACCCGCCCATAACGATAAATCTTGTCCCAACCAATCCGACGAACCTCGCGATCAATCGAATCGAAGACATTGCCAGATCTTGGTGTATAGGTTTCCGCTAAATCAGGTTCCGCAAATACCTGCCAAAGGTATTGGCAAGCCTGATTAATATTGCCGTGAGTAAAATCATGCCAAGCCTCACGCCATGCATAACTAGGAAATCCCCAAATATTATCTGGACAAGAATCAGAATTAGATCGCAACCTCTCATATAGAGGAATCTGTGAATTGAGACAGAGTCGTTTATACCTAGCATAGGGTTGAGGCTCCAAGCCTAACGCCACAATTTGATCAGCAGCTACCCCAAAAATCCGTAGATAATCCGCCCAAATATAACTTCCCAAACCTCCCCCGATCGCTCCGTAAGTCGTTTCATGCACAGGCAGCCCTGTCCGATGTAGCGACTGCACTTCCACGACTGGCAATTGAAAGAAGTCTGGAGGGAAATTAGAAGAACTAGCTAAACTTGGCTGAGTGACATTCGCTTGGGGTAAACCTGTTTCAGGATTAAATAAAATCGTGGGATTTGCAGATGATGATTTAACAGTGTTATTTGGCGATCCTGTAGTATTTGATTGACTTATAGCAGGCACATCAAAGGCGAGCATTATTTCATATCGTCCAATCGTCAGGCGATCGCCAGTGGCAAGCACCTTGCGAAGTTCCATTCCTCGACCAACCAATGCGCCATTAACTAAGATTCCATTAGTACTATTTTGATCGATGACCACTACATTTCCTTGCTCAAAAATTAGCAACGCATGGTATCGAGACACTGAGCGATCGCCCAATATTACCTGTGCGACTTGATTTCCATCTAGATTATCTGGCAATGAATTTACATCTTTACCAATGGCGATCGGTAAATTCAGATGCAAAGATTGCGGCTGATTGGTTATTATTTCTAACCAACTTAATTGAACAGAAATCTGCATAGGTTTCAAATCTTTATAAGACAGATTGAGACGGTAAAATACTGCTAGCTGCTCCCGCTAGTGAAGTGCCACACCAAGGACATACTAAGGTAATTCGCTCATAGGGCGAAATCTTGGCACATTTTAAATTGGGGCATTGCAATCCATATACATGATCAGGATTGCTAGAAATAGGTGCTTGACTTGGTAGATCAATTTCAATATTAGTGACTTGTAATATTTGTTGACCTAAAGCGATCGCACTATTAGTTTTTACTTCAACTTCCCCACTCAATAAACGTTGACCATCAACTATAGGAGGATTAGATTCGCGCATATTTCTCATCCAAAAGCTATGTTTTTGGGGATCGAAATAAATCACCACATGTAAACCTGAGACTGTGGGATGCGTTAAAACTAAATCGCATCGAGCAGGATCTCGCCCTATTCGAGTCATTGTCAGACTAATCCTATAACTTTTGGTAATCCCTGCTTCTACCCAAGTCAAAGTTAGTTCCGACATAATTACGTACAAAGCCAAAGCTGTTTAATCTCAAATATATAGCAATCCTCAAGTTTTTAGTAAGAGTGACCCTTGGAGACGCTCCTACAAAAAACAAAAAAATCTCCAAAAGTTTTTTTGTATAGCTGTCGCCAAGTGTATGAGGACATAAAACCCAAGAAGAGAATGGCGGCGCGAAGCGCCGCCATTCTCTTCTTGGGTTTTTCTTTTGTACTAACACAATCGGCCGCAGCTATAAGAGCGACCCTTGGGGACACGCCTACAAAAAACAAAAAAATCTCCAATTTATGAGATTAAATAGTTGATGAGATTGCGTCCCTTTGGGACGCAATCTCATCAACTATTTAAAACAAGATATGACTCCTACATTAATCGGAAGATGGCAAACTCGGATCTTACTTTTAGGAACATTGGGAGTACTGGTCACCATTCCCTTCAGCCTCAATGGTGATTCGCTCTATTTTCAAGTCCTCCTCGCGATCACCGTTTTAGGATGTATGTGGGATATTGTTTACAACCAGTTGCAAACCCTTCGTTGGGATCATGATTGGTCAGCAATATTACAATTAGCCGCAGGGATTTGGGAAGCCTTTTTCTTTTATGTTCCCTTCAAGTTTTTGATTAGTAATATCTTGAAAATTGGTTGGTTGAGTACCGATATTCCCATAGACAAGTTTTTACTCCACTATTCCTGTATTTGGCTAGCTGTATTTACAGCCTCACAAACGCTCATGCGAGTCATCTTTCCACGTTGGCGATTTCATGGCGGCGAATGGTTTAAAACCATAAAGCGCTAAAGATTGTTGCTTTGCACAATCTTTAGCGCTTTATGCTGTAAGAACAAAGGCAACGCTTCGCGTTCCCTTTGTTTTGTGTTTAAGCTATTTAGCTGATGTGAAAATTATCCTTATTTGAGAATCTAAAAACAGCAACATAGATGTTTCGTTAAGCCCATTTGCAGCGAGATTTAAACTAACAAGTTTGGATCTCGCTATTTTTTTGCTGTTTTTATAGAGTTTTTGAAAAAATATAGCTACTCACGTAAGCTTATTTATTGCAAGTTAGTATAGTAACATAAACTGGAAGATCTGGTCAGAATTTTTTGTCTTTATGGATGCAACCCTTATTCGTCAACTTGTATGGCTAGACTATCGATTAGCTCTGCTATTTCTTGTTTTTATCCCCTTCGGTTTATTAGTCTGGGCTTTACGAAGTGATAGTGAAGCAATCAAGCGATCGCTACTTTTATATTGGCGTGTTGCGAGCTTAGTACTAATTACGATTTACTTAGCGATCGGTAGTTTAGGCATATCCTATATATCAGGAATTTTGGCTGCGATTTTAATCGTTCTCGCGCTTTGGTTTTGGCAAGATCTCAATGAAGATATTGAAGCTTCCCGTAAAAGTCTTACCCCCATTTATTTAGGATGGCGCTGGGCGACAACGGTTTACTGCTCTCTAAGTGCCGTATTTCGGCTACTATTCGCTAATTGTGCATTTATGAATACTGAGCAATTAAGCGATATTTGCAAAATTTGGTTTGAGCCACCGCTAAGCTTTAGCACCACATTTCATAATGGTGTACCTGTTGAAAACTTGGCGTTTGCGGGTGCGGTTGGGGGAATTGTTTATATCTTGTATTTATTTGTATTTCTTGCTTTTAGCCTACCGAAAACAGGTCGAATTGCATTTCGTGACTAATTACAGCGCTTTGCGCTTCAATTCAAACCATTAAAAAAGGGTTGCTTCGTAACCCTTTTTACCAGAAGAGGGCGCTAAGCGCCCTCTTTTAATTTCTATATTGATTGGGATAACGCACCCTTGCACCTGCCCACAGCAACTTTTGCCGTAAAGCTTGATAGTAGGAATATTCTTCTCGTAAGACAATAAACTGCGCTTGACACTCTGACATCTGGATATCTACTCTCTGTCCAGGGAAAATTGACGTGGCAATTACGCCATCAGTCCATAGCTTTAAACTAAAGTCATCGGTAGAAAGCGGCCAAATGCTTACGGTTAATTTGGGCGGAATCACGATCGCCCGACTTGATAAGCTCAGAGGACAAATCGGTGTAATCGCGATCGCGTGCATTCCTGAATGCACAATGGGACCATTTGCTGCCACAGTATAAGAAGTTGAACCAGTGGGAGTCGCCACAATTAAACCATCACCATGATATTGATCGACCACCTCACCATCGATTTCTAGTTCCAAAGAAGCCGTGACCATGCGATCGGGCGAAGCTGGCTTCACGCACATCTCATTGAGACATAAAAAGGGACCACAGGGCTGACCTAAGCGAGTGCCTAAGCCCTCATCCACAGTTACCACTTTTGCCTCTAACATCATTCGTCGCTCGATCGCAAAGCGATCAGACAAAAGCCGTTGCCAGATTTCGACAGTATTTTCACATTCCTCAATCGAGTGTGTGAGAAATCCCAAATGTCCCCCAACATTAATCGCTAAAATCGGAACCTCAAGTCTTGCCAAATATCTAGCTGCACCTAAAGTTGCACCATCTCCACCCAAGACAATCGCAAGATCAATATCTTGGTGCATCGATTCGAGGAATACAGGATAGGGATTATCAGTTGCGCCTGTTGGACCAATTAATACCTTGACCCCAAGATTTTCTAACTCACTGCTACATCGCTCAGCCCACAGTTTGCCAATTTGACTACCCGCCTTATAGGCAATGATTGCTTTACTAATCTTCACAGGTTCCCCTCAAATTGGGATTAATGGTTGGCAAACTGCACTCTAAAAATCACGAGCTAAATCCTGTAGCGCAGGATTTAGCTCGTGCCACAAGATTTAGCTTTTATATTTAATTGCACTTAGCTGCTTAACCTAATTCTAAATCTCTATGTCAACTCTTTATTTAACGTGAGTTCTATAGCTGTCGCCAAGCAAAACCCAAGAAGAGAATGGCGGCGCGAAGCGCCGCCATTCTCTTCTTGGGTTTTGCTTTTGTCCTAACACAATCGACGGCTTGCTATATATAGCCGTCTGCCTCGTGCTTCGCACGAGGCAAATGGCAGAAAATGTCTCTTTTGGGATCAGTTTTGATCAGTATTGTCGTAATTGTTATGAATATTTTTCAATTCATGAAAATTAATGATACAAAAAACAAATTTTTGAGCTAAGATTTGACACTAGGTAAAATTCTTGGTGTGAAGGGTAAGTCATGAGTCAGGCAGGATTTGGCGATTCATCATCACAAGAGAGCATTAGTCCATCAATGCCAGAGCCGCAAGCCCCGCTTCAGAGTGTATCTCCGAATGTAATCGGTGAGCCAACCACTCTGTTTAACGCCTTGCCAAGACAAGTCTTAGAGCAAGAGCTACAGTTTTGCAATGAGCGTAGTCAGCAAGCGCAAATTTTGTTGCGTCAAGCCCAGGAGCAACTGCAACTGTCGCAGTTAGTCATCCAAAGACAGGAAACCCTCACCCAAACCCTGCAATCACGTATCGACCAACTGGAAAACGAGTTGCAAGATGTGCATACTAATTGTGATGAATTGCGCGATCGCCTCAAGCGTCAACAACATCACACCTCACAACTCAAAGCAGCCCTCGAACGCTGTCTCGACACCTCGACACCTGCACCTAATGACATGGCTCTTAATGACATGGCACTTTCGGCTTTAGAGTCTTGGTCGATCGCCAAACTTGCTGACGAAAAGATTACTCCCGTTGAGGCGAGCCATGATTCTCCCATGCAGAATGTAGTCAAAATCGTACCTGCACCTCAACCAATTGAACTAGAGTCACCTCAAGAACTGAAGCCATTTATTTCAGAATCACAATCGCTTGAATTCGAGGAACCTGTCCAGTTATCCATACCTGCTAAGACGCAAGCAATTTCGCCTTTGATTGTGAGACCACATAAAGCTTCGCAAGGTTCGCCGATCGCCCCTAACTTATCAGCATTACAGGTAGTTGCGGAGTCAAAGGAACAATCTATAGTTAATTGGCGCATTGAGAAACAGCCCGATCAACAGGCGATCGCTGCTATAGGTCAAAATACGACCACCGACGAATCAGCTAGTTCTCTAATTTCTTCAAGCTCTGCTGTAACCAACTCAACAATGGCTTCTACTGTTGCTATGCCCAAGTTTATGCAGGCTCTGTATGGCAATGCAAATAGTCCTGTTAACGAAGGAAGAGAAGAAGATACTCAGCTAGCGATCGCTAATGCTAATCCACGTAAAGCAGTGACTTCTCTGGCTGCTGTACAACTTCCTCAGTTTCCTCCTTTACCACGCCGATGATTGGTTTCCTGCGTGGTGCGATCGCGGCTTGTAAAGCATCGGATAGTTCTCGAAAAAATACGCCTTCCTATTGGCTCACCCTTGATGTTCAGGGTGTAGGTTACGATATCCAAATCACGGCTAGCACTGCGAATAAGTTGCCGCTCGTGGGAGAAGAGACGCAAATATTTACGCATCTCATCGTCCGTGAAGATCAAATGACCTTGTTTGGTTTTCCTACTCTTGCTGAGCGTGAGCTATTTCGCCAATTAATTAGCGTTTCAGGTATTGGCACTCAAGTTGGTTTGGCTTTGTTAAACAGTTTAGGAATTCAAGATCTCGTTAAGGCGATCGTTTCAGGTAACACAAGAGTATTGAGTTTAACCCCCGGAGTCGGCACAAAAACGGCTGAGAGACTTGCCCTAGAACTCAAAACCAAACTTGCTGACGGTCGCTTAGCTCAAGTTGGGGCAACGCGATCGCTCGGAAACACTTTAAGTGTGGCTCTACAAGAAGAGTTAGAAATGACTTTGTTAGCGTTAGGTTATACACCCGCAGAAATTAGCAATGCCCTCAATGCGATCGCTAGTTTACCGATTCTTGCCAAAACTCAAGATATCGAAGCTTGGATTAAAGAAGCGATCGCGTGGCTATCTCGATAAACGACAATTAGGCGATCGCGATAAACGCTATAAAATATTGCAGCAATCAGATCGATTAGATAATTTTTCCTATGGCAATCAAACGGCGGCAGTTATTGATATTAGGCGGATTGGCAATTGGTGGCGGCTTAGGCGGTGCTGCTTTTTCAGGAATCTTGAGCCGTCAGCCTGAAGCGAACTCCCCTCCAGATCCCCAAGCCCCCATAACCAATAATCCCAAACCAGCCAAATCTACAGTAGCTGTCAAGCGATCGTCTAATCCTGCTCCTAAAGGTTTATATGCACCTACGCGAGGTGACATGCGAATTGTGGTGATTAGTGACCTCAATAGTGCCTATGGTTCCACGGATTATATTGATCAGGTTAAACAGGCGATCGCCTTTCTACCAGATTGGGAACCTGACCTAGTTTTATGTGGTGGAGATATGGTGGCTGGACAAAGCAATGATCTGAACGATGGTGAAATTGCAGCGATGTGGCAAGGCTTTGAGAAGTATATTGGTGCACCTATTCGCAAGGCGAAACTGCCATTTGGTTTTACAATTGGCAATCATGATGGATCTGGTTCTGTTTACAATGGCAAGTTCTCCTTTGAACGCGATCGCAATGCTGCCAAGAAATATTGGAACGATCCTAAACATAATCCAAATTTAAACTTTGTTGATCGCGCAGAATTTCCCTTTTACTACACTTTCCAGCAGGATGATATTTTTTGTTTAGTTTGGGATGCTTCCACCGCCACGATTCCCACAGAACAATTGCAATGGGTCGAAAAAAGTCTGGCTAGTGAAGTTGCCCAGAAGGCAAAACTAAGGATGGCGATCGGGCATTTACCACTTTATGCCGTTGCTAGGGGCAGAGAAACAGGTGGAAATTATTTGAATGAAGCCGATCGCCTAAGATCCTTGTTAGAAAAATATAATGTGCATACCTACATCAGTGGACATCATCACGCTTACTATCCTGCTCACAAGGGCAAGTTGGAACTGCTACACACGGGAGTATTGGGCGACGGACCTCGGCGCTTACTAAGTGGCGATCTAGCCCCAAATCGCACTGTGACTGTAATCGATATTAAGTTGGAAACTTCCGAAACGATTTACACAACTTACGATATGGATACGCTGAAAGTTGTCGATCAAAGTACGTTGCCGCGCTATATTGACGCTCCCAATGGGCGGATTACCCGCCGCGATATCAAGATTTAGTAGTACGCGGCTTCGCCGCGTACTACTCCTTAGATTGGGAACCTAGCATATTGTCGTTGCTGAAAATGAAACCGTGCTGAATCCTATTTAATTCAGGTGATATCTTCAAAACAGAAGAAATAAAAATATCATGAAATAAAGGTTCGTAAGGATTTAATCATATGCGTCACTTAACTACATTCGTTCTCAGTCTTGCTTTTTGTATTCCCTCGGTGGCGGCGATCGCCCCTGCCGCCAAAGCGCAAGAAACTTCCGCAAAATATTCTGAAGTCAAAAATGAGCGGGTTATCACGGTTACAGGACGCGGTGAGCGCTCCGTCAAAACCACTAAGGCTCGTATTCAGTTAGGAGTAAATGTGGAAGGAAAAACCGCGATCGCTGTTCAAGAAGAAGTTGCTCGTCAAGCTAATAGCATCGTTTCGCGCTTACAACAGTTAAATGTCGAGAAGTTGCAGACTACCAGCGTTCAACTCAGTCCCAAGTATGTCTATGAAAATAATCGCCAACGCCAAGATGGTTTCACGGGACAAACTAGTGTCAGTTTCTTGGTGGCTCTCGATCAAGCGGGTGCAGTCCTTGATGCTGCGGTGAATTCAGGGGCAAATCAAATTGAGCAGATTAGCTTTATTGCCAGTGATGTTGAATTAAATGCTGCCAAGCAACTCGCGCTTCAAGATGCGATTAAAGATGCTCAAACTCAGTCAAATACGGTGTTAAGTGCCTTAGGTTTTACCCCAAAAACCATTAAGACGATTAACATTAGTGATTCGGCGATCGCCTATCCAGTTTCACAGCCACGGGCTACATTTGCTAAGGATGCGGCGGCTAGCTCTGTCCCCATTTTAGGAGGTGAGCAGAAAGTCGAAGCTGCGGTCACTTTGCAAATTACTTATTAAATTGTTGTACCGCCCACCTAGCGGGCGGCACAATATAAACCGTAGCGCGGCAAAGCCGCGCTACGGTTTATCATTAAGATCCCCTTAATCAATTTCATGCTTGACTATATCCGTGATGGCAACGCCATTTATCAAAAATCCTTTGCCACCATTCGCGCCGAGGCAAACTTATCGATCTTGCCACCAGACTTAGAAGTAGTCGCAGTGCGCTTAATTCATGCCTGTGGCATGACGGATATTGTCAGCGATCTTGCTTATTCTGAAGATGTGGTGAAAATTGGCAGGGCAGCCTTGAAAAATGGCGCAAAGATCCTCTGTGACGCGCAAATGGTTGCCAATGGAGTTACCCGCAAGCGTTTGCCAGCCAATAATCCTGTGATTTGTACTTTGAATGAGCCTGAAGTAGCAGAACTGGCTCAACAAATTGGCAATACGCGATCAGCCGCCGCCATCGAACTATGGCGATCGCATATTGAGGGATCGATCATTGCGATCGGTAATGCACCCACAGCCCTATTTCGTCTCTTAGAGCTACTTGATCAAGGTTTGCCCAAACCAGCCGTTATACTAGGATTCCCTGTTGGTTTTGTCGGTGCGATCGAATCAAAGGCGGCTTTGGCTGAAAATAGCCGTGGTGTTCCCTTTTTGACTATTCATGGTCGGCGCGGAGGGAGCGCAATGGCAGCCGCAGCCTTGAATGCATTAGCGATGGAGAATGAGCTATGAACACAGTTGAAGAAGTAATTGTCAAAAAAGGAAGTCTTTATGGTTTAGGAATTGGTCCTGGTGATCCAGAGTTATTAACCATTAAGGCTCATCGTATTTTGACTTCCGTTCCTGTGATTGCCTATCCCACAATGGAAAGTGGCAAAGTTTTAGCAAGGGCGATCGTCGCTGATTTTATTCGTCCTGAGCAAATAGAAGTACCAATGCCACTTCCCTTTAGTGTGGAACGATCTTCCCAACCCTATTACGACATTGGGGCAGAAAAAATTGCGGAACATTTAGAAGCAGGTCGTGATGTGGCGGTACTTTGTGAAGGTGATCCCATGCTTTACGGCTCATTTATGTATATATTTAATCGCCTTGCGACTAGATTTCATACAGAAGTAGTTCCGGGAATATCTTCCACTTTTGCCAGTGCGGCGATGCTGGGTGCGCCCCTGACTTTCCGTAATGATGTATTAAGTATTATGCCCGCCACTTTAGAAGCAGATATTCTACGCGATCGCCTAGCCGTTGCCGATGCAGCGATTATTATCAAATTAGGTAGACATTTCGCAAAAGTAAAAGCTGTTTTAGAAGAATTAGGATTATTTTCTCGGGCTTTATATATTGAACGCGCCACGATGCCCAATCAAACAATTAAAGCGATCGCCTCAGTCGTTGCTGATGAAGTCCCCTATTGGGCGATCGTGATGATTCCCAGTCAAACAAATCCCCAATAAAAAAAGAAGCCGCGCATTGCGCGGCTTCTTTCTTGTTGCAATAAATAGTGATGCGCGGCAAAGCCGCGCATCACTATTTATTTTGTCAACTAATTATTGGGAGCAGTCGTTGGGGTAGGAGTTGCAGCCTTTGGAGTCGCAACTGGGGTAGGAGTCGCGGTCACTGTTACGGCTGGAGCTGGTGCTACAGGTTGAGGCTGGACAGTTGCCGCAGGAATATTAATCTCAACTGTGGGGGTTGGTTGAGGTGATGCAGGACTTACCTCTCTGATAGTGGTGTTGTTCCGTTCGATAATTGTGGATTTGTTTTCTTTTACAGTATCAACAGCACTTGGTATTAAGACTGGCGTTGGCGCAGGGCGATTGTTAAGGAAATAGGCGATCGCGCCTCCACCTATAGCTAAGAAAAGTAAAACAACAACAATTACAGCACTGGAACTTCCATCATTGCTAACTTTGGTTGTACGTTCTTCAGAAACACTGTACCCATTCGCAGGAGTATTGGAACGAGATGTAACTTTTCTAGTAATTTCTTGATCTCTTTCGTCAGACATGATTTTAATAGAACTCTTAATAATTGGTTAGACATTGCGGAATAGAACTAATTTTTATGGCTTGCGTCACAAAAATTAGTTCTCGATTAGATTGCAGAAGATTATGCTGACTTGATCAGGCGAAGCCCAAACAGAAGGACAACAGCGCCAATTGTGGCAACGATTAAACTGCCGAGCAGTCCGCCACCCGTAGATAGACCAAAAGTGCTAAATAGGAATCCACCAAGCAATGCACCGATGACACCAACAATGATGTCTCCAATTAAGCCAAAGCTAGTCCCTTTTACCAGTTGCCCTGCAAGCCAACCAGCAGCTAAGCCGATCAAAATAAACCAAATAAAATTCATATCATTCCATCCTACAGATTTCTCAACAAAAAACTTATTTCAACATTCCTTTAACTTTGTCTTTCGCATCTTCCATCAAATTGCGAGTCTTTGACTCTACTTGCTTGGCTTTGCCAACAATCTGATCTTGGCGATCGCCTGTCAAATTACCAAAGGCTTCTTGGGTTTTTCCTTCCAGATTTTCGACATTTGCTTTCACTCGTTCTGGCAACCTCACACCTTCCTTGATATTTTCAGTCACTTTCCGAGAAGCCGCTTCAGCTTGCTTTGCTTTACCAATAATTTGATTTTCGGCATCACCTGTGACATTACCGATCGCTTCTTGAGTTTTACCTTCAAGATCTTTGGCTGTTGATTTAACTCTTTCCATTATGGCGATCGGTGCATGGGAAGAATCAACTATCTGATTGAATGACTGTGCTGCGGAACTATTCTCAACCGCAAGTCCTAAAACTAAGGCGAATGAGAAGAAAGAAACTAAACCAATAGTCATTAATGCTCGATAAAATCGTGAAATCATTTTCATTCTCTGATTAACCTTTAAAAAATTGGAAGGCTAAAATTTTATTAGCTAAAAAAAGCTTGTAAAGGCTAAATTTATTTCTAGATATTGAAAGTTAAATTTAGTTTTTTGATAGTTTATTTGGATTAAACCATCAAATTCTTTAAGACTATTTATTTAGATAATTAAATTTTAGTCAATAGCATTCTTAGCATCTCTAGCCTTAGCCTTTACAGCATCAGCAACATCTTTAGCCTTTTCTTGGACAATATTGGCAACATCTTTAGCTTTGTCTTTGACATCTTCAGATACATTTCTAACTTCAGCTTCAACTTGCTTTGCTTGCCCTGAAGCCTGTCTTTCAGGATCGCCAGTGATATTACCAACAGCTTCTTCAACCTTGCCTTCAATATTTTTGGCAGCAGCCTTAGCTCTTTCTTGTAAACTCATAATTAATGACCTTGTTTGTATTAATGAATTATTTGGTTAGCATAAAAACAAATTTAATTTATGCTTTATTTCCTAACAGGCTTAGTATGCACTATTAGCAAATTTTATTCGTCCGCCCAAAGGTATAAGTTTTCAATATACTTTCAGAAATTAAATATTATTTGTAGTGATACAAATAACTTGTGTTAAGAGATAAATAAAATTAAAGACTTTGTAATCTTTATGTTTCAATTAAATTGTCTTTAAATATGAAATGAAGCTACTGACTAAACTTTGTATTTATCCTTGGAAGCTTACTGTGACAGTGGCGTGATTGATTTATTGAATGAGATGATAGAATTGATTAATTACGATACAAAATGTAACAAAGAATATTTCGCCAAAAACTTGAGCAAATATAGCAATCCTAAATGGTTTGTGGAAGGACACCCCGACGGGGTGTCCTTCCACAAACAAAAGAACACAAATGATATAGGACTGCTATAGCAATGTAAGTTTTGCTTGGGACAAAAGATAAGTGGCGGCGCTTTGCGCTGCCACTTATCTTTTGGGGCTTGATGCAGACTGGAGAATACTAGACTACAATCTTATACCGAGGCATAAAATGGTATAGCCATTTTATGCCTCTAAAACCCTTACGGGGTTTGGTTTTTAATCCACAAAAGTGTAACGACACTTTTGTGGATTGGTACTATACGAATTAAGAATCAAGCATCATGTTTCAACCCCAAGCCGCCATCATCGCTGATAGCGTTAACTTAACAGGCGATCGCCTAACGACTTTTGTGTTAACTTACCATCGCATGATTCACTCAGAATTCATGACCCATCGAATGCTCAGCAAAAATAGCAGCAGCAGTCGCGCTATTCCCGTTGAGAAAATGATCAAACTTGTCGAGAGCCAAGAAGTCTATCCATTACATTGGGGGAAAAACCAAAAGGGAATGTCGGCGCAAACCGAAGTTACAGAAGATGAGATGCAAGCGGCGGCGGAGGTATGGAAATCAGCTAAAAATGACGCTATCCATCACGCTAAGCAACTAGTGCATATTGGTATTCACAAACAAGTAGTCAACCGACTTTTGGAACCCTTTTCCACAATTACGGTAATTTGTTCAGGAACCGAATATCAAAACTTTTTTGAACAGCGCTGTCATCCTGATGCACAGCCTGAAATTCAATCCTTAGCTCATAAGATGAAAGCTGCCTATGATGCTAGTCAACCCCAACAACTAGGCGCAGGTGAATGGCACTTACCATTAATTAAACAAGAAGATATTGATGAAATTAGCGATATTAATGAATTGGTCAAAGTAGCGGTAGGACGCTGTGCGAGGGTTAGTTACCTCAATCACGATGGGGTGCGGAGCCTCACCGATGATGTGAAACTGCACGATCGCCTTTTAACTTCTAAGCCAGCTCATCTATCTCCCTTTGAGCATGTAGCCAGTGCGCTTCCTAATTCGGAGAAGAGAGCAAACTTTACAGGATTTCAAGCCTATCGATTCGTTCTAGAAAAAAATAAGGGCTTCGCAGTAAAGTAAAGAACTAGATTTTTTAGCACGGCTTACGCCGAAAGAAAAGCTGCCCTCATCCCCCAACCCCTTCTCCCGCAGGAGAAGGGGAGAAAAAACTATTTATTATTTTCTTGTTCCCCTCTCCTGCGGGAGAGGGGCTAGGGGTGAGGGGTTTAGTTAGCTTGTGAAGCATTAATTGAAGAAGCAGAAGCCAAATAATTAGAATGTTGGCAGATTGAGTCAATATCTGAGTTTTGCCAGATCTTACAATCCTGACAATGATGAGCAACTACTAACCCCCATAATTTTTCATTAGTTAATACAGGTGCAACTAAATTCGATCGCACTTGCATCTCCCGCAAAAAATCTCGATGACAATCACTGATAGGAGCCTGCTCAATATCATCAATAGCATGGATACGTCCCGCCAAATAAAGCGCTGCATATTCTAAATTGAAACAATCATCAGCCCCCGTTGAACCAATGATCGAGTATCTATGATCGCTGATTGCCTCAAAGGTTACTTGTCCCTTCCATTGCGTGTAGAAGTAATACAAAACCACGCGATCAACATTAAGCTGTTCCCTAAGCTTTTGTAGGGTGTCACTAACAACTTGATCTTGTTGTAACTTATTAGTAATTCGGCTTAAAACCGAACTCAAATCGCGATTGGCAGGATTCATTGTGGCAATAGAAAGGTTTAAAGTAGCTTATTTGCTAAAAAACAATTGACGATCGCTATTTTAGTCCATTTACCTATCCAAGAGTCTTAAATTGCCTAAAGAATATCGCGCCACAGGAATCAATCTTAAGGGTATGCCCTTAGGTGAAAACGATCGCCTGCTGACGATCCTCACCAAGGAGCATGGATTGATCAGAGCCGTAGCCGCAGGAGCGAGAAAACATCGCTCACCAATGGCAGGGCGATCGGGCTTATTTGTGGTTAATGATTTGCAGATTTCCGCAGGACGCAATATGGATCGGATTAAAAATGCGGAAGTGTTACAGTCTTTTGTCGGTTTAGGTAAAACTCTAGCTAAGCTCACGGCAGCTCAATATTTGTCAGAACTTGCCCTCATGCAAGCATTATCCGCTCAACCACAGGAAGAACTTTTTTTAGTACTAATCGAGCATCTAAATCGTATTCAGGAAGCTGAAAATCAAAATGTTTTGGCTCATTTGAATCATGGGATCTATCACCTATTGGCGATCGCAGGATTTGCGCCACAAGTGCATAGTTGCTGCATTAGCCAAAGCCCAGTGGTTGCCAATCGCCACCAGCCAAAATGGAAAGCAGGATTTAGCATAGTTGGCGGCGGAGTCATCAATCTCGAAATAACCGATCTTGCGAATGACGGTAATCCGAACGGCGATCGCCCTGAGCTAAGCATTAGTGATGCTATGTATAATCGCATTAGTCACTACCTCAATGCATCTGAACTTCTTGCTATGCAAGAACTTGCACAGACTGATTTAGCAGATAATATTTTAGAAACGCATACAACAGATTGGCTTGCAGTTGAAAGATTGTTACGAGCCTATGCACAGTATCATTTTGATAGACCAATCCAGTCTTCGGCTCTGATTGACACCTGTTTTTTTAATATATGACCCATTTATTCGATCCACCTACACCCAATCTGCCAGAACCACCCGATCATCATCACGCAGATCTTCACATTAATAATGGCAATGGCGAAATCTTAAATGGCGAAACCCTAGAAACACCAGATTTACCTACCGATTCTAAATCTGTGCTTCGCAATCCTAATTTTTTATCGCTGTGGAGCGGACAGGTCTTTTCGCAGATTGCCGATAAGATTTTTTTAGTACTCGTGATTGCGATCGTTTCTACCCAATTTCAGCAAGAGGGCGAAACAATTAGTGGTTGGGTCTCCGCAGTCATGGTGTCATTTACCATTCCTGCGATTTTATTTGGATCGATCGCTGGGGTATATATCGATCGCTGGAATAAAAAAACAGTTTTAGTTAGTTCCAATATTCTGCGAGGAGTCTTAGTTCTCAGCATTCCCCTCTTACTCTGGGTTACTAAAAATAGTGTGTTGCCTTGGGGCGCACCAACAGGCTTTTGGGGTTTATTGTGCATTACTTTTCTTGTCTCAACCTTTACGCAGTTTTTTACTCCCGCCGAACAGTCAGCGATCGCCCTTGTCGTGGAGAAGCCCAAATTACTAGCAGCCAATTCTCTCTACACAACCACGATTATGGCGGCGTTGATTTTAGGATTTGCCCTTGGTGAACCACTCTTAGCCCTATCCGATCATCTCTGGCACAATGTCGGTCAAGAAATCCTTGTGGGTGGCAGTTATTTACTCGCAGGGATTATTTTAATTTTATTGAAAACAGGTGAAACCAAAGAAGACTTACACCGTGATAGTTTTCACCTTTGGAATGACATCAAAGAAGGCTTGCAATATCTCAATCATAAGAAGACTTCACTATCAGCTCTGATCCAATTAATTTGCACTTTTTCGATCATTGCCGCTTTGACAGTATTAGCTGTGCGTTTAGCCGAGGTAATGCCTGAAATTAAATCAGAACAGTTTGGATTTTTATTAGCTGTAGCAAGTTTGGGGATGGCGATAGGTGCAGGAATTGTCGCAAAACTGGGCGATCGCTGTAGCCGTCAAATGCTTTCTTTAATTGGCTCTCTTGGGATGTCAGTATTTTTAGGGATGTTGGCGGTTTTTAGCGATCGCTTTGGTTTGGGACTAATTGCGATCGCGGGTACTGGCATTTTTGCGGGTTTATGTGTAATTCCGATGCAGACGGTGATCCAAGAAGAAACCCCTGAAGATGTACGTGGCAAAGTCTTTGGCTTACAGAATAATGCCGTAAATATTGCCCTCAGTTTGCCTTTATCAGTAGCAGGTATCGCTGAGTCCTATTTTGGATTGCAGAAGGTAATTTTTGCGCTAAGTGCGATCGCGATCGCAACGGGGATTCTCACTTGGTACATTGCCCGTCAATTAGTCGAATCATAAAAAGCTATAGCCACAAATCAAAACCCAAGTAGTGAGAGGCGGCGCTTCGCGCCGCCTCTCACTACTTGGGTTTAGCTATATCTACCTCCGAAGAGAAACGTCGTCAGCTACCCCCAGCAACTTTGAAAAGCCTATATAGCGCTTTTCAAGCAAACGAGGTACATAGGTTTGTTTCCCCGCCGAAGGCGGGGAAACAAACCCGTACTTCACTAGACTGATAAACGCTATATACACTCACATTATTTACGATTAAATACTTCTAGAGTTTGGCGACTAAACTCGCGTAGGTTTTCAATTCCATCTTCCATTGGCATCTTATCGCCAAAAAACTGCCAGTTATCTACTGTCGAGAAGCGCCAGCATTCGCCTTTATAGTCATGTCCACTTGCTTCGATCCCGATCGCTCGCAAATCTCCATCCACAGGATCTTCATATAGTCGAATTTGGAAGAGAATGCTGCGAACCTTGAGCCGCCAGCTTACCCCTGGGAAATGAAAGCCGACATCAATCGAGTCTGGATCGAGTAATCTGCGTGTATCGGAATTATTTAGCCAAGGTTTCAAATCAGAGCGTGCAGCAGGGTAAATAGCTTTAAACAAATTGACAATCGTGGCGATTTTGGTCGCTACTTCGACATTTCTAGCTTGTTCAGCAGCATTCACGGGCAAGACCCTCACATAAAACCTACAAAACGAAGATTTATCAGCTTGTAATACCAAATTAAGAATGGCTACGCTATTTCTTAATTTAAGAACCCTTACTGGATTTGTTTTTTGATTCACACAAGTGTGGCAACACTTTCGTGAATTCGTATAGTCGCTGATCTTAGCATTTGCCAACAATAAACCCTATTAACCCGCGATCGCTGTAGCAATTCTGACTATAAATCCAATTTTAGGATTTTGCCCCCACAGCTCAGCAAATCCCTCAATTGCTTCTGGTAGGGACTAAATCAGGAATAGACTCAAAGTTGGGTAAGACAGATGGATCAAGACTTAAGCGATCGAGTAATTTGGCAAATTCCTTGCAACATTGGACTGAGTTTTGCAAGATTTGCTTTTGCGAGAACTTGATCATGATCCAGCCTGAATCTACTAAAAAGCGATCGCTAAGATCCTTTTGCATTAGATTTGCCGCACTTTCTGAATCTGCAATAATCTCGATCGCAATATGTACATTCAACGCAGGATCGATATAGGTCAAAGCAGGAACCCAATCATGATCAATGCTAGGTATATAAATCTTGACACCTTGATAGAGAGTTCCCGATAAATACTGTTGAAGGGTCTTTCCAAAACCATAAATAGCCGATTGATCACGATCCGTAGGATTACTACTTTTGGTTAGGGCGATCGCATTTTCGACGGTTGGAATCTTAGCAAAGAACTTCTGAAATTGCTGATGGCGAAACTCAAGGATACGTTCAGGCGCATGGGCGATCGCTAATTGTTGCTGATAACTAACCTCTTCGCGGGAATAAGCTTCTAGCTTTGCGAAATAGTTTTGCAGATGATTTTGATGGTTTTGATATCGTTTTTTGTAAGTGAGAAACTGATATCTAATTCTCAAGACAATTGCGACCGTTCCCACGATCAACATCATTATTCCTAACTCTTTGGCGACGGCGGTTACTATTGCTACTAGGACAATCAAACCAAAGCTCAAGGCGATCGCTTCTTGAATTTGAATCGGCGTGGGCTGTTGATTGGAAGGTAACCTTGGCAAGGTCATACTTAGCTTGGGTGCAACAGGCTTAGACTGAGCAATGCGCTGCACTTCTGGAGGAATAAGAATAGTAGGAAACTGACGCATTGATTAGGTAGCCTGAAAGAGCGATTAAATTTAATTAGATGTAATTCTCACAGGGCTTTGAGAGATTTGCAAGCCTAGATAAATAGGGGGGGCGCTAAGCGCCCCCCTATTTATCTAGGCTTTATCTAAACCAGGAATCGAGCGATATAGTTGCACATACTTCTCGGCGGATGTTTGCCAACTGAAGTCATTGTTCATACCGCGTTGTTGTAACAAGCGCCATGCATCGGTATAGCGATAGCTTTCCCACGCACGTACCATGCAGGTGTACATATCCAAAGGCTCATAACGATCAAAACTAAAGCCTGTACCTGTCTGACCAATTGGATCATGAAAAGACACCGTATCCACCAGTCCACCAGTACGACGGACAATTGGCACACAACCATAGCGCATTGCGATCAATTGACTCAGTCCACATGGTTCAAAACGACTTGGCATCAAAAAGGCATCCGACCCAGCATAAACACGATGGGAAAGCGCTATGTTAAACAAAATTTGAGCTGACATGCGACCTGGGTAACGGGCGGCAATTTGCCATAGTTGCGATTCGTAATAGCGATCGCCTGTTCCCAAAACCACAAACTGAGCATCTGTATATGCTAGGAAACGTTCAAGGGTTTGCAGCAGTAAATCAATACCTTTCTGCTCCACTAAACGACCGACCATGCCGATTAAGAAAGTTGCAGGGTTTACGGTTAAACCTAGTTCTTTTTGCAAAGCAATCTTATTTGCCATGCGATCGTCAAGGGTTTCAACAGAGTAGTTTTGTACCAAGGCGGTATCGGTAGCAGGGTTTTCTAATTCCGTATCGATACCGTTTAAAATTCCCCAAGGCTTCAAGAAGGAAAGCAAGCCCTCTAGCCCTTCCCCATAGATAGGTGTACAGATTTGTTGAGCATAAGTTGGAGATACTGTATTTACGCGATCGGCATACTTGATACCTGCTGCCATCGTGTTATGGGCATCCATATACCAAGGAGTCCAAGTAATTTTATCGAGGAACCATTTCCAAGGACCTTGGTAAGCTAGGTTATGAATCGTGAATACTGTGCCAATGTCAGAAACTTGGTGCATCCACACAGGAATCATGCCTGTATGCCAGTCATGACAGTGAATAATATTAGGCTTCCAATAGTTCCATGCAAATTCGGCGACGGCATTGGCAAACATGGTAAACCGCCAATCTTCATCTTCACCACCGTAAACGCGAGCAGGAATAAATGATCCATGCCCCATTAAGTACAAGGGGACATCTGTACCTGGTAATACGGTTTCAAAAATATCAAACTCCTGAAACATGGCATAGCCTTTCCATTTCCATTCAGGGTTTTCCTTGAGCTTGTCTGGGATTACGCCGTAGTAAGGCATGATGATCCGCACGTCATGTCCCATCTTCTTGAGAATCGGCGGGAGCGCACCCACCACATCGCCCATGCCACCAACTTTGGCAAGAGGTGCAACTTCAGCCGCCGCAAATAAAATTTTCATTTGTTGATCATTACTCGTTATGTCAGGCTATCTAAATTATTTTCAGGCATATAGCGATCGCTACAGCAGTAATTTTTACAAGCGTCGCTTGAAAGTTAAAAGAGAGACCCCACTCCGTGAGGTCTCTCTTGATAATTAGTGCGATCGCTACAGCAGCAATTTTTACAAGCGTCGCCCCACCAACAAAAAGAAATCCCACTCCGTGGGATTTCTTTTTGTTGGTGGGGCGATCGCTACAGCAGCAATTTTTTCAAGAGGCACTTTGTACATAAAAAAGAGACTTGCTGCGCGGGTCTCTTTTTTATTGGTATGGCGATCGCTACATCAGTAATTTTTACAAGCGTGACTTGAGAGATCAATAAAAGAAACTCCACTCTGTGGAGTTTCTTTTGATGCTCGTTGTATCTAAAAGTAAGGGCAATTCATGAATTGCCCTTACTTTGTCTTATTGCGTATAATTTCTTGCCAAAAAGAACTTGTAAAACAAGGTCTTTTTAGTTTATTCAGCGATCGCCCCTTCGTCTTGATGGTTATCCTCATCTTTGGGAAGCTCTAAGCAATAGCCAGCACCATATACGGTTTTGATATATTTAGGATGGCGAGGATCTGGTTCTAACTTGGTGCGTAGATGGCGAATATGCACACGGATAGTCTCGATATCATCATCGGGTTCATAGCCCCAGACTTCTTTGAGAATTTCGCTAGGTGATACTGTTTGACCATGACGCTGTAACAAACAATGTAATAGTTCAAACTCTAAATGAGTTAACTTGACAGTTTTATTAAACCAAATCGCCTCAAAGCGCTCAGGGACAAGCGTCAATGAACCAAAAATTAAAATTTCACCATGCTTAGCAGTGTCAATAATCCGATTTGTACGGCGCAGTAAAGCACGTACTCGCGCTAGCATCTCTTCCAGCTCAAAGGGCTTAGTCAGATAGTCATCTGCACCAGCATTAAATCCCTCAACCTTATCTTGGGTTTGCCCCATCGCGGTAAGCATCATTACAGGAATTTCTTTAGTCCGTTCATCACGGCGCAATCTTTGACAGACAGTAAACCCATCTACTCTAGGCAGCATCAAGTCAAGGATGATCATGTCAGGCATCAACTGAATGGCAAGTGCTTGTCCTTTGATACCATCACTCGCTTGACTGACTTGATAGCCAGCATGTTCGAGGTTCAGCGTCACCATTTCAGAGATTATCGGATCATCATCGATCAAGAGCAGCCTAGGCATCATTAGTCAAAGTTCCATCTATACGATTGGATTACGATTTGTTAAATAATATATATCATTGCGATACATAACGAGTAAAGGTGAAGCAGTACCTAAAATCGAGAACCGTTTTTTGGTGGTGCGGCTTAGCTGCGCCACCAAAAAACGGTTCTTCTATAACGATCGCCAAAAAATTTCTGGCTAAAGGAGTAGTAGGTACAGAGTATCAGCCGTTTGCAGTCGTTTGAATGATGATGACCACAAAAACCAGCTAAGTCGGGCTTTAACTCTTACAACATTACTCATACAATATATGAAGATATGTAAAAATTGATTTAATATTTAATACTGGTTTATTCGCATGAGCCTTCCAACTACTTCTGTCACCGAACTTTTTGCACCAGTCAAAGATGACTTGCGTATGCTCACGGATAATCTGAAGCAGTTGGTTGGGGCAAGACATCCAATTTTGTATGCTGCTGCTGAGCATTTGTTTGAGGCTAAGGGCAAGAGTATGCGCCCCGCTCTGGTCTTATTGGCTTCACGGGCGACCATGAGCGATCGCGATATCACCTCACGCCATCGCCGCCTTGCGGAGATCACGGAAATGATCCACACTGCAAGTTTGGTGCATGACGATGTGATTGACTCGGCTGATCTACGGCGCGGTATGCCAACTGTGAATAGCAGTTTTGGTAATCGCATTGCGGTATTAGCAGGAGACTTTCTGTTTGCTCAAGCATCTTGGTATCTTGCCAATTTGGATCATCTGGAAGTCGTGAAGCTTTTGTCAAAGGTGATCACTGATTTTGCTGAGGGTGAAATTCGGCAGAGCTTGACTGCATTTGATAGCGGTTTGACCTTAGAGGATTATCTAGAGAAAAGTTTTTATAAGACGGCTTCGCTGATGGCGGGTAGTGCTAAGGCGGCGGGGGTGTTGAGCGGTGTTAGTCAGGTACAGGCTGAGCAATTATTTAACTTTGGCAAGCATTTTGGCATTGCTTTTCAAGTTGTTGATGACATTCTTGATTTCACTAGTTCCACTGAGACTTTGGGTAAGCCTGCTGGCTCTGACCTCAAGCAAGGTAATTTGACAGCGCCAGTGTTATTTGCGATAGAGGAATATCCACAGTTGCGCGGCTTAATCGAGAGAGAGTTTAGTGAAGTGGATGATCTCGATAAGGCTCTAGAACTAGTGAATAAAAGTGAAGGTATTTCGCGATCGCGTGACCTTGCGAAGAGTCATGTCAAGTCGGCGCTAACTGCGATCGAGTGGTTGCCATCTTCTGCACCTAAGCAATCTCTGATTGGTTTAACCAATTACGTTCTAGATCGCTTGTATTAAGATCGGGGGATGGCTGAAAGCACTAACCTAGGTTGACTTTGAACCATCCACCCAATATTTCTACTAGGTAACTGATGTTACGTGGATAGAATTCTACGATCATCTAAGTCTAGGGCTGGCACGGGGGCACAGCCCCTACAAAAATCTAAATTATTGAGGTAGGGGCAATCCCCCCATGGTTGTCCTGTCGTGCTAGTAGCTTTCATGATGGTTGTTATTCTAGCTAAAAGATAAAATAAATTTTCATAGAGTTAAGAGCTTGTCATTTTTGGGAACTTCTGATGTAGATTGTTTTTGCTTATAGCAAAGAAATTCGGTGAAGTCTTTAATTTGCAGAATCGATTCTTCTGGAAGTAGTTCTAGTAATTCTAAAAGTTGTTGCTTTACTTTCTGTTTGTCAATTTGTTGATGAGCATTTACTAGATTTATTTGATGAGGATAGATTGTTTCTACATCTAGGGTTTCACGAAATGCTTCGGGATCGTCTTCAAATGCTTCGATCATTTCGCCTTCAGTCGTTAACTTTAACCATCCGCCAAATAGTTCGACTAGGTAGGCTTCGCCATCTTCAAATATTTCCACGATCGCACCATCAGTTCCTTGTGGGGCAATTCCTCCATCGTGAAGTTGAATGTCTTGATTTAGGGTAACGGAATCAAACATTTGAAACTTACTCATTTTTGCCTCCTGCTGCGTTGTGGTACTGCTGTTACAAATCTAGCAATGTTTTCGCCTTTCAGTACAATCCAAGCAGTAAGGATTTCCCTTGATTGCTCACGCTGATCAATTAACGAAACAATTGCTGTATATCTATCTCCATAAGCGTCTTGACGTTGAAATATTAAGTCTGATGGTGCAATTTTTTGCAAAATTGTGTCACGGATCGCTTCGGGGTTGTCATATCCCATCACATTTTGCCAAAATCGGCTTTTATCGCCACCTTTGCCTTGTTCGCCGCTATAGCTAAGCAGATATTGTGCTTTGGCAAGTGGGAATTCGAGGCGATCGATCATGGGGAAGAAAAAAGTTTATTTTGGTGGTAATTCTAGCAAACATAATAAATGTAGGGGTAGAGCATTTGCGCCATTATCTCGCAACTCTCCACCGCAATTTTCATTCGCAAATGCTCTACCCTTTTTGCTTTTATAGATCGCCTATCCCTGCGGTTTGGGGATTGTCGGTGAATGTTGGAGGTTCAGGGCAGAGCATTCCCAATTTGAGATAATTGCAGAATTTATAGATTGTGACGGGAATGCTCTGCCCCTACGGGAATCATGGAAATAAAACCATGACTCGAAAACCACGCGAATTCAAAACTGGCTATTGCTATCACGTTACGGTGCGGTGTAATAATCGCGAATTTCGATTGATTCGGGATGAATGTCGAGAGGTGTTGCTCTTTTCCATTCAAAAATGCAAAGACAAATTTGGGTTTAAACTCTATGCCCTGTGCATTATGAGCAACCATATCCATTATTTGATAGAACCTGCTCAACCAGAGGATTTACCTAAGATTATGCATTGGTTGAACTGGTTTACGGCAATGTGTTTTAACCAGATGATGAATCGGACGGGGCATTTCTGGGAGAAGCGATATCACAGTACGGGGTTTGCGAATACGGATATGCAACGGGCTTTGAATACGTTGCGATATATCCATGCGAATCCGAAGGCGGCGGGGATGCAATTGGGATTTTTTTATGACTATAGCAATTATGGAACCTATGACCGTTTAACCGATGATGGTTTGACGCAATGGCATCCTGCGTTTTTGATGTTGGGTGCGATGTTGGAGATCTGTGCAGCGAAGTATCGCAAATTTTGCCAGAAATATAAGCCGAAGCCGAAACCTGAGAAGCGAAATTATTGGGGTACGAAGTTATTGGCAAATTTAAAGATTAAGGGCAAGACAGGAAAGAGTTGCCGAAGGCAGAGGTCGTTATGGGATGAGTGGGACAAACCTGATGAGGAAATTCGTAAAGTTGCTGAAAAATTTGTAATGGCAAATTGTTATGATCCCAAGGTGGCTTGCCAGAAATTTTCGGAAAAAGACGATGGTGATGGGGATGAGGCTGGTGACAGGTAACGAAATGCTAGGATGCTGATTATGCTGTAGAAAATTGTCGATTTACAAATCTTTATAGAGGTGTGAAAGCTTTATGGTTTACACTTCACAAGTCTCTGCGCGAGAGAAGAGAAAATACCTCCATACCTGACAATCAAAAATAATCTCGAAAATCCACCATCACCACCGAACGAAAATAGTCTCGGGAGGCTTGCTGGGAGAGAGTTTTGGGCATTTTTAGTATCATTCATAAATTCAGTATACGTCCTCCAGTCATTTTTTTGAGGATGATACCAACCAACTTTTGCCGCAAATTTTTTCCACACCTCATAATCATATTTCCCAATCTCGCCGCCGCACTCTAGCCAGAGTTTTTTCTGAATACTAAAACCAAATTTGCTACTGCTGTAATGCACCCATAACTGATCAATCGTTCGCAAGTCTTCGCAAGGAAAAGCCTCAATATGCTCCGTATCTAGCCAACCCTCTTTTTCGCGATTAGCAACCTGACACATCAATTTAGCTGTCAGTTCATCCGCTTTGCGCCATTCCTTTGCCTTCAGCAATTTCTCTAACTCGCGATAGTCGATTCCCTTCGCACTCACCAATTCCACAGAATTTTTCTTGACCTCTGGCACTGGTGACACTGGCGGAGTTTTTCTGCCAATAACTTCTCTCTGAAACTCTTTAGGCACAGCAGGAGGTGAAACTTGCGGAGATGAAGGAGTTTTACTACCACTAGAACTAACTGCTTCCCTTAGCTGAGGACTTGAAGAAGATCGCTTATTACCCACCCGTATCAAAGCATTAATCGCCTTCATATCCGTTCCACCAGAAGCCACATTTACCCGCATCCATAACTGAAAAGCCAAATTAAAATCCTCTTCAATTTCGGCATGGAGCGCATCTTCTCGCAATGTCGCAATATCGGTGAGATTGGCAAACTTCGGCAACAGAAGATAATGCAACTTGGTTTCAGGTTCGATTTTCACATAAGGAACTTGCCTATACTGCTTGTATTTTTGCGTCACTTGCGGCACACGATCCTTCAAATAATTAGCAAACCTCTCCACCGTCGCACAATTTCCCTCACCCTGAATCCGCAACGCCTCCAACAACACATTCGTAAACGCCCCTTGCCCAATCTCATCAATCTCATAGGAAACCTGTGATGGACTGCAAGAAAAGAACGTAATTACCCCCTGCTGCTTCTCCTCACCGATGCCCATACCCGCATTCTTTGCGCCATCACTGCGACAAGCATCAATCAACATCACCACATTATCCGCCCCACTCCGCCGCAAGCGTTCCGTCACAAAACCAATCGGAATCGCCAGATCGGGAATAGAACGCGGATTACCATCACTAGGCAAAAGATAATCGCGCCCCTCACAGGGCATCCCATGACCACTAAAGTAAAACCACAGCGTATCCCCTGCCGATAGAAAAGGGTCGGCAAAGCGATCGCCTAAAAAAGACTTGAGCGTCCCATAGGTCGGCTGAGTCTTGCGCCCCTGAGCATTGCGCGGCGAGTCATCGGTAAAAAAGTACAGATCGTCATGACTAACGCCTAAATCTTGCATGAAAAAATTACGCATCCTCTCAGCATCGCTTTTGGCATACTTCAGAGGTGAAATCTCATCATAGTCATTGATTCCGACAATTACCGCACAATTTCTCGCCATAGCTGACTACAAACTCTTTCTAAAAATGTGATTCAAGGAATAATACTTTCCAACTCATCCGCAATCAGATCCTGTAAATCGTCGTCACAATGAGACTGCAAATGAATTATAGAAGCATTTAACTCAGCCAATACATCAACCTTTTGGCGATCGCTAATATTTGGTAATTGAAGCTGATGCACCAGCATGATCACCCTCTGGCATTAAACTCCTAACTCAGCAATCAAAGTATTAAGAGTCAGATTAGCGATCGTCATTGGGGCAATTGATTTTTCATGATTCTTTTTACCCATTATTTAGATGGCTCAATCCTCTTAAATTTTAACTCGATCGCCCCTTTGCCACCCAACTTACCCCCTGTACCCAGCAGCTTAATTTCGCCCTCGCCGCTAATTTCTACTGACAGGGTAATTTCATCTAATTGCAATCCCGCCTGTGGCTCTACCTCTTGCTCCACCGTTGCAAGTATCTTGCTTACTACCTGCACAAACTGAGACATCTCTCCCGCCAATTTTTCTGCCTTTACGCGACTTTCTTTCAGTTGTTTAACCGACACCGTAGCTTTTGAAGGGCTATAGGGATTAAAATCTCGGTTTACAACAGCTTTTTGTCCTGTTTGTTGTTCTTCGACGATGGGATCACTAGCGGTCACGATCCACAGTTCCTGATCACCCCAATTTAGCTCTGGCATTGACCTACCTCTAGACTGCATATTTCTAGCAATTATGCATTATTTTCTCACATTTGATAAGTACCCATGCAGCCTAACCCAATAGCCAGTGGCGCGTGCGCCACTGGCTATTGGGTTATTACCAAATTTCAGCAAGACTCAAAACAAACTCAGGTAAAACATCTTCCCCAGAAAGAGAACTCGGATTTTGTAAAACTTCTTTAGGCTTCTCAATGCGATAAACTTCCACTTCTCGATCTTTGCGATTAATCAACCAGCCAAGCCTTGCGCCATTATCTTGATATTCCTGCATCTTCGCTTGTGTAACCTTCAAGTTATCACTGAGATGCGCCACATACATCTTTTGGGATTTACAGCAAGCCAGATTGCTCCCAGTCAATTACTGAGACTTGGAGATGGAAAATTTTTTGCTGATTGGCTTTGAATTGTCTGTACCTAGGGAAATCACAACCTCGTAATTACCCTCAGGAAATCCATTTGAAGGAGCATTTAGATTGGAAGAAACAAAATTCGTATCAGATTCTGTTACCAAATCTATACTAGCGATATCAGTTGTTTTAGCCGTATCCCCTCCTAAATATTTCCAATCAATTTTCACCTTTGTTCCTTCAGGTGCAAATTTCAGATCGGCGGTGGCAAATATTTTGGGTGTAGCTGTGTCAAATTGCACGGTATCACTGGCGCATGTCTGATTTTCTGGCTTTTCAACACACATTTTGATATTCTCTAGCGTCGCTGTAGACACGTTAAAACTACAAGCTGTAGCAGCAAGAGTACTCAAAACAAATAGACCGAAAATCCTTACAGAGCCTTTTTTAGTTTTCAATTTTGTCAACATTATTTTCATCCCCAATTTTTTCAACATTCTCGATACTATAGCATGTCTAGATTTTCTCAAAGCCCTAAACTGCTCATTGGTGAGATCGATTATAGGCGGCTCACAGCAACGAGTAGAGTAATTGGAAGATGAGGCGAAAGGCTGCCATCAGAGCGATCGCACTAAAGCCAGCAACTCCACAATATTGAATAATATCTATCCATTGTGGCAAGTTCTGAAAAATAGTTTTTGCAAAGACTTGTCCTACCCAAACTGCGGCGAAACTGATTAAGTTTACGAATACAAATAGATCTTTATTATCCAGAACAGAACTAATCCTCAGTAGAACAACACCCAGCAAGAATGCAGCAAAAACAACTAAATTTGCAGGAGAGCCGATCGCCGTAATGCCAACGGTTGTACTTACTTGCCATAGCAACATCGCTTCCACACCCAACAAAAAAGCAGCAATGAACTGTTTGGGAATCGGCGTAGATAGCAACCAAGGTGTTCTTTGCGATTTTGGAGATTTGGACGGAACTTTGGGGACGGATGGCGCATTAATCGCATTGGGCGAAGCGATCGGCACAGGAACTTGGATACTCGTTTGGTGAGTGGGCTTTGCTGGTGTTGGTGCTATCACCGCTATTTTAGAACTGAGGGCTTGGCTTACACTTGCCGCCGAGTTGAAGCGATCGCTAGGAGCCGTCTCTAACATTTTAAGTAAAACACTATTCAGGCTAGGACTGAGCTTCACAAACTGATCCCATTGCCATTTGTTGTGGCTCACATCAAATAATTCCTCTGGCTCCTTACCCGATAGCAAAAAGAGACAAGTCACGGCAAAGGCATAGAGATCCGTCGCAGGAAACACCGTATCGCCGCGCATTTGCTCAGGTGCGCCATAGCCGGGGGTAAAGATACCTGTGGACTTTTGTCCTTGGACTGCACCTGCAACTTGCTTGACTGCACCAAAATCCAGCAAAAAGTAAGTTTGATCAGACTTGCGTACCATGATATTCGCAGGTTTGATATCGCGATGGATCGAGCCTTTGTCGTGAATAAATGTCAAGACAGGTAACAGGCTTTGCATAATTTCTAAGACATCCGCCTCCGCGATCGCCCCATGCTGCTCGACAATTTGCTCTAGGGTAAAGCCATCGACAAATTCCTGCACTAAATAAAAAAATTCATCCTGTCCTGACTGCACCTCAAAATAGGCAAGTAAATCAGGGATTTGTGGATGCGTCCCCAAATCTTCTAAAACCGTGGCTTCCCGCTCAAACATTTGCTTGGCGATCACCATCTGCGAACTAGTCAACCCTACAGGTTGCAATAACTTCACCACGCAACGTTTCATCGCTGGGGTATAGCGATCCCGTGCCAAAAACGTTGCACCAAAACCACCTTGAGCGATCGGACGTTCGACGATATAGCGTCCACCAAGCAGTAAGGGCATTCCGCAAGCCGTACAGAATTTTTGCGTGATCGTTTTAAGTGTATTGCCACTATCAAGGTCAGCGAAAGAATTTAACGGCTTTGTACAATGGGGGCGTGTGCAGTAAATATCCACTGGCTAATCATTAAGTTTAGAAATTGACGGCTCTTTTGAGATGCTTAGAGCTTAGCGCCAAGCATCTCAAAAGATCACAAGTAAACATTTTTGGCATACTGTATTAGAGTCTACCTAAGTTTCTCCCTCCTGCGCCCATGAGTTCCAATTTTTTGCATCATCTCAACCCCGCTCAACAAAAAGCCGCAAGCCATCTGCATGGTCCAATGCTCGTAGTCGCAGGCGCAGGCTCAGGGAAAACAAGGACATTAACTTACCGCATCGCCAACCTAATGCTCAATCATGGTGTCGCCCCTGAGCAAATCCTTGCAGTTACCTTTACAAATAAAGCTGGCAAGGAAATGAATGAGCGAATTCAATCTTTGTTAACCCAAGAAGTCGCCCAAAGAGAATTAGGTAAGGCTTTAAGTGAAATTAGTGATTGGGAACAGGATAAGCTCCGTAAAAAAGTTTATAAGCAATATATCAATAGCTTTGCTCAAGATGGGCTATGGATGGGGACTTTCCATAGTATGTGCTGTCGAATTTTACGCCTTGATATTGATAAGTATAAAGATCAAAATGGTAGAAGCTGGGCAAAAAATTTCTCGATTTTCGATGACTCTGATGCACAATCCTTAGTCAAAGATATTGTCATTAATCAACTAAATTTAGATGAAAAGAAGTTTGAGCCAAAGTCCGTGCGCTTTGCGATCGGCAATGCCAAAAACAAAGGCTGGACTCCAGAGGAATACGAAAAACAGAGCGATGATTCTTCCTATCGCAAACGAACGATCGCACAAGTTTATAACCTCTATCAAAATCAGCTCGCCACCAATAATGCCCTCGATTTTGATGATTTAATCTTTTTGCCAGTGCGTTTATTTCAGCAAAACCCTGAAATTCTAAGTAAATGGCATGATCGCTTTAAACATATTCTCGTTGATGAATATCAAGATACCAATCGCACTCAATATGACTTGATTCGTTTGCTAGCCACTAATAATTCTAAGCCAAACTGGGAAGAGCGTTCTATTTTTGTAGTCGGGGATGCTGATCAATCAATTTATAGTTTCCGCTCGGCAGACTTTACGATATTGATGGAGTTTCAAGAAGCTTTTGGTGATCGCTTACCCGATGCTCATACAGGCACAATGATCAAACTGGAAGAGAACTATCGTTCTGTTGCCAATATTCTCGAAGTAGCTAATCAACTGATCGACCATAACTCACAGCGTATTGATAAAGTTCTAAAGGCGACTAAACCCGATGGTGATTTGATTGAATTATTCCGAGCTGATAATGGCGATGATGAAGCTCAATTTGTAATCGAGCAAATTCGCCGCATCAAGTCCAAAACTCCCAGCGCCACTTTTGGACATTGTGCGATTCTCTATCGCACAAACGTGCAATCTCGTCCTTTTGAAGATATGCTAATGCGCTGGAATATTCCATATAGATTAATCGGGGGCTTACGTTTCTATGATCGCAAAGAGATAAAAGATACTCTCGCCTATCTACGCTTACTATCAAATGCATCCGACACTCTTAGTTTGATGCGAATCATTAATGTCCCCAAACGTAGCATTGGCAAAGCGACTCTTGACAAACTTCAAGATGCAGCACAACAACTTGGTGTTCCAATTTGGGAAATTATCAAAGATGAATCAACAGTTAAGACTTTGGCAGGACGATCTGCTAGGGGTGTTCTTTCATTTGTTGAATTGATACAAAAATGGCAAGCCAAAGTTAGCATTACTCCTGCGGCAGATATAATTCAGGGGGTTTTAGCTGATTCTGGCTATATCAATGAACTGGAAGCACAAGGAAATGATGAAGCTAACGAACGCATTGAGAACTTAAAAGAACTTTACAATTCCGCCGTACAATTTGCTGAAGATCAGGAAGATGCTTCTCTTAGTTCATTCCTAGAGAGAGCTGCTCTTGTTTCTAGTCATGATGAGAGTGACAGTACCGAAGATAAAGTTACCCTAATGACTCTTCATGCTGCTAAGGGACTAGAATTTCCCGTCGTATTTCTAGTGGGTTTAGAACAAAATTTATTTCCAAGCTTTCGCTCCCTACACGACCCAATGGCATTGGAAGAAGAACGCCGCCTCATGTATGTGGGCATCACCCGTGCCGAAGAGAAACTATTCCTTAGCCATGCACAATCCCGCCGTACCTATGGAAAATATGAATATGCGATTCCTTCCCAATTCCTAGCCGAATTACCGAAGGAATACTTGACAGGACATGGCATTGATAAATTTATCAGTAAGGCAAGTCAACGCGCCGAAGCCACCAGCGTTAAAGGTTCGCTCAGATCTGCTCCCCCTGTAAAGGTAAATGCCGTCAAACCCAAGCCCCGTATTGATTGGCAAGTAGGCGATCGCGTGATGCATGATAAGTTTGGCGAAGGTCAAGTCTCAAATTTGCTTGGTACTGGGGACAAGATGTATCTAGCCGTCGCCTTCGCTGGTCAAGGCAAAAAGATCATCGATCCTAAAATCGCACCAATTCAGAAAATTTAAGTTGTAAAGCAATGCAAAACTTACATTGCTATAGAATAGTTCCTGAATTTCTCACGTCAAAGTAGAACTTTAGAGAGAATTCGCGATCGCCCGTAGAAGTGCAATTATTTCCAACCTTATCTCACTAGTTATACCAATTTCCAAAAGTGTGGCAACACTTTTGGAAATTAAAAACCAAACCCAGTAAGGGTTTTTAAAGTACAAAATGGCTACGCCATTTTGTACTTTGGTATTAATAGTTTCTCTGCCACTCTCTTTATTTTAGGTTCAAATATCCTTTGGTAAGAGTTGTAGCAACGATGCAGGAAGAACACGTTGTAACCACAATTCCCAAGTTGGATAATTTTTTTTGTATTGCACCCCAGCAAAAATTATTAAAACACCGATAAAAGAAAGCACGATCGGAAACAGTAGTGAATTACTAAATACTGTATAAGCAAGATGACCCAGATAACCAATAACACCCATAGCACCGAAGATGACAAATACGCGCCTTCTCAGCACAACAGAGAGTAGAATCAAGAACAGATTGATGAGGAAGTAGAGAAAGCGTTCCCATTCGCCCCCAGCATTCATCAACGTTAAGCCTCCCCAAAAAGCCATCAGTCCAGACAAGTACAGCCAAAAAGCAAAGTCACCCTGACTGCGACGGATGCGCCGATCAATGAAAAAAGCAATGACGATAGTGGCAATGCCAAACCAGAAAGAAACTAGACATCGCTCATTCCAAGCAAATTCATTTTTACCGAAAATCAATGGTGTCAAATCCATTGACATGTACCATAGTGAGTAAGCGATCGGCAATGTTAGGAAGGGAAAGCGAATCCACCAAAGAGCCAGCGCACCAGAAACAATTGTGCCTAATTCCATGTAAAACCAACTGGCTTTTACCCACATATGGTAGTTGCGAAAGTTGCCAGGGTCTCCATTAGGCCAGATGCCTGTCATTCTCTGAAAGCCATAAATTGCTAGTGGAACCATACATACAGCAATAGTTGTGAGCAAACCTCCAGGAACTTTTAGCCCGCGATCGAACCACAAATATCGTCCAGTCATAGTAAAAATTAGTATATAGATGCAAGATAGGGCGAATATCCCCTTTCCACCTAGCGATTCCCAAGCAAGGGTCAGGAAGAAAAACATCCCAAAAATGACGATGAGTGCGCCAAAGTAGTAAGCCACATTCGCAAAATCAAATTTTGGTACATGCTGTTTCCTTACCAGCAAAGCCTGCCAGAGACGCTCAGCCGCATTTGCATCAATCAAATCTTCGTCAACCGCCCAATCCAAATCTTCTCTTTCAATTTGCATGGATATTTCCTCCAATAATGTTTATGAATAATGCCAATCTATAGATTTGTCGAGGTACTTTTTAATGATATAAAACTGCTTGAAAGCTTTTTACTTACTCTAAACATCAGTCATCGATAGATAGACTGTTTGCGAGTCCACTATAAACAACGCTTGTTTAATAAGCAATTAGAGAGAATTCACGATCGCCCGTAAGAGTGCAATTGTTTCCAACCTTATCTCACTAGTTAAAGACTCCTCTGCGGCGCTAGTTTTAACTATTACCACTTGATGTTTGGGATTAATGTAGAGAAACTGTCCGCGATGACCTAGTGCGACAAACTCTCCATCGGTATTAGGATGAGGTGGAATCCACCATTGATATTGATAGCCAAAGCCAGCATATTCGTTAAAATCAGTAGCCCCTGCTTGCAGATCTGGGCGATCGGGTAAAACAGACTCTTTGATCCAACTTTGGGGAATAATCTGTTTGCCATTAAGATTACCTTCATGGAGATAGAGCAATCCAAATTTGGCATAGTCGCGTAAAGTCGCATTAAGACCACAAAAAGTAACTTCAGTACCGTACAAATCAGTTAACCAAGAAGCATCAAATTCGGCTCCGATAGGCTGCCATAGCTTTTCTTGAAAGTAATCGGCGATATTTCTCCCCGTGACCCGTCTGAGCAATAATCCCAAAACATGAGAATCTAAACTCATATAGTTCAAGTCTTTGCCAGAGGCTTTGTCTGATGGGAAATCAAATATGGCTCGATCCATCGGACGAGCATACAGAAACAACTTAGGCAGAAGTTCATTAATATCAGACGTAGGATTGGAATAACCTTCGTCAAAGCGAACGCCTGAAGACATTTGGAGAATGTGCTTAATGGGAACGTTGTTATAGCCAGAATTAATCAATTCGGGCACATATTTCGTGATCGGATCGTTGACACTATTGATTTTGCCTTCAGCGATCGCAATACCAACTAGTGCTGATATAAATGATTTTGCTATCGACCAAGAGGTATTTCGAGCACTCGCTGAGTTACCGCGAAAATATTGCTCATAGACGATCGCATCATTTTTAACGACTAAAATACCAGTGGTGAAAGTGCGATCGAGCAAATCGGGCATTGCATGGTTTTTGCCACCAAATTTGTAGGAAACATTTAATTCGCGAATATTTTCTTGCAGTTTGTAGGGATTAGTAGATTTTGCGATCGGTCTACTAGGAAAGATATTTTCCATAGAGCGGAAATTCTCAGCTATTTTCCCTGTCTGAAATAAAGTCTGCTTGGGATAGAGATAAAGTTTCCACCAGCAAAACCCTGATGCGGCCAGTAGCAAAACTACAAGACTAGAAACCAGTTGCCATTTTTTTATAAACATTTTATGGATATATTTTGAGTTACTGAATACCACATTGTTAAGTCAGTCATCAATGCCAGCGCAGCGCATTGGCTAAGTCGGCGATTGAGTAGGAGTATGTAGGTATTTCGGGAGTATAGGCATTGACTCGGCGATCGCTATAGGTTTGTGCCATGACTATAACTGGTAAAGCTAACGACAGCGAGAGGACGATCGCTTTTACTTGAAAACCTTTGAGCCAAAAATTCTTGTTCATGTCTAACTCCAGTTAGCTATAAATAACGCTTGACTAATAGGATGCCAGAGCTAACTTGGGCGAAAGACTCACTCTTAGGATCAGTTGCAGAATCGTGAATAGGATCGGTATTTTGCGATCGCGATTACTTCGATCTGTAAAATAGGGCTAGCAAAGAGTGCTAGCCCTTTAGAACTATGGCAAAAAAATATGGCAAAAGCGTCTAAACGAGGACAGCAAATACTCAAGGATAAATTACGTCAGCTTGGACTGTCTCAGACTGCTAGCCAAGTATTAGAAAAAGCGGGATCAATTGGTGTTGCTAAACGGTTCTTTCAAGGGGATGACATTCGTCAAGATACCTTCATCCAGCTTTGTCAATTTTTGGGTATAGATTGGCAAGAGGCGATCGCACGAACTCCACAAGTTGATTTAAAGGAGGTGCAGCAAATTAGTAATTTCTTAGGTCGTACTGCTGAACTACAGCAGCTAGAACATTTGGTAATGGAGGAGCGCTGTCAAATTGTCACCATTTTGGGCATGGGCGGTATGGGCAAAACTTCTCTAGCATCACAACTTGCCCATCAATTAAAAGGAGAATTTGAGTTTACAATCTGGCGATCGCTACGCAATGCTCCATCTTGCGAGAGCATTCTGACTGATATTCTACAATTTCTCTCCCATCCTCAACCACTTGAATTACCTGATAATTTAACTGCACAGCTTGACCTGCTCATGCGCTATCTACAAACACGACGCTGTTTGCTAGTACTGGATAATTGGGAATCAATTCTAAACGATTACGATTTATCCATAAGTAGAACAAATAGAAACTACTATCGCACAGGGTATGAAGGCTATGGTGATTTGGTTAGATATATCGGGGAAAGTAACCATCAAAGCTGTTTGGTTGTTACCAGTCGCGAAGCGCCGCCAGAGTTATCACGCTTGATGGGAAGCTCAGTGCGATCGTTACATTTATCAGGTCTGTCTCAACAGGATGGACTACAAATATTTGAGCAAGATGCTCTATCGGCAACTACTGCGGAATGGGAAGAAATAATTACGCACTACGCAGGAAATCCCCTAGCCCTGAAAATTGTTGCCGCAGGAATTCGCGATTTACTAGGCGGTGATGTCGAGCAAATGTTGACATTAATGCGAGAGGGTGGACTGACTTTTGGAGATATTCAAGATCTGCTCCAACGTCAGTTTTTGAGATTATCGGAAGCTGAGCAAGAAGTCATGTACTGGCTAGCGATTGCCCGTGAGCCAATATCCGCGATCGCCCTAAAAGAAAATTTGCTGTCGATCGCATCAAAGCAGAAACTGATTGTAACTCTGGAATTATTGAAAAAGCGATCGCTAATCGAAGTTACGTCTACTGGGTTTACTTTGCAGCCCGTAGTGATGGAATATGTCAATTATCAATTCATTGACCAGATCTATCAGGAGATTAACTTCGTTGAACAGAAGATAAATCTACTCCATAGTCACGCCCTCATCGAAGCCACAGCAAAAGACTATATTCGCGATGCTCAAATTCGTTTTATCCTTCAGCCCATCGCGGATAAAGTGGGCTATCAAGCGATCGCCGAGGCACTCATTAGACTGAAAGCGGAAACGACACCGAAGCAGGGATATGCAGGCGGCAATCTTCTTAATCTGCTCTGTTGCCTAAATATTGATCTGACTGGTTACGACTTCTCTAATTTATCCATTTGGCAGGCTGATCTCAGAGAAGTGGAACTTCCTCAAGTTAACTTTACTAACTGCGATCTTGCCAGATCGGCTTTTAGAGTGACTTTTAGTAGTGTGATAGCGACAGCCTTCAGTCCCGATGGCAAGATTTTAGCAACTAGCGACGTAAGGGGCTGGATTTACCTCTGGCGAGTTGCTGATGGCAGTCAACTGCTTAAAACTCCTGCTCATAGTGAATTTATATTTTCTCTAGCATTTAGCAAGGATGGGCAAATGCTTGCTAGTGGAGGTCTTGATCGCATGGTGAAGTTATGGAATGTGAATACAGGAGCATGTTTACTTGAGATCGAAGCCCATGCGCTTGGGGTAGCCAGTATTGCCTTTAGTCCAGACGATCTACTGATGGCAAGTGGTGGTGGCGATCGCACAGTCAAACTCACCGAAGTCGCAACGGGCAAATGCGTGACGACCTTAGAGGGACATGAGCAGATCGTGAGATCGGTTGCCTTTAGTCCAGATGGACAAATGGTTGCTAGTTGCAGCTTGGATCACACTATTAAACTATGGAGCGTCCAAACGGGAAAATGTTTACGCACAATCGTCGATACTAATGCTGTCTACTCTGTTGCCTTTGCGCCGCAGAGCGATCGCGCCGATGGACAGCTTGCCAGCGCTGGGGAAGATAGCCTTATCAAGATTTGGGATATTCATACTGGCAAAATCGTGAAAGCGATCGCAGGACATCAAAAACAGATTTGGTCGATTGCTTTTAGTGCCGATGGACAAATGCTGGCGAGTGCGGGTGATGACGAAACGGTAAAGCTTTGGTCAGTAAGTACAGGCGAATTAATTAGAACCCTGTACGGACATAAAAATCGCATTTGGTCAGTTGCCTTTAGTCCAGATGCTAGAACTTTAGTTAGTGGTAGTGATGATCGGATTGTGAAGTTGTGGGATGTAGATACAGGTCAATGTATTAGAACGATTCAGGGATATCATAAAGCTACTAAACCTGTAGCCTTTAGTCCTGACAACAAGCTTCTCTTTTCCTTTAGCTATGAAGAACAAAGCGTGAGGGTTTGGGATGTTCAGAATGCAAAATGTTTGAGAAATTTCGATCTTGGTACGTCTGGAGTGATGCAAGTTGCCTTTAGCCCCGACCAGAAAACCTTTGCCTGTGGCAATTATGACCATACCATCAAGCTCTTTAATGTCAAAAATGGAACCTGTTCGCAAATCCTCCAAGGTCATTCCGCTTGGGTGAGATTTGTTGCTTTTACTGCCAATGGTGAAATCTTAGCTTCTGGAAGTGGTGACCAAACTATCAAACTTTGGCATCTCCCAACTTCAAAATGCTTATATACTTTGTGCGGTCATCATAGTCCTGTTCAAACTCTAGCGATCCATCCCAAGGTTGAAATCCTTGCTAGTGGTAGTTGGGATGGCATGATTAAAATTTGGGATTTGCGATCGCATGAATGTCTATTCACTTTTGCAGAACATAGCGATCGCGTCGAAAGTCTAGCTTTTTGTCAAGATGGCATATTGATTAGCGGTAGTATGGATCGCTCGATTAAGTTCTGGAATCTGGAAACAGGCTCCTGTGAAAGAACGATCCTCAGCCAATTCCCAGTCTGGACAATAGCCTTAAATCCCCAGATACCGATCCTAGCCTTTGGAGGATATGCCGCTGAGGTAAAGCTCTTGTGTTTGCAGACTCATCAATATCTCAACAATTTAGAAGGAAAATTAGATATTGGCTATATGGGTGATGTGATTTTTAGTGATGATGGACAGATTTTAGCTAATGGAAGTGAGGATGGAGTAAATAGGCTGTGGGATGTGCAATCTGGCAAAAGTCTCAAATTATTGAAAATCCCTAAGCCCTATGAAGATATGAATATTACTAGGATCAAGGGATTGACGGATGCTCAAAAATCTACACTTAAGGCATTAGGAGCAGTTGATCTGTAATACAGCAATTACCGATCAAAGGAACCAAGAATTTTGTAAAAGTGTTGCTTCGCAACACTTTTACAAAATTCTTGGTTCGGGTTTGAGCGCAACGCGCTATAAGAAAGCGATCACCAAGATATAATAGTGATCCCGAAGATTGGGTCGATGGAGTCCCTACCAGTTTAGGATCATAATATGCTTACTTATTCATTGTTAGAACAAGTCTTAATCAGGCTCGGATATGCCGTAGATTTTAATCTTCGTTATCACGCTAAACTAACTGCTTTTATTCCTGTTGATGGTCATGCATCCGATATAGAGCTTGAATTTCGGGAAGGATACACTAGCGAATTAGGCGATCGCGAAGCCTTCCTCCAACTGGAATGGCTGATGGCTGATGGTGAAAGTTGTCTAGTTTTAGATAACAATTCTTTGGATGCGATCGATGAAGTTCCCCATATTTTCCCGACAGAAAAGCTAATTTTGAGAAAGGTATTTGACCAAATATTAGAGGAAGTAGCCAAGGACTCATGAATTTGTAACGGTCAAAAGACTTCCTAATTTGGATCTTCTAGTTCATTAATCTGACGATAAAACTTTTGCAAATAACTAAGATCAATAGCAAATAAATTTTCGATGACAATTGAACTGATCTCTTCTAACCCACCTAATTTTGTAATTACCCTAGACAAAATAATTACCGTTGCGTAAGCAGGATTATTCCTAACACGAGGATCTCGCATTGGTGTAATCTCGTCGATCGCCCTTGATAGTCGCATTACACCTTTACGATGTAGATTCCCATCACCATCTACATAGCCCTTGGGTAACGTAAATTCAAACTCTGTTTGAATCATAGATGTTTAATTAATCTGTTAATTAATCCGTAAAAAGTCTCTAACCGATAACTCTACCTCAGTAACAGCAAATTCGCCACCATCGGCTTTAAAATCAGAAATTTTGTAACGTATGGGCCAAGCACCATTAAATCGGAATCTTGCTTTTTCTATTGAAGATTGGTCATAAATAGTGATATCACCATCTCGGAATTGCTGCGCCCAGTTACCATCCTCAACTGCTTTTAACCAATTCCACATGGTCATGGAAATATTAAGCCCCTGCTTGAGGGTAATATTGTCACTTTTAACGTTGCCAGGGATTTTAGTACGCACAACCCTGCCTTTTGTCGAGCTATTCTTACCCCATACCTGTGGAGTTACTTCGACAATTTCAATTTCTTCTTGGCTCCGCGACAGCCCACTACATTCCATAAAGTAGCCGTCAATCTTTTCAAGACTCCCCTGCAAAGTAATTTCTACATAAAATCGAGAACTAGTTAAAAATTCAATTTGCGGTTCTTCTGACATACAACCCACCTTTTGGAAATTTAGTATGAGTGGCGCAGAACACCACTCATACACATCTTTTATGTTTTGCGATGCAAAGATTCATATACAAACTCGATCGTCTCGGTTGCTAGACCCTCAGCACCAGCTTCTAGCTTCGTCGATTTATAGCTGGAAGGCATCACCCCAGTTAATTCCCAAGTTGCCGCAGCTTCGCCACCTTGATTGTAAAGAGTGATCGTACCTGTTTTGCGCTCACCTTTAGTTTGAGTTCCACCACCGCCAAGTGGTTCGGAATGTGATGCGCTGTACCATTTGATCAAGCGATCGTCACCAATGGTACAGACAAATTCAACCGTAATATTACTGTTGCTTGTACCTGTGACAGTTGCTTGAATAACTGACTTACCACTCTTGGATACTCCATAGGATTTGCTGTCCCCTGCGGTTTGCAGAGTTGAAGCAATACCACTCACACTTTTAACAACCAAGTCATCCAGACCCGATAGGTTAAAGTAGTATTTAGAGCAGGCTAAAATTTCACCTTTTGCCATAGTTGATTAACCTCATCCTAAGTTCTATATCAATACCAAAACCACAACCAAAAAATTTAAAACCAATTCACAAATTCAGTAGATTTCTCTACTTAACGCGGTTGATTTGCTCGGCGATAATTTCAAAGGTCTCAACAGCTAGATCTTTACTTTCAGAGTTAAAGTCGCTGACCTTGTAAGACTTAATCCAACAATTAGTTAAACTCCAACGAATTGCTTCGTTATCTTCACTATCGTAGGCAACGATTGAACCATTTTTACGGCTGGAAGACCATTTGCCTTGTCCCCCTTCACTTTTTGGCATAGTCGCCAGCATCCAGTTGTAAAAGTCCATGTCGCCCTCAGTGACATAGACTTCAATGGTGACATTGGGGTTTTCTTCAAAACCTGCTGATGTACTCTGCCAAATCGTCTTGCCACCTTTGGTTGAGGCTAAAGGTTTTTCATGTCCTGCGGTTTGTCCTGTAAAGGTAACTTCAGAAACACTTTTAATCAACTTGTCAGTCAGTCCATCAAATTCTACATAGTATCGACTAGTAGGAATTGGTATAAGTTCAGCCATTCTTCCTCCTTGAAATCTGAGTTACAGGTCTGTGCTGATTGTTAACTATTTTAAAATCTAAAGCCATAAATCTGTAAGAATCACAGCACAAATCTTAAAAAAGCGATAAGTACAATTAAGAAGAACACCCGTAGGGTGTTCTTCTTATAAATCATTAACTATTAGGCGACCACTGACTGACGCGGAAGATCACAAATTCAGCAGGACGGACAGGGCAAATACCAACTTCGATATATAAACGACCCATCATCATGGTTTCGTTGGTATTGAGTGTGGCATCACATTTGACGTAAAACGCTTCTGAGGATGCGCCGCCAAACAATGCACCATTCCGCCATAGACCTTCAAGGAAGTTGCTGACGGTGCGAGTTACCCGTGCCCACAGATCGGTATCATTGGGTTCAAATACCACCCACTGAGTCCCAATTTCAATTGATTTCTCGATATAGCTAATCAATCGGCGGACACTGATGTAGCGCCATTGAATGTTGTCTGGCTCGACCAAGGTGCGTGCGCCCCAAACTTTGAAGCCACGATTGTAGCTGGCAAAGTTACGAATGCAGTTAATACCGATAGGGTTGAGCATTTCTTGCTCGCGCATGTTGGTTTCGTAAGCTAAGCCAAGCACACCTCTGGGGGTATCGTTAGCAGGAGCTTTGAAGATACCGCGAGACTGGTCAGTGCGACACCATAGACCCATGACGTGACCGCAAGGTGGAACGTAGGATGGCTTGCCGCCTTTACGAGGGTTGGCGACTTTGATCCAAGGGTAATAGAGTGCGCCAAACATCGAGCGACGGTTGAACATGCTCAACCATTGGGCTACGTCTTGAGGCTTTTGGCGATCAGGTGGTACGGCTTCCATACCTTTGGATGGCTTGATCGGAGGAGGATCGATGACTGCCATGCGGAATGCGGGACCTGGGAAGGAGTTTTCGCACATGCTGAGCATCATTTCCATGACCCCATGTACTTGATCGATGTCGATTAACCCTGCTTCGTAAACACGCATTAGATCTGGGCAGGCAATCATCGCTGTTTCATCGATTTCAAACATGCCTTGAATGCCAGTGCGATCATCTCTTTGTCCTAGCAAGTCACGCGCAAAGCGATCAACGGTGGAAATGTAAGGAGGTGGCGCGATCTCATAAGCTCCGTTAGCAGGACGACGAGAGAGTGGCTGTCCGCTGGTGGAGATGTCGGCAATAGTGACATATTCGGAATCAGCGATCGCTGTTACTACATAGTCAGCAACTTCAGGAGCTACCTGTGGATTCATCGAGACATGCTCGTATTTCTCCAACTCTTGTCCACCTTGGACAACGACAACGTTGAAGAATTCACCAGTATTTAGGGGTGGCTCGGCATCGGCAGGAGCATCTTCGGGTAATGGCTTAGGAGTACTTTCTTGAATGATGACTTTGATGCGATCGCCTGTTGATGGGAGAGCCAACTGGCTGGCGGAAGCATCGGCAGGTTTGATGTTAAACATCAAGGTTGGCTTGTTATTGGATGTACCAATACGCAGAGCAGTTGCTTCGGGAGCAGGAGGTTCAGAGCCAGGTAGTCTTGTACCAATGCTAGTAACCCAACAACGTCCACCACCATTGACAAACCAACCATTAACCGCAAAGGGTAAGTAAGCATCAAAGTCGGTGTATCCATCAGAACCAGGAGCTGCAAAGTATTCGCGATACTGATCCCATGATGTCACCATCATCGGCTTAAACAGATCAGCATCACCGCGTACGTCTTCAGTAAATCCAATAAAGCCTGCCACACTGAGGCTGATGCCTTCAATGGGACGACTGCCTTTATCAACCTCTTCGACGTATACGCCCGGGGCGAAGTAGTCTAGTGCCATATGCCACCCTTTAACTATGTCTATAGAGGTATACAGTAGGGATGATCGAAATTAAGGGTTATTAGACTTTAGTCTATACTTCTAGATAGAGTTAAGATTTATGGAAACTCTTGGGATTTAAGACTTAATCACTAAGAAGTTCATCAAAAATCTGTTAACAATTGCTAATGATCTATGACAATTGATCTATGACAACAACGGCTCAAATAGTATCGGTTTTATTGGTAGAAGATGACTCCAATTTCCGTCGCGGTTTACATACATTACTGAGTTTTTATAGTGATGATTGTTATCTTCAGTTTAAGATTGTCGGAGAAGCAACTTCTTGTGTTCAAGCGATGAAACTAGTAGTCGAGCAGAAGCCTTCTTTAATTCTTTTGGATGTCAAACTCGATTTAAAATTACCCGAAGATAGCGGGTTAAAAGTATTGATGGATCTTAAAAAGTTAGACTATCATGGCAAGGTTTTAATTTTGTCATCGCATCGTGAAGATGAATTAGTATTTAGATCGATGCAGTTGGGAGCAAGAGGATATGTGGCGAAAGATCGCATTGGCAGTCAACTTTATGAGGCAATTTCGACAGTTATGAATGATGAAATCTTTTTGCCGCCCGATATTGCCACGAGTTTCTTTCGGATTTTTCATTTCTATGCAGGGCGATCGCTACAGGGGCATTCCACTATCCATCTCACCGATCGCGAACAGGAGGTACTGAACTGGTTAATTAAGGGAGCCTCTAACGAAGATATCTCTCGCTATTTGCATGTGACGATCGCCACTGTTAAGGCACATCTAACAAGTGTATTTGAGAAGTTGGGTGTGGCTAGTCGGACACAGGCGATCGTCAGAGCATTGAAATTAGGTTTGGTGAGTGCAGATGAGTAATTATTTAGCGATCGCGACGGTAACGGCAACTCTGCAACGGGTATTGCAGGCAGTAATTCAGCAGGATATTGAAGGAGCGCGAGCAACCACTTTACCTCCAGGGGGGATTTCTACGGGTGCTCCAGAAGTGGGAGTAAACATTTTCTTGTATCAAGTAACCAGTAATCCTTCTTTAGCTAACTACGATTCCACACCTAATCGTACCAAGGGAAATCCCCTCAATCGTCAAGTGGCGATCGATCTTTTTTACATGATGAGTTGCTATGGCAATGATGCGGAACTGCAACCCCAGAGAGTCTTGGGAAGCGTGGTAAGTACCCTTGTTGATAAGCGAATTCTTACACCTGAACTGATTCGTTCTACTTGCAATGATTCTACATTTCCATTTTTAGTTGATTCCGATCTTGCCGATCAGATTCAACAGGTGCATATTGTGCCTGTAGATATTTCACTAGAGGATCTATCTAAGGCTTGGTCAGTATTTTATCAAGTTCCCTATGTATTATCGATCGCCTACCGTGCTTGTCTGGTGATTGTCGAAGGTCGGGAAAACTTCCAGAGAGCCTTGCCAATTCGCGATGCTTCTCCCGCAGGATTGGCTCCGTTTCCTGCATCGCCTTACATTGAGCAGGTTGTGGCTCAGGGCAGTCGATTTGAGCAGATTGTGATCGGAAGTGTGATGATTATTCGTGGGCGCAATCTCCAAAGTCAAACGGTGGAAATCCATGTTGGGGATTTAGTAATTAGTCCTACTTCCGTGCAAGATCGTGAAATTGTTTTTTCCCTAGAGAATACGGCTTTACCCCAGATCCAAGCTGGAGTACAGAGTTTGCAAGTAATCCATCGCATCGGTAGCACTTCACCGTTAATTACTAATGCGATCGCCTCAAATGTGATGCCGTTTGTGCTTTGTCCGACGATTGTGAATGTATCTGTAACCCAGTTAGAAGAGATCGAAGATAATTTGCGATCGGCGGTAATTGTAGTTCAGTTAGATGTACTAGTACGGGAGAAACAGAAAGTAGTCTTAGCTTTGAATGAATGGACATCTGACAGTCCATCTGTCTATCTATTTGATCGTCCTCCTTTGCCTAGTACTCTCTCCACCATTGAGATTCCCATTACGAATATTAAGGCGGGTGAGTATCTGGTAAGGATGCGGATTGATGGTGCTGAGAGTAAGTTGGGTGTGGATGATGATCCTGATAGTCCAACGTACAATTGGTACAGTAGTCCCAAAATAGTAATTACATAAGGGTTTCACCGTAAAATAAGGAACCGATTTTTGATGGCGCGGCGAAGCCGCGCCATCAAAAATCGGTTCCTTATTAAATTGCAGAGTCCTAAGGGCTTGCCTTTAAATCAAAAAAACGGCGTAGCCGTTTTTTTGATTTAAAGGCTCACTAAATTGTCACGATGAATTACTGTCTCTTCGCCATCAAAGCCTAGTAACTTAGGAATATCTTCTGATTGAGAACCAAGAATACGAAGGATATCACTGCTGCTGTAGTTAGAAATACCCCTCGCGACTTCTTTGCCATCGCGATCGCATAAACTTACGGATTCATTTGCCTCAAACTTACCTTCTACTTGGGTAATTCCCGCAGGTAAAAGCGATCGCCCTTTGCGAATAACAGCCTGTACAGCTCCATCATCTAAGAACAACTTGCCCAAGGGAACCATCCCATAGGCAATCCAGCGTTTACGGGCATTGACTGTTTTTGGTTGAGCTGCAAATTGTGTACCGAAGTTTTCGCCCCGAAGAATCGCTGACAGGCGATCGGGAAAAGCACCTCTGGTGATTACTGTGCGAACTCCTGCTGCCGAAGCAATTCGAGCCGCATCGAGTTTCGTGGTCATGCCGCCAGTTCCCCATTGCGTACCACCACCTTGAGCGCCTAATGCTTGCTTCTCACCGATCGCTTGCCTGAGTTCTTGAAGTTCTGAATATTCCACAAACTCAATCGGTTTGGCTTCAGGATTTTGGCGAGGGTCATCGGAATAAAGGCGATCGACATCGGTTAGTAGAAATAACCAATCAGCCTCGACTAGACTGGCTACCAGAGCCGATAGCGTATCATTATCACCAAATTTCAATTCATCCACGGCAACCGTATCGTTCTCATTCACAATTGGCACTACGCCCATTTCCAATAATTCATGGAATGTGGCATGGACATTCATGTAATGCTGTCGCTGAATCAGATTGCCGCGTGTTAATAAAACTTGAGCTACGGGCTGTTGCAAAGAGCCAAAAAAGTCGTCATAAATCCTGATTAAGCGCCCTTGTCCCACGGCGGCGACGGCTTGCTTTTTGGAGATTTTGCGGGGACGTTGTTTCAGCCCTAGCCGGCCGCAGCCAATTCCCACCGCACCTGAAGAAACTAAGACAACGCTATGCCCCTCCCGTCGTAGATGCACGATCGCTTCAACTAATTTGGCGATCGTCGCTAGTTGTAAATCTCCTGATTCGGGATCACTAAGGCTAGACGTGCCAATTTTAATAACAATGATCTGCGGTTGCATTTGTAAAGAGTAGGATAAAAAACTAGCGATTTTTTATCCTACAGTGCTTTGCGCTGAAATAAAACCCAATATTTATGTTGAGAGTGTTGCTTTGCAACACTCTCAACATAAATATTGGGTTTTGTTAATGATTCAGTTGATGTCGCTAGGTTGTAATTTTAATAGCCGATCGCTGCGAGATCAGGATGGAAACTGCCAACTTTGAGACGATGGACTTCTGTTTCCATTACACCGTTGGGATACAAACGTAAATGGCGAAACCCAGGCGGTTGACTGTCAATTTGGAAATTGGGATTTTGTGGCTCAAACTGAATACAAGTTGAAGGAGTAACTAAACAACGTACCGAATTATGGGGGGTTTCATAAACTTGATCGAAGTCTTGATGGGCATGTCCATTCAAGACAACTTCTATTTGCGGATGGCGATCGCATATTTCCCAGAATTGATCTTGATTTTCCAAACAAATACCATCCATCCATTTAGAACCAAGTGGTACAGCAGGATGATGAAAGGCGATTAAAGTAGGGCGATCAGGATATGCGTTAAGAGTATCTTCTAGCCATAATAATTCTGATGGTGCTAAGTATCCATGTACTGCGCCAACGACAACCGAGCTAAGTAACAAAATTCGCCATTTACCAACATCTAGAGAGCGGCTGAGGTGAACGTATTCGCTAGGTAAATGGGTTTGCATTAAGGACAAATCATCATGATTACCAGCTAAGCAATAGGAATGAATCCCAAACTTATCCAACGATCGCCGCAAGCGATCGTAGGAGGTGGCGCTACCATCTTGAGTCAAATCCCCTGTCAAAAGCAATAAATCAATCTGCGACAAGGTTCTTTTAACATTAATTAAAACCTCTTGAAAAGAGGCTTCTGTTTGGATGCCAACCAGAGACTGTTTGATATCTTCAAATAGATGAATATCAGTTAGTTGTGCAATAGAAACGAAACTACCATAATTCATTGTATTCTTCATACTACCTAGGCTTGTGTAGATAAGCTTTAAGTAGCAACTATTTATTTCTGTTGTTACGTTATTACTTCCCTAGAATACTTTGATGAATCTAAGAAAGCAGTAACCGCTCAGCCCATTGAGCAGAACCTCGGATTTTGAATCTGTTTACATTGTTTTTTGAAAATTGTTGGAAACATTGTCAAAAGACTAAGGCAAAAAGCAGATGTCAAAATCATATGTCTGCTTATTAACTTATGATATCTGTAATCAGTGCAATGTGATTTGTATCACAGCACGTCTAAACTCTATGTTATTTGGCAAGTCTCGAACCTATAACGATCCCATCCATGGCGCGATTACTCTTGATGGCAACGATCGCACAGAGTCTCTACTAATTCAACTAATTGATACACCTGAATTCCAGCGTTTGAGACGGATTCGCCAGCTTGATATTGCTTACTTTACATTTCATGGGGCTGAGGGTTCGCGATTCACCCATTCTCTAGGTGTAATGGCTTTGACCCGTCGCGCCTTTGATGCGATCGCCACTAAATATCCTTACCTGACAATCCATCGGACAGTTGTCTTAGTTGCGGCTTTGCTCCACGATCTTGGGCATGGAGCCTATAGCCATGCATCGGAAGAAGTGTTTGGGAGTAATCATGAAATATGGACTTTACGATTATTAAAGTTCGGCAAAATTGCGGAGGTTCTCAATAACTTTTCGACGGACTTAATTACTGAATTAGAAAAGGTATTTACCAAAAAATATGCAGTGCCATTAATCTATCAGCTGGTTTCTAGTCAAATCGATTGCGATCGCCTTGATTATCTAGAACGTGATAGTTATTTCACGGGTGCTAAATATGGGCAGTTGGATCTGGATCGTATTTTGTTAGCTCTACGTTTTGATCCAATTTCGCAGAACTTAGTGATTGGGCGCAAGGGAATGGTAGCGATCGAGCATTATTTGACGGTGCGCTACTTTATGTATTTGCAGGTATACAACCATCCTAAAAACCTAGCGGCAAGATTTTTGTTAGAAAGGATTTTTCGGAGGGCTAAGATTTTAATTTCTACGGGAGAAATATTTAGCGATCGCACAATAATGGCTTGGCTAACGCAAGATCCGCAATCGCTTACCTGTGAAGAATATTTCGCCTCTGATGACACCGTGTTTGCCTATCATATGCATCGATGGCGCGATAGTAGCGATCGCACCCTTGCGGATTTATGCCGCCGTTTTTTAGATCGCGATTTATTCCGAGCTACTGATATTTCGCATTTGGATGACATTCAGCAACAAGAGAGTCTCGAAAGTTGGCGCGAGAAACTAATTTCTCAAGGGCTAGAACCTAAGTACTATTGTGGGATTCGGGTGGCGCGGACTAAGGGTTATAGCATTTATAAACAAGGGATCAATGTCCAGACGGAGCAAGGTTTACAAGATATTGCGCGGTTGTCGCCACTAGTACAGGCGATCGTGCAGCCAATTCAAAGAGCATGGCTAGTGCATCCTTAGACAGTCTCAAGACGAAGAATTATTGATTTTGCGATCGCATACTTCTCAATTTCGCTATTTCTGGCAAACTCATTCCAGTCGCAAGGCTAATGGCAGCATCATCAAGCAGATCCAGCAATTTTGCAGCCATTTCTAGCTTTGCCTCTGTTTTGCCTTGTTTCAGAGCCTTGAAGATCGCATTATGTTGATCTTGGATAAAAAACTCCTGATGTTCTAATTCGTCTAATTCTTCAGGTGAGAGATTTCCTTCTCTCGCAAATTCAAAGGCTTGCTTAATTTCTGGTACTAGATTCATACTTTCTGGTACAACATCTAAATCGATTGCGTGTTTGAGGAAATATAACCACTTGTCCGCCAAGGTTTCTAGCTCTATGAGCGCTTTATCAAACTTTGGCAACTCGACAAATACAAGTTCCAAATCGTAGATGGGATAGTCAATCAAAAAGTCTTTCTCTTTTAAAATAAACCGAGAAGTCAATTGATTTATTTCGGGAAACATCACAAAATCAGTAATCGTAAGCGCAATTACTGGATTTAGGAGCGAGTAAGATTGTCCGATACCAAGTTGAATCGAGTAAGCTTTTGCAGCATTGTAGAGAATCCGCTTCTCAAATCCTTCGATATTCAATACTTGCATTTCAATAATTACGCTTGTGCCATTATCCAACTTGGCTTTGACATCAAGATAAGTATCCTTAACACCTCGGATGCGCGGAGTTAAATAAGGATTGAGAATTTCTAATTGCGAGATTCTGCGATCGCCGTTGTAAATCATTGCATTCAAAAAACTGATCAAGACATCATGGCTTTGTTCAGAGCCAAAGATTTTCTTGAACGCAAAATCAGTTTTAGGGCTGATAAACTTCATATGCTCATGTCAATATTTCCTCATCTCATTCTAGCAAGATTTCATTACTCTCTTCATATAGAAGTCATACAGAGCTTTGAGATCAAACAAACTGACTTTAATTGACTTTCCCAACTAGCCAATAGGTCATCATTTCGCCTTTGCCTTTGACAGGAATCAAACCACGTTGCTCAAAATTAAACTGATCGCGTAACCGTAAATATGTACCCTCGGTAACCTGAATCGACTTCGGCGTTCCCAAGGACTCCATCCGACTAGCGACGTTGACCGTATCGCCCCAGAGATCGTAAATAAACTTTTTCGTTCCAATCACACCAGCAATGACTGGTCCCGAATTAATGCCAATTCGCATCGAAATTTGGATACCTTCACGGGACTTAACTTGAGAGATTGCTTTTTGCATATCGAGAGCCATATTGGCGATCGCCGCCGCATGATCGGCTCTTGGTTCAGGCAATCCACTCACCACCATATAGGCATCACCAATGGTTTTGATCTTTTCGAGTTTGTATTGATCGCACAAATTATCAAACATCGAAAAAATGCGGTTCAGCAGACCGACCAACTGGACTGGTGACATATTGCAAGAAAGTTCAGTAAAGCCCACAATGTCCGCAAATAGAACTGATACCTCTTCAAATCCATCCGCCATTGAGGCGCGGCTATGTTTGAGTTTTTTGGCAATCTTCTCAGGCAACATATTCAGCAATAACCGCTCAGAACGTTCTTGTTCAGCTCGCAGTTCTTGAAGTATGCAGATACGTTCTGTGACATCACGAAAGTACCAAACCATCCCATAAAACTTCCCATCGGGAGAATGCACCTGTCCCGAATAGCAATCAATCACACGGCGATCGGCAAGATAAATTTCTCGTTGAGTATACTTCTCAGGAGAATCATAGGCATTTTCAAGGGCTTCCACTAATCCATCAGGCAATTGGAGATGATGTTGCAAGAGGCTCAGCAATCCTCCATACTCCACAGATTGGAGAACTGATTCAGGAATTTGCCATAATTCACAAAATCGATTGTTATAGCTAACAATCCGTCCTTGCTCATCTACTGCTAACACTCCATCAACAGAGGCTTCACGCTGGGCTGTCAGAAGTGAGTTACTGCGTTTTAAAGCTTCTTCAAATTCTTTGTGCTGGTTAATATTAGAGAATTCATGCGATCGCACCAGTGAAATAGCTAGTTGTTGACAGAGCGATCGTAAAACTTGTAAGTAATCAGTCTGTAGTAGTTTTTGGCTGACCCGATCTTCCAAATAAATTGCTCCTATTAGTTCACCATCCTCGCATAGGGGAATGCATAGCCCTGCTTGTGGAGAATGCGTTAACCAATAGGGATCATCAGCAAAATGTGGATCAGGGCTATTTTGATTCCAGATGGTTTCTGTGCGATTGTCGAGGGTATGGCGCACCATTAATATTGGTAAACTAGAAGCATCCGCACTAGCAAGAGTCAGGTTCTGAGGGATTTCTAAGTTTGGCGATCGCTCAGAAATCATGGCAGCGATCGTAAATTTTTGATCATCAACTAAAATTACAACACCTGATTGTGCGTCCGATAACTCTAGTAATGCTGAAAGACTCAGACTAACTAACTTATCAACATTTAACTCTCGTGAAATATCCTGTGCAGCTTGGAATGCAGCAACAAGGTTGACCTGTGACTGATTTGCCTCATTTGTTGCGCTCATCAATTTTATTTATCCTCGGATCGGGAGGGCAAATAATTGATCTGTGATCGTAATTGTAACAATGACATATATCAATCAGAGCCTGAAAAACTTGCTCAACCCTAACTCAAAAGATCAATTTGTAGCATCAGACATTTTACTGAACATCTATAGCTAAACCTAAGAGAGAGTTGCGGCACTTCGTGCCGCAACTCTCTCTTGGGTTAATTGTTTCCTTGCCTAAGCGATCGCACTTTATCACACCATCTGTTCCAAACAAATAATATAGCCGTACAAGCCCAAAGGGGGTGCGCCTCGCAGAGGCATACCCCCTTTGGTAATTTATCCTGCACAGGTACTTAAGCAGTTGCCTCTTGTTCGCTCTCAATTAAAGGCGATCGCAAACATAGATAAATTAATGCACCAATTAGAGGGATAAGCGCAATAAATGAAAAGAAGCGATCATCAGTCATACCGCGTCTTTCCATATCATCACTAAGCAACCAAGGGAACATCAGCGACAACATGCAAAAATCTAAACTCATCACATGAATAAATCGACTGGTTTGCCATTGCTGGATAAAATCAGCCCCATTACCATTTGCGAATCCGTACACTAAAAAGTAAAGGGCGATCGCACTAATCCCAATACCTGCAAAACGCGAATCTAAAATTTTGATATTCCAACCTTTTTTACCAACAAAGGTTGGATTTGGCTCACGCAAAGCAAAGTAGGGCAACAGCGCAAAGGCTCCTACTAAAAATGAGAGTAACGAAAATAACCAAGTTGGTATTTTCTGCCCCTGTCCATCGCTGGCTAACATACAGGCATAAATGCAGGGAAAAACGCCCATCAAATTAAATAGCGCCACAATATAAGCATTTGTCCCTTGCCAGTCACCTGCGATCAGCTTTTGGATTAACGCCAATGTGTCGGGGCTATCAGGCGGTGCAAAGATGAATGCATAAACCCCAAATAAAATCCAAATCAACCAAAATCCAAGTTTATTAGGCATAGAACAGGTAATTATTCAAAGAGCTAGAAAGATGATGATAGTACAATAAAAATAAAGAATCATTTTGTGTGTGGGCGGCAAAGCCGCCCACACACAAAATGGATTCTTTATTAGTTTATTAAATCAGGCTATGGACGATCGCACTGAAATATTACGTCACTTGATGAATCTAGCTGGTATAACTAGCTTCCAATCACTAAGTGATCGCACAGGAATGTCACGTCGGGCAATCGATACGCTGCGTAAAGGCAACGCGGCAACTTTAAAATATACCGATTTAGTGAAGTTAGCAGAAGTGCTGCAAATTGAAGTTAATGAACTGATTACTAAGTTTATTAGTGAGCCAAGCAATTCAGAAGCCTCAATTTCAGAGGTTTCGGCTTTGCGAGAAGAATATCAACGGTTACAGCAAAAATTTGAGCAGCAAACCCAAGAGTTGCGATCGCAGTTTGAACGAGAAACCATTCATCAATTAGAGTCTCTACTTTTGCAATTACCATCAGCGGTCTATGCGGCTCAAAGTAATCCGAATATGCTAGCCAAAAATATCTTGCCATTGTTGCGCCCTATTGATGCGCTCTTGCAAAAATGGGGAATTACGGTGATCGGTTCCGTTGGTGTAGAAGTTCCCTATGATCCACAACAGCATCAATTAATGGAAGGAAGTGATGAGACCGAAATAGGAGCTATGGCGATCGTGCGATATGTGGGTTATAGGCAAGGCGAGAAATTATTATATAGAGCTAGGGTTTCGCTAAATTAAATCTATAATGCCGCGCTTCGGGAGTCACTATAGATTGCGAAAATGTACTTGTAATTAAGGAGATAAATTTTATGCCCGTTCAATTACTTACACACAAATTTACAACAGAGCAATATCATCTGATGCATGAAGCTGGTGTTTTTGCTGAAGGCGATCGCCTCGAATTAATTAACGGAGAAATTACGGAAATGTCCCCAATTGGTAGAAAACACGCTGCTTGTGTAAATCGTCTGGTTACTCTCTCTACTAAGAAATTGGGCGATCGCATAATAGCTTCAGTACAAAACCCAATTCGTCTAGCTGACAATTCAGAGCCACAACCCGATCTCGCAATTCTTAAACCTCGTAATGATTTTTATGAAAATTCTTTGCCAACGCCTGTTGATATTTTGCTAATCATTGAAGTTGCCGATAGCACGATCACCTATGATCGCGAAATCAAAAGCCCACTTTATGCTGCGGCAGGAATTCCTGAGATGTGGTTGTTTGATGTGAACAGAAAAATTATTGAGGGATATTCGCAACCATCGGTATTAGGATATAAACGGATGCAGCGTTACGAACAGAACGATACATTTTCAATGCTTGCTTTTCCTGATGTGACTTTTGCATGGCAGGAAGTGTTTTGATTAATTTAAAGTTTCCCCATATTTGCTTTCATAATAAATCTCTCAAGGGTGACAATCTCCACGCGATCGCCATAGGGAATATATTGCTGCAAATCTCCCGATATATAGAAATCACGCAAAGTCCAGCCCTCACCGCCAAGGACTAAATAAGCCTTTTGATAATTGGGGTTTTGCTCCATTGCATCCATTAAACAAATTACTTCAAAGGGAACTTTTTGCTCGGCAGTACCTCCCACTTGTTGCCATTTGAGAGAAATTAAAACATTGCGATCGCCACGATTTGCCACCACATCAATTTTATGTTTTCCTCCCCCTGGGCGACTGCCAATGTATTGCTGTGACTGATAGAGATAGCCGCCATAAATTAGAGAATGCAATACCATCTGTTCTAAAACCGCACCAGTTTCCGTATTCCGAAGACTCATGATAGTTCTAGCTCCCAATCAAATCCCTTCCCAAATCCTTTATAGGCAAGCATTTCTTTGGCAGGGACGCGATCGCCGTTACAGCTAATTCTCCTTGGCGCATCGAGAATTTTGTATTCAAATCCCAAATCTTTGTAGAGTGAAAGAATGCGATCAGTGGCTTGATTAGATGCGATCGCAGGACAGCTTTGATTGGCTAGCCAGTTCGCTAAGCGCTCTTGCTCTGACCATTCAAAGCCATTTTTAGAATATTGCCGAAATTCAACGTCGTAGGGAGGATCAGCATAAATTAGATCATTGGAAGTAATGGTAATCTTCGCAAAATCTACATTTGTAAATTTCCATTGGGAAAGTGTGGGTTTATATGCCAAGAAATCTGGATTGTAATTTATGGTTTTATATTTCCCAAAAGGAACATTAAAACCTCCTTTCTGATTGAACCGACAAAGCCCGTTATAGCCCGTGCGATTGAGATAATAAAATAGTTGTGCAGCTTTTGGTGTGTCTGCTTCACCAGATTGGATTAAGCGATTAAATTCTATTCTCTGAGCGTAGTAAAACTCACGTATGTTTTCAGTCTCAATTTCCAGTTTTAAGCCTTTTTGCAAACATTTATAGAAATTGATTACATGGGGATTGATGTCATTTAACAAGGCTTTTTGAGGTTGTAGTCCTAAAGCGATCGCCAATCCCCCACAAAATGGCTCTACCAAACGGTGATCGCTATGTTTTTGCCAAGTATGCTGCAAATGTTGCACTAGCCAACGCTTACCGCCAGCCCATTTCAGTGGAGGAGTAAGGCGTTCTGGCTTTGCCGTAGATCCAGTAATATTTGCCACTTGTTTTGCCAAGGGAGTCATGAGCAGAGAGGAACAATGAGACGGTGGCATGGCGACAAGGGAAATTAATGCTTACACACTCTAGTACTATAGCGGTTTTCAAATGAGTACTTAAGTAGATAGGCATAATCAATTACAAACCCAAACCCGTAAGATTTCGCCCCTGTGGGGCGAAATCTTACGGGTTTGAGTAATTTATTCTACACAGGTACTTACTCATTTGGAAACAAAAAAATCAACCCCAATAAAGATTTTGAGTTTTCATTTTGCTGCAGGAAAAATGAAAATCGCTATACTAGGCGGCAACAAGCAAGCCTACACTAGATTGTTTGGGCAATACATCAACAACATCAAGCTTGGCACAGTAGGCAATATCCTCAGCGCAGTCAAGCTTTAGCAACCGTTTGCCATGGCTAGCTTGATAAAATAATTCCTCAACCTCTCCCTTCCAAGCTTTATAGAGAGTCGCTGCGGCTACCGCCTCATCATTACCAAAATCAGCTTCATCTTCGAGATTAGCCGCGATCGCACCCGCACAGGTCGTATCTTCGAGCGAGTAACTACCTTCCCAACCAGAACCCACAATCCACACAGTTTCAGGCTTAGTTTCGCGCAAATATTTCAACACTGAACCAAGGTTAATCATCGCGCAAGCCAAAACACTCTTTGCATTTTGGACTTTTTGCAGCGATCGCGTGCCATTAGTCGTACTCATAAAAATCCGCTTGCCCTTCACCACATCTGGCGTAAAGTCAAATGGAGAATTCCCCAAATCACAACCCTCTACAGTCTTGCCGCCACGCTCACCGACCCTGATTCGCAACTCTGGCGGATGTGCTTCACTAACACGCATTAACTCATCAATATCAGAGAATACTTGCACCCCCTCGGCTCCTGCCGCAAGCGCTGTAGCGATCGTGGTAGTGGCTCGTAAAATATCAACAGCGATCGCGCAATCTGGATTTCCTTCAGCAGGCACTAACTCAGGCGTGTGATATACAAATATTTTCATTTACAAATCTGATGATTGAGGCTTCTTATATAAATTAAACTCTATGATTGTCAGTTTTGCAAGACTTGTGAGATCAGGGGCTTAATCCCAAAACTAAAAAATGGCTACGCCATTTTTAGTTTTTAAAACCCTTGCTGGGTTTAGTTTTCAATTCACAAAAGTGTGCCGACACTTTTGTGAATTGGTATTAAGCTCCTTAGTTTATCCTCGCAGTACAATAAAAATGTGGTCTTGAAAGCTAGAGTACAACCCCATGATTGCTACCACTGAACGCCGCTACAGTCTTGATGAATATCGTGCGATCGCTGAAGCATCCACCGAAAAATGTGAATACCATGATGGAGAAATTATTGCGATGACTGGCGGAACACTTAACCACAGTTTGGTTATGGGCAATATTTTTTCCTTTCTTCATCTCACTTTGCGTAATACTCAATTCGTGGTTATTAATAGTGAACTCAGGATCTGGATTCCAGACTATCGTTGTGGAGTGTATGCAGATGTCATGATTTTTGATGGTAGACCTCAACTAAATGGCGATCACAAAGATGAAGCTTTAAATCCACTTTTAATTGTGGAAGTGCTTTCTCCATCAACTGAGGAATACGATCGCACAGATGAGTTTCGGATGTATCGTTCTATTCCTAGCTTTTGTGAATATCTCTTAATTCGTCAAAACAAAGTATTTGTAGAACGCTATAGTAAACAATCACAGGGTTGGTCATACAGTGATTTTGATAGTTTAGACCAGTCGATTTTATTAGAGTCGGTGAATATTGAATTAGCGATCGCTGAAATCTATCGTGATATTGATTTTTGACTGAGCAGATTCTCTACCAAAACCCAAAAGAGTAATGGCGGCGCTTCGCGCCGCCATTACTCTTTTGGGTTTTACATAGGCTGTGCGGGACTTAGGTTCGCAGATTATTTCTTAGCTGCTTAGAAAATATTGCTTCTAAACTTGTTGTGGCGGTGGTGGTGGTGGAAGCTCAGGTGGTGGTGGCGGTGGTTGAATTACAACTGGTGGTGGAACTACAACTGGTGGGATAAATACAGGCACAGAATTAGGATCACCTGAAGGAATATTTTGAGTCTCAGTTTGAGAAGACAACGATTTGTCATCGTTAAGATTTAAGATTTTTGAAGTCAGTTTTCACTGTCATTGGAGTTAGAAAAATTGACGTTAGGCTCAATTGAGTCCTGCGGCAAACTCATAGCGACTAGTTGCTTGGTTGCCGCGATAGGTGCGATCAGGATAGCCTGCAATGCAACCATAGCGCTCAACTAGAGATTGCAAAGCTGTAAAAGCCCAATCTGTGGGACGGACATCGGTTAACTGAGAAACGGATGTGACGTTTTGAGCATTTTTGTTGTCAGCACTAAGATCTTTCAGTTCTTGAAGATCTTGATTGAGCTTATGAATTAAAGCTGATTCTGTTGAGGCAATTGATGGGGCAATTGGCACAGAGCTGTTTTGTTTTAAGCCTTGTGAGCCAATTTGATCATTGACTTGATCCTCAACGATCGCCTTCTTCAAACCAGCATCACTTGGCTTTGGCGAATTTGCGTTAGCGTCGAAAGTCTCTGCATGTGCGACACTCCCAATAATCAGTATCGAAGAGGCGATCGCTTTACTAAACCACAAACAAAATCAAACAAGATCGATATAGTGGATTGAAAGGTAGACAAAAATACATCATTAAGCAGGTGTTGATATAACTTTTTAATCAAGCACAGCACGTAGAGTATTTATGTATTTATGGTTTGCATAAATTTTATATAGTATTTTTATTGGAATTAAGCGAGATTAGCATATTTTATAAACTGTATTTTGAGATGTAATAAATCCTAGATAATGCTAGTAAATTAGAGGTATAAGTCTTTATATGACTGAATCAATCAATTTAGCTATATTTTTGAATTAGTTGTAAAGACTTATCAAAATATTTAGAGTATTAACTTTTTCTGTAGAATTAACTAGAAAGGCTACAGCTTTAGAAGTTTTTTTAATGATCGCGATGGTTGCATTAGTAATCGTCATTACCAATTAAAAGTTTTTGAGCATATCTTGAATATAAAATTTTTGAGGAAAGCAAAGCATGAGTACAAGTAACGAAACGAAGGCTGAAACCACTAAGCCAGAAAGCACCAAGCCTGAAGAAAAGTCCTCTCGCCCTACCAAAGCTAAAACTGAAGCCGAAACAACTGCAAAAACAGGTACAGTGGATATCTCAGCTTTGGCGGTGAAAGAAGACTCTAAACCCGTCGCGGCATCCATCGCACATAAAGGTTCATTAACTGTGACTGAAACCCTTAAGCATTATGGCGATCGCCCCATCATTGATGGTGGCTTTCGTGCAGTTGAATATTTCAACAGTTCGGGCGAGCGTCCGATCGAAGCTAGCAAGTTAGCAATTAGCAGCACCTACACCACGATGGGCGGTGAACGTCCGATTGTGAGTGGTGGTGTCCATGTAACTAGCACATTTATGTCTTCGGGCGAGCGTCCGATCGTTGAAGATGGATTTGTGATTGTCGATAAGTTTTATATCGCAGGTGAGCGTCCTGTTGGTTCTTCAGGACTAGTGATTGACGAAACTTACTCCCAAATGGGTGAGACTAGACCTGTTGCTTCTAATGAGATCGACAATGCAGGGTTAATGGGCTACATTGACTAATTGGTTGAAATTTTAAAAAGCAGCACCCTATGGGTGCTGCTTTTTGAAGTCTTTGGGCTAGTTAAGGGTGTAAATTCAAAGTGGTGCGATTTTTGCGATTTTTAAGATTCTGATGGATACAAAACTAACTGCATTAAAAGATAAGTTGTTTTCAGGTAAAGAGGCAAACCAATTACCTGCGATCGCCGAATTAGCTAGCCTTGGAGAAGAAGGTTTACAAATATTAGATGAATTTATTCAAGCCCGCAAAGCGGCGAATACGGAAGTGACATGGATCGATGGCAAAATCCATCAAACCCTATTGCAAAGCGATTTACCTAAAGCACTCGAACTAGCCCAAATTCATTATCCTGATGGTGTCGTCACCTTAAAGTCAGAAAAGGCGATCGACTATCAACCTATTCAAATTTTGTTAGCGAAACAAGACTTTGAAGAAGCCGATCGCGTTACTAGCAAAAAATTATGTGAGGCTGCGGGTGCAGCAGCTCTGGCGAGAGGTTGGTTATATTTCACCGATGCCAAGTCGATTCCCATTAGTGACTTACAAACGATTAACCAACTTTGGCTAGTTTATTCTGAAGGTAAGTTTGGCTTCTCGGTACAGCGTAAAATCTGGCTTAGCCTAGGCAAAGGTTGGGAAAAGTTTTGGCAAAAGATTGGTTGGAAGAAAGATGGATCTTTTACCCGTTATCCCAATGAGTTTATTTGGAGTCTGGATGCTCCAAGGGGACATTTGCCACTATCTAACCAATTGCGCGGTAATAAAACGATGCAAGCCATCTTTTCACATCCTGCTTGGTAATATAACAGTTTTCATTTTGCCTGAAGGCAAAATGAAAACTCTAAAACTTTATGAACTACCTCTATTTACATGGCTTTGCCTCTAGTCCTCAGTCCACCAAAGCCCGATACATGCAGCAAAAGTTTGCTGAACTGGGACTAACTTTGCATGTTCCCGATCTCAATCTCACAGATTTTTCGACAGTGACGCTTTCAGAACAACTGGACTATCTCGATCGCACCTATCTCTACAACAACGAGCCGATCATCGTACTTGGTTCTAGCCTCGGTGGATTTTTAGCCTTGCAGCTTGCGGCGAAAAGCCTATTAGTACAGAAGTTAATTTTACTTGCCCCAGCTTTTGGCTTTAGTCATCGCATTGCCAAAGCTTTAGGCTCAGAAAATGTTACTAAATGGCAACAGGATGGAATTCGTGAGTTTTACCATTACGGGCTGAAGCGTAATGTAAATTTACAATTTCAATTCTTTGTTGATGCTCAGAAATATTCAGAAGAAAACTTGACGCGATCGCTACCTATGCTTATCTTTCATGGTATCTACGATGACGTTGTACCAGCATCTCTGAGTGAGGAATTTGCAAAAAGGCGATCGCAAGTTACTTTAAAATTACGAAACGACGATCACGCCCTTGGGAAAGACTTAGACAGCATTTGGCAAGATACCAAACAATTTTTGGAACTTAGCTAAACCTTAAATACTCACTCCAAAGGGTAGTTACGTTTGATACAAAATATCCGCTAGGATCTTAAAATCAGCAGTAGCATTTAAAAAAGGGTTTTTAAACCGTTGAAAAATATTATCAAAACATTGCGATCTGACTTCGCTATCATTTTTGAGCGCGATCCTGCTGCGCGTAACTGGCTAGAAGTGCTGTTATGCTACCCCGGGCTCCATGCCATTTGGTTATATCGTTTTGCCCATTGGCTAAATTCGCTAAACATCCCCGTTCTACCTCGGATGATCTCGCAAATGGCGCGATTTTTTACGGGTATCGAGATTCATCCAGGTGCAAAAATTGGCATGGGTGCATTTATTGATCATGGTATGGGCGTGGTGATTGGCGAAACTACGATCATTGGGGAATATGTCTTGATTTATCAAGGTGTCACCCTCGGCGGTACTGGTAAGCAATCAGGCAAGCGTCATCCTACCCTCGGTAATAATGTGGTTATTGGCGCTGGAGCAAAAGTTTTAGGCAATATTGAAATTGGTAGCAATTCGCGGATTGGTGCTGGCTCAGTAGTTGTGAAATGCGTTCCTCCCGATTGCACCGTTGTGGGTATTCCTGGACGCATTGTGCATCGTCATGGTGTAAAAGTTTCGGCTCTCGATCACTTTCAAGTTCCCGATCCTGAAGGTGATGTCATCAGATCGCTGATTAATCGGGTAGAACAGTTAGAAAGACATGCAGAAGCGCATACTTTACATCCCGTTAACAACTATTTGATTGATTCAGAATTGCTCAAAAATGTCCGCCCTCGCCATCTGACACCTTATGACCGTGTTGATTTTGAACAACCTCAAGAATATGAAGGATTTTCTGAAGGTGGTGGTATTTAATCAAAAAGACTCGCGATGCGAGTCTTTTTTTATAGAATTTTTGGCAAGCCGCTATGATGCCTTCAAAAAAGGCAGTATAACGGTCTAGTTGAGACGCTCTCAAGTTTTTATTTTTAGATATCACTTTTGAGAAGTTAGCTCCAACGCAGTGTTAGACCGACTCAGAATTATTGCTCATCTTTGCTTTTACTTGCAAGTAATTCATAGAACTCATTCAGTTTTCTTCTCAAAAGTTCTTTCGGGATAAGTTTGATTTCATATTCTGCAACAACCGTAGGACTGATAGATCTGCTCAGGGCATATTCGACAACTTCATCGTCTTTGTCACGGCAGAGCAGAACACCTATGCTTGGATTTTCGTGAGGTTTTTTGATATCACGATCAAGGGCTTCGAGATAGAATTCAAGTTGTCCAAGGTATTCAGGTCGAAATTTATCGATTTTGAGTTCAAAGGCAACAAGACTTTGAAGTTCACGGTGATAAAAGAGCAAATCGATGAAGAAGTCACTATTGCCAACTTGTAGGCGATATTCTTCCCCAAGAAAAGTGAAGTCTCGACCAAGTTCTAGGATAAATTCTTTGAGGCAAGAGACAAGTGCTGTTTTTAAATCGTTTTCGGAGTGGTTGGAAGGTAGGTTGAGAAAATCGAGGACGTAACTATCTCGAAAGATTCCAGCGAGTGGTTTAGGGTGATTCGTTTGTAAAAGTTTGGTATCGGCGAGACGGGTACGCTCGAAGATGCCACTATTGATTTGGCGATCAAGTTCACGGGTGCTGTAACGTTCGGTAGCAGCGAGTTCAAGATAGAAAAGCCGCTCGGATTCAGTCTTGCAACGTGACATGATGATCCGATGGTGAGTCCAACTCAATTGCGTCCGCAGTGCGGTCGTAATTTGCGAATCGGGATAGGTTTCGTAAAACTGTCGCATTCTTTCAAGGTTGCGCTTTTCAAATCCTTTCAGTCCAGGTTCTTGACTTTGGATAAAGGCTGCAAGCTGCTCGATTGTTTTTTGTCCCCATTCGCTTGTAGCTAGGCGATCGCTGATGTACTTACCAACGCTCCAGTATAGTTTGATCAGTTCTTGGTTGGCGGTAGCAATGACCTTTTGCTGGGCAGTTTTGATGAGAGTGAGGACTTCAGCAAATTGAGGCTGCAAGGATTCCGTCATTGAGTGCTTTCACTGGGGATTTTAATAGTATCGTAAAGGGCATCTCAAACTGAAACAAAACAAGGCGCGTTACATTTCATTAATGCACCCGACAAGATCGGCGATCGCACTATATCAAAATTGTTATCATAAGCGATCGCACATGCTTGCCGTACACATTATACGAATTCAGAGATGTGGCGAATTCCCTAAATTAGCGTAGGACAATGATAGTCAGAATAATACCTGTCAGGGAAATAGCTAAGTGTAGAGCCAACCACAAGTAGTGTAGTTTAAAATCATACAGAAAAGAATCTCTATTCTTGTGGTACTTTTCAGCTTCTTCCTTAAGTTGTTCGATTTTTGCATCAGGATACAGTTCGTCTATCCGCTTACGTAGAAGCCTTGCCCGAATGATATGGTATCGAGATCGCTCGGATAACTTCTCTGATGTGAAAGCTCCGTAGAGTCCAAGAGTAATCAGCAAAACTGTAATTGGTAGCTTCGTAGGATTTAGCCCTGTCTGAGCAATAAAAGCGATTCCTGCTGATGCTAGCGTTATGACCAAATTAGTAACAGTTGCTCGCTGATCTTCTGAATGCCTAGCATGTGTCCATTGATCTTCGTGCAGTCTGAGTAAGATTTCTGTCTCATCGCTCATACATATAAGCTCTAGCCACGAATAATATAAAGAGGTGAGCCGTATAACGGCTTAATTGAGCGGCAAAATGTCTTTTGCTCTCAACTAAAATCTTTGAATATTGTCCGCTCCAATGATGTGTTATACCTCGATCTCTTAACAATTATTTGTCTTGGCGATCGCTGATAATCTTTCGGAACTCAACAACGAAGCAGATCATTTTTGAGTGCCTAATCTTGGATGAAAACAGACAAACTTAACGGACTTATCGGTTTTGGTATAACTATGTATTAGATGAAAAATTTCTGTCTAATTTGACTATAGGGGATATAGGCTGAAAGTCAAGTTTCGATCTAATCACCCTATATGTGGTGTTATACAGAAAAATTCTGGCTAATCACCCACATGGCGTGTCAGTCCGACAATATAATGTATTATTTAGATTAATTGCTTTATAATTTCATTATACAAACTAATCCGCCACCTCGAAAATTGCTTGATAGAGTAAGCGAACTCAAATCTCGCCATATTGCCAGTCTTAATTATTGGGATTTTGGGACAAGCCGCTATAATGCTTTCAAAAAAGCATCTAAAAAATATTCATGCATTATCAAAATCGTCACCGTCGCCAAGGCTTCTGGCATTTTTGGCAAAGACTTGTGTATAAGTTAATCCATAGCCCAGTCTGGCAACGGGCGATCGCTTTGTTACTAGCAGGTTTATGTTTATTTGCCCTAGCCGCCTGTGAGCCAATCCCCGAACCAAATCAAGTCAGTGTTGGCAGCGTCAATCGTCTCAAAAATGTACTCAGTCGAGGCAAATTGGTTTGTGGTGTTAGTGGCGAGTTACCAGGGTTTAGCTTTGTCAATAAAGAGGGCAAATATTCAGGGCTAGATGTCGATATTTGTCGAGCGATCGCGGCGGCAATATTTGACAATCCTGAAGCTGTGCAGTTTCGCAACCTTAATGCGAAGGAACGTTTTACAGCTTTACAGTCTGGTGAAATCGATGTGTTAAGTCGTAATACCACATGGACATTAAGCCGAGATACAGCCTCTCGTCTTGCCTTTATGCCCGTAGTTTTTTATGACGGTCAGGGTGTGATGGTAAGAAAGGACAGCAATATTAAGGCGATCGCTGATCTTAAGGATGCGGATATTTGCGCCCAAACAGGGACGACCACAGAGCAGAACTTAGCCGACCAAATGCGTAAGCGGAACCTTGCATATAAACCTGTCGTTTATGAAGATGTGAATGCTACTTTTGCGGCTTATCAGTCAGGACGTTGTGCAGCAATTACGGCAGATCGCTCAGCCCTAGTGGTGCGTCGTACTCGACTCGCTGATCCTGAGAATCATGTGGTTTTGGATTTTGTGATTTCTAAGGAGCCGTTAGCGCCTGCGGTCGGTGATGGAGACTCGAAATGGTCAGATATTGTCAAGTGGATTATTTTTGCAGCGATCGAGGCAGAGGATTTGGATATTTCTTCAGCAAATCTTACCGAGCAATTACAGAGTAAAAATGCCGAAATTCGGAGGTTTCTAGGAGTTGATGGCAGCTTGGGCAAAGATACGGGAATTGCCAATGACTTCACAGCACGAGTGATTAAACATGTTGGCAACTATGCCGAAATTTACGATCGCAATCTTGGCAAAGATAGTCCATTCAAACTACCACGCGGACAAAATGATCTGTGGAAAAATGGCGGCTTGATGTACGCTCCGCCATTTCGCTAGGTGTTATAGCCCCTCTCCCGCAGGGAGAGGGGTTGGGGTGAGGGCAATTTTACCAGCCAAAAATTGAAGCGATCGCAGGTTGAGCCACAGGACTATTCTCTTCTGATATCTCAGTACTATTAGATTCTCCAATTAGTACTTCAGTACAGAAAGTCGCCTGCGTAAATCCACCAAATTGCTTTACCGAACTTGCTCGCATCCGCACATTGGGAGCAGGAAACCAGAAACGCTCATAGGAACTCATGGATGGATAATCAGTGATTAATACCAACGCTTCTTCGTCATCGATTTCATAGCGACCGATCACAGGCATAATTTCTGCATAGCCGCGTTCACGTAGAAGCTTACCTTTACGACCTGTCTCATCATCTGGCACAAGTGCAAAGACAGTTTCGCCTGAGTGGCTTTCACCATCTTCTTTATCCCATGCCATAGTTCCATCCCATTTAACATAGGCTCCGCCGATCGCAGTGGTTGGTTCTACTTCATGCATTTGACAGATTTCGATTACCTTTGGATCATCAGCGTTGAGTGGATTAACATAAATTTCCGAGCCACCTTTTTCAGCACGACGAAAGGCGAGATGATGTGTGGTGCGTTGCGATTTCCATTTGCCTGCACTTTTTTGGAAGAACTCTAAAGCATTCATAATTAATAAAATGTATTGATAAAGATCGCAAACTAAATGACATGTAAAAGTAAGGGCGGGTTTAGTCGATAATTTGACCATACAAAGTAATTTTATCAGTAAAACCCTCACCTACAGCAGATGGTATAGCAATGTAAGTGTTGCTTAAGAAGAGAATGGCGGCGCTTCGCGCCGCCATTCTCTTCTTGGGTTTTGTTTTTGTCCTAACACAATCGACGGCAGCTATAAAACAGAAAATGTTGATCTGGTTACTCGGACTTGGAGCCAGACAATAATACCTTGAGGTTTTGCCAAAAGCCTTTTCTAGAAGCTGTTGCTGCATCTTCTATCTTTTGGGTGTCAGTAGTCAAATCAGTCATTTTGAAGTCAATTAGCAAAACTACTCTGGTGCGATCGCCTCGGTTCCAAGCTTCATGCTCAGTCGTATCATCAAACACTAAACACTTTCCCTCTTGCCAATCTTGCACTTGATCGCCCACCCTCAAACTACATCCATCGCAGCCCACTAAACCCAAATGACAGCGTAAAACTCCATCAGGATAGCCAGTGTGAGCAGCAATATGGGTATCTGGGAGAAGTGAGGAAAACCCCGCAGTGACCATATTCGGAATTTTCTCGATCAGCTTGGTTGTTTCTGGACAAATTTGGCAATTTTTGTTGAGTTTCATCCCAAAGGCGTATAAGCCAAAAGTTTGCCACCCTTTGCCATAGAGATGCTTTTCTGGCCAATCAAGAAAATCTGCGCGGTTAATCTGTTCTAGTTCTTGCCTGATGACCGCCCAATTTGTCTCTAAGGTTTGAGTAAATTCATAATCTGTAGGATTTTTAAACATGGATTTACTTACCTCCAAATCCCCATTGCTTCAATGTGCGAGCAGCTAGGATTTTAAGAGAATTTAAAATAGTTTTAGCGATCTCAACTGGACCACCTACACGGCTCAAAACTTTAACTGAGAAAACCACCCATTCCCAACCACGACCAATCTCTACTAAAAGAGAAGGACGCTGATTGTTAGATTCAGAATTAGAATCAGGATCTGTAGGATACATATGAGTTTATATGCTTGGCTAAATGCTTGGCTATGCGTAAGTTTACTACTGAAAACACTACAAATATTAATACTTAAGTACTAAACTTTTTGCCCATTCCGATCGCCTTTGAACGCTTAGGCGCTTTCACAACTGTAATTCCAGTTATAGAAAAAACACCCTCATTGATGTGATCAGCAATCCCAGGAATCAGGAACTGCATATTCTTAGTGAAGTTTTTAGTCCACATTTTCAGCAGTTTATCTTTAGCCTCTTCATTCACATGGATATTTTTATCTTGATCAATCATTACCATAGCCACCTCTTCATCCCTTGCGGTGATTACAATAGCAAGGTTTTCCTGATCAGCATTTAGCTCTTCATACCACTCATCAATATGTTCTACTAGCTTGTCTTGATAAAGGGCCAGAGACATGGGTTCGTTTTTTAGTAAGGCTTTTCGCAATGCTCTTGATATTTCTCTGGTTCCCATCGATATTATTGAGCCTATCAGTAATTATTACATTCCATACTAGTCGCAGCGCTTCTTACCGTCAAACTCAAAAGGGAATGGCGGCGCTTCGCGCCGCCATTCCCTTTTGAGTTTGAGTTGCTCGCCGATAATTCGCGGGTAATTGTCCTGAAAGCTAAACGTAAGTACCTGTGAAGCAAAGCCCGTAAAGTTGCGCCCCGCAGGGGCGCAACTTTACGGGCTTTGCTTTGTAATTAATTCTTAGCTACTTACACCCTTCCCAGTGAAGAATTAGCGTTGCGGCGCTTCGCGCCGCAACGCTAATTCTTCACTGGGAAGGGTGTAGTTCACAAATATTTAAAATCTCGACACAGATCTTGTCGTGATAATAAGTCATACCAATTTACAAAAGTGTCATCACACTTTTGTAAATTAAAAACCAAACCCAGTCAGGGATCTAAACACACAAAATGGCTACGCCATTTTGTGTGTTGGTATCAAAGCAGAATCGCAGGGTTGAAGTTGAGGTTAATCGATGTAAAGCATCGCCAAGCCTCAACTCTCGATCAATATTGAGAAACTATTACAAGATTTATGACAAAGCCTAAGCGTATTGGTATTTTGACAAGTGGTGGTGACTGTGGCGGACTGAATGCCGTAATTCGAGCTGTCGTGCGCCGCGCCCGTGATTATGACATAGAGATTTATGGCATTAAAGGCGCAACTCAAGGATTAATGAATCGTCCAGTGGAAGCAGAGCTACTGGATATGAAAAAAGTTTCAGGTATTCTGCGCTATGGCGGCACAATTTTAGGAACTGTCAATAAGGGCAATCCCTTTGCCTATCCGATGCCCGATGGCTCAATTCTCGATCGCTCCGAAGAAGTGATTGAGGGATATCATAAGCTCGGTTTAGATGGACTAATTGGTATTGGTGGAGATGGGAGCTTAGCAATCCTGCGTCGTCTTGCCCAACAGGGGCAGATGAATCTTGTAGCCGTGCCGAAAACTATTGATAATGACTTGGGCGCAACCGAAAACTCAATTGGATTCAATACGGCGGTGAGTGTAGCTGTGGAGGCGCTCGATCGCTTGACCTATACCGCCATCAGTCACAGCCGCGTGATGATTTTAGAAGTAATGGGACGGGATGCGGGACATATTGCTGTCAGTGCAGGGATTGCAGGTGGGGCACATATTGTCTTGATCCCAGAGATTCCCTATAACCTTGATGAAGTATGCGATCGCCTGATGAATCGCGCCTTACGTGGCTTTCATTTCAGTACGATGGTCGTCGCTGAAGCAGTAAAAACCCCCACAGGTGAGCCTGTAAAATATACGAATAGTCTTGGTCAGACGCTCTATGGTGGCATCGGTCAATATCTGGGCGATCAGATCAGTACTCGCACAGGAATGGAGAGCCGCGTCAGTGTTTTGGGGCATGTGCAGCGCGGTAGTACGCCGTCACCACTTGATCGCATCCTCGGCGCAGCGTTTGGGGTTGCAGCCGTAGATTTAGTCGCGCAGGACAAATACGATCGCATGGTGGCTTGGGTAAATCGTGAAGTAATCGATGTACCAATTGCCGACGCGATCGCGCAATATAGTGCGGTTGATATTCATGGAACATTAATTCGCACGGCGATCGGTTTAGGGACTTACGTGGGAGAAATCGAGCAGTTACCCTAAAGAAATAAAAGCATTGCCAAGCAATGCTTTTATTTCTTGGATGCTTAGAACGCAAAGCGCTATAGTTAAAAAACTTGTACAGTAAAGCTTCAGTTTATGTCTAGCCGCCTCAAAGCCCTGTTTTATTACATTACGGCGCGGTTGCTACTCGCACCGATCATGTTGTGGGCGATCGCCACAGTCGTATTTCTGTTGATGCGAGCGACCCCTGGAGATCCCATTGATGCGATTTTAGGTCCTCGCGCCCCTGAAGAAGTAAAGGTGGCTCTGCGTGAACAGGTGGGACTAACGGGTTCTCTATTTTCACAATATTGGGAATATATGCAAGATTTGTCCCGTTTTAATCTGGGCAAATCGATTAGTACCCGTGAGCAAACCGTTGGACAAATTATTAAAAACTTTTTCCCCGCTACTGCCGAATTAGCACTGTATGCGCTGATTGTAGCTTTAGTAATTGGTCTAACCGTGGGCATTGTGGCAGCTTTGCGTCCAAATACAAAATGGGACGTAGGCGGTCGATTGTTTGGGATTATTACCTATTCATTGCCACTGTTTTGGGTAGGAATGATCTTGCAATTAGTGTTCTCAGTGCAGTTAGGATGGTTGCCGATTGGGACACGCTTTCCAGCCAGTGTGGAGCCGCCTGTACGGATGTTTGGACTATATACGATTGATGCCTTGATTAAGGGTGATTGGCAAAATTTTTGGACAAGTATTCAATATTTGATTTTGCCTGCGACGAGTTTAGGAATTGTGATTAGCGGCATTTTTGAGCGGATTGTGCGGGTAAATTTGCGGCAAACTTTGCAGTCGGACTATGTGGAAGCAGCTAAGGCGAGAGGACTTAATCCCAGAGCAATTTTGTTTAACCATGCTCTCAAAAACGCGATGATCCCCGTAATTACGATTTTAGGTTTGACACTGGCTTCGATGTTGGGTGGTGCTGTGTTGACTGAAGTTACTTTCTCTTGGCCGGGGCTTGCCAATCGCTTATTTGAGGCGATCTCAGGACGAGATTATCCAGTGGTACAGGGAATCGTCGTATTTTTTGCAATCATCGTCACGATCGCAAGTATTCTCGTAGACATTATCAATGCTTGGATTGATCCGAGGATTCGTTATTAGTTTTGAATTTATAAGGATCAAAAAGAGAGTTAGTGCTAAGCACTAACTCTCTTTTTGATCCTTATAAGTCTGGTGGCAGTTATATAATGTCGAAATAATATTTTTATCGAGACTTGCAAATATGCCTTGTCTTAAATTTATAGACTTGTTTGCTGGTATTGGTGGAATGCGGCTAGCTTTTGAGAGCGCAGGCGCAAAATGTAATTTTTCTTCAGAATGGGATAAATTTTCACAACTGACTTATTGTGCAAACTTTGATGAGCAACCTCAAGGCGACATAACGCAAATTATGTCAGATCAAATTCCAGATCATGATATTTTAGTTGGCGGATTTCCTTGTCAACCATTTAGTATTGCTGGAGTTAGTAAACATAATTCTCTCGGTAATGAACATGGATTTGAACATCCAACTCAAGGAACTCTATTTTTTGAGGTTGCTAGAATAATTAAGGATAAAAGACCTAAAGCATTTTTATTAGAAAATGTTAAAAATCTAGTAAGTCATGATCGTGGTAAAACATTCACGGTAATTAAAGAAACTTTAGAAGAACTTGGATACTATATTTATTATCAAGTTTTTGATGCTGCTGCACTTGTACCACAACATCGAGAACGTATATTTATTGTTGGGTTTCGTGAGCCGATTTCTTTTAGATTTCCAACTCTACTAAGTAGAAATCCCAAAATTATCGATATCTTGGAACCTAATGTTGAAGACAAATATACACTTACAGATAATCTTTGGAAGTATCTACAAAATTATGCAGAGAAACACCGTGCTAAAGGTAATGGATTTGGCTATGGATTAGTTGATATTAACGGAATATCACGTACATTAAGCGCAAGATATTACAAAGATGGCTCAGAAATTCTCATACCACAAGTAGGTAAAAATCCTCGTCGATTGACACCAAGAGAATGCGCTCGACTTATGGGATTTCCTGAGACATTTAAAATCGTTACTAGTGATACAAGAGCATACAAACAGTTTGGTAATTCTATAGTGGTTCCTGTAGTACAAGCGATCGCTAATGAGATAGTGGCATCCCTACAAAAACAAAAAGTTTTAAGTTATCCTACGAGATCGCCTATACAACTAAAACTCTTTGAAAACCATATTTCCTACCATGAAAAAACAGGCACTTTAGGTTGATTTAATGACAAATATAGTTCTTAGTAAAGATGAAGCAAGTTTTTTAAAAGAATTGCCAAAAATCTACTATATGCCAATAAGTAAGCAGAAAGTGGATGATTGGGTTGCATCCGCAATAAATCCTAATATTGGCTGGATTGAAGTTTTAAATCATTTGAATGAAATTCTAAGAGATGCACAGAATGATGTAGAAAATCTCTTAGATGCAAGAGTGGCAACAGGGAAAATTAAAGATAAGTCTCAAACTCGCAAAAGTATTGTTGGCAATGCTTTCTCGAACATAATTGTTTATATTTTTATCCAAAATAAGTTAGTTGGAAATCTTGCGGAAGGTATCTACATAACCTCGAAGAAGGCTAAAATTTTAGGCTTCGAGAAAATCTCTACTATTAATGTTGGAGATGAAACTCAAAAGCCAGATATGGATTTGGTGATTTATTCTCTTAAAGAAAATTTAGAACTAAATAAATGTATTATTCTTTCACTTAAAACTTCATTAAGAGAACGTGCTGGTCAGACATATAAATGGAAACTCCTTATGGAAATTGCGATGTCAGATTGTGAAGTTCGTGATAAATACGAAATTTCTTATAATCCTCCGACAATTCCCTTAGTCTGCTTTGTAACAGTTAACTTTTATAACGAGATTAATAACCCTCAACATAGAGGAATGTTTAAATTTTTTGATCGTGCATTTATTGGCAAGCCGATAGATCCTCAAGCTACTGATTTTATTTCTCCACTATCAAGCTTGATTGATTTTGCGAATGAAAATCTTGCTCAATCAGGTTAAAGATATTGCAATTATTCTCATAATTAATTTTTGGTGATTGGTGATTTATATGAAAATAAAACCTGTTTTTGTTGGGATTGCGGTAGTTGGAATTTTGCTACTGGTGCTGAGCTTGAGTGCCGTGGGCAAAGTTTTGGGCGCAATTCCCCGTGAGGTTTTGGCGGGAGTCAAAACTCAGCCACTAGCTGTGAAGTTTTTGCCGCAGCGATCGCCTTTATTTTTATCGTTTTTGGTGAATCCAGAAAAATTGGGACTATTCACCCAGTTAGCTGCCCAACCAAGCGATCGCGGCGATGTGCGTCATGAATTGGCTAACCTCAAACAGCAATTGCAACAAAACTGGTTATTAGACTACGAACGCGATATCCAGCCTTGGCTCGATCAAGAAATTACCTTAGCTGTCACTGATATTGATCTTGATGCTCAGCCCGCTAATGGTTTGCAAACAGGCTATTTATTAGCGTTTGCGGCAAAAGATGCTGACCTCGCAAAAACGAGTATTGATGCTTTTTGGCAAAGGTTGGCAGTGAATGGCTCCGATTTGGGCTTTGAGCAATATCAAGGTATATCGATTTTAAGTACGAGCTTTGTAGATGACAAACCTGCGATCGCGGGGACAACTTTGGATCAATTTGTATTGTTTGCCAATGATGCGCGGGTATTACGCAAAGCGATCGATGCAATCCAAAAGCCTGAATTGGCTCTAGCAAGTCTAAGTAACTATCGCGATCGCCTCGCTCAGTTGAGTACAGGTAAAAATACTGGCAAGGTCAGTGTGGCTTATGTAAACCTTGCGGAGTTCGGTGAAGAGTTACCCAAAGAAAGCTTATTAATGGGCTTAGGTTTCGATAAGACTGGGCTCAGAGTAAAAACAGCCTTGACCTTAGCAACTGCCAGCGACAAGACAGAAACTGCGATCGCTCTCCAAGAAACGAAGCTCAAGACCACCAAAAAATCCTCAGGAAATATTGCTAATGCGATTCCTTCAGGAAGTTCCGTAGTCATTGGGAATAATCTCACACAAACTTGGCAAGGGCTGCAAAATACAATGCTCCCCGAATGGAAACAAGCACTGATCAAAAGCATTGCCCCAATTCCTATGGATGGCAATGCTTTTGCATGGGCGCAACAGGACTATGCGATCGCCTTATTTCCCAAATCAAGCAGCGATCCTGATTGGTTAGTAGTTGCGAAGGTGGAAGATGCGAATGGGGCTAAGGAAGCGCTCAGTTCTCTTGATGACATGGCAAGAAACAAGCTGACTGTGGGAGAAATCTCTCTGAAGTCACAACCTGTGACCATTTGGACGAAGCTCTCAGCTAGTGATAACTTTGCGGTGTCAGGCAATGTCGCCGCAGCACATGCTCAAACTAAAGACTATGTGTATCTATCTAATTCACTACCAATTTTAGAGTCAGCGTTAACACTCAAAAATAATGACTCGATCGCTGCATCCAAGAGTTTTAAAACTATTTTGGCGAAGTTACCTAGCGATCGCTTCACCTACGCATATCTTGACAAAAATCTTGATCTGTCTTGGTTACAGACCAGCCTATTAAATCTCAAGGTGGTGAATGAAACTTCTGAAAAGATAAGCAATTTACCCATTACACAAATTTTTCAACATGTTAAAGTAGCTGGATTTGCTAGCAACAGTAGTGATGCAGTCATGCAAAATGGTGAACTTTCCTTAATTCTAAAGTGATTAAGGCTTCGCCGCAAAATATGGAACCAATTCTTAATGGGGCGGCAATGCCGCCCCATTAAGAATCTAGTTTTTTATTAAATTACATCACCCTTATTGGGTAAGCTTAAGGAAACTATTTAAGAATTGGCTAGAACCCTCTCAATCCTCCTTAGAAAGGAGGGAGAATTAAATTCTTCCCCTTTCTAAGGAGGATTGATGAGGGGGATCTCTTAGAACTTTTGACCGCAGAAAGTAATTCTTAATGGTTCCCAAAGTAACCCTGCTTGAAAGTATTCTTTAGTCCACTTCAGTGGACTTGAGCTTTTAGCCAAAAACTTGAGTTCTTGGCGCATTTGCGTAAGGGACTCACAGTAAAATCAAGTCCTTATTAAATCTCAGAACCCTAAACTTGCATTTGCTGGTCTTTAATCAATGCCTGTCAAATCCTATTTATCTTATGAGCACTTTCGTAGCATCCCTCTACAATTGGTGATGATATTGCCGTTTGTGGTACAAGCTCTGATGATTGTCGGACTGATTAATAATCTGTCTGATCGTAACTGGCAGATCTGGATGTATGTATGGGTTTTGGTGCTATCGATTGGGTTTGGGCTGGTCATGGCATATTGGGTGAGGCAGTCCTATGAAGCGGTCGAAATCGCTCTTAAAGAATCGCAAGAAAAATATAAAGTTCTTTTTCAAACTTTACCAATAGGAGTTTCGATAACCGATAAGGAAGCCCGTATTCTCGAAAGCAATGCTATCTCTGAAAAGTGGTTAGGAATTCCAAATCCCTCAGAAAGCGGATGTCTTCAGCAACGCAAAATTAATCCTAATGTGCTTCGTCCTGATGGCTCACCCATGCCTGTCGAGGAATATCCCTGTGTTAGGGCTTTGAAAAGCAGTCAATCTGTTGATGATGTGGAAATAGGTATTGTCTGTGAAGATGAAATTCTGCGTTGGTTTAGTGTGAGTGCCAGTCCGATTCCGTTAGAGCAATATGGTGTGGTGTTAGTTCACGTCAATATTAGCGATCGCAAATTTGCCGAACAAGCGATGCGCCGCAGCGAATTGAAATTACAAGCTTTTTTAGATAACGCTCCGACTTTGATTGCTATTAAGGATTTAGAAGGTAAATATCTCTCGGTTAATCAGGAATTTGCCTATTTTATGCAAGTTCCTGAAGCAGAAATTTTAGGCAAATATGACTACAACTTTTTCTCTACTGAAGTTGTCAAAAATATCCGTCGATATGAACTACAAGCCATCTTTGAAGGGCTTGCAATTGATTTTGAACAAAGTTTACAACTTCCTGATGGGATGCGGACTTTTTGGGTTACGCAGTTCCCAATTATGGATAATCATGATAAGCCCTGTGCGATCGCCTCAATTTCAATAGATATTAGCGATCGCAAACGTGCCGAACTAGATCTAGCCTATAACTATGATTTACGAGAAGCCATTTATAACGAATCAACTGATGCCATCTTTTTGGTTGATCCCTTTAGTATGTTGATTTTTGACTGCAATCGACGTGCTGTAGATATGTTTGAAGCAGATAGTAAACAGGAACTGATCGGGATTGAAGGACAAACCTTACAAAAAAACAAGTTTACAGAAGTTGAAATAAAATCGATTGGCAATGATATTGAGAAGTTTGGATATTGGAGTCAAGAGACAGAATACATTACCAAAAAGGGACAACATTTCTGGGGAAATCTTGCCGCTAAACCGATCACTGTTGCTGGTAAGGAGATGAATCTAGTGAGGGTTACAGATATTAGCGATCGCAAATATGCCGCACTGGCTCTCAAGGAGAGCGAAGCTAGATTTCAGAAAATCGCAACTATTTCTCCTGAAGCTATCTACATTTTGGTGCGTCGTCCTGATGGTAGGACGCTTTTTGAATATGCTAGTCCTGCCACTGAAGAATTGTTAGGCGTAAGCATTGAGTATTTGAAGCATAGTTCAAATCTTCGCCAAGAGCTATTCCATCCCGACGATTTAGCAGACTATGAACAAGCAATGGCAGAAAGCTTCAAAACGATGCAAATATTTCATCTTGAGTGGCGGATCATCACACCTCAAGGACAGATAAAATGGATTAAATCTCAAGCAGTTCCTGAACGTCGAGATAATGATGATGTCGCTTGGTATGGTTTTGCTATTGACATTAGCGATCGCAAACAATCAGAGATTGCCCTCGCTCAAGTAGAAACAGACCTCAAAAAAGCGAATCAGGAACTCCAAAGATTGGTGAATCTGGATGGATTGACACAAATAGCCAATCGCCGTTGTTTTGATGAGCGGATTCTCTATGAATGGCAAAGACTCCATCGCGAGAAACAGCCTTTATCTCTGCTCATGTTTGATGTGGATTATTTCAAACGATATAACGATCATTATGGACATCAATTGGGGGACGAATGTTTGCTGAGAATCGCCCAAGCTGTAGATCAGGCAGTTTGCCGACCCGCCGATCTAGTAGCGCGGTATGGTGGAGAAGAATTTATTGTAATTTTGCCAAATACTAGTCTAGAAGGGGCGATCGCTGTAGCGCATATTTTACATAAAGCGATCACCGCTTTACAAATTTCCCACCAAGATTCAGAGGTTAGTGATGTGGTTACGATCAGTATGGGCATAGCCTCTGACATTCCTAATCTGGAGCGACCGCCTTATGTCTTAATCAATCAAGCCGATCAAGCCCTGTATTATGCAAAACAGAAAGGACGTAATCAATCCGTGATATTCACGGATTAGCCACCGCAATATCCGTAAAATAGTGCAAAAATGTTAGAGATCTGCAATTAGCCCTAAATGATTATTGATTGCCAAAAGTCTCAATTTCGTAGCATCCCTCTCCAATGTTTGATGTTATTGGCGTTTGCAGTGCAAACTTTTGGAGCTGTAGGGTTAGTTGCTTATTTGTCTGATCGTCGGGGGCAAGAGTCGGCTAATAAGCTATCTCAAAGGCTCAACAGGGAAATTAGTACCCGTGCTATAGAGCAAACAACCACCTATCTGGGAACTATTGACCAAGTTAACAAGAACAATATTAGCGCACTGCGTCGGAATATATGGAGATTTGATGACTTCTCTAGCCAAGAGCAACAGGCTTGGGAACAAATGCAACTTCATTCTTTATCACCGATTACGATAGTTGGATTTGGAACACCAAGGGGAGGGCATCGGGCCGTAGAACGGCTGAAAGATGGCACATTTAACATTCGGGCTGCTCCCGATGGTGGTGGCAGATATAGAACCTTTACCACAAATCCTGATGGCTCACCAGCGCAAGTAACCGAGACATCGATTAACTTTGATGCTCGTCAGCGTCCTTGGTATCAAGTAGCAGTACAGTCAAAAAAAGCAGCTTGGACTTCTGTATATCCGCATATTTACACAGGAGAACTATTAGTAGCCCTTGCGGAGCCAATCTATGATCTCAACAATGGAAATTTATTGGGAGTCACCTATGGGCTTCGCAGCCTTGAAGCTATCAGTGAATTTCTGAGAAGCATTGATATTAAAACAGGGTCAGTTTTTATCATGGAGCGTGATGAGACCTTGGTGGCAACTTCATCAAAGGCTCAAAAAACTTACCAACTTTCTCAAAATTTAAAGGAACAGAAATTACTAAAGGCAAGTGATAGCCAAAATCCTCAGATTCATGGATCAGTGAAATATTTGCGCGATCGCTTTGGCAATCTAGCTAATATTCTTCAAGTAGAGTCATTTAATTTTGAGATCAATGGCGAGCTGCAACTTGCCCAAGCTGTGCCAATCCGCGATCGCAATGGTCTGGATTGGTTAGTTGTGGTGGTTATACCTGAGTCAGACTTGATGACTGAGCTCCAAGCCGATAGAGTCTGGACAGTCCTGTTATGTGGAATAACGTTAATTATCTCCGTAGGGCTTAGTATCATCACAACTCGTTGGATTACTAAGCCGATCTTGCGATTGAGTCAGTCTAGTAAAGCGATCGCTAATGGAGAGTGGCAAGAGGCTTTACCAGAAAATCACGCGATCGCGGAGATTCGCACATTATCTAAGTCTTTCAACCAAATGACAGAACAGGTACGGCAATCCTTAGATCGCGGGGAAATCGCCCTGAAAGAATCAGAGGAAAAGTACAAAGTTCTCTTCAAAACAGCACCGATCGGCATTTCCATTACCGATAAAAATGGCTTCATCCTTGAGAGCAATGACCTTGCGGAAAGCTGGCTTGGCAAGCCTCAGCCATTGCCACAATTAGAGTGGGAAAAGCGTGAGCCAAGTCCTGATGTAATTCGTCCTGATGGTTCCATGATGCCTATCAATGAATATGCTTGTATTCAGGCTTTAAGAAATCAGGTTCCTATTTACGATGTAGAAACGGGAATTGCATGTGCTGATGGGATTTTACGTTGGTTTAGCGTCAGTGCTGCGCCGATCGCTTCCGAATATTATGGCGTGATGCTAATTCATATCGATATTAGCGATCGCAAACAAGCTAAAAGAAGCTTGCAGCAAACCCTTGATCAATTAAACTACCACATTGAAAACTCACCTCTAGCAACTATCCGTTGGGATCAAGAATTTCGGATCACCTATTGGTCTAAACAAGCTGAAGAAATATTTGGCTGGAGTCCTGAAGAAGTCTTGGGTAAGACCATGTATGAGTTGTCTTTTATCTTTGAAGATGATCTTGAACAAGTGAATCAGGCTGCAACGCAATTAATGAGTGGAGTTAGCATAACCTGTCAAAATCGCAACTATCACAAAGATGGCTCGATCATCTACTGTGAATGGTATAACACCGCACTAGTTGATCAGTCAGGGGATTTGAGATCAATGTTTTCTCTTGTTCATGACATTAGCGATCGCCAACAACTGGAACAAGAACTAATTCAAAGCCGAGATTTGCGAGAAGTAATCTTTAATGAATCAAGTGATGCACTGTTTCTAGTCGATAGTGAGACTATGCGTACCATCGATTGCAATCAGGAAGCGGTGAGGCTTTTTGAAGTAGATCGCAAAGATGATTTGATTAATATTGAAGGTCATATTCTCCAAAAACGACAATTCACACCACAAGAACTTGCTCAAATAGACCAAGAGATAAATCAAAAAGGATTCTGGAGCTTAGAAGTTGAATATATCACTCGCAAAGGACGTGAATTTTGGGGGGATCTTTCTGCTAAACAAATTACCTTTGGTTCAAATCGTTTCAATCTAGTGCGCGTAGTGGATATCACCACCCGCAAACAAACCCAAATAGCCTTAACTGAAGCAAAAGCTGCCGCAGAAGAAGCTACTAGAGCAAAGAGTTCCTTTTTGGCAAGTATGAGCCATGAAATTCGCACCCCGATGAATGGGGTGATTGGTATGACGCAACTTCTGGAAATGACCTCGATGACAACCGATCAACAGGAATTTGTCCAAACCATCAAAGATAGTGGTGAAGCTCTCTTAACGATTATCAATGACATTCTCGACTTCTCAAAAATCGAATCAGGAATGTTAGAGATAGAATCTAAAGATTTTGTCCTAGAAGAAGTGATCAGAGGAGTTTGCAAGTTATTAGAAAATCAAGCGATCGCGAGACAAATTAATCTTCAATATCTGATCGCCCCTAATATCCCCCAGCATGTAATCGGCGATCGCGCCCGTCTGCGTCAAATCCTCCTCAATCTAGTTGGGAATGCGGTTAAATTCACTCAAAATGGTCAAGTTATGATCACAGTTAGCGGGAAAGCCCTCACTCCTAGCTACTCTCCCAGAGAAAGAGGAGAACAAGATATGGCTGAAGATAGGGAAGACTATGAGCTAAGTTTTGCGATCGCTGATACAGGTATTGGCATTCAGAGCGATCGCCTTGACCAACTATTTCAACCCTTCACCCAAGCCAATGCTTCAATTAGTCGGAACTATGGTGGTACTGGACTGGGCTTAGCCATCAGCAAACGTCTAACAGAACTGATGGGCGGCACAATTTGGGTAGAGAGTCTCGGTCAAGTTGGTGGTAAACCACCCATAGTTTGGAAGTCACAACCTCGTAATTCACCTCAAGGAGCAACTTTCTACTTCACCGTTACTTTATCTATTCACCAGACACACAAACAGCCTCAAGCCATCTCAGCGCAAGTGTTTGAGGTTGACGACAAAATGGCAGAAAAACATCCCTTACGAATTCTGCTGGTAGACGACAACCTCGTCAATCAAAAAATTGCTAAATTGATGTTTGCCAGACTTGGCTATCATCTTGATGCGATCGCCACCAATGGATTAGAAGCAGTACAAGCAGTGAAAAATTATGATTATGATCTAGTTCTAATGGATGTCCAAATGCCGATCATGGATGGGTTAACTGCTACAAAGATAATTCGCACTGAGTTAAGAAGTAATGTGCGGATTATTGCCATGACTGCCGATGCTATGCCCGAAGATCGCCAAGCTTGTTTTGAGGCAGGTATGGATGATTACATCAGTAAACCCGTTAACATCCAAGCAATTATGAATCTAGTTTTCTCTCTATGCTAACAAATGCATACAAGGCTATTTTTCGATATAATAGACACTAATCTTAAAATATTCTTGATGAGCATTTCCCACAAGCGAACGCTATTCTCCAAAGTTCCACTTAGCTTGGTGCTAACTGTTCCATTTGTGACGTTAGTTGTGGGGACTGTTACATTAGTTAGCTATTTGTCATATCAAAGTGGACAGCAAGCGATCGCGAATTTGGCTCATCAGCTATTGCGCCAAACCTCAGAGAGGGTAAGCGATCGCCTCGACAACTATTTGCAGCGATCGCAACAGATTGTGGCAGCTAATCAGTTAGCAGTGAAACAAGGAACCCTAAATCTTGAAAACCAAGAACAACTGCGGGAACAACTTTGGCAACAAATCATTTTAAATCCATCTCTTCTAGCAAGTAGTTTTTGGAGTGAAGCAGGTACAGTGGATGGCTACTTGCGAATTGCCTCAAAAGAAGTACTACAACTTGCCGAAAAAGTCACAGGCAAAACCATTCCTCTTGGCTCCATTTTCTTTAACGAAATAATTCCCAATCAGCGTCGATATTATACAGTTGATGCTCAAGGCAAGCCCTCTCAACTGTTTTTACAATTTAACGATGACTTTCGCAATAGTGCTTGGTACAAGCAAGCAAGAGCTATTGGAAGACAATCATGGACACCAATATCTTTAGCAAGAGTTATCCCAATGCTACAAATAGTTGCGGTTGCTCCAGTCATTGATGACAATGGCAAATTTTATGGCTTTTTCACAGCTAACTATTTCTTGTCAGATATCAGCCTGTTTCTCTCTCAGTTAAAATTTACGACCACTGGACAGATATTTATCATCGAGCGATCGGGCGAGCTTGTGGCGACATCTGTGGCTGCGGAAGCTTCAGGATTGAAACAGTTTAATGGAAAATTTACTCGACTAACGGCGATCAACAGTCAAGATAGATTGACAAGGGAAGTTTCTAAACAACTACTTCAGCAATTTGGTAGTTTCGATAGTCTCAAAGAATCTAGACAGTTTGATCTGAATATTGAAGGATATCGTCAATTTGTGCAGATTACGCCTTATCAGGACAAATATGGATTGAACTGGCAGGTAGTGACCATTATTCCTGAATCTGACTTCATCACCGAAATTCAGGCAAATGCTTACCGTACAGGATTTTTATGTATTTCTGCTCTAATAGTTTCTGTAGGAATTGGCATTTGGACATCTCGACGCATTGGGCGATCGCTGTCTCATCTGACTCAAGCCACCAAATCTTTTGCTGAAAAACGTCTCGATCAACCAATTCCAGATACACACATTACGGAAGTGCAGATTCTGAAAGAGGCTTTACATCAGATGATGCTTGATCTTCGTAGTGCAGATCAAATGCGATTGAATTATGAGCTTGATTTAGAACGAAAAGTTGCTGAAAAAACGATCGCATTGACAGAAGCCCAACGCATTGCGCGGATTGGCAGTTGGGAATTTGACGTAGCGACGGGGATAAGTACTTGGTCAGCTCAGCAATTTCAGATTCTAGGATTTGATCCTAATGTGCCACTGCCGAACTATGCCAACTTTTTTGACTTGCTTCCTCCCGATGATCAGCCTAAGCTCCGTGAAGTTGTAGAAGAGGCGATCGCGCATGGCACACCTTACACTGTCGAGCATGGCATTATTCGACCCGATGGTTCCATTTGTTACATCATCAGCCGAGGCGAGGCAATTTGTGATGAACAGGGGCAGGTGATTAAGTTAGTTGGCACAATTACCGATATTAGCGATCGCAAACAAGTTGAAATTGCCTTAAAGCAAAGCGAAACCCGATTTCTGGAAATTTCTGAATCCTCACCTGCTAACATTTACATTCTCGTGATGCGGGTTGATGGTTTCTTTTATTTTGAACATATGAGTCGAGCGATCGAAGTGATTCATGAGCTAACGGTGGAAGAAGTTCTAGCCGACGCTTCCATTCTCCTTAATTGTATTCATCCAGATGATGTTGCTGGCTATCAAGACGCAGTACAACACAGTTTCGAAACATTACAGCCATTCTTTCATGAGTGGCGAATTATCAACCCATCAGGAGTAATTAAATGGATTAAGGGAAGCTCTCGCCCTAAAATGCGAGACAATGGCGATATTGCTTGGTATGGAGTAGTGATTGACATTAGCGCTCGCAAACAAGCTGAAATAGCCCTTCAAGTTAGCGAATCTCGATTCAGAGAAATAGCAGCATCTTCACCAGGAGCAATCTATATCTTGCTCGCCTGTGTTGATGGTTCTATAAAATTTGAATATATGAGTGCGATATTTGAGGAAATTCATGAGATCAAGACGGAGCTAATACTTAACAATGCATCCATTTACCTCGATCAAATCCATCCTCAAGATCGTGATGGCTACTACAAAGCTTCCGCCGATAGTAAGGCGAACTTACAACCATTTCATCATGAATGGAGAATTATCACACCATCTGGCAAACTGAAATGGTTGCAGGCAAATTCGCGCCCAGTCCTACAAGAAAATGGAGATATTGCTTGGCATGGAGTGATTTTAGATGTTACTGCACGTAAACAAACTGAAGAATTATTACAAAAAAGTGAAACTGCCTTGATTGAAGCTCAAAGGATCGCCCATATTGGCAACTGGTCATTTGATATTCAAAGTCAGAAAATTACTTGGTCAAAGGAACTTTTCCATATGTTTGGGCTTGACCCTAACCAGCCAGAACCTAGCTATGCAGACTATCTTCAGCTAATTTATGCTGATGATCGAGTTACCTTACAGAAATATATTGAACGCGCGATCGCAGATGGGACTCCCTACAGCATCGACTATCGGATCATTAGCCCTGATGGCTCTATTCGCTACCATGAAGGACGTGCTGAAGTAGAAATCAACGACCAAGGGCAAGTCGTGCGGCTGTTTGGGACAAACTTGGACATTACCGAGCGCAAACAATTTGCAACAGAACTAGCCAAGGCTAAGGATAAAGCAGAGGCTGATACCAAAGCAAAGAGTATATTTTTAGCGAATATGAGTCATGAAATTCGTACCCCGATGAATGGTGTACTTGGAATGGCAGAGCTTCTAGAAACCACTGATCTGACAGAAGAACAAGCGGATTTTGTGCAAACAATTAGAGATAGTGGTGAAGCTCTGTTAACCGTGATCAATGACATTCTAGACTTCTCTAAAATTGAATCAGGAAGGTTAGAACTCGAAGAATGGGAATTTGTATTAGAAGATGTGGTGAGTGGCGTTTGTAAGCTACTAGAAAACCAAGCCAATGATAAAAATATTACACTCCAGTATGCGATCACCCCTGAAATACCCATCATCGTGATTGGCGACTACATTCGTCTACGCCAGATTTTGTTAAATATTGTCGGTAATGCGGTGAAATTTACCAAACAGGGGCGGGTCTTAATTTCAGTCACTGGTCAGCCCCTCGGTATCAAATACTCCCTCCTAAAAGGAAAAGAAGCAAAATCTCCTGACTCCCCAGAGCGAGAGGGGTTAGGAGTAAGGGAAAAGTATCAGCTAAAGTTTGCGATCACGGATACAGGTATTGGCATCAAAGGCGATCGCATTAATCAGTTATTTCAACCCTTCACCCAAGCTGATGCTTCCGTTAGTCGGAAATATGGTGGCACTGGATTAGGACTGGCGATCAGCAAACGTCTCGTCGAGTTAATGGATGGCACAATTTGGGTAGAAAGCTTTGGTCAAGTGGGTGGCTATCCTCCCGCAGACTGGCAACCATCGCTGGAGAACCAAGGCTCAACCTTTCACTTTGCGATCATCTTCTCAACTAGTGAAAAAATTAGACAGCCTCTAGAATCTTCTATAAAGAAAATAGCGATCGATCAACAATTTGCCGAGAAATTACCCTTGAGGATTCTCTTAGTAGAAGATAATCAGGTTAATCAAATGGTTGCTTGCGCGTTGCTCAAAAAACTTGGTTACGAAGTCGCTAATATTGCTACCAATGGATTAGAAGCACTACAAGCTTTAAGAAATCATACCTATGATTTGATACTAATGGATTTGCAGATGCCAGGAATGGATGGCTTAACAACTACAAAAATTATTCGTAATGAGTTAATGAGTCAAGTTAAGATTGTTGCCATGACTGCTGATGTAATGCCCGCCGATCGCCAAGCTTGCATCGATGCAGGTATGAATGATTACGTCAGTAAACCGATTAATATCCAAGAAATCATGCGCGTAGTTTCGTCTTTACAATAACCTCAAAAAGATGTAATGCACGCTGCGCTTGTATTACATCTTTTTGAGGTTTTTAAAATCCTTATATCGTTTATCAATCTAGCGAAGTATGGGTTTGTTTCCCCGCCTTCGGCGGGGAAACAAACCCATACTTCGCTTGGTATTAAATATCGCTAGTTAAAACAAATCGCCAATCACATTGATTCATTCCATGACTGACCAAACTAGCCGTCGCATTGGGGAAAATCTCTTTGGTTCCCAATGCGATCGCGAGTTGATCGCCACTAGGTACACAAAACATATGGGTATATCCAGCTAGCGGAGTCTCAATCTCTAGTTGCATGTTTTCGCCCCACTGCACATGCAGCAATGGCAGCATTTTTCCATTACTTTGGAGCTTTAAATCCTTAATTCCTTGCAGAGATAGATAGGAAATCTTACCGCGATATTTTATTAGTATCGGTTCCAGCGATCGCATAGTGGACTCGTCTACACTGTAGATCCCTAATATCGATGAGCATCGGAATCGCAAAAGGTTAAACTTCTCATAAATACGCACCAACCGATTGGGCTTGCCATCGCTGGTGTTCATCGAAATCGTATAACCGCGATCGCATTTACTCACACAGGACTGTAAAGCATAATGCAGGAGCCTCATCGAAAGATATTGTCTCTGATAGTCTGGATGCACTTTTAAATCGCATAAATACCAAGCTAAACGCGACGATTCTCCTTGGAGATCGGTTACTTGCCGAAGAATGCCAGCACCAACTGCGGCGACCCTCTCACCATCCAAGGCAACAAAGTAATTGACATCGCCAAGGCGATCAAAAAAGGCAAAGTAGTTATCACCATGATCAATTTGGAACGAGTCGTTTCCCAATGGATAGAACGCAGTCTGCTCGATCGCCTCAATGCCGACTTGAAATAAAGAACGCTCGGCTAATTCAACACGATGAAACTTCATGACTGAAAACCTACTACAACTTCACGATAGAAAAATGAGCGATCGCTTGATAATAATTCCTGACTAAGATTGTGATCAACGGCTATACGCTCCGCCATGACTGCGGCTAAATGATGATCGCCATTGAGCCGCCGCCCAATGATCGCTCCTCCTAATTTCAAGCAAGCGATCGCATCCGTCAACATTTGATGAAGATCGCTCAAAGGCATCCAGTCGGAAATATTAGAAAACTGAATCAAATCGAATTTTTCCACTTCGGCAAGTTGCTGAAGGCGATCGACAAATGCCCCCTGATGCAATTGTAATCTTTCTGTTCCTAGTTCCCGAATATCTTTCTGAGAGGAGTCTTGGAGATATAGAGGTAATCCTTCACCTGCAAGATCGTTGGTGTAGCGATCGCCCCAGACTTGGGTTAAAAAATAATTTTCTCTGGGATTGAAACGCTGCAAAGCTTGGGCAAATACATCAGCAAAATGTTCGCCAAAACTGCGATCCATCGAATAGTTAACTGCCGCTTCACCGAAAGTTAGGACAAGTCTCTCCCGTTCAAATACCTGCTCAAACAGATTGCGCCATTGTGGATGTTGAATTGCGGTTAAGGGTTCTTTTAAAGGAGCAATCCCAAGCTGAGCAAATTTTGTAGCAAGTTCGCGAAATAGCTGCTCAAATCGTCCCACTCGATTGACTCCAAAGGCGATTTGCTCCTGTCTAGCATCCCAAAATGCTTGGGTGGGTTTCGGCAAATAGGCTCGTAAGTTGGCATAGATGCTGAGGCGATCGCGATCGCTAGCAGCTTGATCGGCTCCAATCAATCGTAATTGTGCATCTAGCGGCAAATGCAATAGGGCTTGTCGGCGCAATTCCACAAGATGTAGTTGGGCGGGATTGAGATCTACGGCTTCGATTTTGGCGATCGCAGGGCTAGTTAGTAAACTGAGGGCTGTACAACCACCTGAAGCCACCAAAAGGATTCTGAGTGGTCGCTGATACTTTGCTAGTTTTTGGATGACCCGTAATTCAATGCGAGGATCTTCGCGTACTTGTGAGAACGCAATTTCTGAGACGGGGCTAGCCTTCAAGTTACAAATCACGATACAAACTCCAAAAATAGTGAGCGCCCAGCGCTAATCCTTGGACAACTTGCTCTCGAGAACAGGGATTCATCCAACCCATTTCTGCTAAATGCAGCAAGTCTCTGGCATGTTCGGTATCTAACTTCTCATGCACTGCATAGTGGGACTGACTGCCAGTAGCCGTCCAACCACGTTGTTGCAAAGTCCTAGCGATAGCGGTGCTAATCCCGACATAGAGATACTCGATCATGCCAAGCATCGCCGCTCCTGATTCACCCGACTGCATTAAGCAATATGTCAAAATCGATTGGTTAAAGGCTAATACTGGCATCGTGCAGGTAGCATCTAGTTCGCGATCAGTTACGCCCAAGGCGCGAAGATATTGCTGAAACGTATATTTATGCGATCGCCAGCGATCGCCATGTCCATGTTCTTCAGTGATATTTGCAAGCAGAGGCAATCGATATTCTAGGGTTGTGGTTCTGGCTAATACTGCCGCCAATGGCTGAGAGAATGACTCTACTGCAAACCGAAAGGGAACTTGACTTTGCCGAAAAGCATCGCGATCGGTCAGAGGATCTTCCATCCAAAGGATATAGGGATGGAAATTAAAGTCATAAACTTCTGCTACCCGTAAAACTGCTGACTGCAAAGATGGTAATTTGCTCAAATCAGCTATAGCCAATTCAGGATATTGCCGAATTCTAGGATTAGCGATCGGTTTTCTGATTAAAGTTTGCATATTTCTCTCTCTACTTAATTAATCACTGACGTTACATGGAAGGAATTCCTGCAATAGCATAGGTTGGGGGCTGGCACGGGGGCACAGCCCCTACGGAAATGGGTATGGGCAATCCCCTGTGGTTGCCCTGCTTCTTTACTAGCAAGAGATTCACCATCTGAGTTCCACGTAACATCAATTAATCACAACGGAACCGACTTGCCGACGCTGCCAGCTTGCCGAGATGAAGTCTTGCACAAAAGAAAAATAGGAAGGAATATAAGGTGCACCCCGTTGGATCAGATCTGATTTCAACTCTTGATGCAAGCGTGGTAAATGATGCCAAGGCACGGCTGGATAGAGATGATGTTCTAGATGATAGTTCTCATTACACATAAAGAATCGCACTAAGGGAACTGTCAGAATCGTGCGAGTTCCGCGAATTAAATCTGCTTCATGTTCGAGGAGTGTGTGCTGACTCATGCCGCGAATATTCACCATCGTGTTAATCCACAGCATCGGAATTAGCCAACCATGAATTAGCAAAGCTGGAGGTAGAGGGGAAAGTAACACAGTCGTAACTAATAAGCCTAGCAAGCCCACTTCGATCGCAATCCAAAGGCGATCGCTATGATTTCCCTGCCAAAAGCCAAGAATCGGAATCGCCACAATATAGACAGGATAACCAATTATCAATCTTCCCCAATGCATCAAAAAGGTTAACCAGTTCCATTTTGTATAGTTTTTGTAATGATCGGGATCTCCCTCTACACCTAAGTGTTGATGATGCTTAAGATGTAAGACTTTATAAGCGGAGAAATTTTGCCCAACGGGTAAAGCACAAAGAATACTCAGCCACCGATTCCATTGCAGATTGCGACTGAGTACGCCATGCACTCCCTCATGGGTAAACAGGCTAATACCATGCAAAGAAGCTGCTGCCAAAAGATACAGGGGTAAACAGAATACATAAGACCAAGGTGTAGCGATCGCCTGTACTAACGCATAGGCTGCCAATGCCGAAACTATGTACAAAGCAATGAAAATGGGCAAACGGTGCGGATGTTGATCGAGGCTATGTAATTGTTTAAGAAGTTCGGGAGCAAGTTTTGGTTTTGCTGTCTCGCCATCATGAGCAGATTGCTCAAGTCTAAAATTGTCCTTGTCTGAGAATTGTTGTGTTTTCATAGACTTAGGGATTCCCACAGAGTAGGTCATATATAATTGCGATCGCTAAGAGCCAATATGTTGTGGAGTAGCGAAGTTGCTTCACAACATAAAGATGCCAGATTTGCTTTGTGTTAAAGGCTCACTTTTAGGATCATTAGCAGGATCAATTATTTTGATTTTGCTTGCTCTAAGGGCTTCACCGTAAAATAAAGAACCGATTTTCGATGGCGCGGCTTCGCCGCGCCATCGAAAATCGGGTTCCTTATCAAATCGCAGAACCCTAAGCTCTATTCACATCTCTTTTACTTAATATTTAATTCATTTAATTATCTTAATTTAACAATCTATGACAGTACTTACCCATCCCAATGATGTATATGTCCTTGCTCAATGGCTAGCAGGCGATCATAGTAATTGGGAACAAGCGATCGATAACCCCCCATTTTTTGCCCATATCCGCGTTGGTATCCGTACCTTGCCCAACCCGATTACTGAGGATGGAGTATGGCTATTTCTTGAGCAAGCTTACGACTATGAGCTACATCATCCCTATCGCACAGCAGTCTTACACCTGATCTTTCAAAACGATCGCATTGAAATCATCAACTATCGTCTTACAGATGCCGAAAAATTCTTTGGTGCTAGTCGCGATCGCGATCAGCTCAAGGAGATGGATGCAAATGCGATCGCCCAATTGCAAGGCTGTACGCAATGGGTACATCGCGCCGATCAGCTTACTTTTAAAGGCACTGTCGAGCCTGGGAAAAAGTGCTGCATTAATCGCAAGGGTGTCGATACCTATCTCTCGATTGAGTTTGAAGTGACTGAGAATAGCTATAGCAGCCTTGATCGTGGCTATGATTTGGTCACCGATGAACGGGTGTGGGGTTCGATCGCAGGAGCCTTTCAATTCACCAAAAAAATCAGCTTTGGCGACGAAATTTCTCTAGGTTCTACTCCTCAAGGTATAATAGCTTCCTGACAAATTAGATTTTTGGGCATCTAATATACTGATCAACCAGTATTTAGATGCCCAAAATCTGATCAATCGGCGCTTTCTGGATCGTAATTTGCCATTGACTAAATGCTAAATAATGTTTTAAAAGCCTTGCTAAGGGGCATACAGTAAAGAACTGATTTTTTTATGGCACAGCAAAGCCGCGCTATAAAAAAATCTGGTTCTTTACTAAATTGCAAAAACCTTATGTAACGCTGCTCAAACTTTGATTGGGATTTGCTCAAATCGTAAGCTGCTGTAAATCAGAAAGCAAAACTAGTGTGAGTATTAAAGGTGTAATTTGAAAGTCCTCGTAGTTGGTAGTGGCGGTAGAGAACACGCCTTAGCTTGGAAACTTCTGCAATCCCCCAATATTGATCGCGTCTTTTGTATTCCAGGAAATGGCGGTACGGCAACCATGCCCAATTGCCAGAACGTTTCTCTGAGCATTGATGATTTTGAGGGGATTTTAAGGTTTGCCCAAGTGCAAGGTGTTGGTTTTACAATAGTTGGTCCCGAACTGCCCCTAGCACTTGGCATTGTTGATTATTTTCAAGCAGCCGAAGCATTAATTTTTGGCCCAACACGAGAAGGCGCACAGATTGAAGCTAGTAAATCTTGGGCAAAAGCACTGATGCAAGAAGCCAATATCCCCACCGCCGCCAGTGCTACTTTCCAGAGTCTCAATGCGGCTCAAGCCTATGTGCAGCAACAAGGCGCACCCATTGTGATTAAGGCTGATGGTCTAGCTAGCGGTAAGGGTGTCACCGTAGCGATGACCCTCGAAGAAGCTAACGAAGCGATCGATCGCATTTTCGCAGGACAGTTCGGCTCCGCAGGCGAAACCGTAGTCATCGAAGAATTTATGACAGGGCAAGAAGTATCTGTCCTTGCGGTCACCGATGGTAAAACCATTCGCCCCTTAAGTCCTGCTCAAGATCACAAACGCCTCGGTGATGGTGATACAGGACCAAACACAGGCGGTATGGGAGCCTATGCACCCGCGCCGATCGCTACACCTGAGTTGATGGCAAAAGTGCAAACTCAAGTTCTAGAACCTGCGATCGCCGCTTTAAATGCTAGAGGCATTGATTATCGTGGTTGTCTCTATGCGGGGCTAATGATTACTCCCGAAGGCGAACCAAAAGTTGTGGAGTTCAACTGTCGGTTGGGCGATCCTGAGACCCAAGCCGTCTTGCCATTACTGGACACAAATCTGGATGATTTGCTTATGGCTTGTGTCGAAGGTAACCTCGCTGACTTCCCCCAAATTAAATGGAAAAACCAGTCATCCGTATGTGTGGTAATGGCCGCAGGTGGTTACCCAGACAAGGTAGAGACAGGGCAGTTTATTACAGGTATCGGTAAAGCCGAAGACATAGGAGCCTTTGTATTTCAGTCAGGAACAAAACTCAAGAACAATGCCATCGTGACCAATGGCGGTCGAGTGCTGGGGGTAACGGCTTTGGGCGATGACATTCGTAATGCTATCACCAATGTTTATAGCGCCGTTGACTTTATTGCCTATGACGGGATGTATTACCGCAAGGATATTGCGAGTAAAGCAATGTAATACCAAAGCACAAAATGGCGTAGCTATTTTGTGCTTTGGTATCGACAAAAGACGAGTGGCGGCGCGAAGCGCCACTCGTCTTTTGTGTTTTGTAATGCAAGTGACTACAGCCATATAGCAAAGCAAGTTTTGCTTAGGACATAAAACCCCAGAATCAAGTGGCGGCGCTTCGCGCCGCCACTTGATTCTGGGGTTTTGGTTGCTATAGCTTGGAGGGAATGAAATTATTCATCACTTGGCTTAGCAACTTCAAACTTAGTTCGTGGCAGAGCCGCCACGATCGCATCGAGAACTTTACTCACAGGAATGATCTCCATTCCATAGTCCTGCATCACCTGCATACTAGGAATAATTGCCCGTTTAAAGCCTAGCTTTGCTGCTTCTTTTAATCGTAAATCTAATTGAGAAACTGGGCGCACCTGTCCGCCTAGTCCCACTTCACCAATCATCACTGTGCGCGGATCGACCGTGCGATCGCGAAAACTTGCAGCAACAGCGATCGCTACTCCCAAATCCACCGCAGGTTCCGCCACATTTAAGCCACCTGCTGCGGCAACATAGGCATCAAGTTTTGATAGGGGAATGCCAATTCTTTTTTCGAGAACTGCGAGAATTTGCAGAAAGCGATTGGTTTCAATACCCGTTGTCGTGCGGCGTGGAGAAGAATAACTGGTAGGGCTGACAAGGGCTTGTAATTCCACGACAATCGGGCGTGTTCCCTCACAGGCGACAATTGTGGCGGTTCCGGGGACAGATTCATCACGATTGCCGAGAAATAACTCCGAAGGATTGGAAACCTCACGCAAACCGCGATCAATCATTTCAAATACACCGATTTCTTGTGTTGCCCCAAATCTATTTTTGACCGATCGCAATAATCTATGAGTAGCAAAGCGATCGCCTTCAAAGTAAAGAACTGTATCCACCATATGTTCTAAAACTTTTGGCCCCGCGATCGAGCCTTCTTTTGTCACATGTCCAACGATAAATAAAGAGATATTCTCGCGCTTCGCCACCCGCATCAGTGCCGCCGTACATTCCCGCACTTGCGAAACTGAACCCGGGGCAGCATTTAAGTTTGAGAAGTAGAGGGCTTGAATACTATCGATGACGACAACCTTGGGACGGAGAGATTGCAGTTCTCTCAAAACAGTTTCTAAATCTGTTTCCGCTAACAAATAGAGATCTTCAGAGTTCTCTTCTAAGATTCCTAATCTTTGCGATCGCAGTTTTACCTGTTGTGCTGACTCCTCGGCACAGACATAGAGCGTAGGATAGCGGCTCATCAGTTTTTGCGCCATGCCCAATAATAGGGTACTTTTGCCAATCCCCGGTTCACCACCAATCAGCACAAGGGAGCCTGCGACAATACCTCCACCCAAAACGCGATCAAGTTCTTCATAACCAGAAGGCGATCGCGCTTGGTCGTTGTCCGTAATTTGCGAGAGGGTTAAGGATTCTCTAGATTTTGCCTTGCCTGTAGATTTGGCTGTACCGAGATGCGAGAATGTGGCGATCGCATTGGTATTTGTGGAGATGACAGGAATTATTTCCTCTTGCAATGATCCCCAACTGGAGCAAGCGGGACATTTCCCATACATCTGCGGGAAGTCTTCTCCGCAGTTATTACAAACATATCGACTTTTTGCTTTTGCCATTGTTTAAATATATAAAAGGCTAAATGAGATTTTGGGCTAAAGTATTCACCTCATCATGTTCCATTTTGCTAAGTATGGTTTGTTATGAAATAAAATAAATCGTTTACTCCAATGCATGTAGTCCTCCTCTATGCAGTAAGAGCTTAAGAAGTATTTAATCCTGTAATCTATCTAGCAATTTCCGAGGTAGTGACTAAGTTTATATAGTGAAATCAGTAAGGCAACTAACCTAAGGTAATACATGTATTGTCAGACTAAACACCTCATTTAGGTGATTAGTCAAATTTTTCTGCATAAATATTCCAAAATATAGTTTTAGGCAGCGTTTTGCTGTATTGAGATCTCATATAGGTCGATTAGACAAATACTTGGATTTCAGCTTATATACCCTATAGTTACATTAGACTAAATTTTTCCAAGACTATATTTAGGCTGTTTATACCGTATTGAAGTACATCAAGAGATAATCGCTAAGCTTCAAAGAGTAAGTAAGGGAGTGAGAATGAGTAATTAGGATATTACTCATTCTCACTCCCTTACTTTGCATTTTTCCTCCAAAGTTTTCTTCAGAATTTGAGTCAGTATATATAGTATAAGTACACTCTCTTTTTAGATAGTAAATTTCTTGATAACCAGCAAATAGAATTATTTATATGCTAGATTCGAAACTTTTCAAGCCGTCACCTAAAAGAATATTAACTAGTCCTGAATCTAACTCACCGTTTAGAGCTTTACCTCGTATATGTTTGGCGATTTTACAAGTTCTAACTCCTTCATACCCAACAACTATATTGTTTTCAGCGATATAGGCTCGATGCAGTCCAACCAATTGCCATGCCTGATTAAAAAGAGGGCTTCCCGATGAACCTTGTTCAGCATCCGCTTCGTAATAAATAAAATCATCACTCATGTTGATAACCCGATTACTCGAAACAACAATTTTTTTGTAATCTCCTCTAGGATGTTGAATGACAGTAACAGGTTCTCCATCTAAGCCATCTACCCCATCTTTATAAGTTTTTAGCAGTCTTGCTTTCTCCAACATTTCTTCCACCGCAGGTTCAAATAGGAAGTTAGAATGCTTCTTTTTTAATTCTTGTTCGCTTTTAAAGGATAAAGGTGGCGAGATCGTTGCATCATCTTCTGTTAGTCGAGGATATTCCTCTGCTGAAATTTGGAGCTTTTCTCCTATTTCTTCAGCAGAATCCTTCAATTTTATCAGGGCATAATCCAAATTATCATCGCTGGTCACCAACCTCTCAACATTTATTTGTTGAGAGGTTTTATTTTCTTCCTGATAATTTTGTTCATAAAGAAATTCGCACACGAGTTTATCAAGATTTATTTCTTTTATGACGTGATTAGCAGTTAAGAGATAGTTTTCTGAAACTAAAAAGCCTGTTCCAGCAGGTAACATACCACCCAAATATTCTTTGATGTTCTGTAGAGTAAACGCTTGATCGAAATTTGTATCATTACAGCCTTTAAAGAAACCATCCCTCCGTTGATCATTGAAGAGAAGTAGTTCTGCCATCTCTTCTATAGAAAATGGATTTCCTATCCTACATCTACCCTCAATCGCGGTTTTCACAAGCTCTGATAAAGCTGCTGCATCGTCTTCATGGTCAATTCTTCGTAAAATTCGACAAACAGCTTTACCAGAGCCAATACCCCGACTAAAAAAAGAAAAATCTAGGAAATCTGGTATTCCTACAGCAGTTGTGAATCGTGACGACCGCTTGTGTTTCTCCTTATAAACTTTATTAATAATCCGAATAAAATCTTTGTCATCCTTAATGCGTGTCGTTTTTAATGCCAGATCAATCTCCTCGACTTTTGGTTTTGGTATTGGAATGAAACTTTGCGCTTCTTTTTTATAGTATTCCAAATCTTGCTCATCATTAACTACTTCTAAGCTGGCGAGTACACTCCCTAAAAAACCATCAATTAACCCTTGAGTGACAATTCTTTTTAAGGTCATATAATTTCTGTATGTACAATGTGTGTAAACTTTTTCAGGCTATCTAAACTGTTTAACTACTTAACTGCTTAGATGATAAGCTAAGTAGCTTAAAACTAAGAGCAAGAACGAATATAAGTATTATAAGATGATTGTAAAAGGTCTTATTGCTTAGATTTGGTATAGTAAATAATCGTTACAATCTACTGTTAAATTAGCTAAGGTTTTTTCTGTGAAAAGTAACAAAGACGTTCGAGGGCTAAAAATATCTCAAAATAATTTAACATTTGACCAACGAGGCATTATAGCTGGTCAAACAGATGCCACTGTTGGATTGATACTTTTATTCTTAATCCTAATCTCTATTGTTTCTGGCTGTGGGGAAGGATTAATTGCTGAACTAGTTGTTGCAGGGATTTTACAGGATTTTGCAGGATCGAAAATCGTATTTTCTTGCTTAGGAATATTTATTATTGCTTGGGGGATAACAACATCAATATTCGGGGCGATAAAAGGTGCTTGTTTGTCGTCATTAATAGCGCTATTTTCGATGCTGATAGCTGTTGGTTTCAATCGACATCTTGTCGTTTTCTTTAGCCAAGACACAGTTGATCTGTTACTAAAACTTCTAGTGATACTAGCTTTGGGAGGGACGATAGCATTTCTCAGTGTAATAATGCTGTATTTTGCTGTTTTTTCCTTAAACAAAGAATATCCTTATCTAAAAGTCTTGAAATATCCTATTTATGGAATCAATATTTGTACTGCTGGCTTGATCGCAAAGGCTATGTTCTATAGTGCTCTGAACACTCAAAGATTCAATGAGCTAAGGGCTACTAACAGTTTGCCAGAATACTTTTTGCAAACATTGGCTTTTTCAGGATTATGTTTTGGTTGTTTGAATGTTGTTTTTACTCAGTCACAAGTTCTACAACAACCTTTAGAGGGAGAAAAGAATTTCCCTTATCTGAAGATTTGGTCTACTTACTTAGGAACCTTAAGAGGCACCTCCTATTATGGTTTGGATCTTAGCTATGTTGATTTTCGCAACTCTATTTTAGCGAATACTGACTTGAGAGCTTGTAAATTCTATCGTACCTGTTGGATAGGCGTTGAGGGACTATCACGAGCACACGTTGATAACAGATATCTAGATTTAGATCAGCCTAAAGTGCAGAAATTGCTAACAACCAATTATTCTACAAATCCTGATTTTAGGCGAGTGAACTTGAGAGGAGTCTATTTGCGAGATGCTAAATTACAGACTTTAGATTTCACTGGAGCAGATTTGACTGAGGCAGATTTACAGGGAGCAGATCTCTGTAATAGTATCTTGATCACAGCCAATCTAAGTGGAGCTAATTTGCAGCAGGCTAATCTTCGAGGGGCAAATCTGACCAACGCAAATCTTAACCAGACTATTCTAAAAGGAGCAGATTTGCGAGAGGCAATTTTAGCCCGTGCACAGTTAGTAAACGTTAGTCTAGCTGGAGCTAAGCTAACAGGAATCTGCATTGCTGATTGGAATTTACACAATACAAATCTCCAAGGTGTTGAATGTGATTATATTTACCTAAAAATAGATCAAGCTGGTGAACCCTTTCAGCAGCGTTATTTTGCTCCTGGGAAGTTTGAGGTTCGATACCAGCAGAATCCAGACAGTAGTCTAACTGAAGTAATGTTAGAAGACAAATTAAACTGGATGGTTCTTGATCTAGTATTGGCAAAATTGCGAAGGGAGCATCCAAAGTTTGACTTTAGCATTCAAGATGCAGGTAACTTGAGTCAAGGTGCATTCGTACAAATCCGCCATCATCAAACAGTTATATCAGCTATAGTAGAAAATTCGTTCCAGAAAGTGTACGAAGAAATATGTGAACTCGTTAACGTTCACAATCCAGAAATTCAAGCCTTCTTACAGAATTTTTTTGGCTCAAATATGCCAAGAACAGCAGGTAACTACTCAGAAAATTATAGTTTATCGCGCCCAATGTTAGAGAGTATTCTGAGCGATGTTTTAGGTTTGAAACAACAGGTGTTAGCAATCGAAACGAAAATTGATGATTATCCTCCAAAAGGTCAAACGGTCATCTTATTTTTATCTGCAAACCCTAAAAATACAGAGCGCTTGCAACTGGATAATGAAGTTCGTGAAATTGATGAAGGTTTGCAACGCGCACAACTCCGAAGCCATTTTACTTTGAAGCAACGTTGGGCAGTACGTCCTCGTGATATTCGGAGAGCTTTGTTAGACGAGCATCCTAGGATTGTCCATTTCTCTGGACATGGCAGTGGGTCAGAAGGGTTGGTTCTAGAAGATATGACGGGTATGGCAAAAATAGTCAGTACAGAAGCCATAGCAGGTTTGTTTGAACAGTTTTCAGACGAGATAGCTTGTGTGGTACTGAATGCTTGCTACTCTGAGACGCAGGCAAAGGCGATTGCACAGCATATTCCTTTTGTGATTGGGATGAGTAATGCGATCGAAGACCACGCTGCTATCGAATTTTCCATAGGCTTTTACGATGGTATCCTGGCAGGCTTAACCATTGAGAAAGCTTACAAACTTGGTTGTAATGCTATCCAAATGCAAGGTATCCCAGAACATCTTGCGCCTGTGCTGAAACGGAAAGTATCACAGGGAGAATTGATTGACTTGTGAGTGCAGTCTAAATTTATCCAATTGCACCCGATGAGAAATAATCTTGGTTAGGATTGAAAGGCAATATATTCAGGAGTAACCCAAGGCGTTAGATTGAAAGATTATTTCTGCATATCGTTTGTTGCTTTAGCCAATTGCGGGTATATATCTGTTAGGCGATCGCGCATTTTTCTAACCACATATTAAAATCTCTAGCGATGTAGAGTAAGAGTCTCGAAACTTGACTTTCAGCCTATACACTTTATAGTTAGACTAGACTGAATTTTTTGGTCTAATCCATAGTTTAGCTATCAAAATATGCTAATCGTCATCAAGAAGAAATAGGATAACTGCCCAAGAACGAGTCATGGTGGAAATGAGAGATATAGCGATAGTGTCTGCTGATGCACCCCGTACTCTAGGATGGTTGCGGTTAGTGATTGTTTCTGACACCCATAATGTTGATATACCTATTTCTCTTTTCCCTGAAGGGGATTTGTTGATTCATGCAGGAGACCATACAAAGAATGGACTTCTTACTGAGCTTACTGATGCGGCAACATGGCTACGTTCGCTAGCGGCTCGTTTCACCTATGGCGTTGTAGCGATCGCGGGAAATCATGACAAGCCACTAGACGTAGAAACATGGCTCCAAGTTGCCTCCCTTTCGCATCCAGAAGAACAATGGAGCAGTGAATTGATGACTACTGCACAGGACTTGTTCAAGGACAACGAAATTGATAATCTCTGCGCTCCCATGCGTCTACTTCAGCATTCTGCGGAAGAGATAGCAGGGTTGAAATTCTTTGGTTCACCATACATAGGTTTGACACCTCGCCGACAGGCGATGACCCAAGGTAATCCTCTGCGCTACGAGGGTTTTGCTCGCGACCCTCAGCGTTTAATAGAACTTTACGCAGATATCCCCTCTCGACTAGATGTGCTGATCACGCATAGCCCTCCTTTGGGAATTCTCGACTCCAGTGTGCAGTATGGTGGAGTTCTACGGGAAAAGCCGATTGCAATTGGTAGTGTGGCTCTGCGGGAGCGTCTGCGCGTAATGCTCCCAGATGAGCGCCCCCGACTACATATTTTTGGGCATGAGCATGACGCTAGAGGTGTATTTTGGGATGAGGAGTTAGGGATTCTCTTTGTCAACGCAGCAGCAGTAAATGGCGATCAAAACGTCATTAAGCAGGGAGGGGATTATGTTATGAAAGAAGGCTTCCGTCCTTGGGTAATCGACATCAGAGTAACTCCCTAACCCTATACTTTGAGTGCGATCGCCTATCTTGTAGCGTGCATTAATGAAATGTAACGCAGATTTTCAATACATGTTATACATGCGTTACGCTGCGCTAACACATGCTACTACTAGGCGATCGCTAAAGCATATCAGGACGACGTTCTTTTGTTCTTAAAATTTGTTGTTCCTTTCTCCATTCCGCTATCAACTTATGATTACCCGATCGCAATACTTCAGGAACTTCCCAACCACGAAATACGGGTGGTCTTGTATATTGTGGATAATCTAACAATCCATCTTCAAAGCTCTCAAACTTGAGCGAGTCTTCCTTCCCAACTGTCCCTGGACGCAAACGCACGACTCCGTTAATTAGTGCCAGCGCAGGAATTTCGCCACAGGTCAGTACAAAATCACCGAGGGAAACTTCACGAGTTACGAGATGTTCACATACGCGCTCATCCACACCTTCATAACTTCCACAAATGAGAACTAACTGATTGTAATTAGCGAGTTCTTTAAACATCTCCTGCTTCATTGGTTCCCCCTGCGGAGTCATGTAAATGATTTCACGCTTAGGCAAAATTGGGAGTGATTCCACTGCCGCAAAAATGGGATCGGGCTTCATTAACATGCCTACACCGCCGCCATAGGGTTCATCATCGACACGATGATGCTTATCGGTGGTGAAATCTCTAGGATTGGTGAGATGTACTTCCGCAATTTGATTCGCGATCGCCTTACCGAGCAAACTTGTCTGCAATGGCGAAGTGAAAAATTCAGGAAAGAGAGTGACAATATCTATACGCATAAATAAATTCTATAGTAGAGGGCAGCCCTAAGCGCTGCCCTCTATCTTTAATGTCCTTATGCTACCTGTCTCTGAAGTCGAAAAAATAATTTTAGATTTAGTCAAACCTTTCGATCCAGAAATCGATAGTGAAATCTTGCCGTTGTCGCAGGCGATCGCTCGAATTCTTGCTGAAGACATTAACAGCACTATGGACTTTCCCCATTGGGACAACTCAGCAATGGATGGCTATGCTTTGCGTTATGCAGACTTAGCCGATTTGCCTGAACTAAAACTCATGATCGCCTCTGATGAAATACCCGCAGGGACAGCGATCGCAAAACCCTTACAAAAAGGTGAATGTATCCGCATATTTACGGGTGGAATGTTGCCGCATGGTGCAGATACGGTAATCATGCAGGAAGATACTGAACGCACTGATAATTTTTTACAGCTTAAGGTCAAGCCAAGCCAAGGTGAATATGTACGCCGCAAAGGTGAATTTATTCAGACTGGGACAACTCTAGTCAAAGCAGGAACCAAATTAAGCGCAACAGAAATCGGTGCTTTAGCTTCCGCAAGATGTCAGCAAGTGAAAATCTACCGTCAACCGAAAATAGCAATTATTTCTACAGGCAACGAATTGTTGAGCCTTGACAGTTCGCAGCCGCTTCAAGTGGGTCAAATTATCGATTCCAATCTCTATGCATTATCAGCATTAATTCATCAAGTAGGGGCGATCGCTATTCCTTTTGGCAATGTCCGCGATGACAAAACAGAACTAGAAGCCGTCATGCAACAGGCGCTCGCTTCAGCGGATATCGTTATCTCTTCAGGCGGCGTTTCTGTCGGTGATTACGATTATGTGGATCAAATCCTAGAAAAAATGGGAGCGGATATTCATGTGCAATCAGTGGCGATTAAACCAGGAAAACCGCTTACAGTCGCATCCCTCTCTCCCTCTTTTAATGTGAACAAAAGTGAGGATAAAATTCTCTATTTCGGAGTTCCCGGAAATCCCATGTCAGCCATGACTAGCTTTTGGCGATTTATTCGTGGTGCGATCGCTAAATTAAATGGAAGTAATCAAACTTACTGGTATCCACAATTTATTAAAGCCGTCACAATGAAGGATTTACACTCACAAGGGCGGCGCGAAACCTACTTATGGGGAAATTTAACCTATCAAAAAGGAAAGCCTATTTTTCAACCTGTGCAGAATTATAGTTCGGGAAATTTGATCAGTGCGATTAGCTCAAATGCCCTAGCAGTAATGCATATAAACCAAACCTATGTACCAATGGGAGATGAAGTGATGATCATGTTAGTCTAATCATAATTTCCATCATGGCACTAAATCATTGTTAAAGGTATAATCTATGGACTATGAATAACATGAAAATTCTGTAGTTGTCTTAGACAATCAAAGAACTTGAACATGCAAACATAGATCCTATGATTTTCATTAGGTTTTAGTTAAGTCTTGCAAGGCTTTGGGTCAAGCTAAAACAACGAAACTCTATGTGCCATTGACAGCTATTGGTATCAAGCACATGTATGCAAAGCTCTCCCCTAATGTATTGGGCATATTTTCTGGCTGCTGGCATCATTGAGGATGTTCGTCTTATGCCATTAGATGAAAATAATTTAACTAATGAAAATGTAGCCACACTTTTAAGAGGTTATAGAGTTTCTCCCTCTGATCCTTTGCAGCAACAGCTAATTGAAATTCACATGGGATTAATTCGTGAAACGATCGCGGCTTTACCCATCTCATTAATTAATCAAAGAAATATTGGCGATCGCCGATCTAGTGATCGACCAAATGTAAACGAGCGTCGAGTCTCAAATCGTCGGGTTGGGGAACGCAGATCCAGCGATCGTGAACTACTCGAAGTTGGTAAACAAGGATTAAAAAAAGCCTTGCTCCAATTTAATCCTGAAACAGATTCAAATTTTTCTGAATTTGCGCGATCTCATATTCACAAGCATCTAGAGAATTTTTTGCAAAGACAATATCTTGACAATCGTAACGAACCTCACGAAGCCGAAGAATCTGATCCGCAAACTACCATCACCCGCAAACAAGAAAGTCTGGAAATTTTGCAAGCCTATCGTGCTAATCCCACAATCAAGCTACGCAATAAACTCGTAAATTTAAATATTGGCTTAGTGCGTCGTGAAGCCTATCACTGGAAAAATCAATGCCAAGAAAGTTTTGAAGACCTCATGCAGGTCGGCTCAATTGGGTTAATTAATGCGATCGAGAGATTTGATGTGAGCAAAGGTAATGCTTTTAGCTCCTTTGCCGTGCCATATATCAAGGGCGAAATCCAGCATTATTTACGCGACAAAAGCCCAACGGTGAGAATGCCGCGTGCGTGGCTAGCCACCTATAACCAAGGCTGTAAAATCATTCGTAATAGGCGTACGGAGACTGGTCGGGAACCATCAAGTCAAGAGATAGCGAATGAGCTAGGCATTACTGTTAGTGAGTGGTATGACATTAAACTAGCCTGTCAAAACCGATCGCCGATTAGTCTAGATACACCCATTGATCAAAGCGAAGATAATTCCACTTCGATCGGTGATCTAGTTACTGATCAGAAATACCAAAGTTTTCAGCTTGCCCAAGAAGCCAATATTCGTCTCCAGCAAGCCCTTGACCTCCTAGAAGATCGCACCCGTGAAGTGGTGGAGTTTGTATTTTTAAAAGAGTTTACTCATCGTGAGGTTGCTGAGACTTTAGGCATCAGTGCTGTTACTGTTTCACGACAACTCAAAAAAGGCTTAATTGCCCTCAAAAAGATTTTAGCTACGCCCATTGAATAATCAAAAAAGCGATCGCCTATGGCGATCGCTTTTTTGATTCGATAAAGATTTTCGTCAAGCGAAAATCTTTACTAGATAGGAGTAGTTGCTTGCAATCTAGCGCGAGCTATCCGCAAATTTTGCTCAGCTTGAATCTTACCTTGCTTATCTTCAGACTTGATACCAGCCAAAGCTTGCTCCGCATCTTCAAGTTTTTTGCGTGCTTCTTCAGCATTGATCGTGCTGCCTAATTCGCCACTACGAACCAAAACGGTTACTTCGTTTTCTTCGACTTCAGCAAAACCACCCGTAAGAGCGATCGCAGCCCAAGCTTTATCTTTGCGAAAACGTAGCACGCCTGTTTCGAGAGCCGAAATTAGAGGGGCGTGATCGGTCAAAATACCCAATTGCCCTGTGGAACTAGGTAAAATCACTTCCTCTGCGACAGTATCCAGAATTGTGGTATCTGGGGAAATTACTTTTACAGTTAGGGTCATTTTTTAAAATATTTGGTAATAGGTTTTAAGTTTTAGCTTTTGGGCTGTTAGCTGTTAGCTGTTAGCGCTTAGCTTTTTGAAAGGCTAACAGCTAACAGCTAAACGCTAATAGCAAAAATGCCTAATTACCAGCCTTGAGCTTTTCAGCCTTAGCGATCGCTTCTTCGATGTTACCAACGAGGTAGAAAGCTTGCTCAGGCAGATCATCAAGTTCACCCTTAAGGATGCGATCGAAACCACTGATGCTTTCTTCGAGGGTGACATACTTACCAGGAGAACCAGTAAATACTTCGGCAACGAAGAAGGGCTGAGACAAGAAGCGCTCAATCTTACGGGCGCGGGCTACAGCCAACTTGTCATCTTCAGAGAGTTCATCTAGACCCAAAATGGCGATGATATCTTGCAGTTCTTTGTAGCGCTGAAGAATTGCTTGTACGCCACGAGCTACACGGTAATGCTCATCGCTAACTACACCTGGTTGCAACATGGTCGAGGAAGAATCGAGGGGGTCAACCGCAGGATAAATACCCTTAGAAGCCAAGCCACGAGACAACACGGTGGTTGCATCCAAGTGAGCAAAGGTGGTTGCAGGAGCTGGGTCAGTCAAGTCATCCGCAGGAACGTAAACCGCTTGTACGGAGGTGATGGAACCTTCGGTGGTTGAGGTAATGCGCTCTTGCAAAGCACCCATATCGGTTGCCAAGGTGGGTTGATAACCTACAGCCGAGGGCATACGACCAAGTAGTGCAGATACTTCTGAACCAGCTTGAGTAAAGCGGAAAATATTGTCGATGAACAACAATACGTCTTGCTTGGAGACATCACGGAAGTACTCAGCCATGGTCAAGGCGGTTAAGCCAACACGCATACGCGCTCCAGGTGGCTCATTCATTTGACCGTAAACAAGAGCGAGGTACTGAAGTACGCCCGATTCTTTCATTTCGTTGTAGAGGTCATTACCTTCGCGGGTACGTTCGCCTACACCACCAAACACCGACACACCAGAGTGCTTTTTGGCGATGTTGTTAATTAATTCTTGAATTAATACGGTTTTGCCTACACCAGCACCACCGAATAGTCCAATTTTGCCACCACGTCGATAAGGTGCGAGAAGGTCAATTACCTTAATGCCCGTTTCAAAGGTGCTAGGTTTGGTTTCGAGTGATGTAAATGCAGGGGATGGACGGTGAATTGGGAATTTTTCTTCGGTAGTAACAGGTCCTAATTCATCAATAGGTTCGCCTAATACGTTGAAGATCCGACCAAGGGTGTTAGGACCAACAGGAACACTAATCGGTGCGCCTGTATCGGTTACATCCATACCTCTAACGATGCCGTCAGTGGTACTCATTGCAACTGCACGAACTTGGTTATCGCCTAATAATTGTTGTACTTCACAGGTGACATTAATGTCTTGTCCTGCGGAGTTACGACCAGTTACGACTACGGCGTTATAAATTTCGGGGATTTTGCCACTGGGGAATTCGGCATCGACCACAGGACCGATGATCTTGGTGATGCGCCCGACTGATACTTTCTCTGCGGTTGTTACCATGCTTGCTGTTTACTCCAGCCTCTTAACTCAGAATCTAAAAAATTTGCAATGAAATGACGTGCAAGAAGATATATGCAAGAAAATGCAACATATCAATAGGATCAAACTCTAAGAGTTTAACTTTTTTGCACTCACATATAAAGCTAACCGCTTCTCAAAATATCATTTAATGGGGATCGAAAGATCGCTGGTTTACCGAAAACGACTAGATTTTCTGCTATGGGACAATTGATTTTGTATATTGCCTCAAGTTTAGATGGCTATGTTGCGCGTAGTTCTGGAGCGGTGGACTGGCTTTTTACAGATCAGGATTATGGATATGAGGATTTTTATGTGACCTGCGATCGCCTAATCATGGGACGTAACACCTATGAGCAGATCCAATCTTGGGGCGAATATCCCTATCCTGATAAGCAAGGTTTTGTATTTTCACGTACTATTCAGCAAGAGCAAGATGAAAATGTGACTTTTGTAGGTGTCGATCTAGCTAGCTTTGTGAAAAATCTTAAATCTCAAGATGGTAAACACATTTGGCTAGTTGGTGGCGCAGCGATCGCCAAAACCTGTTTAGAAAGTAATCTCGTTGATAAATTTATTTTGTTGATCCACCCCATCATTTTAGGTGAAGGTATTCCTTTATTTCTACCTACTCTCAATTTAAAGTTAGAAAATTCTCAAACCTTTGATACAGGTTTGGTGCAGCTTACTTATCAAGCTTTATATGGCTGTAGCCACTTGCATTAAACCCAAGAATCGAGTGGCGGCGCTTTGCGCCGCCACTTTATTTCCTAGGCTGATGACAGCTTTAAGACTGACGCATTAGCCGTTTAACTAATTAGAATCAATGAAAATTAATGCCAATCTCTCTACGGAATTACTCACCTACTATCGCCAGCTTAGTACAGAGGTGTTTACAGTAGTTGACCTAGAAACAACAGGAGGAAAAGGCGATCGCGATCGCATTATCGAAATTTCAGTTCTTCAAGCCACACTTAAAGATGGAATTCAGCAGATACTTACCGACCTAATTAATCCTCACATCCCCATACCTGAACAAATCGTTAGATTTACAGGTATCTCACAGAGCATGGTTACTGATGTTGATGGCAGCGATCAGATTTTGCCAAAATATTTACCAATGTTGCAAACGGGAATTTTGACTGCTCACAATATTGGGTTTGATTACTCCTTCCTCAAAGCTGAATATCAAAGACTCGGTATTGAATTTAGCGCTCCTAAGCAACTTTGTACGGTCAAACTCTCAAGGTTGTTACTGCCACACTTGCCATCGCGATCGCTACCTAAGTTAGTCAAACACTACAACTTTGATGTCGGTAAGTCCCATCGAGCCGAATCGGATGCGATCGCCTGTTGGTTGCTTTTAGAGAAGCTACTAAACGAACTACTCAGTGCCAAAGATGAAGAAATCTTGAATCTATTTGGTCAACAATGGCTCTCTGGAGAAGACATTGCCATAATTTTACAACTTCCTCTTAATCAAGTTGAAGAGATTTTGACAGACTCCACAATCAAATCAAGGTTCTCAAATCGTAGACAAATCAATCTGTACCAACGTAGAGGAGTTGAAGAATTGGCAAAGACAATCATGCCATCCTCTAACTAGATAAAAGTGGCGGCGCAATGCGCCGCCACTTTTATCTAGCTTTCTCTTATCCCAATTCACGAAAATGTAGCTACACTTTTGTGAATTACAACGCTTTGCGCTCAAAACCAAACCAAGAAAAAAATTGAAAGCGTTGCAAAGCAACGCTTTCAATTTTTTTCTTGGTTTGGTTTTGAGCGGCAATTACTGTAAAGTCCCAACCCAGCAATGTAATACCAAGTTAAGAAATGGCTATGCCATTTCTTAACTTGGTATTACATTGCCATATAAGTTACGAGGAAAAGACATTACCATCTGTTGGCGATAGGGGGGAAGATAGTTTAGTGCTGATTGACAATCAGACTGAATTTGAGATTTGAGCGCATCTAGTGAATCAAATTTTCTCTCAGGTCGAATAAATTGGATAAGGTTTACACTAAGCATCTGGTCATAAAGATCACCCTGCCAATTAAATAAATGCACCTCAACCGATCGCTGATCGCCATCTACAGTTGGACGCAATCCAATATTCATCACCCCTAATATTTGTGACTGTGTTTCTACATCAGGATGATTGACCGTTGCTTGCACTGCGTACACCCCATCACGCGGCAAACACTTTTGTGTAGGCAGTTCTAAATTTGCGGTGGGGAAGCCTATCGTCCGTCCCAATTGCTTACCTTGGACAACCCTACCAACTAGGTTATAAGGACGACCGAGCAGCGAATTAGCTAAATCAATTTCACCTTGGGCTAGGGCTGTCCGAATATTCGAGCTACTGATCCTTACGGGAGGCTGCTCTCCCTCCCCGAATCTCATCGTCTGCTCTGGAACCACCGTAAGGCGATCGCCCCAAATATTTTGTAAGTCAGTGACATTACCTTGTCGTTTCTGCCCAAAGTGAAAATCAAAGCCAACACTGATTAATTCGACTTGGAGGGAGTCAATTAAAATTTGCTGGATAAATTCGGCAGCAGTTAGCTTGGCAAGATCCGCATCAAAGGGCAGCAAAACTAACTGCTCCACACCAAGGGCTTTGAACAAGGCTACTTTTTCATCCAAAGGGGCAAGTAGCGATCGCTGTTTTTGACTAAAAAATTCTTGGGGATGCGGCGAAAAAGAAACGACAGTACTAGTTAAATTTGGGTAGCGATCACTCAAAGATGTCGGCAAAATAGGCGCAATCACCTGCCGATGCCCCACATGTACGCCATCAAAGTTACCGAGGGCGATCGCAGTGGGACGAGAAATTTGGGTTGGGTCAAAAATTACTCTCACGCTTAACATTTTGACACAATAGAAACCCAAAAATAGTATTCATACTAAATCAAGAAATGGCGTAGCCATTTCTTGATTTAAAAACCCTTACTGGGTTTGGTTTTCAATTCTCAAACGAGACGCGACAGATAGAGCAATGGTCAGCTACAGATTATTGAGGCTTTAAGTAGTACAGAAATAATATTGAAAGCGGCGCTTTGCGGCGCTTTCAATATTATTTCTGGGTTTTAAGTCAGCGCAAAGCGCTGGGCACTGGCTCACTAATTAGTGATATCAATCTGTAATCTATACCTGATAGCGCTCCTAGGCTTTAGCTGCGATTTGCTTGTAAAGCCTCGCCAATCAACGACTTCATCGGTCTATCACTAATTAGCTATCCAGAGCCGCGCTGTAATGGAGATGGGTGCTAAAACGCCTATTTGATGAGTATCTAGGTAATTAATTACAAAGCAAAACCCGTAAAGTTTCACCTATGAGGGGCGCAACTTTACGGGTTTTAGAATTTATTTTGCACAAGTACTTACCAATAAATAAAGATGCAAACATATCGATCAAGATTTAATTGACCCAAACCAACTTTTCTGAATCCCTGTGATCAATTGATTACTCTCATCACCCCTAAGATTAGTGATGTGGAGATTAGCTCAGCATCACTAATCTTAGGGATTTAATGTCTATTTTTAGACTAGGAAGGAAGTAGTATTAAATATTTTAATAAAGTTATATTTTTGAGAATGAATTAAGGAACTGATAGCCGTTAAAAAATATTATATTTTATCAATTACTATGGGCAAATTTTTTAATTACTGAAAGGTAAAGACCTATTGGGTCGGTAACCAAGCGAATAATTCTACGTTTAAATGTTGAAAGGTAAGAACGTAGCTTACCAGTAAAACTATTCGCTTCTTTCATCGCTATCCCATCAAAAACATGGTTAAAAGTATATTCATCAGCTCCGCGATCGCGTACAAATAAAGATGGATGACAAATTTCACCAATATTTTGGACAGGTAAATTAGCAAGTTTTGAATCCTCTTTAATATGAGTACCATCACTACGACAGCCAATATTGGAGACTAAGTTGACATTTGGTAATACTGTTAGTCCACTATTTTGCCAGCAGGTAAAAGTCCAAGGATAAGCCCAAGAATTAGGCTGACCTAATGTAGCTAATCTCTCAAAGATATCACCCCAATATTTTATTTCTAACTCACTATCTAAAATGCTTTTTAGATAGTGACCATCTCTAACTGTTTGCCAGTTAGATAGGGCATGGTCATATTGTTGCCAAGCTCGCCGCCAACTTGCCCAACCCCAACAATGGTTATAGTTAGAGAAATAATAACTTCCATTACCTCGACATTGTCCATCTTGGAAGTTATTGCCACTAATACACCAAATTCTTTTATCTTCACGGTAATAATCTAGCAACTCTTGACAATATCTAAAAAATGAAGGATGCGGTAAACAGTCATCTTCTAAGATAATTGCTTCTTCAACATGTTCAAATACCCAGTCGATGCCACTCGACACTCTTTTGCGACATCCTAAATTAGTGTCAGCATAATTAGTTAGAACTTGACAATCCCAATCTACTTGTTTAATAATCCGCCTAGATTGTTGACATCTTTCAGATTCTTCTGGAAATCTAGCTCCATCAGCAATAACGAATAATTGTGTAGGTTTTGCTTGTCGAATAGCATCAAATACTATTTGGGTCAGATCTGGGCGATTGAAGATAATAAAAACAACTGGAGTATTTAGGCTAGTCATAACAACGTCAAATATCCAAAACTTATTTGGAGCTAATTTTGCAATCTAAAAATCAAAGTTCTAATAGTTTTAGCGATTAATATATAGCCTTTTTTTTCTAATAAAAAATATATTTTAGAAATATTAATATTTTCCAAAGAACTTAATTCTAAATCCTCCACTAAAACTACTTTAGGTTTGTATTTCTCCCAGTTGTTAGAAGCTAGAACTTGATAGTCTAGTCCCTCAACATCAATACTTAAAAAGTCAATCTTTTGGTCAAGCGGAAGATGTTTATCTAAAACTTCAGCTAATGTCTGCACTTTTAGTTGAAGTTTAGAGACTATTTTGTAATTAGTATCATTAACCCTTTGCTGAGATAAATCATAGGAGAAGCTATTTAGTGCTGGATCATCAAACTCATAGTAAGTCAATACTTCTGATTTGTCAGAGATAGGTATTTCTAAATTAATATCATTAGGGCGTAGTATATTAAAGACTTTCATACTATTAGGTCTTGCATCAATATTAATTCCTTTCCATCCTTTTAAATAGAAATAATATGTATTAGAAAATCTTTGAGGATGATGTGCACCAATATCCACATAAAATCCTTTAGCTTGCCCTTCAAAAAATCGAGCCAGTATTAAGTCCTCCCCCTCCTGACTAAATGCGACGCAATGATAATTATATTGGTCAATTGAATAAGTATAATATTTGTCAAGAAGAACACCTAGTAATTTTTTCAATCTTCTTAAAATTTTATTGAAAATCATAATCTAAACCTCGGTACTAGGGTCAGCTTGATCATATTCACTAACTTGGATTATAGCGGCTTGAGAATAATGGGGTTGGACATTATTTAAGGGCTTTATTTCTGCATATTTATCAAAAAATAGAGATGTAGTCCATGAGTATTGGTTGATTGGTCCAAAACCATGAAAGTCAACTTGGATAAAACGAGAAGATTCTCTCAAAAATTTACAAGTATTAGGATGCCAGTCTGAATTATCCAAAATAATTATACCTCCAGACTTAAGATGCTTAAGTGCATATTTAGCACACTCATAGCGATACAAAGAATCAATGATGATCAGATCATATAGTTGATTATTAGTATCAATAGAAGCTGCATATTCTCTCGGTGAACATAAAACAATCTTCTGGTTTTTTTCTAATTCCTTAATTCCATAGTCATACCATTCTTTGTCACTTTCAATGCTGACAATGGAATGACAACGTCTAGCAAAATATTTTGATGAGTTTCCCGAACCCCACTCATATATTTTAAATTGAGTCAGGTCAATTTGAGATAAGTATTCTATAGCTGGAAAAGTGAACCATGGGAGTTCTTCCCTATTCATGTTAATTGGTTTATGCTCGGTGTATGTTATTTCCCAACTATACTTTTTAAATAAATTTCTATATATCTCTATATTCTTGTTAGGAACTAATGTATATCTAAAGCGACTTAGTATTTTATTTGAGATTCTGTAAAAGATATTACCTATTTTAACCTTCAAGTTAAGAATCATGGAATTTTTCACAACAAAATTCGATTAGTACAGTTTTTCCAGCGTATCCTTCGGGGTAGTTCTTATTATTACCATAATAATCACCATGTTCAACTTCAACACTCAGTCCATCTTTAATCCAGTCTTGAATAACCTTGTTGGATTCTAAAAATAGCACAAAGTTGTAAGTCCCTGGAGACAGTGGAAGTCTTTTTATATGAAAACAAATAGAATTATTTATATTGATATCTAGAGCTTCTTGATAAACCATTTCGGTTGACATAACAATCAGCTCTGACCATAAACTCTTAATAGCTATACCAATTCTACAGGATTTAAATATTTTGTAAATATTTGAACTTTGAAAATACAATTTAATAGTTGTATCTTGTCCTGTAACCAATCTATTGAATGGTTTCCCATCTATAAAATATTCAATTTTTTTAAATTGGACTTCTCCTAGTCCTTGACGCTCTGTAATTTTATCAATACTATTACTAGAAGAATCACTAGACAACGACCCTAGATAAAAATCGAGTACTTCTTGAGTTTTGCCTAGTCGTTCTATTGATCCTTGTTTAAGGAAAATGGACTGTGTACATAAGTTCTCAATCGCTCCCATATTGTGACTTACAAATATAACCGTTCTTCCTTCCCTAATTGCCACATCTTCCATCTTCCCTAAACACCTCTTCTGAAACTGAGCATCTCCTACCGCTAATACTTCATCGACAATCAAAATCTCTGGTTCTAGATGTGCGGCTACTGCAAAAGCAAGCCTTACATACATTCCTGAAGAATAATGCTTCACTGGTGTATCTAAAAACTTTTCTACTTCTGCAAAGGCAACTATTTCATCAAATTTATTCTTGATCTCATATCTATCCATTCCCAAAATTGCGCCATTGAGATATATATTCTCTCGACCAGTTAACTCTGGATGAAAACCTGTGCCAACTTCTAGAAGACTGGCAACTCGACCTTTGATGGAGATTCTGCCCGAGGTGGGTTCGGTGATGCGACTGAGGATTTTAAGGAGAGTGGATTTACCTGCACCATTGCGTCCGATGATGCCAACGCGATCACCTTGCTTAATTTCAAAGGACACATCTTTGAGCGCCCAGAACTCCTCACTAAGATCATCATGCTTTGCTTGGCGATAGCCAGTTAATCCCTGCCACAAAGACATGGCTCCATTAGCGATCACATCACGTAAAGCGGTGTAGCGTTCTTGCTTTTGGTGACCAATAATGTACTTCTTACTTAAATTTTCGACCCGAATTACGACATCAGACATTTGTAAGTTCTTAAATGGTATCGGTAAGAATTCTGCAATTTAAACTAGATTTTTGATGGTGCGGCTTCGCCGCGCCATCAAAAATCTGGTTCCTTATCTTAAGCTCCTTAGTGATGGCTACTAATAATATCATCAGTCTAAAAATTATTCCAATTGACCAGATTTGACGAGTTTTAGCATTGAAGTTCTGAGATTATGGATAGCTTGAGTATTTTCTTCGTCAGACGTGTAGGTATCTTCGTCAGATGCTGCATAGGATTCTTGATCTTGAGTTTCTGACTTTTGTGCTAGGCGGTCGCATAGATCGTCAAGATGCGATACCAATGTAACTGGTCTATGGGGAGAAACTAAGTCAAGGTTGGGATGAGTGGGTAAATCACTACAGGGGCAGCAAACAGGAACTCTTGGACCAATGTCGATGGATGGTACAAGCAAATTGCAACGGGCGCAAGCTATAATTTCCCATTTATTGCTGAGTAAGTCACTAACAGTTTGATCAGTACCACTTAAATAGGCTTCTTGGGCTTTAATAGTGCTAATGTCGTCCCAGAGTTGGTTAAATGCAGGTGAGTATTTTTCCCCTTGTAAAATCTTGTAGACACGAACTTGTTCACCTTGAGTAGACAAAGTTACGGTTTTGCCCATCTGCATCCATTGTGCAACATAATTTTTGACTAAGGTTCGTGATGCCATAATTTTAGAACCTTTAATGAATAATTAAGTAGATTTGACTGCACAGGTAACAAATGTACCTGCCATAATTAATATAGTCTGAGAGCTTCATTGATAGTTTGAATAAATCTTATATTTTTTATTTATTTTGCTCACAGGACATAGCTTATGCTCGATACCTATCTAGATTCTACGCCACAGTCTTTATCTCCGAACTTCGAGCCATCAGTCCGAATCCGCAATTTAAATTTTCATTACGGTGAAGGAGATTTATTTAAGCAGGTTTTATTTGACATCAATCTAGAGATCTACCCTGGGCAAATTGTGATCCTTACAGGACCATCTGGCTCAGGTAAAACCACACTTCTAACTTTAATAGGGGCTTTACGGACAATCCAAGATGGTAGTCTGAAAGTCTTGGGTCAGGAACTAAAAGGGCTAAATCCTAAAAAATTGGTGCAAATACGTAAAAATATTGGCTTTATATTTCAGGCGCATAACCTCTTTCATTCTTTGACGGCTAGACAAAATGTGATGATGTCCACGGATCTATTTACCCATGAGGGTGGTAATGCGATGGCAGCGAATAAAGCGGCGGATATTTTGACGCAGCTTGGGCTAGGGGAAAGAGTTGACTATAAGCCCCATGCTCTATCGGGTGGACAAAAACAACGAGTGGCGATCGCAAGAGCTTTGGTCAATCGTCCGAATTTAATCCTTGCCGATGAGCCAACGGCGGCGCTAGATAAAAAATCTGGGCGTGATGTGGTGACTCTTATGCAAAAAATGGCAAAGGAGGAAAACATTACCATTTTGATGGTGACCCATGATAACCGTATCCTTGATGTGGCTGATCGCATTATTAACTTGGTGGATGGCAATTTAGAATCTGACAATGTGATGAATGATTTTCTGGCGAATCGCGATACTTCAGGTGTTGATTCGCGAACATTTATGCTGTAGATAAGTATGGTTGGCACTTCGCGCCGCCTATACTTAATCTACAGAAAATTTTTGAAAGCGCCGCAAAGCGGGGCTTTCAAAAATTTTCTGTAGGCTGTAATTAATTTATTTGGAGTTAATTTTTTGATGAGCAGACATCTAGAAGAACAATCTCTAGAAAAGGCATTTTATCAACTCGCCGATCGCTTGATTGATAGTCTGCATCATGGAGAACATTTAACGATTAATTTAGAGAGTGAGCGTAGTCAATTCACCAGATTTAACCATGCTAAAGTCCGACAGTCAGGAGTGGTCGCCGATGGGAATGTGACCATTTTGCTAATTTATAATCAGCGTGAAGCTTTTGCTAAGTTTCCATTTACAGGCGATCGCGAAATTGATATAGCTTATGCGATCGCTAATCTTGAATATCTCAGGCAAGAAGTTGCTCAGATCCCCGAAAATCCTTATCTAGTCCTTCCTGAGAACCAAGGCTCCAGTCGCGAGGTTTATCAAGGCAATTTGTTAAATCCAGAAGAGGCGATCGCGACAATTCTCGCGCCAGTGAATAATGTTGACTTTACGGGCTTCTATGCCTCAGGTTCTATAATTCGGGCTAATGCGAATTCCGCAGGTCAAAGACATTGGTTTGCGACGGATTCTTTTTTTGTGGATTATTCGATGTTTGTCCAGACTGATTCAGGAGAAAAAGCAGTCAAAGGTATTTATGCTGGCAAAGATTGGGAACCACAGGCTTATAAATTGCAGATTAATCGATCTCAGCAACAATTAGTAGCTTTGCAAAAGCCTAGTAGAACTTTAGAGCGTGGTCAGTACCGTACTTATTTTGCACCTGCGGCTTCATCGGAGTTATTGGGCTTTTTGACTTGGAGTGCGGGAGAATCAGGTTTACAACAGAGTAGTAGCGCTCTATTGAAATTAAAAAATCAAGAAAGAACTCTTTCTCCTTTGCTATCCATTAGTGAAAACTTTACCTATGGGAATGTACCGCGTTTTAATGATTTAGGCGAGGTTGCTCCTGAATATTTACCAATTATTGCTGAAGGGAAGCTTGTTAATACATTGGTGAGTTCGCGCAGTGCGAAGGAATATGGCAAGGTTGCCAATGGTGCGGATGAAGGTGAGTCGATGCGATCGCCTGAAGTTGCCGCAGGAAGTTTAGCTGAGTCTAACATTCTCAAACAGTTAGATACGGGACTCTATCTATCCAATTTACATTATCTCAATTGGAGCGATCGCAGTGGCGGTAGAATTACTGGGATGACTCGCTATGCTTGTTTCTGGGTTGAGAATGGTGAGTTTATCGCTCCCATTGAGAATCTACGTTTTGATGATAGTATCTATGACTTTCTCGGTGAAAATCTCGAAGCTTTTACCGATTTTCGCGAATTTATTCCTAATACAGGAACCTATGAAACGCGATCGCTTGGCGGTATTCTCGTCCCAGGTATGCTAGTCAAAGACTTTACATTCACTCTCTAAAACTCAATCAGTTTACCTCTCGTGCGCTGATTATCCAAACTCGATCTTCTCGATACGTTATTGCAATGGCAAGTATGAAATGCGATCGCGATACTCGTCATCCAGCGAAGCAAGAGCAGCTAATACTAATTCTTCAATTGTTTCACCCAAGCTCATACTGGGATTGATTTGGAATATCCCAGGAATGTGCTGCCCTTGAGCGAGATGATCGATTAGATGGACGGGCATAGAACTCCGATTATTCGTTACAAGAATAAAGTCGTATTTTTCACACCAAAGCAAAATATCTGGATCTAAAGTGCCTTTTGGCGGTGTGTTGGGATCTCCAATTGCCCAGACCACTAAATCAGGTTCTTTCCGTCGTAGCTGTATTTGATAAATAGGAGGGAGATTTTCATCCATCAAATACTTGATTTGCATAGGACTTTCCTAGTGTTATTCGTTCGGCTCGAAGTTGACGCAATTTTTCAGAAATTGGCGGTGGATTATGTTTTTGCTCTTCTCGCATTTTATGTCCCCACTCTAGCCAATTAGTGATGTATTCACCAATCTCTTGCTTGTTATGAAGATAGTAGAGAACTGTAGCATAAACCTGCTCCAAACTTAATGATAGGTACGTTTTGGCAATTTCTTCAGGTGTGCGACTGCGATAAATGTAGTCATATAAAATTGTTTCAATACCAATTCGCGTATTTTTTAGGCGAATATCATTGGTAGCGAGAAAGGTAAAGTAGTCTTCTAGTTGCATTGAGATGTTACCAGAGTGTTAGAACTAAGCTGTATATAGGCGTACTTCCACGTTAGACAATTGCTACAACGAGGTTGGTATACTCCTATAATTTTACCTTTTTTCAAGATGAGGCTTACTAAAATTGTGCGATCTATTAGGTGATGCGCCTCTGATCGCTTGGCGGTATTCTCGTCTCAAGAATGCTAGTAAAAGATTTTACATTTATCCAGTAAAACCCAATAACATCAATCGACTTATAGTTTTGGCATAACGGTCGTGCTCACCGGACGCAGATAAACTCTGTAACTAATCCGACCATTTTGATACGTTTCGGTTCAGCACGATTGTTAGGCGGATTTATGGAACTCAGTTAAGTTCCTCAATTATTAAACTTTCAATGATTAGTCGTTGCTGTGTTACCTCAGCTAGATACAAGTAATTGAATTGGTTAATATCTCGAACATCCTCAGATTTCAATCTAAACACCAAGAAGTTATTTACCAAAACATTTATGTTCCCATCTCTGCGTTCAAATACAACTTGATAAGCGATATTAGGTTTGATTAGGAAATGTGCAATTTTTGTAACAGAGACGTATTTATCCCAATCATCAGTTATGTTTTCTCGCATTGCCAGTGTATGCTTAAAAGCAGTCCATTCAGGATGCATAACAAAACAATAGTTTTCGCCTATTGCGCTACCATCACCTAAACCCAGAATGAATTGAGCTTCAAGGTTTTCAGTTCTAAATTGAACTACAGCCTTGAAATCACTAGGCAAAGGTTGATTTAGATAAATACGGTGCCATGGTTCCCCAATAACTGCTAGCTTGCTATCGCTCAAAAAAGCAAACCCACCCCCTCCGGTAGTATAGAAGTTTTCATACTTGGCGTTTTCTAGTGTGAAAGTCACACCAGCTAGCTCTTTTTTTCCTAAAAAAAGAATTGGGGTTAGATGTTCTAGAATACCCTCTAACTGGATCGCATTACAACCTAATTTATATGCAAACTCAATCGGCTCTCCAGCACCCAAAGCCGTGTAGAAGCCAACGGAAAACTCAATTGCAGCACGATCTCCAATCTCCTGACTCATTCCAATCACGTAGTCAATATGTTGTGCGATTGCCTCAGCTTGAACCTGTGAGTAACAAGCATTCAAGACAACGCATTCTACATGCCTAGAGAAAAGCTTGAATAGATCAGCTAATGCGTCTGAGTCAACCAGTTTGGGTTGTCCTGTCCCATCTTCAAACGCTAAACCATTTTCCCCCGCCCCATGACCCGTAAAATGCACAATCTGCGGCTTAAAGTCCAGCATTGCCTGCTGGATATCCCTTGTTCGGGTTGCTCCAGTTGAGTTGATAGGAACTTTGCCATATCCCGCTAAACGCAACCGTTCCTTAATTTCCCGTTCCTCTTCTTGCAAACGCAAACTCACTGTTCCTTTCGGATTGGCAGCTAACAGTAGGATTGACTTCAAGGTAGAACTGTCGTTCATAGGAATTAGTAGGACGGCTCAACTTCGTTAAATTGTATTTCAGAAAAGGGATATAGACTACTGTGCCTGACAAGCAACCTTGCAACGATGCCGTCACCGATAGACTGAGCCGCATAACTAATAATTATACTGAAACTTTCTGCATAACTACCTTAATTGTAATGATTATACAGAAAGTTTCTGGATAACACAACTATTTAGCGTATTATACGGAGCCTTTCTGGATAACATCCCATATAGGTGAGTTATACAGAAAAATGCAGGTTAACGCGACAGAGAAAAAGCTAAAAAAACTTCTAGCCTGATCGCAATCCACATTAAGCAATACTTTCTTGATGCTAAAACTTTTAAAGGTTAACAAGACTTTGCCAATATTTGCACGATCGCATCAGCTAATCTCTCAGAACCACCTTTTGCGCCAACCCGTTCCATTCCATTTTGTTTGCAACGTTCCAAATAATCGCGATCGCTGAGAGTTCGCTTTACACATTGCGCCGCTTCCTGCAAAATTTTGGGAGTAGCTGGTTCCTTCCCAATCGTTTGTACTGATAAACCTAACAAACGTTCCTGAGCATTCGCAAAGCGATAGGAAAATTGGGGACCATTTCCCATGATTTGAATCACAGGTTTCCCCAAACCGACCATCTGCTCGACAGCAGTTCCCGCCATACCGATCGCCAAATCACAACAATGCAAAATATCCGCAAACGCATCACTAAAACAAAGAACACTGATATTTGTTTTTGCATGATACATCTTGCCATCAGCATATTGCCAACCTGCTTTGGCGGCTAGTTCAGGTAATTGAGGAGTAACACTTGGGACGATCGCCGCACGAAATTGGACAGGGTGAGGCGCATATTCTTGAGCAATCTTTTCGCATAAATGCAATTGCAATACAAGATTTTCAGCAGCTTCAGGCAAGCGACTTCCTGAGAGTAAAGCGATCGCAGGCACATCAGGACTCAAAGCCAAATCTTTGCCCGACGGTTCCAACACATCCATAATTGGATAACCGACAAAGCTCGTATTTGGATAGCCTCTTTTTCTAATTAGTTCCGCACTATAGGCATCACGGGTCAAAATCTGGCGACATCGTGGCGATCGCATCATTAGAGCTTGCAACCAACGCGGAACATAACGATTTTCGTAAAATGCCGATGATGACACTAAAAACATGGCATAGGGCAACCCCGTCAGATAAGCAAATAGCGCAGGCACAACATCACCCGTCGCAAACACAAAATCACAGGTTTTACCACATTCTCTCGCCGCCTTAATTTGTTGCCAAGTCAGATTAATCAATCCAGATTGAAAATCTGCAATCTGTTTCTGCACACTCATATAAGCAAATCCCCCCGACGGTAAGATCTTTGTCTGAGTAGCGATCAGCACACCAGCCCGACGATAAGCATTACCTTCACCAACAATCGGCAATGCGCTCGTCTCTACCTCTGGATATTTTTGACGCAAGGCTTTGAGAACTTCACAAGCATTTAGGTCTTCACCGTGACCGTTACTAATGAATAAAACTCGTTTTGGTATTGAAGTCACGATGTCATAAAGCTAATAACTGATAGCAAAGAATTATCGCATTTTCTTTAACTAAGTAGCTACGCATAAATAAACTTATGAGGATATCTCGCTGAGCGGGACATCCTCATAAGTTTATTTGCTCGATCGCAAAACTTGTAAACTACCACCCGCATAAAGTTGGCAAGACTCAACTTTAAATCCAGATTTACTCAAAAGCTGTGACAAATCAGTTTTAATTAATTGCCATGCAGTTTCTGTCTCAAATAGCCAGAGGAAAGTCGCAATAGGTAGCCAAAACAAGGGATTAATCGGACGATGAAAATCAATAATGATAAATTGTCCTTCAGGTGTCAAAATCCGATGCACTTCTTGAATGATTTGCTGCAACTGTTCTGAGTCCATCTCATGCATAGCTGTATTCGTGAGTACCAGATCAAAGATGCGATCGCTAAATGGCATTTTTTCCGCGAAAGACTCTACATAATTAGCTTGGGGCACATTTTGCTTGGCGCGTTTAATCGCGATCGGTGAGGCATCTAAGCCCGTCACATCATGAAAATGCTCAACTAGTTCCCTTGTCGCCTGTCCTGCTCCACAACAAAGGTCAAGAACTTTTGCGTCTGGATTAATAGATAAATCCTTTAAAAATAAACGATGAAATCGCTTTTCCCCACCAACACTAATTGCGGCAAGAGCCGACACAGTGTCATAAAACCATTGATAGCGATAGCTCCAATCACGTAAAATCGTTGTCATTAATTCAATTCAATCCATTTTATGAGGTCTTGAGATAGATTACACCGCTTTCTAGTTGTAGGATTAATACAAACATGTTTAGTTAAGGCACTAGCGATCGCCTTTTTCTCGTCACTTTCTAGACCAAGAAATAATTGATATTCAATTTGAAAAGAATCAGGACTTAGCAAAGTTTTTACTAAAGAAACCACAATGCGATCGCCACAGAACATTGGCTTAAAAAAATCAATACTTGCATGGGTAATCGGCACTGCGATCGCCCCACCTCTAAAAAAAGATTTAAGCTCAATTCCCGATGCTGCTAACGAAGCTTCGTAGGCTTCATGACAAATAGATAATCCATTAGCAAAATAGACTACTCCTGCTGCATCGGTATCGCGAAAATGAATTGTGCGATCGTAAATAAATGGTTGATTCATAGTTCTCTTAACAAAGAAGGCTCAAAGCGCCTTCTTTGTTTATGCACGCTCCATTACTTGTGCCATACGATTGATTTTAATCATGAGCTTATCGAAATCATCGAAAGTGAGTGACTGTGGTCCATCAGATAAAGCTCTCTTAGGATTAGGATGAACTTCGATCATTAGGGAGTCAACACCCGCAGCGATCGCCGCCAAACTCATTGATGGTACATACTCCGACCAGCCTGTACCATGACTAGGATCGATCATGATCGGCAAATGCGTTAACTTCCGCAATACAGGAATTGCCGCTAAATCCAGAGTGTTGCGAGTATATTCACGATCAAAAGTTCTAATTCCGCGTTCGCAAAGAATCACATTAGGATTGCCCTCAGCGAGAATATATTCTGCCGCCATTAACCAATCATCAATCGTAGCCGCTAATCCACGCTTAAGAAGAATCGGCTTGTTCTGTTTTCCCACCTGCTTCAACAATGAGAAGTTCTGCATGTTCCTAGCACCGATTTGCAACACATCCGCAACTTCGGCAATTTTATCAATATCGGCAGTATCCATAACTTCGGTAATAATCCCTAAGCCGCTAGCCTCTCTCGCCGCCGCCAATAGAGATAAAGCACTCTCACCATGTCCCTGAAAGGCATAGGGAGAAGTCCGTGGCTTATAAGCTCCACCCCGCAAAAACTGTGCCCCTGCTGCTTTCACACGTATGGCAGTTTCCACAATCATTTCTTCATTTTCAACAGAGCATGGACCCGCAACTGTCACTAAGGGATGATTTTCACCGATCGCAATATCACCATTAGGCGTAGGTACAATTACCACGCTCGATTCATTTTGGCGATATTCGCGACTAGCACGTTTAAAGGGGCGTTCTACGCGCAACACAGCCTCAATCCAAGGGCTTAGTTCTTCGATGCGATGGCGATCGAGATCGGCTGTTTCACCCACTAGTCCTAACACAACTTTATGCTTTCCCACAATTTTTTCTGGTGATAATCCCCAACTAGATAGTTCTTCGCAGATCCTCGCAACTTCTTCTGCGGGTGTACCAATCTTGGTTACTACGATCACGGCTAGACTCCTTTATGTAGTTTTCTTTACCTATTTTAACGCGAGTTCAAAAAATGCTGTTTGTAACAAACCAGAAAGAGAGGATCGGTGATCATCTCTTTATAGTTTTAATAGGAAGAAATATTAAGATTTGTGGAGACTACACCAATGGCTCTTGTATCATGACCAAGTTGGTATTAAACCCAAGTGAGAGTTTTAAAAACATAAAGTGGCATAGCCATTTTGTATTTTGGCGTAATTGACTCAATAATGGCGACAAATGCAGAAGAGAATCCCTGTCAAGCTACCAATTATCACCAATATCATTAACGGGGCAACGCGCGGGTTAGCAGTAACTGCCATTAGTGGCTATCAAAAATTTATCTCACCCCATAAAGGTTTTTCTTGCGCCCATCGTGTATTGTATGGCTGTGATTCCTGTTCACAATATTTTAAGCGCGTGATTGCAGAGGAGGGAATTATACAGGCGATCGCAAATGCCAAGGGACGATTTCAAGAATGTCGTGAGGCTAATGAGATTTTAAAGAGTCGTAGAACTAAATGTAGAACTAGAAAAAAGTATTATGCAAGTCGTTTGCCCACAAACACCCTAGCCATTGAGTCAGGGGAACAGGAAACTCCTGCTATATCTGAAGATTCTGAAGAAACCAATGAATCAAGCAAGCAGAAATTAGGTGGTTCACAATGGAAGCGCAAACAAAGACAGGCTAACAACAACGATAGTGGGGGAGGAAATAATAACTGCGATCGCTGCGATTATGTTGACTGTACTGACTGCGGACATGGACTTGATCTAATTCCATCGGATTGTGGAGATGATCAGAATTGCAATAATCCCTTTGAAGCGATGGATTGTCCCGATCTAAGTTGTCCCGATTTGAGTTGTCCTGATTTAAATTGTGGTAATGCTGACTGTCTATCGGGTATGGATTGCAGTGGTTTAGACTGTGGAGCGCTAGATTGTGGTGGTGATTGTGGTAGTTGTGGTTAAAACAACGCCTCCCATAAGCATCAAAGATTAAGAAAGTCTAAATTTCAAAAACATCTACTGAATATAAGTTTAAACGTTTTGAATACCACTAGGAAAGTTCTCATCAAAAATTTGTTCAACAGAGTAAGGACATTCTTTCGGTAAATCCTTTGGTTTAAGGCGGGTTTCTTTTTCTGCCAAAACTAAAGCTAACTCGAAGCCATCAGCGATCGCTTCCGATAGATAAGACTTTAGGCTAGGATTTTTTCGGATCAGCTTTTTTATTTGAATTCTTTGCTCTTTGATAGTCAATCGCCAACTTTTACCGCGTAACCTCGGCTGCAAATCCCACTTAATTAAATGTCCCAATAAAATTGCTAAACGATTTTCCAACTCAGATCTTTTTTGGCTTCCCAAAGCTTCAATTTCCTCAGCTAAATTCTCTATATCTAATCCCTCCCATTTACCTAAGCGCAAACGCTCTACCTGTTCAACCGTCCAACGATAAAAGTCTGAATCATATAGTAGTGTTGACATCATCAAAATCAACTCCTGATCGCATAGTTTTTACTTCAAATTAAATTGTATCGCGATCGCTAAACAAAAAATATTAGTCAGAGTAACCTCTCTAGTAATTCTTAAAGCGCTTTGCACTCAATCTCTGGTGGTTTGTTTGAGCGATAATTGCTGTATAGTTCGGCGATCGCGATATCGGCGGTAAAATTCTAGAACTTGCGTAAGAGGGCTTGAGTTTGATGATTGAGCATGATGTATTGATTATTGGTGGTGGATTGGCAGGTTCTAGAGCCGCGCTAGCTGTCGCCCAAAATTATCCCCATCTCAGTGTGGGACTCATTTCCAAGGTACATCCGATTCGATCGCACTCCGTCGCGGCTCAAGGAGGCATTGCCGCATCACTAAAAAATGTCGATAATGACGACTGGCTCACCCATGCCTTCGATACCATCAAAGGATCAGATTACCTTGCCGATCAGAATGCCGTGCAGGTTTTGACCCAATCAGCCCCCGAAGTAATTATTGATTTAGAGCATTTAGGAGTTTTATTCTCCCGTGCTGAAGATGGACGGATTGCTCAACGTCCCTTTGGTGGGCATACCTACAGTCGCGCTTGCTATGCTGCTGACAAGACAGGACATGCAATTCTGCACGAATTAGTGATGAACCTCAAGCGATTGGGCGGCACGATTTATCAAGAATGGTATGTCATGCAGTTAATTTATGAAGATGGCACAAATGGGAAAGAAGTAAAAGGCGTTGTTGCTTATAGTTTGGAAACTTCGGAGATTGAAGTATTTCGTGCTAAAGCTGTATTACTAGCCACAGGTGGCTATGGACGAGTTTTTAATACTACTTCTAATGATTTAGCCTCAACGGGTGATGGCTTATGTTTGACTGCAAATATTGGCTTACCGTTACAAGACATGGAATTTGTGCAGTTCCATCCCACGGGACTATATCCTGTGGGCGTACTAATTTCCGAGGCAGTGCGTGGGGAAGGAGCTTATTTAATTAATGATTTAGGCGATCGCTTTATGGCAAATTATCCGATTAGCAAGAATCGGATGGAACTCTCACCCCGTGATATTACTTCACGCAATATTGCCTGTGAAATTATGGAAGGACGTGGCATCAATGGCGGTAACTATGTGCATTTAGATGTGCGTCATTTAGGAAGAGAGAAAATCTTAAGTCGGATTCCCTTTGCCCGTGAAGAAGGTTTGCGTTTAGCAGGTGTGGACTGCATCGATCATCCCTTGCCAGTCCGTCCAACCGCCCATTACTCTATGGGTGGGATTCCCACAAATATTGACTGTCAAGTAATTGGTACGGATAGCAGAGCGATCGCAGGATTTTTTGCCGCAGGTGAATGTGCCTGTGTATCCGTCCATGGCGCAAACCGTTTAGGGGCAAATTCGCTTTTAGAGTGTGTAGTCTTTGGCAAGCGTGCGGGAGAAAAACTGGGTGAGTATGTCAGCGATCGCACCATGCCCAAGGTTGATCCTCGCCCCTATCTAATTAAAGCTGAAGCTAAGCTAAAAGGCGTATTATCGAAACAAGGCAATTCGCGTATTGCCGATATTCGCCAACAATTGCAAGACACGATGACAGAGCATTGTGGCATTTTTCGGGATGATCAACGCTTAAAAGATGGCTTACAAAAATTACAAACTATTCGCGATCGCTATGAGCATGACCTATTAGTGGATGATCGCAGTTCTGTATTTAATATGGAACTCATGCAAGCGATCGAATTAAAAAGCTTGCTCACGGTAGGCGAAATCATCATGTCTAGTGCTTTATCACGTCAAGAAAGTCGTGGCGCACATTCCCGTGAAGACTATCCTCAACGGGATGATGCGAATTGTCTCAAACATACTCTCGGATATCTGGAAAGTGGTAATGTAAAGACTAGTGATCGTGCAGTTGATATGAGTTTACAATTGCTTGATCGCGATCGTTTTACCCCCCAAGAACGAAAATATTAATGTTTACAACTTATTTTGTAAGGGCTGCTTCGCAGCCCTTACAAAATAAGTTGTAAATGTAAAACTGTACTAACTGTACGAGTAAAGTAACTGTGGCGAAAGAAGAATTTATAAAACTGCTTCATCAAGGCGTAGAAGTCTGGAACAAGTGGAGAGAATCCGCTCCTGATATGCGTGGCGTTGATCTTAGTGAAATTCAGCTAGAGGGACTCAATCTGACAGGGATTGACCTGAGCATGGTTAACTTGCGTGGGGCAAAATTACATGACGTAAATCTATCATCGGCAAACTTGCGCGGTGCAGACTTAAGTATGGCAAATCTAAGAGGTATCGAGCTAAAACAGGCTAATCTCAGTGCAGCTCATCTGAGTATGGTTTGTTTGAGTGAAGCTAATCTTAGTCAAGCCAATTTAAGTGGGGCAGATCTACGCGGTTCCAATCTGCGTTTAGCTAAACTTGATCTTGCTGACCTATCAACCACTAAGCTCAATATGTCTAGCTTAAATGGAGCTAGCATGGTTGGCGCAATTTTGATTGGTTCAAATTTAAGCCGAGCAGAGTTAAGGGAAGCTAATCTTGCAGGAACTGATTTTAGTCGCGCTAATTTAAGCGAAGCTGATCTATCCCACAGCAATCTTAATGTTTCGACCTTGGTCGGGACAGATCTGATCGGTGCAACTCTGGTGGATATTGATCTAAGTGAGTCCAATCTATCTAGGGCAAATCTAATTGGTGCAAACCTTTATCGAGCTAATCTCTGTGGATGCGATCTCATAGGAGCCGATCTCCGTGGGACCAATTGTAGTGAAGCCTATTTTATTGGAGCCGACTTAAGTCGCGCCGATCTCAATCGGGCTGAGTTTACCAGCGCCAATCTCAGTAAAGCTAATTTTAGTGGCGCAAATACTGAAACTACTGACTTTCAAGACGCAATTTTGCCAGATGTTTGGTAAAAAAAAGACGGCGCTACGCGCCGTCTTTTTTTATGGGCTTTTATAAATATGCGGCAGGATCAATAGGCTCACCATTAGCTCGTAACTCAAAGTGCAAATGTGGTCCCGTTGAAAAGCCTGTTGAACCAACAGCAGCGATCGGTTGCCCTTTAACGACGACATCACCATCCTTAACATATAAGTCACTACAGTGAGCGTACAGCGTCGTCATACCATTGCCATGATCAATAATCACAGCATTACCATAACCCCCATACCAGTCCGCATAAATCACCCGACCTTGCTCGCTGGCATAGATAAGACTGCCGTAATCTGCACCAAAGTCAATACCTGCATGAAATCGCTCAGTGCCCAGAATGGGATGGGTGCGCCAGCCAAAGTTACTAGTAACTGGCCCAATTGTGGGATACATTAGCTGTCCAGTCCCAGGCGGGAGAATCAGTCCATCATAGGGCTGGACTTTTGCCAAAATAATTTGCGACAAACGACGTGAATCTTCCGCAAGACGATCTTCGGCTTGAGATAAGGCTTGATTATCGCTCTTAAGTCGTTCGATCGTATTTTGTTGAGCAACCACCTCAGCTTCAATATTGGCTTTTTGGTATTTCAACTTTTGGGTTAACAGTTCAACCTCATTTCTTTGAGCAGTTATTTGATTACGCTGCTTTTCAACCTGATTAGATCTTTGGGTCAAATCTGCAAGTAGCTTACGATCTCTAGCGTAAATACGCTCAATTTGACGACGGCGATCGGCGAATTGATTGAGATCTTGACTGCTGAGCAGTGTTACCCACCAACGCTGTAGTTGTTGCCTCTGCAAATAGCGCAATCGTGCCGTAGTCGCATCCCGCCTTTTATTGAGGTCATACTCTAGTTCTTGCAGTTTAGTGCTGAGCTTTTGGAGTTGTTCTCTTGCCTGACGAATTTTTTTCTCGTTGTCTTTAATTTGAGTATCAGTAACGCGCACATTTTTTCTTAAAGCATCGAGTCGAGACTGGGCAGGTTTGGTGAGCGCGTTAATTTGTTCTTGTTGCTTCTGGATGATTTGACGCTGTTGATCGACAAAATTTTGATAGTTTTTTAGTTCCTCTACGGACTGGGCTTGTGCTGGTGCAATCCTTCCTAAAATTAAGCAATAGATGATTGCGATCGCCACAATCACCATGCCTAAGTACATCCACCAAGGCTTGCTAGTTATTTGCCAGTAATGGCGATCGCGCATTCAGTCCACCAGAAATTCACAAACTAGGGCAAGATTTTAACCGTATTTTGCCACTAATAAAACCCTAATTTCGATCAAAAACACTTTACATCCTCTATAAAAACCAAAAACATAGAGGCAGCGCAAAGTGCTGCCTCTATGTTTTTGGTTAAAGCTTTAACTTTTAATAATATTTCTGTATCTTTTAATACTAAAACTTACATATATAATAGCTTCGTGACATACTTTTCTTGTTACCCCTAGAGCTTGCAGTATAAAAAATTGCTTTAAAAGTTAATTGATAAAGTTACTCAAAAAATTTCAGAAATAAAGCTATGAAAACCACCACACGTCAACGCACAGTCCAAACAACTAAAAATATTCGTCATAACTCTGCTCCTCAGTGCCTTACTCCTATGCCATCTACTTGGGTAACTTTGTTAGAGCCCCCGACTCCTAATTGTTACGATGAAGCATTGTTGATGTGTCAATATCCTGACGGACATTGGGCGGCTTGGATTCCTGATTTTGGGGAAATTAAATTACATTCAGGTCAATTTTGTCGGATGTCATAATAAAAAAAAAGCGGTGCAAAGCACCGCTTTTTTTATTTTAAATGGGCTGTTACATCGGGAATAAATTTCTGTAAATGCATTGGAGGGCGAACATAGACCATTTTATTTTGTAACGGAGGTAAGTCAAAAGGCTTGGGCAGAACGTCCTCATAGGGGATTTTGGATAATAAATGATTAACACAGTTGAGACGCGCCCTACGCTTATCATCGCCATCAATCACATACCAAGGAGATAGCTCAGTATCGGTGGCATTAAACATGTCATCCTTCGCTTTAGAATATTCCACCCATCTAGTCCTTGCCTCTAAATCCATGGGACTAAACTTCCAACGCTTGCGGGGATCTTTAATCCGATCTTGAAAGCGTTTTTCCTGTTCAGTATCATTGACTGAAAACCAATATTTAATCAAAATAATTCCCGATCGCTGAAGCATATTTTCAAACTCAGGACAGGAACGCAGAAACTCCACATACTCCTCATGGGTACAATAGCCCATCACATGTTCGACACCTGCACGGTTGTACCAACTGCGATCAAATAGTACGATTTCACCCGCCGCAGGTAATTCGGCTGCGTAGCGTTGAAAATACCACTGAGTGCGCTCTTGATCTGAAGGTTTACCCAGCGCAACAATTCGACAAATACGCGGATTTAGAGATTGAGTAATACTTTTGATTGCACCACCCTTGCCAGCAGCATCTCTTCCTTCAAACACAACAACTACTTTTAGCCCTTGATGTTTGACCCATTCTTGCAGTTTAACAAGTTCAACTTGTATGTGCTTTAGTTCCTTTTCATAACTTTTCTTCGACAGTTGGGGCAAGTCAGTTAATTTAGCGTTCAAGCTATCATCAGTAGTATCTTCGGAGCGATCGCCTAAATCTGATTCCACGAAAGTCTCTTCGATTTTAATTTTCGATTTTTTGGACTTATCGCCTTTATCTTTTTTTGATTTAGACATAGCTCGATCTCCTGACTAAAGAATATAAACGTTAAAGGCTTTTATGTTCTTTCTAGGATGCGTGAAAACGCACCCTAGAAAGGAAAAGATTATCGTCCAATACCAATATAATGATATCCCAACGCTTTTAGCTCCTTGCCATCAAGGAAGTTACGGGCATCGATAATGACGGGATGCGCCATCAGTGTCAACATCTTAGTATAGTCAATCGTCAAAAATTCTTGCCAATCTGTCACCAAAACCACTGCATCACAGCCATCGGCTAGACGCTCTAGATCGGTTTCGACAATCACATTAGAGAAACCTTGACGCAATCCCGATTGAGAAACTAGGGGATCGTAGGCTTTAACTCTGGCTCCCAAACGACTAAGCTGATCAATTAGAGTTAAAGCAGGTGCATCACGCATGTCATCAGTATCAGGCTTAAAGGTCATTCCTAATAAACCAATGGTTTTACCCTTCAGGATTTTTAGAGCTTGTTGCAACTTCTCAACTACCAAAGTGCGTTGTAATTCATTCACCCGTACACAAGCTTTCAATATCTCTGTGGAGTATCCATAGTCCTCGGCAGTATAGATCAGAGCCGAAACATCTTTGCCAAAGCAGGATCCGCCCCAGCCAATACCCGCTTGCAAGAATTTTGAGCCAATGCGCGAATCTAATCCAATTCCCTTAGCAACTTCTTTCACATCTGCACCGACGCGATCGCAGATATTCGCAACTTCATTCACAAAACTGATCTTAGTGGCGAGAAATGCATTCGCAGCATATTTAATCATCTCCGCAGAGTTCAGATCGGTAACAACCACAGGCACTGGCGGCAAAGTTTTGTTTTCAGCAAAAGAACGATCAATAATTGGTTGATAAAGCTCTTGCATCAATTTCAGAGCGCGATCGCTGCCACTACCAACTACAATGCGATCGGGATTAAAGGTGTCAAAAACCGCAACACCCTCACGGAGAAATTCAGGGTTACTCACCACATCAAACTGAATCTGATCGATATTGCTCTTGCCCGACATTCCATCCATTACGATCATGCGTACCCAGTCACCAGAACCAATCGGCACTGTGGACTTATTCACAATTACACGATATCCTTCGATGAGACTTTCGCCAATACTGCGTGCAACGGCTTCTACATAGCGCATATCACTACGTCCATCAGCCAGAGATGGCGTACCCACAGCAATAAATAAAATCTCACCATGCTGGACACCTGCCGCAATATCCGTTGTAAATTCGAGCCTCCCTTGACGAATTGACTCAGCGATCACTTCAGGCAATCCTGGCTCATGGATTGGTGATTGTCCCGACTTCATCAGCTTGACTTTTTCTTCGTTATTATCGACACAAATCACGTCATGCCCAATGTAGGCAAGGCAAGCACCTGTGACTAAACCCACATAACCAGTTCCAATTACACAAACACGCATGTTCTATTACCTATAACTTTTGACTGTTCAGAAGCAAAACTCAGTTTGATTAGCAGAGCTTATAAAATTGAGTTGAGATTTTATAATTGATTGGTATTGAGATAATCGCGGAAATAAGCGATCGTCTTCAAAAGCCCCTCTTTTAAGGGAACTTTTGGCTCCCAATCTAAATGAACCTTTGCTTGCGAGATGTCAGGCTGACGACGTTGGGGATCATCTTGCGGTAAAGGCTTAAAAATCAATTCTGTCGTGGGATCAATCATGTGCTGAATAGTTTGAGCCAATTGTAAAATTGTATATTCCCCAGGATTGCCCAAATTAACAGGTCCAATATAACTTCCATTCATCAGACGCATCAATCCTTCAACAAGATCTGAGACATAGCAGAAGCTGCGGGTTTGAGCGCCATCTCCATAGACGGTCAGTGGAATTCCTTTGAGGGCTTGAACCACAAAATTACTAACTACACGCCCGTCATTTTCTAGCATTCGCTCCCCGTGTGTGTTGAAAATTCGCGCAACGCGCACCTCAACATTGAACTGACGGTGATAGTCAAAAGTTATAGTCTCGGAAATACGTTTCCCTTCATCGTAGCAGCTACGAATACCTGTGCAGTTGACGTTTCCCCAATAGCTTTCGACCTGTGGATGAATTAGAGGATCACCATATACTTCTGAAGTTGAGGCAAGCAAAATCCGTGCTTTGCATTTCTTTGCCAATTCCAACATATTTAGAGTTCCTAAAAAGTTGGTTTTAGCAGTTTTAATGGGATCGGATTGATAATGCACGGGCGAAGCTGGACAAGCAAGGTGATAGATTTGATCAACATTATCAATCTCTATCGAATTAACAACATCATGCTCAATGAATTGAAAATTCGGGTTTTCGCTCCATAGAGCATTATTTGATTTTCGTCCTGTATATAGATTGTCAATACAAATAACTTCATGTCCAGAATTCATCAGTCGATCAACTAAGTGTGATCCTATAAAGCCTGCACCGCCAGTAACTACAATTTTCATGTTTATCTTCTAAAGAGGTTATCAATTAATGTGAAAGGAGCAACAATGTTTCCGAGAAATCTAGTAGCTGAGTTGAGAATGCCTGCTCCAAAGGATGGGCGAACCACAATTACATCGCGATCGCGTAATCCCGGATTCGACTCTTCACTTAATGGAAGATTCAAATCAGCAACTAGATTGCGGCGCATAATCGAACCATCGGGATTGACCCGATAAAGCTCAACGGCTCGCCAATCAGCATCATTCGTCAGACCCCCTGCAAAGGAAATAGCTTCGGTAAACGAACTATTGGGTCTCAGTTGTAACGGGCCTGGTCGAACCGCTTCTCCAACTACTTGCACTGTAATTACTGTAGGTGAAAAAGTTGCCTTAGCAACTTGTAGATACTCTGCGGGATTTGTTTTCTCAAGACGAGGAACGGTAATTAAATCGCCATCTGTCAGAGTAATATCTTGACTTAGGTCAGCCTTGGTAATCAGATCCAGCAAATTTGCTTTAACAATTGTGCGTTGCCCCTGATCATTCAAACGGGAAATCTGGACATTGCGAATATCGGCAACTTCAGTGACTCCATTTGCCGCTTGTAATGCGCGACTGAGGGTGACTGGACCTCCACCTGATGCAGTGCCAGCCGATCTAGTTTCGCCAGTAAGCCCAGTGGGGGTAACACCTGTTCTGGAGTAAACCAGAGTTTGTGGTCCAACTCGATTGACTTCTCCGACGATCGCGACCTGAATCGTGAACGTATCAGGGGAAAAAGTAGAATTACTGACGGTACGGCTCTGTGAAGCACTTGCTTCAGAAAGTGGTGGTACAAGAATTGAATCACCGTCAAGAATACGAATATCTTGGCTAATATCACCTTTCTCTAATAAGTCTTGGAGATTGACCTTAATGATGCGGCGACCAAGAGTCCCCTCACGACGTGAAATTTGAATATTACTAATATCTGCTCTTGAGGTAATTCCTGCTGCTGATTCTAATGCTCTGGTTAAGGTCGCCGCATTACTACCTAAGCCCGCCGTTCCTACATAGGTCAAAAAACGGGGACCGGGGCGATTTACTTCACCGACGATCGCAATATTCAGTGGACGGGGAGTAATCAAAGATACATTAACAATGTTACGCACCAGAAAAGGGTTTAATTTTTCGCGCAGCAAAGTGTTTGCCTCATCTAGTCCCAGTCCTTCTAATTTGACTGCTCCAATTAAGGAAATGTTGATCGTTCCATCGGGAGCGATCGTTTGAGGACCTGATAGTTCTGGTACATTAAAAACTTCAACCCTAATATTGTCACCTGCGCCTAGAGTGTAGCGAAATGTATTTTGAGATTCACTGACATTTAACGACCGTTTACCATCATTAAGGTTAACGAAAGGTTTGAGATTAGAATTTGAAGACTCTGACGGAGATGGCTTTTCAATTGTAGTAGTCTGCGCCAAAGCAGGTAAAGGAGTACAGGCAATTAATGTTAATAGAATTAATTTGCTAAATTGAGATATGTGCATAAAAGGACTCCCTAATCCAACCATCTCATCATTAGAAACTGAACATCTGTCATAATAAATGTAGTTTTAATACAATAATAGAGTCAGCTTTTACAAGATTTGGCAGTCATTGTATCAGTACATTCAATAGTTTATCTCAGTAATTTCCCCGAAATATAATGCGATCGCCTCAGGTTATTTTTGTAGATGCAGTTGGTACTTTATTTGGGGTGAGAGGTAGCGTTGGTGAACAATATGCCAAAGTTGCGGCAGAATTTAATGTCAGTCTCGATCCTCAGTTAATTAACCGCGCTTTTTACCAAGCTTTTCAAGCAGCACCCAAAATCGCTTTTCCAAATTTGCCCCAGTCTGACATCCCCCTTGCTGAGTATCAATGGTGGCGATCGCTTGCCCAGCAGACCTTTAGCCAAACAGGTGATTTGATAAATTTTTTGGATTTTGAAGCTTTCTTTAAACGTCTATATGCCTACTTTGCTTCGGCTGAGCCTTGGTTTATTTACGAAGATACTTGGCTAGCACTGGATTCATGGAAACAGCAGGGTATAACTTTGGGTGTCTTATCCAATTTTGATAGTCGGATTTATGCGGTCATGAAAGCTTTAAGACTCGAAGATTACTTCACTACGATTACTATATCTACTGAAATTGGGGCTGCTAAGCCTGATTGCCTAATATTTGAAGCGGCTCTAACGAAACATCAAATTGAGCGATCGCCTGACTTGGCATGGCATATTGGCGATAGTTTTGGTGAAGATTATATGGGGGCGACTACTGCGGGAATTACGGCTTTCTGGCTAGATCGAGATCGCCAACCTACGACTAATCCAGCGAAACAAGCCGCACGTACCATTGATAAGTTGACTTCTCTCATAACAGATCTCGCTACAGATAGCGCTTTGCGCTCCCTGTCGTAAACTAAAATCTATGTTTACAGGACTCATTCAAACTATCGGACTTATTGAGCAACGCGATCATGCGCGTCTGGTCATTCATTGTCCTGACATCGTTGCCAAAATTGCGATCGGCGATAGTGTTGCTGTCAATGGAGTATGTCTGACTGCAACACATGTCTCTGAGACCAACTTTGTGGCTGATGTCTCACCTGAAACTTTAGGAAGAACTAATTTAGGCGATCGCAAATTAAAGTATGTCAATTTGGAAATGGCTCTGGCAGTGGGCGATCGCATTGGCGGACATTTTGTGTCTGGGCATATCGATGGGGTGGGAAAACTAAGCGATCGCGCTTTAGTCGGAAATTCATGGGAGTTAAGCTTTGAGGCAATTCCTGAAGTGGCGCGTTACGTTGTCTTTAAAGGCAGTATTACGATTAATGGGATTAGCCTGACTGTTTCCTATTGCAATGACTCAGGCTCAAATTTTCGGGTAGCTGTCATCCCCCATACTTACGACAACACCACTTTAAAATATCTGGATATAGGTAGTTCAGTGCATCTAGAGGGTGATTTGCTAGGTAAGTATGTGGAGAAATTTCTTAAGTCAAGTCATATTGCTTCACGCAATCTCGCTACTCCTGCAATAACTCCAGCATTTCTCACGGAAAATGGTTGGTAAATTACAATCATTTTTTGTAATTGCTCAACCTATAGCAAACAATGATTTGAGAGGATTCAAAGCGATAAGAATGGACTCAAAAGCGGAAAAGCCTTTTCTTTTTCCAGTATTGACAAT
>NZ_JACJQY010000001.1 GCF_014696925.1 Phormidium tenue FACHB-1050 | reverse complement strand
GAAAATCTACCTATCATTTTTGATGAATATCTTCCTAAATGGAATTATAGAGCTATTCCTCAAAATAACTGAAATGCATAAGTTATTTATTTTTCATTCCTTAGCAGATTTAGGGATAGCTGCAAAGACTCGCCCTGTTGTCATTGTTTCTCGTTATGATGCAAATCCTCCAAGAGTTTTAGTGATTTATGTCCCTCTGACGACTCAGTATAGAAATAGTGAGTATGAGGTCGTACTTCCTAACTTGAAGTTTCTCAATCAATTATCTATAGCTAATGTTCAGGGTATCGCTTCTATTCCTACTGCAAGATTAGAACGCAAGTTGGGAGATTTGCCGAGTGATGTAATGTTGCAAATCAAGAAAGCGATTATTTTTGCATTGGATTTAAGTTTGTAAGGTAGCGATCGCCCCTCACCACCACAAACCCGATCGCCTATTCCCTCAAAAGCAAACAACGATCGCCCCTCACCACCCATAAACCCGATCGCCTATTTTCCAATCAAACAGCGCTCGCCGCTTCGATCAACAAACCAACGATCGCAACTCATCTCAAATCAAATGGTGATCGCAATAATAGTGTCAATTATGGTGAGAACTGCTAAGATAGTATTGTCGTTATTACGATTTGTACTAACATCTATGCGTTCCAAAACTTACCCTCTCGCTCCTGCGAAAATTGGTAATTCTTCGGGCTTTAGGCTGCCTGTATCGTTTTATCGTGACCATCCTCGATTTACTAATGCGACTGGATGGGTAGAGGTTCTTGCTGATGATACGCTTTTGATTAAGCTCGAACCAGTTACGAATGAGCCAGCAAGTGATGAAGAAAACAACGAATTAATGTTTAGTTTGTTTTTGGACTTTATCACTAAGGATGCTCTCAAAAATAGCGATCGCCTTGAAGCTTATACGGAAGCGATGGCTCAAGATGATGATGAACTCCTTGAAGGGGTTGAAATTGATTTATGAGTGCCATGATTCGCAATGGTTGGGAAATTTACTTCCATCGAAATTTGTTTGGTGAACAAAGGCGGCAACTAAAGGAACAGGTCAAACAACTAAAAGCAAATCTACCGCCTGAAGAGTTTGTTAAACATCCTACGGTTAAATTGCTTGCTGCTGTGATGGTGGGGATTAAGGAAAAGATAGTTCTCGATCCGTTTGCTCTTCAGTTTGCGCTCAAGGGTGCGCTGAGGCATTACGGACGATTGAAGGGCATGGGATTAAGCGATCGCTATCGGCTCTTTTTTCGTGCTTTTGAGTCAGGAGGTCGGAAGGTATTAATTGTGCTTTGGTTGGGATTTCCACGGAAGGAAGGCGATAAAAATGATTGTTATGAAGTTTTTTCGCGGATGGTGCATAATGGCGATTTTCCTGAGAACTTAGAACAACTACTTTCGGAAACTGATGTTATTTAATCTCTCAATTCATCTCATCAAATAGTGATCGTCCCTCATCCCCACAAACCCGATCGACTAAATCTGCACATCAAACAACGATCGCCCCTACAACACCCATAAACCCGATCGCCTTTTCCCTCAAGATCAAACAGCGATCGCCCCTCACCACCCAAAAATCCTGATCGCATTTTTCCAAAATCAATTAGCTATAATATTTAGAGGTAACTTTACAGCAATAATATGCCTTTTGATTCTGAGTTCTATAACAACCCATTGGGTGATCTTGCCAAATCTCGTCTGCCTGACATTAACATTGAACTGCCAAAGCAAGTAACAATATCTGACCAGATAGCTAAAGCACTTCGAGATTTGCAAGGTGAACAGTCTGCACAAAGGTTTGTAATGCAAATCATTGAACGAATTGAAGCTTTTGAGGCAAATTTAGATGATTCAGAAGAGGTTGGGATCAGACTAGTTTCGTTTGGGCAATCCTTAACTTTTCATGTTTCAGAATTGGGGTTTATACAACCAAGCTTGGTTATTTTCAAAGGTTATACCGAAGGCGGTGAACCTATCGAATTGATTCAACATACAAGCCAGATTAGTTTTCTTCTTATGGTAACTAAAAGGTTAAATGTAAAAGAGGAGAGAAGAAAGATTGGCTTCATACAACCAGTTTAGTTAGATTCTTTCAACAGATAAACTATCTATGTAGGATCATCGAATGGGGAAATCAAACTGGCGATCATTTGAAGAGGCTCGTGCATTTGTTCATCAACTCCAACTTAAAAATCAAAAAGAATGGAGAGCTTGGACAAAAATCAGTGCAAAACCTGATGACATTCCTGCCACTCCTGATAGAACCTATAAAAATGAAGGTTGGATTAATTGGGGAGATTGGCTAGGCACTGGATCAATTGCGCCATTTAATCGCATTTATCGTCCGTATGAAGAAGCTCACGCTTTCGTACATCAACTTCAGTTTAAAAGTCAAAAAGAATGGAGAGATTGGGCTAAAACTGATGCAAAACCTGATGATATTCCTGCTGATCCACAAAGAGTCTATAAAAATGAAGGTTGGATTAATTGGGGTGACTGGCTAGGTACTGGCACAATTGCCAATCAAAATCGCATTTATCTCCCTTATGAAGAAGCTCGTGCTTTTGTCCACCAACTCCAGCTTAAAAATCAGAAAGAATGGAGGGATTGGTCAAAGACTAAGGCTAAACCTGAGGATATTCCTGCTAGTCCTTCTAAGACATACAAAAATGAAGGTTGGGAAGGTTTTGGCGACTGGCTAGGCACTGGAACAATTGCACCATTTAATCGCATTTATCGTCCGTATGAAGAAGCTCGTGCTTTCGTACATCAACTTCAGTTTAAAAGTCAAAAAGAATGGATGGCTTGGTCAAAAACTAAGGCAAAACCTGATGATATTCCTGCTAATCCATATCAGACTTATAAGAATGAAGGTTGGACTAGTTTTGGAGACTGGTTTGGTACTGGAACAATTGCATCATATAATCGTATTTATCGTCCTTTTGAAGAAGCACGTAAACTTGCTAATGGACTTGGCTTAAAAGGTCAAAAAGAATGGATGGCTTGGTCAAAAACTGATGCAAAGCCTGATGATATCCCTGCTAATCCACAGGAAACCTATAAAAATGAAGGTTGGATGAGTTGGGGAGATTGGCTTGGTACTGGGACTATTGCATCCTATAACCGTATCTATCGTTCTTTTGAAGAAGCACGTACCTTTGTCCGCAGTCTTGGCTTAAAGAATCAGAATGAATGGAGAGATTGGTCAAAAACTGATGCAAAGCCTGATGATATCCCTGCTGATCCTCAAGGAACCTATAAAGATAATCGATGGTTGGGATGGGGGGATTGGCTTGGTATTATTAATTTATGGCGACCAAATGCCATTTTGAGCTTTCTGTATGGGTTAAAGCCTATCTTACCCAGTTTAGAAACGTCGGAGCTGTACGCAATTATGAGGCAAAATGGCATGATTGCATCTATCAGTAATGGCAGAAAAGATACCGACCTGCTCAAAAGCATCAAAGATCTATGCTCATCAAACAATCTGGAAGCTGACTATAACAACCTAATTACTCATGTCGAAGAAGAAATTCATAAGGAAAATAGTAACTCTGCTGAAACTGAATTTGATGTGTTAGTAGATGAAGATTTACATGCTGACGAAGAAATAGAAACTGATTTAGTCCCTCATGAAATTGAAAATACTGATACTGAGTTACCTCAACTAAAATCCTTTGACTCCTTAAAAGCAGTTGATTTACTTGTAGAAGCAGGAATTACATCAGATTATGAAACGATAGAATTTTTAATCTGCAATCGCGTTAGCGCCCTATGGCAAACCTGCCTAAACAACGACCCCACCTTTGACCTAGACCGACTTCGCAACGAAACAGGCGGCACATACTTTCAGACGATCCGCGATCGCTTCCTCAGTCAACACGATGGCGCAGCAAACCTCACCATACCCAACGGCTACAACTTCCCATATCCACCCAACCTGATGCAACGCCTCACCGCCTATCGCATCTACACAGAAAGAAGGATCGGCAACTGGTCAGGAGTTGGCGCAGGGAAAACCATATCCGCCATCTTTGCCAGTCGCGTCATTAACGCCAAATTCACGATCATTATCGCCTTTAACAGCACCATCGAAGGATGGGCAAAAGCGATCGCCCAAGTCTATCCCGACAGCATCATTTACCAAAAAGAACGCGGCGAAATCAGCGTAGATCGCAACCAACATAACTATCTCATTCTCAACTTCGAGAAATTCCAACAACCCTACTCCGCCGAACTTGTCGGCAACATCCTCAACCATCACCAGATCGATTTTGTCGTCATCGATGAAATCCAAAACGTCAAACAACGCGATCCAAAAAAAGAAAGTAAACGCCGACAAATTCTCAATGGTTTACTTGATGCAGCTAAACAACAAAATCCTGAACTCTGTGTCCTAGGCATGAGCGCCACACCCGTCATCAACAACCTCTACGAAGCCAAAGCACTGCTAGAAATGACAAGGGGCGAAAAATTTGACGAGTTGAAAACCTTCAGCACGATCGCTAACGCCCTTGCCATGCACGAAAAACTGATGCTCCATGGCATCCGCTACCGCCCAAATTACAAGATTGCGATCGCCGAAAGCTTTCCCGAAATCTCAGGCGAACATCTGCGCCCCCAACTCATCGCCGCCATCAAAACCAGCCCCCCCGCCGTCGAGCAAGTCCTTCTTTCAGCCAAAATCGACACGATCATCGCCCATCTCAAAACAGGAACCCTAATCTATACCCACTATGTCGATGGCATGGTCGAACCACTCCGCAAAGCGATCGCCGCCGCAGGTTACAAGGTGGGCTTATTCACAGGCGTAGAAGATACCAAAGACCGTGATTTCGCCAAACAGAAATTCATCGCCAGAGAAATCGACATTCTCATCGGCACGGCTCCCATCGGCACAGGCGTAGATGGACTGCAATATGTATGCGATCGCCTGATTATCGCCAGCCTCCCTTGGACTCATGCCGAATACGAGCAACTAGTCGGACGCATCTATCGCCAAAAATCATCCTTTACCAAAGTAGAAGTAATCATTCCCCAAGTCATCCTCGACCATCAAGGCGACATCTGGTCATGGGATCGTCAATATCGATGGAGTCGCATCCAATGGAAAAAATCCCTCGCTGACACCGCGATCGATGGCGTAATTCCCAAGGGCGAACTCGCGTCAGAAAAAGTCGTCCTCCAAAAAGCAGGAGAAGCCCTGCAAACATGGATCGATCGCGTCGAAAGTGGCGACATCTATGAAATCAACCGTGAAGAATTGCGCGTTCCCTTACCCGAAGCGATCGCCAAAATCCTACAACGCCGCTTTGGTGACTTCTCAGCGATGAACAACCGCTTCAATAATTCCTACAGCCACACCACAAGCGATCTGCTCAAAGCAAATCCCGAAGAATGGTATCAGTACCACCACCTCTATCGCGCCGCCCGTGAAACATGGCAGGAAATCCCCTACGAAAAAATCGCCGAAAAACTCCAAAACTACACCAATCTCCAGATCGGTGACTTCGGTTGCGGTGAAGCCAAACTAGCCGAATTACTTCCCAATCATCAAGTCCATTCCTTCGACCACATCGCCATCAACGCAAAAGTACAAGCCTGTGACATCTCCCATACCCCTCTCCCAAATGCAACCCTCGATGTCGCTATCTTTTCCCTATCCCTCATGGGCTTAAACTATGCCGACTATCTCCAAGAAGCCCATCGCACCCTCAAAGGCGGCGGCAGTCTCCTGATCGCCGAAACCATCAGCCGATGGACAGATAAAAAACAAGAATTACTAGATTTGATAACGAGTTTAGGATTTACGGTTGTGAAAGAGCAAACAGGCGATCGCTTCCTTTACATCAATGCTACTAAACCGTTAATTTCTCTAATCTAAAAGGAATTGGCTGATCCCCTAATCTTTCTGACTCAGCGATCGCCTAACTATATCAAATAAAAAAGAAGCACCACTTAACGGTACTTCTTTTTGTTGAGAATATCATTTATTCTTCAAAAGCTCTTTGACAGTATCCACTAAATCTTCGGGGACAAAAGGCTTACTGACATAGGCATTAGCCCCCTGTCGAAATCCCCAATAGCGATCAGCATCCGTAGATTTGGATGAACACATCACGATATTAATGTCCCACGTGTCAGGATTATCTCGCAGTTTACGACAAAGCTCATAACCATGCATATTGGGCATGATGATATCCAAAATGATCACATCAGGATGATTTGCTTTAACTTGGGCGATCGCTTCTAACCCATTACTAGCCGTAGTAGTTTCAAAATTATTCTTTTTGAGTAAACTCGCCATCATTTCTCTTTGAACTTTGCTATCTTCGACAACTAAAACCTTGAACATTGCCATAAACCTCTCTAATTCCTAATTTCTATATTTCCATCCTAAAGTGGAAACTTAAATTACACATGAAGAGGAAGTCTCAATTATTGATAGGACTATAGTCCTATCAATAATTGAGACTATTGTTACTTGCTGGAAGCGATCGCAAGCGCTAAGCTAGGTTTTAGCAGTCTCTCAGAACTAGGCAAATCCCATGAAAATCCGTGTTTTGCTTGTAGATGATCATTCTTTTATTCGGCGGGCGTTGAAGATTTCGCTCGGTGATGAAACGTCTTTAGAGATTGTGGGAGAGGCGGAAAATGGTCAAGTAGCGATCGCGCAGGTCGAACTTCTCAAGCCTGATGTCGTACTGATGGATGTGCAAATGCCGCATCTAGATGGAGTCGAAGCCACTAAACAAATATGCGATCGCTTTCCGACCACCAAAGTTCTAATTTTGACCGTTGATGATACTGAAGAGTATATCTCTCAAGCCTTAAAATTTGGAGCATCGGGCTATATATTAAAAAATACGCTCCCTGAGGAATTGTCATTTGCTATTCAGGCAGTACATCGAGGATATATGCATTTAGATTTGAATTTGGGTAGGAAAGTAATTGCTAGAATTCCTGAAGTTTCAGAAGTATCGACAATGGATTGGAACAAGCTCACACCAAGAGAAAGACAAATCGTAAAGTTAATCGCTACTGGTGCTAATAATGAGGAAATTGCTGCCAATCTCTATATCTCAACAAAAACTGTCAAGAATCATATTACTAACATCTTGAGTCAGTTAAATCTGCGAAATAGAACTGAGATTGCGGTTTTAGTCACCTCTATGCTGCATTCATAAAAAAGCGGCGCTTAGCGCCGCTTTTTTATTTACATTTTGGCAAGTTCGAGCATTGTCTTTAGGACAGAATCAGGATTGAGACTGATCGAATCAATGCCCTGCTCAACAAGGAACTTGGCAAACTCAGGATAATCGCTCGGAGCTTGCCCACAGATACCGATCTTGCGGTGGTTAGCCTTCGCCTTTTGAATGACCGTACGAACCATGGACTTAACCGCTTCATTGCGCTCATCAAAGATGTGAGCAACAAGGGAAGAATCACGATCTAAGCCGAGGGTCAACTGGGTGAGATCATTGGAACCAATGGAGAAGCCATCAAAGACTTGTGAGAATTCATCCGCCAAGATCACGTTACTGGGGATTTCGCACATCACATAGACTTCCAAACCATTTTCGCCACGCTTCAAGCCATGTTTTTCCATTTCCGCAAGCACCTTACGACCTTCTTCAGGAGTGCGACAGAAAGGAATCATTGGAATCACATTGGTTAAGCCCATGTCATCGCGAACTCGTTTCAGGGCTTGACATTCTAGACCATAGGCTTCGCGGTATTTAGGATCGTAGTAACGAGATGCGCCTCGCCAACCGATCATCGGGTTTTCTTCGGTAGGCTCAAAGGCGCGACCACCGAGGAGGTTGGCGTACTCGTTGCTCTTGAAGTCGGACATCCGCACCACGACAGGTTTAGGATAAAATGCGGCAGCGATCGTGCCGATACCGTGAGCCAGTTTGTCTACAAAGAAGTCAGCCTTGTTTTCATACCTTGCCGTCAGTTGCGAGATTTCCCATTTAGCGGCTTTGTCTTCGAGGGTGTCGAAGTTCATCAAAGCGAGAGGATGTGCCTTGATGTGGTTAGCGATGATGAATTCCATCCGCGCTAAGCCAACGCCATCGCAGGGAATGGAGGACAAACCAAAGGCTTCTTCGGGGTTGCCTACGTTCATCAAGATCTTGGTAGAAAGTGTAGGTAGATTATCGAGAGAAGTTTCGATTACTTCAAAGGGAACTAGCCCTGAATAGACCTTGCCTTCTTCGCCTTCCGCACAGGAGATCGTGACTTCTTGTCCTGTTTTGATAACGCCTGTGGCATTGCCGCAACCCACGATCGCAGGAATACCCATTTCTCTTGCAATGATGGCGGCGTGGCAGGTGCGTCCACCTTGGTTCGTAACGATCGCACTCGCCTTTTTCATGATTGGTTCCCAGTCGGGGTCAGTCTTGTTGGTGACTAGGACTTGCCCTGCTTGGAAATCTTCAATGTTATGGACTTCCAAAATCACATTCGCCTTGCCTTGACCAATCATCTCGCCCACAGCGCGACCTTTAATTAGCACATCACTGGAACCATTCAGCTTGTAGTTCTTGAGAATGTTGCCTGACTTTTGGGACTGCACGGTTTCAGGTCTTGCTTGAACGATGAAGAGTTCGCCAGTACGTCCATCTTTTGCCCATTCAATATCCATTGGTGACAGCTTGCCGCGTACTGCTGAATAGTGATCTTCGATGATGCAAGCCCATTCTGCGAGTTGGAGAATCTCGTCATCGGTAATTGCGAACTTGACTCGTTCGGAAACTGGGACGGGAATATTCTTGGTCAGCTTGCCGCCGCCAATGTCGTAGACCATCTTGATTTCTTTTGTACCGAGGCGTTTTTCGAGAATGGGGCGGAAGCCTTGTTTGAGAGTGGGTTTGAAAACAAAATACTCATCGGGGTTGACTGCACCCTGCACCACGTTTTCACCTAAGCCATAGGCTGCGGTGATTAACGCTGCATTTTTAAAGCCTGTCTCCGTGTCGATGGAGAACATCACACCAGAGGAAGCGAGATCGGAACGCACCATTTTTTGTACGCCAACGGAGAGCGCCACATCAAAATGATCGAATCCATTAATCGTGCGGTAGGAAATAGCGCGATCGGTGAATAGTGAGGCAAAGCAGCGATGGCAAGCATCGACGACTTCGTTAGCACCATAGACATTGAGATAGGTTTCCTGCTGTCCTGCAAAGCTGGCATCAGGCAAGTCTTCCGCCGTGGCGCTAGAACGGACAGCCACATCGGTATCTTCTTCAGAACCGTAGAGACTGCATAGTTTTTTATAGGACATGGCGATCGCCATTTGCAGATCGTCGGGGAATGGCGTGCTGAGCATCAAGGCTCTTGCCATTCGACCGCGATCGCGCAGGTTATTCATGTCTTCAACATCAAGATCAGCAAAGAGTTCGCGCAATTTCGCTTCTAATCCAGTTTTTTCGATAAAATGACGGAATGCATAAGCAGTAGTGGCAAATCCATTAGGAACATTCACCCCTTTAGGTTGTAGTTGCCGAATCATCTCTCCCAATGAAGCATTTTTTCCACCCACAAGGGAAATGTCAGCAATTCCCACTTCTTCAAACCAAAGTATTAAGGCACGTTCTTTGGGAACAGTTCTAGATGTTTCTGCGGCAAAAGTTGAGCTAGTCATGATGATTTAACTCCCTAATCAAATTAATGATTAGATCAATGCATGGATTGTATTTGAAGCCTTAAATTTCGATCAATAATTCGATCAATAAAACTAGTGATATCAAAGCTTCTACAGTGGTATAACCGAATCTATTGAAAGCCTTGACATCTCTTAATTATAGCGACTGTGAAAGCACTATATTTGCGGGGTATTACATTTATTCACTAAGCTTCGCAAAGATTGACATTCTCACTTAATCAGTAGTTATAAACGTCTATATTCTTGTTGAAGATATCGCTAAGTGTATCAGGACATAAACGCAAAAGAGAGTTGCGGCGCAACTCTCTTTTGCGTTTTGATTTTGTCCTAACATAACTATAGATCTCGCCTAATCTGGAGACTAACAACTGTAACGATTTATGAGAAGAATGACTATTGTTGTATCGACTTTATAAGCATCAATAAGGTTTATTAAAACAATTGGGTTTTGTAATGCTTGGTAGTTCCCAACTGTCAGTAAACTAGAAACAGCAGTCTAGAATTTTGGAGATAGCGATCCGTGCCTAGAAATAAACCCCGCGATGTACAAGCGATTTATATTGCCGCAGAAACCTTTGCCTTGCGATCGCGCAGTTGGAATCGCTTACGCTTTGAAATTGAATATGCTCTTGAAAAAGGCACAACTGCTAACTCTTTCTTAATTCAAGGGACTTTGCTAGCTCTGATTGATCCACCTGGTGAAACTTTCACAGCAATTTATCTAGACGAATTGCGTAAGCGGATTAACATTGGTGATATCAGTTACGTGATTCTCGGACATGTTAACCAAAACCGTATTGAGACACTTAAGGCTTTACTCGAAATTAATCGTCGCCTCACTTTTGTTTGTACTAATCCAGGGGCGATCGCCTTACGCCAAAGCCTAGAGGAGACATTTGGTGAAGATCTTAAAATTCAGGTTGTGCGGGGTGAAGAAACCCTTGATCTGGGCAAAGGTCATATCCTCAAGTTTATTCCCACTTCTACACCGCGCCATCCTGACGAGCTTTGTACTTACGACTCGAAAACTCAAGTTTTATATACTGATAAATTCTTTGGGGCGCATATTTGTGGTGATCAGGTGTTTGACGAGGGTTGGAGCCATCTATTAGGCGATCGCCGCTATTATTTCGATAGTACGATGGCGAACCAAGTCCGCCAAGTTGAGGCAGCCCTTGATAAATTAACCGATTTTCCTGCGGTTTTCTATGCCCCTGGGCATGGACCAATGTTGAAAAATGGCTTGCATGAATTGGTAAATCTCTATCGTCAATGGAGTGAAGCCCAGAAGCAACAAAATATTTCCGTAGCATTGCTGTTTGCCTCAGCATATGGCAACACTACAACGATCGCCAATGCTTTAGCTAGAGGTATCACCAAGGCAGGAGTCGCCGTTGAATTAATCAATTGTGAAAATGCGGAACCTGAGGAAATCAAAGCTGCGATCGAGAAATCTTCTGGTTTCTTGATTGGTTCGCCAACTCTAGGCGGACATTTGCCAACACAGGTGCAAACGGCTTTAGGCATAGTTTTATCTATAGCTACTAAAAGTTATCAGGCGGGTGTGTTTGGTTCCTATGGCTGGAGTGGTGAAGCCGTGGATATTATTTCTGGCAAGTTAAAGGATGCTGGCTACACTCTTGCTTTTGAGCCGATTCGGATTAAATTTACACCAACCGAGGCGACATTACAGATTTGCGAAGAGACTGGAACTGATTTCGCTCAAACCCTGAAAAAAGCTAAAAAAGTACGGACTACCCTCAATCCTGGTAGCACAGTTGAGCAAGCGGTGGGGCGCATTGTTGGCTCCTTGTGTGTTTTAACCGTGAAGCGGGGCGAAATTTCCACAGCCATGCTCGCTTCTTGGGTATCGCAAGCAACTTTTAATCCTCCAGGGCTAACGATCGCAGTTGCGAAAGATCGGGCGATCGAGTCTTATTTATATGAAGGTGATCGCTTTGTCTTAAATATCCTTGAACAGGGCAAGCAACTCCGCAAGTCCTTCATGAAAAAATTCGCACCTGGGGAAGATCGTTTTAAGGATGTGCAGGTAGAGCCAACTGAGGGTGGGCTGTTTTTGCCTGACGGATTAGCTTATTTAGAATGCCGTGTTGCTCAACGGATGGAATGTGGCGATCATTGGATTGTCTATGCGATCGTGGAGAATGGCAAGCTGTTGCAATCTAACGGTTTAACGGCAATTCATCACCGTAAGACAGCTAGTAATTATTAACTGATGTTACGTGGAAGGTATTCCTCCATTTGCACAAATCAAAAAACAAAGAGTATGAGGCGGCGCGAAGCGCCGCCTCATACTCTTTTATATAGCTATAAGTTTCACGTAATATAGCAGTCCTATATCATTTGTGGATTTTTTTGGTTTGTGGAAGGACATCTGTTAAAAGAAAGAAAGCGCATAGCGCTTTCTTTCTTTTCTCTAGGAGAAACTTTGTAATTCTGCTAATGCTAATAAAGTTGCGAACTAGAAATCACTACTTGATTGATCAAGATTTGATGGATTATCAGGAGATGATTCTGTTGAAGAACTAGTATTTTTGAAGTGTGTATTCACATAGTCTTGTAAATGAGGGCGAAGTACATTTGTGGCGGTGAGACCAAAAATTCCACCTCCTAGCCCACCACCAATTGCTGCACCAATCACTCCAAATCTTGAACCAACGCCAGCAAGAATTCCTACCACCAACAGACTTACCAAGCTTTGCCAATGTTTGAAAGTATATTTCTTGTAGCAAAATTGCCATGCTTGTTTTGTTTGTTCGGGTGATAGACCTTGTAACTCTGGAATTTGATTGATTGTCCAGTAGATTTGCATGATTTTTCCCTCACACCTGTTATATATTGCTAATTTCAGCGACTCAATTATACCAAAACACAAAATGGCGTAGCCATTTTGTGTTTTTAAAACCCTTACTGGGTTTGGTTTTCAATTCACAAAAGTGTTGTCACACTTTCGTGAATTGGTATTATATGGATATAGATGAGATATCGTCCAATTTATGCTTAATAAAGATTCAATATCTATACAAATTTTTACACGGAAATAGAATAGTTGATTTACTTTCTTTGTTTATTTAGATACGGCTTTTTTAACTAGGTCTAAGATAAATTCAAGAACGCTATAGCAGTCCTATATCATTTGTGGATTTTTTTGGTTTGTGGAAGGAAACCCCGATGGAGTGTCCTTCCACAAACCATTTAGGATTGCTATATACTTGTCTAAACAGGAGATCATTTTTACATGGAAACAAATCAAACTCTTAGCTTGATTCTTGGGGTGATCGCACTTGGGGCAGCAATCTGGGCAACTTCTGCAATTTTAGAACTTCTAGCGAAGTTAGTTGGTAAATTTGCGATCGCAGCTATATCACTAGTATTAGTAGCAATTTACTTAAAGGTTTATGTTGGGGTGGATATTTGGCTAAGTCTGACGGATTTTGGGCAGGTAGTTATATCAAGTTTTGGTCAATTAAGGGAAGCAGTGTATGCTTTGTTTTCACAGGTGGGATCTGTGGGTAGCTAGAATTTGCTGGGTAAAGGTTCAGTAGCTAGGCACTAGCCTTGCACTCAAGTGCAGGCTAAAAGCTCAAACCCGTTGAAACGGGTTAATTATTAATATAGCTGTCGCCAAGTGTATGAGGACATAAAACCCAAGAAGAGAATGGCGGCGCGAAGCGCCGCCATTCTCTTCTTGGGTTTTGCTTTTGTCCTAACACAATCGACGGCAGCTATAAATAGTATTCTGTAGACCACAGAAGTTGACTTACGCTTTTAGTCAAGAACTTGAGTTCTTAACTAAAAGTGTAAGTCCTAAATAGCATTCACCTTGCTTAACAGGATATCTAAACACTCTTCTCCTAACCAATCGGGAGCAACACTTCAAATTCAGTTCCGATCGTGACATCGCCTTGATTATTGAGATAAGGCGATCGCAAAACGATCTTGCCATTGTGCTGCTGCGTAATAATTTGATGGCAAATTGCTAAACCTAGCCCAGTACCATGTCCCTGACCTTTGGTAGTAAAGAAATTATCAAAAATACGATCTTGGATTTCCTTGGGAATTCCCATGCCATTATCCGCAACTTTAATTGATATCCAATCACGATTATCAATTTCTGCGATCGCTGATGTGATCATCACCAATGGCTGCCATGTAATTTCTGATTCTATCTGGACATTACTCTTCTCAGGACTGCTCTCCTTAATTAGAAGACGATCCCGTTGCGCGATTAAATCAGGATGAGCCCTTAAATCCACCAATGCATCAAGAGAATTACTAATCAGATTCATAAACACCTGAATTATGCGATCGCTATATCCATTGATTTGGGGCAGCTCAATATAATTCTTGACAATCTGAACATTCCTAATCCGACCACTAAGAATTGTCAGACTACTCTCCACACAGTCAACCAAGCTAATAGCCTCTGGATTAGCATGATCCTCCATATGCGATAAAGATTGCAAAGTATCCACCAGTCGTCGCAAATATCTTGACCCAGATTGGATACTCTTCACCACCTGTGGTAAGTCAGAACGCACAAAATCCCAATCAACTGCTTCAAGGGTTTCACTAATTACTGTTGCCGAAGTTCCATATTCCTTTTCATAGGCTCTTAAAATCTTCATTACCCCTTCAATGTAAGTTAAGAGGCATTCAGTATTGCCATAAATTGCCGATACAGGATTCCGAATGTCATGAGATACTTCAGCCACAATTTGTCCCAAACTTGCCATCTTCTCAGTTTGGAACATCGTTGTTTGGGTTTGCTCCCGCAACAATTTGGTGGCTAATTCATGAATATGCGATTGCTCTAGCAACAAATCATGGACATCCAGTACCGAATAAGTATCGGTATCTAAATGGACAATCACAGGCTCATAAATTTCATCGTTAGCACGTCCCAGAGCTAATTGAGCAGCCATTACTATGGAAGTATTACCATGTAACTTAAGGACTTCAATGGGAACTTGCTCGTAGAGGACTCTCAAAGGTCTTTTGGTAAATAGTTCAAGGGCATAGGGACGACTCAAGCATTCTAAAAATCTCCGACGAGACAACATGCCCACATATTGATCTTGATCGTAAACAATGAGTGCAGGTAGAAGGGGATCATCTTTAAAAAGCTGACGTGCAAATTCTCCTGTTTGAGTTAAATCAACTTTGGTATTGTACAAATTCAACTCGGCAATGGTGGAGTCAAGAGCTAATTGACGCTTCAGCCCTTGTGGTGCATCACTACCTGAATCCATTTCAGGCTCACTTGCCATCACCATCAAGGGAATCATCGCCATTTTGCGGGCTAACTCTTGGGTTGCTGTTTGTCGAATATTCTTACCCTTAACCGCGCCGCGATCTGGTTGATACTGTTGCAACTTGAGATTGCTAATTGCAGAGGTTAATGCTTCTGGTTTAATCTCGATCGCCAAAGCTTGGGCAGCCACCTTAAACGCAGAATTTAAGTTTTCTAGAGATATCTTTGGTAATAAATCGATCGCCCCACGACGAATTGCCCAACGTTTCTCCACTTCTTTGATTTGGGCTTGGCGAGGATTAATCAATAAAACTTTTAATTCAGGAGCGTGATCGGTACACCATTTGCAAAGCTCAGTAGCAAGTAAAGAAGTCCCGCCCCCATAGCGAATGCCAATATCAGAGATAATCAAGTGCGGTAAACTCTGTTTTGACTGCCGCTTTTGATCAAGCAATTTAAGTAAATCTTCAGTTTCAGGCGCAGCCCATACTTCCAGTTGGTGTGAGGATAGGGCATTGTGCCACATCAGGGATTGCTCTTCTGATAGCTGAGCCAATAAAACAGATTTGACCACACAACCCCCAGATTTAAAAATTGTAACAACTTTTACTTTATCGGATGCCAGTATGTGGATACAAGTGAAAATAGATAACCTAGAGTTAACCAAAAGTTAATATGCTATAGCGTGAGAGTGTGCCCCTTTGGGGCGCACTCTCACGACAGGATTGCTATGCAAGGTCAGAAAAGGGGCGCTTTGCGCCCCTTTTCTGACCTTTGCGATAAGATGGAAAAAACAAATTGGATTTTCACATGACACGAATTTGTATTCTTGGTGGTGGTTTTGGCGGTTTGTATACTGCGCTTAATCTATCTCGCTTACCTTGGGCGGTCATGCCTGAAATTATCCTGATCGATAAAAGCGATCGCTTCTTATTTACGCCATTTCTCTATGAGCTAGTCACAGGCGAAATGCAGGAATGGGAGGTTGCCCCAACATTTACCGAATTGCTTGCCGATACTGGTATTCAATTTGTGCAGGGTTTAGTTACTAGTATTGATCTTGAAACTAAACAAGTAGAAGTTAATATTGGTCAGCCTAGTGTTTTGAACTACGATCGCCTTGTATTAGCGATCGGTGGGGAAACCCCGATGAACCTTGTTGATGGAGCGGCGGAATATGCAATTCCATTCCGCAACCTCAATGACTTCTATCGCCTTAATAGCAAATTAGAACTATTAGAAGCATCCGATCGTGACAAAATCCGCGTCTGTATCGCAGGTGGTGGTAGCAGTGGCGTAGAACTCGCCTGTAAAATTGCCGATCGCCTTAAAGAGCGTGGTCGTGTTCGTCTCGTTGATCGCAACAACAAAATTTTAAGTAACTCCACAGACTCAAATCGTAAAATTGCGGAACTTGCCCTCTCGCAACGTGGTGTCTGGACTGATCTCAATACGCGGGTTTTACAGATAAATGATGGTGAAGTTACCCTCGACTACAGCGATGGAAGTGATACTTTACCCGTTGACATTGTGATGTGGACAGTGGGTAGCACCTTCTCGAAAATGCTTCAAAATCTACCGCTTGAGCATGGTCGTCAAGGCACGATCGCCACGGAGTCAACCTTACAAGTTAAGGACTATCCTGATGTATTTGCGATCGGTGACTTAGCAAGTTGTTTTGACTCGAATTCTAGTCTTGTCCCTGCTACTGCACAGGTAGCCTTCCAGCAGTCTCAATATTGTGCTTGGAATATTTGGGCAAGCCTGAATCAAAAAGCACTAGTTCCCTTTAGCTATATTCCCCTCGGAGAATTTATTAGTTTAGGGATTGATGGCGCAACTGCTTCCATTTTTGGCAAGTTTAGTATTGATGGATTACCCGCCCATGCGATGCGGCGACTCGCCTATTTATTGAGAATGCCCACTCTACAGCATCAATGGAAGATTGGCTCTTACTGGTTGACCAAACCTTTGATTGAGATGTTTAGAAAATCCGTAAATTAAGTTATTCTTCCCAAGAATAATAGTTTTTAATTGTAGGACAAAAGGAATCGTAGGGGCAATTCATGAATTGCCCCTACAACTAATACAACTAATATGAGTTTCAATTTATTTTTGTGTAAGTCCTAACTTGATTAATTAGCGATCGCCTACATAGAATAACCTATGAATGATTCTTCATCGAATTCCCCACAAGTCTCATCTTGGCTTGATCGTATTGGCAACTGGAATCCGCAACTATTGCGAGAAATTCGAGGAAAGCTGAAATTGCGTAATCTGATCGTGGCGATTGGCTTATCTTTACTGTTTCAGATCTTGTTGCTTTTGTTCTATAGCCAACGCATACCTAATGAAGAGTGTTATGCCCAAATCCGTGGTTTTGGCTGTGCTGCATCTTGGCAAGATTGGTGGCTAGAACAGTTTCGAGTGATTACTTGGACTGAGCCGTTTGTTCTATTTCTAGCAGGTGTTTATAGCCTCGTAGCTGACCTCTCATTAGAAGACTATAAAGGCACGCTTAACTTTATTCGCATTAGTCCGCGATCGAGCATCAATATTCTCATGGGCAAGATCATGGGCGTGCCATTACTTGCTTACATCAGCATCGGACTATCAATTCCCTACCACTTGACTGCGGCGATCGGTGCAAATGTACCGATCGCCTTTTTATGTAGCTTTTACATATTGATAGTCGGGACAGCATTTTTGTTATTTAGTGCTGCTCTGTTGCTTGCCCTACTAAGTGGTTGGCAAGCTAAATTTGGCGGACAAGTATCAGCAGGTGCTTTGTTATTTTCTTTTATTACCTTCATTTGGATTGCCCCGTCCTTTATGTGGTGGAATATCTTCACCACATGGAGTTCCTTTAGCAAAGTCTTAGTAGGTGGCAGGATCGACCCAATCCAAGCGGAATGGTGGTATTTGCCAATTACATCGAATATTTGGACTTCGCATATTTTTACAATTAGCAACTTAGCAATTTTGAGCTTTGCCATTTGGCGGATCTTAGAACGCCGCTTTCACAATCCCAACGCCACTTTAGTCAGTAAAGCTCAAAGCTATGTCGCCACTACCTATCTAGAGATCTTGATGCTTGGCTTTTGTGTGCAGACAGGCTTTGCAGACAAGAGTTTTTCTGGAGAATTTCAGTTCATTCTGTTACTGATTATTTACATTCCCAATTGTTTTTTGCTTTTTATCACAATTACCGCTTTAACCCCCCACAGACAATCTCTCTTAGATTGGGTAAGGTTTGGAGCTTTATCGACGACCGAGGAGCATCCGACTGGATTTGGCTATATTCTGCGCGATTTGATTTGGTCAGACAAAAGCCCAACTCCGATCGCGATCGCCCTCAATCTTGTATTTACGCAAGTCCCTATTTTAATTTGGGTCAACACTTGGAATGACTCAGCCCAACGAGATAAAGCCATAGTGGTATTAGCCTCTTTTACGCTCACCATGTTTTTGTTTGCCCTAATCGCCCAGTTGGTTTTGTTTTTGAAAACGCGCAACCCTTCAGCATGGATGACAGGGATCATTTCTGCGCTAATTTTTCTACCGATTTTGATTATGGCTAGTCTATCGATTAGTCCTGATCGCTATGCTGGATTGTGGCTGTTTTTTGGATATCCTTGGTTTGTTGTGTCAAATATCCAACTTTCCGATATTATTTTGGCATTCGCTGGACAAATTTCTGTAATAATTGCGCTGACATTACAACTCATTTATCAGCTACAACGCGCTAAAATGCGAGAGACTTAGTGACACATTAGTAGACGTTTGAACATAACATGGCACAGTCAACCACTGCTAAACAGTTCGCCACCCCAACGGGTACAGTCCCCGATGTGGAGCTACAGCGAGTATTTAAAATGTTCGGGACAAATACCGTTGTCCAAGGTGTCGATCTGCAAGTCCAGCGCGGTGAGCTTTTTAGCATTTTGGGTCCATCAGGTTGTGGCAAAACAACTTTACTAAGACTAGTTGCAGGCTTTGAGGAGCCATCAGCAGGTGAAGTGCTGATTCAAGGCAATCCGATGACCTATATTCCCGCCTATCAGCGACCTGTGAATACGGTTTTCCAAAGCTATGCGCTTTTTGGGCATATGACCATTTTTGATAATGTTGCGTTTGGATTGTCAGTTAAAGGTGTGCCTAAGCCAGAAATCCAGCAAAGGGCTAAGGATGCACTCAAACAAGTACGACTCGATCACATGAGCGATCGCTATCCTAGTCAAATATCAGGTGGTCAGCAACAACGGGTAGCCCTCGCACGCGCCCTTGTCAACCGTCCCAAAGTGATTTTGTTAGATGAGCCATTAGCTGCCCTAGATTTTAAACTCCGTAAAGAACTTCAAGTAGAACTGTCAAACTTGCAGTACGAGTTGGGTATTTCCTTTATTATGGTTACCCACGATCAAAGTGAGGCTTTGGCAATTTCCTCGCGAATTGCGGTTATGAACCAAGGTCGAATTGAGCAAATTGGTACACCATCAGAAGTTTACGATCGCCCTTCTTCAGCATTTGTCGCCGATTTTGTGGGCGAAACAAATTTGTTTGAATGTCGAGTGATCGAGCAGGATGGTGCATTTGTCGAGTTGCGATCATCCACAGGCTTAGCGATCGTAGCCGCAAAACCTAAGCATTGGCTCCCGATTCCCGAAGCAGTGGTCAGTGTGCGTCCCGAAAAAATCAAGCTTTCCACCGAATATCCTAATCAGCCTTACAATACCTATCGCGGTATTCTCAATAATGTCTTGTATCTCGGCGATCACTCTCAGTTTGTCGTGGATTTACATGCTAGCGAAAATGTGCCGCCCGTCAGAATCATGCTAGTACGTTCTAATCACCAAGGCGAAAAGACTCCTCCCTTTGATAGTCAGGTCTATGTCTCATGGATGCCTGAAGATTGTGTTGCTCTTCCCAAAACTACAGTCGCGACCTAAATTTCTATGCAAATCTCTCGGCGAAAATTTCTTAGACAAACAGCCTATGCTGCTTCGGCGATGGCTAGTGCTTCAACCCTTGCAGCCTGTGGCATTTTTGAGAAGGGACCGCAAGAAACTGAGGCTGGTGAACAGGATGTGGAGCGCCCAGTGACTCAGGACAAACGCACCCTCTATATCTATGGTTGGGCTACCTACATTAACAACCAAGAGGTTTTAGAGGAATTCACAAAGGAAACTGGGATTAAAGTTGTTGGTGATGCCTATGACTCTAATGAAGTTATGCTTGCCAAGCTGGAGGCTTCTGGTGGGCGATCGGGTTATAGCGTCATTTATCCTAGCGATTATATGGTGACGCAGATGCGGGATTTAAAGCTGCTCGCACCTTTGAATAAAAAGTTATTGCCCAATATCAAAAATATCGCACCCAATTATTTAGAACTGCCCCACGATCGCGGCTCAGTATTTAGTATTCCTGTAAGTTTGGGGACAACAGGGATTGCCTATAACGTCGAGGCGGTTAAGTCGGTGATAGGGGAGGAGCCGATGGACTGGAGTTATCTATGGGAACACAAAGAAAAACTACGAATTACCCTTGTTAATGATCCGCGTGAAGTGATCGGTATGGCTTTACATATTCTTGGTCATTCTTACAACACCAAAGAAACTGAAAAGATTGAGCAAGCTTTCCAAAAACTAAAAGAATTGATGCCTGCGATCGCCAACTTCACCACTGACGCATGGCGCGACCCCCTTGCTTCAGGCGATCTGATGATGTGCATGGCTTTTTCGGGTGATGCGATTAGCTTAGCAAGACAAGATCCAAATATTAAATATGTACTGCCCAATAACGGTACTTCAATCTGGACAGATACCATGGCTATCCCTAGAGGGGCTTCAAATATCGAAGGCGCTCATGAGTGGATCAATTATGTAATGCGTCCTGAAGTTGCCGCTAAAATTAGCGACGCGAACAGTTTTGGCACAACTAATAAATTGGCGAAAACAATGATTCCTGATGACCTGAAAGCGATTAAGGCTCTAGAACCATCAGATACAATTACCGCCAGAAGCGATCGCATTGCCAAGCTTGATCCTGAAGTGCTCCAAGTATATGAAGGTTTCTGGACACGCTTAACCACAGGTTTAGGATAAAAATTTTCGTTATGAGAGTTGCTCTCGACTCTGATGACTTTCAAAGATCTCGCCATCATTCCTGAAGACTATATGACATCATCACCTTCCACTAACCAAACCAGCAATATTTCCTTAAGTAATCATCCTTTTATCTGGGGCAATATCGCTTTACTTGCAGGTGTCCCTTGGTTATTGGCGCTAAGTATGGCTGGCTTAGCGGTGGGTGATCCTGTCTTTCCTGCGTGGTTTGAGATTTTTCTGCTAGGATTTCCTGCGATCGCCTTAGTGGCTTGGGTGCAGTGGCAACAGCCCATCTCTCCATTTAGTCTATGGTTTGTCGCCAAGCCAAGTGAGAGTCTAAGTGAGCCTGAGCGTCAGATCCTGTCGCTAGTTAAGCAACAGCGCAATGGTTGGTATGTAACGGGATGGATTGCGGCTGTAGTGGCGATCGCTATGAGTGCCATATTTTGCAAACTCTATCTAGCTGCACCATTAGCACAAGTCATTGCCCCATTTCCTGCTAGTTTGCGCTTGTTTGGGATTATTTGGGCGGAGATTTTCTTTTTATTGAGTAATATTTTGGCGCAAGCGGGAATATCTGCTTTGCGAATTAAGTTAACGGCTGATTCAGATCTCAATCGCTTACAGCCCTTTGCCATTGAGAAAATCAAAAATAGCTTTACAACTATTGGTTGGCGATCGCCCCAGTTGTTAAAGTTTTTTGAAGAAGATGAGATCGGCAAAGTCACAAATGATTTGACTCAAGGCAAGATTGCTGATGAGGTAGCTGATCAGTCTCCAGATGTACAAGAATCCCAAGATTCTCAAGAGCAAGAGACTGAAGAAACAGAGCCTAGCAATATTGTTTTAGAAGTCATATCTGAAGTAGATCCAGAAATTAATACTCTTGTTGAAAATGCCTCTGAGACAGAGGCGATCGCTTGCACTACAGAAGATGCGATCACAGAGCCTGTTGAAATTGCTTCGGCTTTTGAACCTACCGAGATAGTTCCAGAACCTCAGATAGAAACGATTTTAGAAGAAGAGATTGTACAAGAATCTGAAGTTGCTGATGCTAGCCCAGATGATCAGCTTGTTGAAGAAGTTGACGAATTAGAGATTAGTGCGAGCGCTGCCGAAGAATCTGTAATCGAATCAATTGCTGAGCCTGAAACTGAGCAGGTTGAGGTTGAAACGTTTTTAGATATTCCAGATGCGATCGTAGAGACTGAGATTGAGGAATCTGCAACCTCTGAAAATGCTCCTGTTTTGGAATTTGCTGATATTAGTTTAGATGATCAGCTTGTTGAAGAAGTTGACGAATTAGAGATTAGTGCGAGCGCTGCCGAAGAATCTGTAATCGAATCAATTGCTGAGCCTGAAACCGAACAGATTTTTGAAGAAGCTAAAATTGAGTCAGTTTTAAATCAAGAACTAGATCAAGAAATTACTCAAGAACCTGAAGAGTTAAATCCTTTTGCCTCCGATGATTTCATTGACGAAGCGGTTCCTGTTGAAACAGGCTTAGAGATTGCTGATGCTACATTTGAGTCCACAATTGAAGATCCTGAGATTGAGAACATTGTTGAAGAAACAGACGAATTAGTTGCCTTTGAAACTGATGAAGAGCCTGATCTGACATTTTTAGAAATTCCAGATTCTAGCTCAGAGGCAAACCGTGAAGAACCTGAACAGGTTGAGACTATTTTAGATCCTGCTGATACCTTTCTAGATGAAAAGCTTGGAGAGGATAACGAAGAATTAGAATCTCTTGAAACTGAGGAAGATTCGGACGTTGAGGTGGTTGATAATACAGCCGCCGCAAATGATAACAAAAGAGGGATAGACTTTTTAAAAAAGTTACGTAAAACGGGAGTTTCACCTAAAAAACTTGGTTTTGGTAAATCGATCAAGCGAGATGATCTTCCTGCAAGCATTCCAGAAGTTTTGGAGCCTGAGCCAGAGATTATTAATGAGCTTGATCAAGAGACTATTGAATTGAGTGCTGATTCCATAGAGCCAGAGTTGGAAATCTGTGACAGCGAAACTCAAGATTTTGATGATGAATTAGATGAGCTAATTGCTTTTAATGCTTATGTTGAGAATATTCTCAAAGAATACTTAGAAGATAATGACGAAGAATCTGAGGATGTTGACAATAATCTAGAAACTGTGCAGATTATTGAAGCAACATCAGAATTAGATTCAGAATTAGATATTGAAAGCAATGTTGAGCAGAGCCTAGTCAATAGCGAATCTTTAGATGAAGAAAATGCTGAACCAATTGATCCATCAATAGTTTTTGACCCCAACCAAGAAACGATCGCTCAAGAAAATGTAGAATCTTTTACCGAAAATCTACCAGCAATAGAAACTCAAGTTGGTGAGGAAAGTACTGATGAGATAGGAAGTAATGACCAAAAAATTCAAGATGCTAAGTACTTGGTTCAAGAGTTTCTAGTTGATAAGTTTTTCGCTAGATTAGAACAGTTGAATAACGCAGATAAAGTTAATTCAGAAAAAGAGCAACCTCAAGAAAGTCCTTTGGAAATTGATGAGTTTGCAGATCTGGAAGCGCTTTTAGATGGAACTCCCTTAAATGAGGATAACAATACTGAAGATTTAAGCGATCGCAATTCCTGACCACTGCACCTGTGGCGCTCTAGGCAGGGGATTGGGGTTGTTTAGAAAATAACGTCGATAGGAAAAGAAGATTTCCTCATGTTGCAAAGTGCAGTAAGGGGCGATCGCCACATTTTCTGTTGGCAATCCTAATTCTTGAAGCTGTTGTACTTGGACTTGACGTAAATCGAGCTTGACTCTTTCTGGATGCTCATCAGGTTGTACCCCCACAGCTTGACTAATTGTAGCCGTAACCTGTTGAGCCACATCTTGAGATACTTGATAGACCTGTCCCGAAATTGCGGGGCCAAGCGCTACTCGCAAATCTTTTAGCTCACTACCTTGATCGCATAATGTGGCGATCGCTTTGGTCACGATCCCCGCCGCAGTACCACGCCATCCCGCATGGACAGCTGCTATTGAGCCTAACTTGCGATCGCCAATCAATACAGGTACACAATCAGCAGTGCAGACCCATACTGACCGATTTATGCCATCGCGTGTAGCCCATACCCCATCGGCTTCAGGCAAGTTTGCATTTGGTGCAGTTTCGATTTCATCGGCATGTACTAAGCGATTACCATGTACTTGTTTCGCCCGATAGGCTTTGCCCGATGTCACCAAATGATTGTGCAAGTCAGTTGGTAATTTAGGAGCGTGCGATCGCGTAAAAAAACCATGTCGCCATTCAGCCAATAGATCACAAGTTAGTACGTTGTCTCGCCATTGCCATTGATTCGCATTCATTGATTTAGAGTCTTAAAAGTAACGATTCCGCAATAAACTTGATCCTAACTTAAAAACTGATGTTACGTGGAAGGAATTCTTGCGATGGCGTAAGTCTAGTGCTGGCACAGGGGCGCAGCCCCTACAAGATCTAAAATTTACAGGTAGGGGCAATCCCCCCGTGGTTGCCCTGTTATGCTAGCAGCAAGAGGTTCATCATCTGAGTTCCACGTAACATCAGTTAAAAAGAATGAAGAGTGAAAAAATCTTCTCCTCTTCATTCTTTAGCATGACTTACAGCACTTTGCGCTTCAACCCAAACGAAGAAACATTTTGAAAGACTTGCAAGGCAAGTCTTTCAAAATGTTTCTTGTGGCTCGCTTGATCGATAATTTCTGTAAGTTAAAGATGTAACTGCACAGTTCTACTATTAATAGGCTGAAGGGGACGCGCATCAACTTGATAGATTTTGGCAAATGTTTCGATCTGTTCTTCTGAAACAGTGATTGGCTCCACAAAAATGTTCCAGCTAACATCTTCACTACATGGCGGCGTGGTCAGCGATCCCGCGTAGCTGTAATAAGCTTTGTTGTTAGGTAAGAGATTAGCCACATTAATCAGGCGATCGCTAACCGTTTTAGTTGTGCCAACATCAGGAATCTGCTCCCAAATTTCGGCGATTAGAGGATTTGACTTACCTTCATTGAGCATAACTCCAACCACTGCAAGTTTTCCTGTCTCATTACGATGGACAAGATGCAGTTCCATAGCTGAAGCGCGATCGTTAATTTCATGTTCGCTGGGAGTATGGAAATGGAACTGAAGTAATGAGTATTTCTCGCCATTAATATTCACAGTACTACCCTGAGCATAGTTCACCTGAATAGTATGACCATTGTTGACGACACTCAAGGGAGAAGGGTGATAATCAAAACTGATTTTTGCTGGACTATCTTCTATTGCATTTTTGATATTAATCGGAGATTGATCTTTACCTAATTCACACATAGTAAAATCGTTGCTGAGTTTCCCCCATTGAGTAGGATTTGCAGCACCGCCATAGCTCCAATGGGGTGAGTCTGCGGCTAAAACAGGTTTTGTGAGTAGTGCTAATGTCACCAGAGCGATCGCTACTAGAGCCATTAACTTTTTGCCATAATTCCTATTAAGGGTATCCATAGACTTACGATCTCTTCTGTTAAATTTCTGGGTAATCATGTCAAGTGGTTGTGTGATGAGCGCGAAGCGCTCATCACACAACCACTTGGCAGCAATATTAACTTCTGAAAGTTAAAGTCAATATATAACAACCATTGAGATTTGCACCGAATTGTTACAACTTAGAGTGTTCTGCGAACGAGTAATACCAAAACACAAAATGGCTACGCCATTTTGTGTTTTTAAAACCCTTACTGGGTTTGGTTTTCAATTCACAAAAGTGTTGTCACACTTTCGTGAATTGGTATAAAACGCGAACAAAGAATTTTTGTAAATAAGGGGCGAGCAGTACAAGTGAGATATGAGCAGCGCTAAGCGCTGCTCATATTTATAAGTGTATTTAGTGTGATGCGGCGCGAAGCGCCGCATCACACTATTTGGGTTTTATGTCTTAACAAGAATGGCGACAGCTATAAAGTTGTTCATGACTTTTTGCAGCTTGCAGAGCAAAGCGCTATAAAATGAATTTAGTAGTTATTTAAAAATTCACAAAAAATTAATTTATGTCGCTAACGCCTGCTTTATTTGGTCAACTCGCACAAGCAATGGGCGTATTTGTATTAGTTTGCGCCTTAATTACAGGACTAGCTGTAGCTTTTAAGTGGAGTTGGCGCTATCGAATGGTAGGAGCAACTTTGTTTTCAGTCGTCTTGGTTGTGGGGCTTTTTTCTCTGAGTTTTGAGCCAATTACCCGCTCATCTATTGAAGGAGCTGTTCCATTTAAGCTGGTCTACGATCGCTTTGGTCCCCAAGCCACGATCGCCGTTGCACCCACAATCACACCTGAACAGCTTGAGTCAACTTTAAAACAAGCTAGTAGTAACTTATTTTCTTCGGGGCGCAATGGTCAAGGTGAGTCACAACTAACTATTTACGCCAGAACCGTTGTTCATGTGCGTGAAGGAGTATCCAAGCCATTATATTTAGGACGTGTCAAGCGATCGTTAAGTTTACGGAATGATCCAAATATTGAATTAGATATATTTACCGATAAATTCGCAGAATTACCCAAAGATACAACTTCATAAAAAAGTAGAGAGATTACTAAGTATCTATCTGCTTTTTAGAGCATCTACTACTTTTTTAAGAAAGATATATAGCAGTCCTATCATTTGTGGATTTTTTCGGTTTGTGGAATGACACCCCGATGGAGTGTCATTCCACAAACCATTTAGAATTGCTATAGCACTTTTCAAGCAAGTGAGATGCAAAGGTTTACTTCCCCGCCGAAGGTGGGGAAACAAACCTGTACTTTACTAGACTGATAAACGCTATATGGTTTAATATCAATTCACGAAAGTGTAGTTACACTTTCGTGAATTGAAAACCAAACCCAGTAAGGGTTATAAAAACACAAAATAGCTTAGCCATTTTGTGTTTTGGTATAATTTAAGAATTATCCATGCAAGGCTTCTTCTAAAACTATGCGAGACATTTTCTCTGAAACATTATCAGCCTTGTTAAATTGTGTAAATCGTGTAAGCGAATCTGAGTTATTAACTAAAGAGCAGCAAGATGATTTGCAAAACATTAAGTCTCTTAGTGCAACTTTAGCCCTCTGCTTTAACAACTTAGATATAGAGACAAGTAGCCTGAGACAAAAAATCAAAGAGCTTAATCAATCTATACTAAGCATAGAATTGAATAATGAATATGAAGATGAGGGCTATACTTTATTAGCCTTGATTTTTGCGCGTTTAAGACATGCAATAAATCTTGATGAGTTGCTTGATTCTGTTGTTTTAGAAACATATCAATTGTTACAAAGCGATCAAGTTATTGTTTATCAACTAACCGAGCAATTAGAAGATATTCAACCAATTCAATACGAAGTTGTTAGTAATTCTCGTTACTCACTTCAGGGGCAAGCGCTCCCATCCATCTATACCGATTCCCAATGGCTCGAAACTTTTCAAAAATGTATTAGTCACGTTATTCACAATATTAACGATGAGGCTGTTGATCCTAAATTTTCAACATCACTAGCTCCGTTAGGCATCCATTCCGCAATTGCAATTGCTATTCCTAAAGGCAATAAACTATGGGGATTGTTAATAATTCATCAATATAATAATCCACGCAATTGGCATAACTGGGAGATAGAAATACTTGAAAAACTAGGAACTCAGCTAGCAATTTCTATTCATCAAATCCAATTACTTACCAAGTCTAATGAAGTTAGACTTGAGAGGGATCAAATAATTGCTAAGTTACACCATAACCAGCTTCATGACTCATTAACAGGTTTGCCAAATCGCAACTCATTTATGGAGTCCCTAGATTTAGCATTTGCAAAATTGCAAACTGATGCTAGTCGTAACTTTGCTGTTCTGTCTATAGATTGCGATCGCTTCAAATCAATTAATGATGATTTTGGTGTTGCCATTGGCAATAAGCTATTACAAGAAATTAGTAAACGCATAATTGCATATCGTAGTGCCAATATAACTATTGCCAAAATTGACAGCGATGAGTTTGCGCTTTTAGTTGAAAATATTGATAGAGACAATCTTGGTGGTGAAAGTTTTGCGATTGAATTAGCTGAGCAAATTTCCGAAAGTATTAAACAGCCATTTCTGATTGATGACAATCAATTTTTTATCTCTGCTAGCACTGGTATAGCTATTAGCGATGCTGATTATATCTATGCCAATGAAATTTTGCGAGATGCTCATATTGCTATGCATCATGCCCGTGGTCTTGGTCGAGGTAAGCAAGCCTTATTTAGAAATAATATGAATCAAGGGGCGAAAATACGCTGGCAGTTAGAATCGGATCTACGTCAAGCGATTGTCCATGAAGAGTTTTATTTAACCTATCAGCCAATAGTTTCATTACATCAACATAAGTTAACAGGATTTGAAGTTTTACTGCGTTGGATGCATCCATTACAAGGGCTGATTTCCCCACAGGAATTTTTACCAATTGCTGAAGAAACGGGGGAGATTATTCAGATTGGGTATTGGGTTTTTGAAACAGCTTGTAAGCAGTTATATCAATGGCAGCAAGCATTTCCTGATATTCTATCTCTCACCCTAGGAATTAATGTTTCCACAATCCAAGTTGTCCAGCCAGATTTTGTAGAACGCATTCAAGAAATAATTTTAGCTAATCAAGTTTTACCTAGCTTAATTAAACTAGAAATCACTGAAACAATTTTGATGGATAATATAGAAATCTCTTCTCAAAAACTTGAACAACTTCGAGAAATTGGAGTTCAAGTGTATATTGATGATTTTGGTACTGGTTATTCTTCTTTTAGCTATTTACAAAATTTGCCCATCGACGTTTTAAAAATAGATCGGAGCTTTACGAGTAAAGTCTCTACTGACGTTAAAAGCCAAAGAATTATTCAGTCAATTTTACGCTTGGCAAACAACCTTGGTATGGGAATTATCGTTGAGGGTGTAGAAACAGCTCAAGAGTTAGATTATTTTGAGGGGCTAGGTGGCAGTAGTATCGAGGTACAAGGCTTCTTTATTTCGCATCCTTTAGATAGTGAAAGGGCTACTCAATGGATTCAATCAAATATCTAATACCAAGTTAAGAAATAGCTACGCCATTTTTTAACTTTAAACCCTTACTAGGTTTGTTTTTTAATCCACAAAAGTGTCGTCACACTTTTGTGGATTTGTGTAATTTATAACAATGCAAGTTTTGCTTCAATCCAAAAGAGTAACGGCAGCGCTTAGCGCTACCGTTACTCTTTTAAAACGATTCACAAAAAAGAAGGTATGCGTTGCATACCTTCTTTTTTACAACTCCCCAGGCGGGATTCGAACCTGCGACCGATCGGTTAACAGCCGATTGCTCTACCACTGAGCTACTGAGGAAAGTAGCGGTTTTGCTGCGTCAATGACTTCAGCGTTAATAACTATAGCGTATAAGTGTGCCAATCGTGCAACCTTTTTCAAAAGTTTTTTAATTATCTAGTGAAAATGTCTAGCAGACTGGCTTTTATCCCAAAACAAGTTTTGCTTAGGACATAAAACCCAAGAATCGAGTGGCGGCGCGAAGCGCCGCCACTCGATTCTTGGGTTTTGGTTTGTACTAGCTAACTCTGTTTTTGCTATAAAATCCTTACTGGGTTTGGTTTTTAATTCACAAAAGTATTGCCACACTTTCGTGAATTGGTATTATCCCAAAAACAAGAAGTGAGGGGCGGCACTTTGCGCCGCCCCTCACTTCTTGTTTTTGGGGTTTTTAGTGTTGTGTAATCGGTTAGCTTTATGCTTTTATCTACATTACAAAGTGAAGCATGGGATTGAATATGACAAGATCTGCCTCTTTTACTGTTGGCTTAGTTTTATTGGTTACAAGCGCTTGTACGCCATCTACCATAAATAGCGAAAATCCTAACCAAACTAAACCAATAACAAACTCAAATACATGGCAAGACTATACCTCTGAGGCTGGAAAGTTTAGCGTGCAGATGCCGAACAAGCCAGAAGAGAGAGCTGAGGAGAGAAAAACTGAAATTGCCACAGTGAAGATGAATATGGCAGTTTCTGAGTTTAAGGATTCAGCTTACTTTGCTAGCTATGCTGATTTCCCTGAAAAATTTCCTGACGATGAAATTCAGCCGCGATTGGATGAAGCGATGAAAGGGATTGTGGGTGGATTGAAGGGTAAAGTGACAACTTCAAAGGAGTCTAAGCTGGGTAAAGCTTCATGCCGTGATTTTGAAGCTAGTGGGAAAATACAGGCTATTGAGGCTTTATTTAAAGGTCGCATTTGTCTTAGTGACAATCGTCGTTTCTATCAAATGTTTGTATTAGCTCCTGCAACTAAATTTTCAAATGCTGATGTTGATCGCTTTCTCGGTTCATTTAAAATTAACGAGTAATAACAAAACACAAAATGGCTTAGCCATTTTGTGTTTTTAAAACCCTTACTGGATTTGATTTTCAATTCACAAAAGTGTTGCAACACTTTCGTGGGTTGGTACAAATTAAGGAGGCGCAAAGCGTTTCTTTAGGTTTTAGAAGTTGAGCTTAAAGAAATAATCATCGAGCCAAGTACTACGGCGATCGCCCCTGTATAGCCCAATAAACTTAGAGGTGATGGTGGTAAAAATTGCGGAACAAAATTAGGCAGGATCGCCGACGCAGCTAAGGTGACAAGGGGCGCAAGGGTAATCACCGCACTGACCCGCGAGGCTTCCCAATGTTCGAGCGCAGCCGCAAATGCACCATAGGCAATCAAAGTATTGAAAGCGCAAAAAATGAGGGCGATCAACGGTAGCCCCGATAGAGTCAAGAGTCTATCGGGGTGAGCCATTGGTGCAAATAGCATAGCTGCACTGAGATAGAGACATAACAATACAGAAGTCGAAGGCAGATTAAGTAATAGCTGCTTTTGAGCAAGTCCATAAAAAGCCCAAACGATCGCCCCTAGGACTAGAAGAGTATTACCCCATAAATATGTGTCGAGGGTAGTAATGAGCGATCGCACTTGATCATGGGAAAAAAGCAAAAGCCCACAAACGAGAATTGCCACCCCACCCCATTGGCGATAGTTGTATTTTTCTTTAAAAATGACCAATGAAGCCATTCCCATCATCACGGGTGCGATTTGGGTAATTACTTGAGCATTATTGGCTGAGGTCTTACCTACGCCAATTAAAAACAAAATATAGTTGAGCGAGAGTCCGCCCACAGCTACTAAAAACAATGGTAAGGAAACTTTCTGCAATTGTTGCCATGTTGGCAGTTGCTGGCGTAGCGCTAAATATATTCCCAGCACAACCCCTGAAACAGTAAAGCGAAACCAAGTAACGGTGAAGGGATCTAGCTCTTGGAGGACAATCTTGAGAGCGATCGCTAAAAATCCCCATAGTAAAACTGTGAGCAACGATAGCGCTAGCCCTAAACGCGATCGCCCAGAAACTTGGTGTAAAAGCATTGAAATTTGGTCACATAAAATTAAAAGGGGCGCAATGCGTCCCCCTTTTAATTTTATGCAAAATTTTATGCAAACATTTCGACACTAGAGGAGTAAATCGGCTCAACATGAATGGCAATAACGCGCTTAGGACGGACTAACAAAATTTCATTTAATTCGGCCCGCACTGGAATGGGCATAAGATCATCCTCATTTGCCTTTGCCTTGAATTGCGATGCATACCAAGTTTTAACTTCTTCGATAGTTGTAAATTTTGTGGTGACTTCCTGTCCGCCTTCTAGCTTTAAATGCACGATGTATTCATTAGGCTTTCTGGGTTCTCTCGGCATCTCGATCTACTCCGTCTAGTTTTCACGTAATCATGCTGAATTATATAGCAAATGATAGTAGGGGCAATTCATGAATTGCCCCTACTATCATTTGCTACTCCCCCTCAAAGATTATTGGTGCAGCGCTTCGCGCCGCACCAATAATCTTTGGAGGCGCAATTAAATATAAAAAGCCAAAACTCATGATGTACGCGCAGCGTGCATCATGAGTTTTGGATCTAGTTTTTGATTATGCCCAGATACTGATCATTTGTGTTGCGATAATATTGATGGTCAAAACCAAACAATTTTTCAAATCCTTACAAAGTAAGGATTTGAAAAATTGTTTGTACATTAAACAAAGGAATCTAGAGTGAAAATTCATAAGTGGGCGATCGCCATATTATTGTGGGGTTTCCTGTTTAGGGCTGTATGCGCGATCTATCTCAACATCGGCTTTGACGAAGCTTACTATTACCTATATACCCAAAATCTAAACCTAAGCTATTTCGATCATCCACCACTAGTGGCTTTTACCGCAGGAATTGGGATCTGGCTGACGGGTGCGGTTACGCCCTTAACCTTACGAATTGGGGGCGTTTTACTGTATACGGGGACATTAATTTTTTCCTATTTGGCTAGTCGTAAACTGTTTGGTGATCGCACAGCCACTTTAACTCTGGCGATTTTGACCACAATTCCGATTTTCCAGATTGCCTTTGGTATTCTGACCTTGCCTGATAATGCCTTGATGTTTTTCTGGGCAGCTTGCTTATGGGTTGCCGCTACAGAATTTTTTCCGCCTGATCAAGTTGCTAATCAAGTTCATGATTACAAACCGACCTATCGCCTTGCCATTATTGGTTTACTAGTCGGTCTCGCATTTCTAGGTAAATATCATGGAGTGCTTCTCGGTGGCGGATTAGTACTATTTTGCTTGTTCAGCCGTCGCCATCGAGTAGCTTTATTCTCAGGATGGACTTTAGTAGCGATCGCTTTATTTGCGATCGCCATTTCTCCCGTGCTGATCTGGAATTACCAACATGAATTTGCCTCATTTCGCTTTCAGAGTGGGCGGGCTGTGCCTTCGCAGGGCTACAACCTAGAGCGATTGTTGGTAACCATTCTATTAGCGCTGGGTTATCTGTTCCCTACTTTCGGGTTTCCTTTATGGTGGACAAGTTTTCGGACATTGGGGGAGTTGGTAAAAGTTCCTACAAGACAAGAAAAAACTGATGAAAATAGCCATGAATTAGCGATCGCCGACGATATCTTACGTACCAAAAGATTGCTAATCCTCTGCGTATCAGCACCAATTTTCTTTGGATTTACTTTTATGGGTGGATTTATCCAAATCTTGCCCTCATGGCATATGCCAGGATTTTTTGGGGCAACACTTTTACTGGGCGAACGGGCTGCTCAAGTGCAGTTAAAGCGTCCCAAATTTATTCGCAATTGGCTTTGGGGATCGGGGGTAGTAATTTTGCCGCTGTTGCTAATTGGATTACTACATGTGCATTTGGGGATCGCGCAGAAAGGAGGAGATGCGGCGATCGCAGGTGGTTTCTGGGAAGCTAAAGATGATCCTTCCACCCAGATGATTGACATTGAGCAGTTACGTCAAGCCTTTGTTGATTCACCCATGCTCAAAGCAGAATTAGCAAAATCAGATTTTGTATTTAGCAATAATTTCTTTGTGGCAGGGCAAGTGGGCATGGCGATCGAGCCACTGGGCAAGAAAGTTACCTGTTTTGATGAAGATTTACGCGGGTTTGCCTATTGGAGCAAAGCTGAAGATTTTGTCGGTAAGACTTCGCTCTACATCACTTCCGAGCAATTTCTAAAAGATGAAAGATTCCCACAACCCTTAGATAAATATGCAGGTTACTTTCAATCGCTAGAAAAAATTGCGGATATTCCCATTAAACGTGGCGGTCAAGCAGTTCAAATTTTTCCAGTCTATCGCGCCTCACCCATGCTAAAAACCTATCCACGACCCTATGGATAAAAAGCAATAGCAGTGCGGGGCGAAGCACCGCACTGCTAACCCTAAATAAGAAAATAGCGGCGCTTTGCGCCGCTATTTTCTTATTTAGGGTTAGCAGCTTGCAACTCATTGAGTTGAATATTTTGGCTGCGAATACGACGGGATAGTAAGCGAATAATATTTACCGCAATATCAGGTGTTTCATCGATCGCTTCATATAGCTGTTGCTGCGTTAGCACCAGACAATCACAACTCGAAATAGCCGTTACCGAAGCCGATCGCGGTTCTGCATCAAACAGCGACATTTCCCCAAAACAACTACCCTTATCTAAAAGAACCAGATCCTTATCCCCCAAATGCACCCGCACTCGCCCCGCAACCACAATATATAGCGATCGCCCCTCTTGACCTTGGGCAAAGATCATTTTGCCAGACGGATAGGAAACCTCGTTCATGATCGAAGCAAGGCGTACCAAGAAGTCATCGCGCAATTCCTTGAAAATTGGAACTCCGCGCACCAATAGCAATCGATCAATACTGGTTAACATTGCCTAAGACTCCCCATACCCATTTGGTTTGCCGCCCATTCTGGCTTTTATCTCAGTATCTATATCATTACTGTCATGCAAATTATCACTTAGATTTAGGATGTTTTTGCCATTATTTTGAAAGTAGTAGGAAATAGCCCTTGCTTGGGCAAGCACCAAAGAATCACGATCCTTTAGTAGACGTGGCAAAACCTTAAGCAGCGATCGCGGCGAAGCAACTTGCAAATAAGAAATAACCGCCTCCCTCACAAATCCTGTGGGATGTTCTAGACATTTCAACATAGACTCCGCAGGCACACTCCAATATTGTGTCCGCGCCACATGAAAACAGCAAGCCAACGTCCAGTCTGATAGGCAATAACGCAAATCCACAAGTTGGTGTAACCGTTTAGATGGCAGCAGAGGCTCATAAGGATGAATGCTCGCAAGAACGCTTAATTTATCAGCGATCGAGCGATTGTCAACCACTGACAAAATAATTTGTTTAACGCTTAAGTCAACGGTATTGTCTAAGATTTCCATGCCGCGAGCCAAACTGCTCTTGGAGTCAGAAAGAATATTAAAAGCCGCCGCCTGAATTGCTGATGCTGAATAAAGTAATTTCATCATCAAGAAAATTCGTTCTAAGCTACCGATCGCTTCATTCTGCAACGACTCGATTAATAGACTAGCCTCTGTGGTCGAGAATTGCTCCACCGACAGATCGACTACACCCGCCCAAGCCTCAGTCATCACCCCCAGCTCTTGCACCACCATTTTCTCGATACCACTACGCCCGATCAGTTCAAGGATCGCTTCAATGCCTTGCTCTTGAGGTATGCGTATAAGCGTCCGCAAAATTTGTCGTCGATGCTTACCCCAAGATTTAGCCAAATTATTGGCTAGCACCGCAATGGAAGCCTGTGAGCCTATTTCACCCAAAATATCCCATGCAATTATGCGGACAGTGTCGGGGCTGCGATCGCTAAAGGATAGTTCTAGCAAAGAGGGAATCGCGTCATCACCAAGGGTTACTAAAGCCTCGTAAGCCGCTTTGCGCGTTGCTTTGTAATGTAAACCCCGAATAATCGATGGGAAATATTCGCTAGTACGAGTAGCAGCGATCGCTCTAAGCAAAGCACAACGCACTTCAATCGATGGATCTTGCAATAATTGCGGTACATAAAAACGCAGAGACTGCATAAAGGCGGCTTCAGCTAAAGCTCGACAACCTAACACCCGCTCAGGTTGTGATGAGCTGGTAATCATATGCCGCAAAGTATTAGTAGCTTCAGCAACCTGTGACGAAGCCCCCAGTCGCATCATCAAAGCCACCGCAGTGCCCCGAATAATCGGATTTTGTTCTGGGCCTAAATACTTGCGTAATCCATCAATATCACGATTTTTTTCATCGGCGATCAATACGTAGCGCAGACATAGAGCTTGTACCTGCGGCGATGCATTAGGAGACTGCATCACTTCGCGTATATAGGACAAATACTTAGACTCAGGATTTTCCAGCATGGCGGCAATGCTTTGCGCCTGCAAATCTGGGGTCATTTGTGACAACATCGGCGCAAGGGTCTCACCTACAGCTTGCGGCACAATTTGCGTCAATAGGTCAATACAGACCGATTGCTCCGTCTGGGTTTCGGCTCTAGTCATCGACTCCGACACCGCCCGACGCACTTCGCGAGTATCAACAGTTAGCAAGCTCAATTGCCCACGCTCCACACTCTGGATCAAAAGCTCCAGATATCCACGTCGCAATAACCAAATAACTATTACCCAGACAATAGCAACAAGGACAATTACTCCTGCAAACCACTGAGCAGAAATAGCATCACTGACATCATTAAGCCTAAAAATCTCACTGACAACCCAGATTAATACTCCTGCTCCACCCGTCGCCAAGGGATCGGCAATACCCCGCACAAAAGATTGAATCTGGCTACGAAATATGTCTGGTACAGCCTGAAAGAGTGTAGGTGCTGTCGCCGCCACAATCGTAAACCGAAATAATTCATCAAAGAATTTCAGAACCACAAAACCTGTCAACAGACCAAATGGAGCAAACCCTGCGATCATACCTGTGATGATGATGCCTATAGGGGGCATCAATACCGCAAAAAACACCCCAATTCGTTCAATAATTCGACTAGAGCCAAAAAGCTGGAGAGCCAGCTTAAAAACCCCCATAATTCCGCCAAAAATACCCAGAAAGCTGCCGATCGCTTCTTCAGTTTTTAGATGAATTTCCAGTTGTGACTGATACTGAAACTCAATCATAAAAAATAAAACTTGAGCAGCAATAAAGAAGCCAAACAACAGCCAAACATACTTGCGGATGTTGCCTTTTAGCGTACGGGTAGAAATTTCGCGATCTTCTTCACTGTTATAAACAGAGTTAGGAAAAGCTTGTTTATAGCGGGTACTCAGATAAAACAGTACGCCAGATCCGATCGCTAACATCAAACAAGTGGCAAGGGTCATATTCGTTGCCCCACCCCAACTTACCAACAGTGGATAGGAAAACCCCGCTACTATTTCCGCAACAATAATGCCTGTACTAATTAGGGGAAAAGCTCGTTTAATTTCCCGAATATTAAACAACTGGTTGGCTGCAATATCATTATTAATATTGCTTAGTACATAAATCCCCTCAACCCACAGGCGAATCCCGAATACCGCCGCCATATATATAAATGATTTGCCTTCTTGCATGAGTCCCATCCATGCCAAAGGCAATGGCAGAGCCAGCAAGCAGGATATGCCTAGCATCACCCAACGCAAAGGAAATATTTTTTGCAGCCATGAATAAAACACACCTAAAGCCGTCACCACAAAAGCGGTGGCAATGTATACCCAAGTCAGATTTTCGGCTGTGTAGGCTTGAAGGAACAAGGTAGAACTAGAATACTCAAGCCATACTGCTCCAATCGATGTTGCACCGTAAAATAAAAACATCAAAAATGTGCGTTCAGCTTCGTCTGGACGCAGGTTGACGATTTTTAGAAATCGGCGCATCGAAGAATTAGAGTTAGGAATGACGGGTGCAGTCATCTGGGTGTATTCATGGATGGTGGCGATCGTTTGACGATATGGTACTACAAGAACGCAAATCTGCAATGACAGCTATTTCGCCAATTACTTCAATTTCACAGGGACATCTCAATATTTGGGAAATTTGTCAGCGTAAATATCAATATAGTTTTCTAGAGGAGTTGAGTTTACCTGAAGCTGATTTGCAGAGCAAAAAAAATTTGCTGTTAGGCTCTAATTTTCACTTGCTAATGCAGCAAAAAGAGCTAGGACTAGATGTGACAGTACTAGCCAGTAGTGACCCCAAGTTGCAATCGTGGCTATTGGCTTTTGAGCATCAACCTCCAGCAATGATTGTTGGCGATCGCCTCTGTGAACATCGACGCACCTTAGAAAGGCAAATCGAAAGGTCGCTGCATCATAGTCAGAATAGTGATTATGGTCAAGGGTATTTTGTCTTAACCGCAATTTATGACTTTTTGATTTTGGGCGATCGCCAAGCCCAAATCCTCGATTGGAAAACTCATCAAATTGCGATCGCTGCGGAAAAATTAAAAAACAATTGGCAAACCCGACTTTATCTATATTTACTAGCTAAAACAACTAGTTATGCGCCTGAACAGTTATCAATGACCTATTGGTTTGCCAATACCGCCGAGTCAGTGATCATTCCCTATTCGCAGGTAGAGCATGATCAAACTGAAAAAAAATTACAGCATATTCTGGGGCAGATTGCCCAAGCTCAAGACTATCCAAAATTAGCAGTTGATAGTTCTGAGTGTGTTTACTGTGAGTTTCGCGATCGCTGCGATCGGGGTGATATGTTATCTAACTCTGCATCTAGTAATATCGCCGATATTCCCGAAATTATAATATAGCAATGTAAGAGATAGCTCGGACAAACATCAAAACCCAAAAGATGAGTGGCGGCGCTTCGCGCCGCCACTCATCTTTTGGGTTTATACCAATTCACAAAAGTATGACGACACTTTTGTGAATTAAAAACCAAACCCAGTAAGGGTTTTAAAAGCACCAAATAGCTCTGCCATTTGGTACTTTAGTATAACTATGAATTATTTTCCTGATCATCGATATTTTGCTTACCTCACGTCACCCGCGATCGCCTCAATGCCAGACAAGCAAAATGTGGTGATCATTCAACCCATGGGGGCGATCGAGCAGCATGGCGCACATTTACCATTGATTGTCGATGCGGCGATTAGTATTGGTGTGCTAGCAAAGGCTTTAGAAAAATTAGACCCTGCTATTCCTGCCTATGCTTTACCCCCTCTGTATTATGGCAAATCGAATGAGCATAGTACTTTTGCAGGTACAATCACGATGCGATCGCAGACAATGTTGGCGGTCTTAACGGATATTGCCGAAAGTGTCTATCGAGCAGGATTTCGGAAGTTGGCTCTGATGAATTCTCATGGGGGACAGCCGCAGATTTTGGAAATAATTGCTCGCGATCTCCATGAGAAATATCCTGATTTTGCGATTTTTCCACTTTTTACATGGCGCGTTCCCAATGTAGCTAAGGATTTATTGACTGAAAAGGAATTAGAATTTGGAATTCATGGTGGAGATGCTGAAACCAGTCTAATGTTGGCGCTTTTGCCTGAACAGGTACAAATGGATAAAGCTGTTACTGAATATCCCTATGGATTGCCTGAGCATAGTTTGCTCAGTATGGAATCGGCAAACCCCTTTGCATGGGTAATGCGTGATTTGACGAAAAGCGGCGTATTGGGGGATGCTAAAGCAGCGACCCTAGAAAAAGGTGAAAAGATTCTTGATTCTTTAGTTGATGGTTGGGTGCAATTGATCGAAGATATTTATAAATTTGAGCAACCGAAAGCGTATGGCAATCATCTCCTCTAAACCAAGTCCCAATCCTGAAGGCGATCGCCTTGCGAATCAGGTTGACTCTCCCAATCCATCGGCAGCAATTCCAGAAAAGGATAAAAAATCAACTCCCCGATCGCCTAAAAAATCCGCTAAAAAAGAAGTAACATCGCCAGAAATGCAACAGGCGTTAGATTTACTGCAAGCAGAAGCCACGCCAGAGGAGAAACTCGAAGATCAACTAGCAAAAGATGCTCCCGCTCAAGTTTCGGGCGACATTAATATCCGTCCCAAAAATCTCGAAGACTATATTGGACAGAAAGATTTAAAGGAATTGCTTCATATTGCGATCGCGGCGGCAAAGTCGAGGTCATCCGCTCTCGATCATTTGCTGTTATATGGTCCCCCTGGATTAGGGAAAACCTCTCTTGCTTTGATTATTGCTCAAGAGATGGGCGTGCAATGCAAAATTACCTCGGCTCCTGCCCTAGAGCGTCCCCGTGATGTCGCTGGTTTGTTGGTTTCTCTGCAACAGGGAGACATTCTCTTTATTGATGAAATCCATCGCTTACCGAGTGTGACCGAAGAGATTCTCTATCCTGCGATGGAAGATTATCGGCTGGATATTACGATTGGGAAAGGTCAAGGAGCAAGGATTCGCAGTGTGCAGTTAAATAAATTTACACTGATTGGAGCAACTACGAGAATTGGGGCTTTATCTTCACCATTGCGCGATCGCTTTGGCTTTGTGCAGCATTTTCGCTTTTATGAGCAGGATGAACTAACGCAGATTGTCTCTCGCAGTGCCAAGATCCTTGAGACTCCAATCCATGATGATGGCGCGATCGCGATCGCCGCCAGATCAAGGGGTACGCCTCGGATCGCCAATCGCCTCTTAAAGAGAGTGCGGGACTATGCCGAAGTTAAGGCTAAGGGTGAACAAATTACAGGGGCGATCGCGGAATCGGCTCTGGAGTTATTTAATGTTGATCCGAAAGGACTTGATTGGATTGATCGTAAATTGTTAACGGTTTTAATTGAGAACTTTAATGGTGGTCCCGCAGGTTTGGATACCTTGGCGGCGGCGACGGGTGAGGATGCCCATACCATTGAGGAAGTGTATGAGCCATATTTATTGCAGATTGGCTATATCAATCGCACGCCTCGCGGTCGGGTGGCTACGGCGGCGGCATGGAAGCATTTAGGTTATTCTGTGCAAACGGCGATCGCAGGTTTGCTGTAGTATGCGATTGCCCCTAATCGCATACTATAATAAATCACTGCAAAAAGCTTCTACTAATTCATCTTCAGTCATGCCAGTTTCTAATAGAACTTTCTTAACTGTGCGATCAAGAGAATCTATGGCGCTAGTATCAATATTATTTTGGGTAGCTCTTTTGGCTTCGGTGATTTCTTGACCTAGTAATTTCCATAGCTTGATTTTATGTTCAATATTTAGGGTGGTGACGGCTTCGGCTAGTAGTTCAAAGGGGATGTTAATTTGGGCGGTGGCAGTTGTCATAATGTTTTTTTACTCGCATGGTAAGGTTTCCTTAGACCCGTTTGTTGTAGGTAAACAGCGATCGCCTGACTAATCGTCCATAATCCAACCACATTGCAAATAGCTATCAAAAGTGAATTTATTGTGTATTTAGGTGGGTTGAGATACACTCTTAATCAGTGAATTTGCGGAGTGAGTGATGTTTAAAAAAGACAAGGACTCTAAAGATAAAGCAACCCAATCGATCAGTATTGGTGGTGGTACATTTACGAACTCGCCGATCGCTCAAGCAGGAGGAGATCTTCAGATCAGCCAGCAAATTGTCTCAAGTCCGACAAATACAGGATTGACGGTGGATGAGGTGTTGGGACTAATTGATCAATTTGCCGCTATTGTTCGTGAGTCGGATTTGTCGGAAAAGCAGAAAGAAAAAGTACTGCGTCATGTTGCTTCGGGCAAGGATGAAGTACAGGAAAAGGAACCAGATAAAGAGACTGTGAAGAAAGATCTGCAAAGAGCCACGAAGGTAATTAAGGATGTGGATGAAGCGGTTAGCGCTGGACAAGGTTTATGGCAGAAATTAGAGCCTGTTGTCACTAAGTTGGCGGGTTGGTTGGGTGTGGCGGTAAGTACTTTCTGGGCTTAACTTGATGTCAAAGGAACAGTCTCAGGAATCGGAGCAGGGAATTGAGATTGATAAGGCTTCGTTAACGGATTCTCCTATCGGTCAAGCTGGGAACGATCTGGTGCAAGGCGATCATAATTCCTTTGTTAAGCAGGTTTTTAATTTTGTGGGATTGTCTCAACCTGAGAAAATAGCGGGTAGGGATGAGGCGGAAACTTTTTTATCAGGGGAGGTGAAAACGGAGGTTAGATATCGACTGAGACATTCTTTGCATCGTGAAGTGGCGATTACTTTGGATAAGGAGATGCAGTTGGATCGGGTGAGAACTTGGAGCGCATCGGTAAAAATCGGAATGCGGGTAATCGAACAAATAGAAAACGGGACGAGCATTCTCAATGTATTTCAAAGAGAGGATGTGGCGGGGCGATTGCTGATTTTGGGTAAACCGGGGGCGGGGAAAACAACTACTTATTTGGAATTGGCGAATGATTTGCTAGACATTGCCGAAAGCGATCTAAAGCAACCGATCCCCATTTTGTTTAATCTGTCATCTTGGAAGGACAATGAGCAGAGCATTGCTGATTGGGTTGTAGCTGAGGCAAAAAGTAAGTATGGGGTTTCCATAGAAGCCGCTCAAAATTTACTCAAGCGTAAACGACTGTTGCCGATGTTGGATGGTTTGGATGAGTTGGAGCCACACCGTCAGGAGCCATGTGTTCTTGCCATAAATCAATGGATGGTAAGCGAACATCGTCCGAGATTTTTGGTGGTATGCAGTCGTAGTGAAGAATTTGATAGCTATAACGCCAACTTTCAACTGAATGCGGCGATTTATTTACAACCATTGAGAGATGTGCAGTTGGCAGAGTATTTTCAGGTCATTTCTCAACCCGATCTATGGCAAAAATTACAACAAGATTCTGAATTATTAGAAATTTTGAGAACGCCGCTCTTTTTGAGCATCACTTTGCTGGCAATGCGACAAATATCTCTGACTGAATGGGAACAGTTAGCAACTACTGATGAGCGTAAAACCTATTTGTTGTCGGCTTATGTGCGGCAAATGTTGGCGCGAGATATCGAGAATTGGTATTACAAAACAAAACCAATGCCTACCGAGGACCAAACGAGACATTGGCTGAGTTGGCTTGCCCAGCAGCTACAACAGAAGTCAAAGGATGAGTTTCTCATTGAAGGCTTGCAACCAACAGATTTAGAGAATCGTACGCAACAAAAAATTTATAACTGGATTTTGGGATTAATTTGGGGGGTAATTTTTGGGCTGATTTTTGGGCTGATTTATAACTGGATTTTTGGGATAATTGGTGGGGTAATTATTTGGCTAATTAGTGGGCTAATTGGTGGTCTGATTGATGGGCTGATTAATGGGCTAGTTTATGGACTGAATAGTGGATTTACAGAAAATCGGATAAAACCTTTGGAAACTTTTGAATTTTCTTTGGCACCTGCAAAGATCAGAAAATTTTTCCGTGTGCTGATTTTTTGGCTAATTTTCGGGCTGATTGTTGGGTTGATTTATAACTGGATTTTCGGGCTAATTTTCGGGCTAATTTTCGGGCTAATTAATGGGCTAATTTTTGGGTTGCAAGCTGATTTCGTGTCGAGAAAGCATCCAAATCAGGGGGGCTTTGCAACCTTCCAAAATACTATATGGGTTACATTGTTTTCAATTCCAATTTGGAGTTTTGGGATTTTTTTTATCAGGCAATTTAGAGGTATCCAAGTGATAAATCTATCTAGCTTAATTTTAGGGATTGTCATTGCTATAACATTTGGATTTTGTTTGAGTGGAGTCGAAGCCCTGAAACACTTTATTCTGCGCTGTCTCCTCTATCGCAATGGTTCTATCCCTTGGAACTACGCTCGATTTCTTAACTACAGCACCGAGCGAATGCTATTACAGCGCGTTGGTGGACGCTATCGCTTTATCCATCGTCTCCTCCAAGAGCATTTCGCCGCCCAGAGTAGTGATAAATAGGCGATTACACCGTAGATTTAGCGATCATCGATATAAAATATAACCACGATAAGAGGATGATCACTATAGCGATCGCACCATCCAACGCACTAACAGATAACCGTACATCGCTTTTTGATGCCACTGATCTTTTGGGAAAAGCAAAGCTATCCAATAGCAGGTATCACCAAAGATTACTTTCATAATTTGTGCTTATGATTCGTAAGAACGCTTAGGAGAACTATTCTAAATAGCCGAGATAAAGATCCCCGACTTTTTCTATGCAAGCGCAGCTCATTTTAGCAAGTCATAGAAAAAGTCGGGGATCTGGGCGATCACAGGTTACTTGAGCTTTCCCAATTACTCACTAGAAAATGCGATCGCCTAATCAAACAGGCTGCTTTTTTGGTTGCTTCCTCATTCAGTCGAAAAGGCGATCGCTAATAAACCAAACATCTAAAATCGCAATAAATTCACATTATTACGCAAAAAGCTGACCCACTCAATAGAATGAGATATTATAGGAGTAGCAATAGAGGCAAGCAGTTATGGTTGCAATAGTTGAGAAAGAAAAAGTTTTAAGTCAAAGCTTTATTCCGAAAGGATGGATATCAGCAACTTGGGAAGATTTCTTGCAGATATCTCAGGCAGTAAGCAATGACAAAGCAAAATTTTACTATTTTCAAGGGAGTTACTACAGTGAGAATTCGTTCAGTGCTGAGCATGGAGCGAACCATTACCTAACAAGTTTTTTAGTAAACCTTTACTGCATGATGTGCAAAATTCCTCTCAAGGGCTATACGAACTGTAGCTATCGCAAAGTGGGAATAAGAGAATGTCAGCCAGATATTTCTTATTATGTAGGCGATCGCACTCAGAATGCACCTCAAAGTAGTGCGATCGTCGATCTTGACGAGAGTTTACCCCCTGATATCGTGATTGAGATTGCCGATACCTCATTGGGCTACGACCTCGGCGCAAAGCGCTTACTATATGAAGAAGTGCGCGTCGGTGAATATTGGGTAATCGATGTCCAGAACATGAAAATCACTGCATTCCGTATTTTGCAAGGTTTAGGAAGTGAAAGGATTACAGAATCCTCAGTATTAGGAGGATTACGATTGAGTTTATTAGAAGAAGCTTTACAACGTAGCCGTGAAATAGATAATACCCAAATTGGTTCTTGGTTTATGGAACAGTTAGGTTAAAGTGATGGATTTTCCCTGATTGCTTTTAATTTCTTTCCATACTCGTTAGGGAACGCGATATTTAATAAAAAAGCAGTCTGTTTAACAGGCTACTTTTTTATTAAATATCGCTTGAAAAGCTCAATAAAAAATATCTGATAAAATATAGCTGATGATAGTTATAGGCAAACTTAAAAACCCATGCATCAGGAGAAGCCAGAGCGTGACCGTCACTATTCCCATCAAATCTATTGACCTACGACATGGTAGTGCGATCGCCATTCACTCTTTGAGTTGGCGTGATTGTGAAGACATCCTTAATGAGCTAGGTGAAGATCGCCATACTCGCATTGCATACTATCAAGGCACTTTAGAAATTATGTCCCCATTATCCAGACATGAACGTCCCCATCGCCTCGCGGGTTATATTGTGACGGCAATTTTAGACGCACAGGGTCGAGATTGGGAAGATTTTGGCTCAACGACCTTTTATCGAAAAGGAATGGCTGGTGTGGAACCTTATACTTGTCTGTATGTTACCAATGCGGCTTTAGTACGCGATTGTCAAGAACGTATTGATGTGGATATTTATCCGCCGCCTGATTTAGCGATCGAGTCGGATGTCACCTCTAAGACCTTATTATCTGCTTACGAAGCGATCGCCGTGCCTGAAGTTTGGATTTATCGTAATGATAGTTTGCAGATATTTTTGCTCACTAATGGACATTATCTGGAGTCAGAGAGTAGTCTGCTTTTTCCAGATATGGCAATCAAGACATTGATTCCACAGCTTGTTAATCAAGCGATCGAGATCGGCACAAGCGCCATGTTAAGAGAGTTTCGTAAATCTCTAATAGGAGTATGAAAATGACTACAGTGATTCAATCGCCAGTGATAGAGACAGTCACATCACAGCGAATGACATTGGCGGAATTTTTGGCAAGTCCTGAGTCCGATCAGAATTATGAATTTATCGACGGTCAAGTCATAAGAAAAATGTCGCCAAAAAGATTTCATGCATCTTTACAAGCAGAATTATTGATTTTTTTGCGAACTCTGTTTGAGGGCAAAGGTTATGTTTATCCTGAATGGGGGATAGTGCTAACACGCAACGATCAAGATTGGTGTCCCGTTCCTGATTTGACCTATATTTCGATAGAGAGATTGCCTAGTGATGTCGGTAATGAAATGTGTCCAGTACCGCCAGAGCTAGTAATTGAGATTATGTCAGAAGGACAGACTTTTAAGGAATTTGTGGCGAAGGCTGGTGATTATTTGAAGGCTGGGATATTACGAGTATGGGTTATCGATCCGATGAGCAGAACTTTCACAGTGTTCTATCCCGATCGCCCACCTGAAACTTATCAAGGCGATCGCCTATTAACCGATGAGTTATTCCCAGATTTAGCAGTGACAGCCGAGCAGTTTTTTGTAAAAGCAAGAATTTGAGAATTAGAGACAAGTAATTATGGTAGCAACGTATATTGCTGCACAAAAGTGTTGATACACCTTCGTAAATAGGTATTAATCCCACCATAGTGGAACCGTTTTATTGATCACAAGCGATCGCTTAAGTAGCTCAAATCCATAATCATCATCAGTGAGATCAATATCTTTAATCAAAGTTTGGATATCTTCAGAAAGCTCCTTGCCGAATCCTTCTGTAATAGCGATCGCTTCAGCCATACAGCCAAAATGTTGATCAATAGTATCTGGACAGAACTCATAAATCTCCACGGCTAAGTCTGTTAGGTCTTCAGGCAAATTATTAAAAGTTACTGTTACTGAATCAAATTCAATATCGCTCAGTTCAATTCCATACTTTGCATCCCAATACTTGAATTGCTCAATGAGATCTTCAGTACTAAGTTCGTAATTATCGCCATTTGTACCGACTTCTCTTACCTGTTGATATTTATCCATATATTTAGCGCGGTTGTGGTAAATTATGCCCTGAGCCAACGGGTTGTACCATCTTTTTGATCAACGAGGGTAATCCCTAAAGCTTTTAACTCATCTCGAATGCGATCGCCTTCTTGATAATTCTTCGCTTTCTTAGCTTCAATTCTTTGTTGAATTAGCGATTCTATTTCTGTATCACTAATGTTCTCCACCTTGACTTGGCGATCGCTAATATCCGCAACAAAACCCAAAATACTGGTCATATAACTAAGAGCTTGCCAATCTTGAAATAGAACTTCAGAACTTGCAGCAGTTTTACCTGCATGGGATAGTGAGTTGCGCTCTGAGCGTAATTTCTTGGCTAGTTCAAACACATGGGACATCGCCACAGAAGTATTAAAATCATCCTCCATCGCTTCTTCAAAACAGGCGATCGCTTCTCCCACATCGCTTCGAGCAGGAATCTCTATGTTTTCCCATCCTAACTTTGCACCAAAATCTGCGGCAAACAGCATTCCATCGCGAATGGTTTCCCAACCCTTTGTTGCCGCATTAATCGCCTCTTCGGTAAAGTCAATCGGTTGACGATATTGCGCTTGCAAGATAAATAAACGGATTGCCATTGGGTCAAAATGAGTAACCAGATCCCGAATAGTTGTGAAATTATTTAGCGATTTCGACATCTTCTCGCCATCAATATTCACAAATCCGTTATGCATCCAATAGTTGGCAAGTGGCTTTGCATAAGCCGCTTCGGACTGAGCGATTTCATTCTCATGGTGGGGAAACTGTAAATCTGTGCCGCCAGCATGAATATCAATGGTTTCACCCAAACGCGATCGCACCATTGCCGAGCATTCGATATGCCAACCAGGTCTTCCATTTCCCCAAGGTGATGACCAAAAAGGCTCATTGGGCTTAGCCGATTTCCATAAAGCAAAGTCAAAGGGATAGCGCTTTTGTTCTTCCTGTTCATCAACTCGACCACTTGCCCCTGCTTGCATATCTTCAAGTTTGCGTCCCGACAGCTTGCCATAGCTAGGAAACTTCTGCACAGCATAATAGACATCTCCTCTAGATGAATAGGCATAGTCGCGATCGATCAACTGCTGGATCAAATCGATAATTTCGGGAATCGTCTCTGTAGCACGGGGATAATCATCGGCTTGGGCAATATTCAGCTTTGCCATGTCTTCATCGTAGGCAGCGATATACTGCTCTGCGATCGCCTGCATTGTGGTGTTGTTTTCCTGCGCCTTTTTCAAGATTTTGTCATCAATGTCCGTAATATTCTGAACATACTTAACTTGATATTTTGTCGCCAAATAGCGCCGAATCATGTCCCAAACCACATAGGCTCTAGCATGACCTAAATGGCAGTAATTATAGACAGTTACACCACAAACATACATTTTCACAATCCCCGTTTCGATGGGAATAAAGTCTTCTTTGCGTCTGGTGATTGTGTTATAAATGCGAAGGGTCATGGATTTGAGTGTTTTGTGGTGATCTAGGCGCGAGGCAATTATACAGCAAAGCCATAGCGTAAGGGCAATTCATGGATTGCCCTTACGCTATGGCATGAAGCACCGCTCTAGTTTAATAGGGGGAAAGCTTTGTAATAACAATCTTTAACCTTCAACAAAATTAAAGCTAGTGTCACCGACTTCAGATAAACTAATAACTGAAAGTGACTAAAAGTGTTATGACGACTGTTTCTGAGAACCTGAAAATTACCCAAAACGGCACACAAAACGCTAAAGCCGAACCAATTATCGATGGTAGCGAAAACCTTGGTGTAATCGTCAGACGCAAAACCCGACCCGTACAAGTGGGCAATATCACCATTGGCGGTGGCTCTCCTGTCGTGGTTCAGTCGATGATTAATGAAGACACCCTTGACATTGATGGCTCCGTTGCAGGAATTCGCCGCTTGCATGAAATTGGCTGCGAAATTGTGCGTGTCACTGTCCCTAGCATGGCTCACGCTGCGGCTCTTTCAGAAATCCGTCAAAAGCTCAAACGTACTTACTTTGATGTGCCTCTAGTAGCCGATGTCCACCACAACGGCATGAAAATAGCTCTCGAAGTTGCTAAGCATATCCACAAAGTCCGCATTAACCCAGGGCTATATGTATTCGAGAAACCCAAAGCAAATCGCACCGAATACACCCAATCAGAATTTGACGAAATCGCCGAAAAAGTTCGTGACACCCTTAAGCCCCTAGTTTTGAGCCTTAAAGAGCAGGGCAAAGCCATGCGAATTGGCGTAAATCATGGTTCTCTAGCGGAACGAATGCTCTTTACCTACGGTGACACTCCTCAGGGCATGGTCGAATCAGCGATCGAGTTTATTCGCATTTGTGAAGATCTCGACTTTAGAAATATCGTTATCTCCATGAAGGCTTCCCGTGTGCCTGTGATGATCGCCGCCTATCAACTGATGGCTAAGCGCATGGATCAACTTGGTATGGATTACCCTCTACATTTGGGCGTAACCGAAGCAGGTGATGGCGAGTATGGTCGGATTAAGTCCACCGCAGGCATTGCCACATTACTTGCTCAAGGTATTGGTGACACTATCCGAGTCTCCCTCACTGAAGCACCCGAAAAAGAGATCCCAGTTTGCTACAGTATTTTGCAATCCCTTGGATTGCGTAAGACTATGGTTGAGTACGTGGCTTGTCCATCCTGCGGACGCACTCTATTTAATCTTGAAGAAGTCTTGCACAAAGTCCGCGAAGCTACTAGCCACTTAGTGGGTCTAGATATTGCGGTCATGGGTTGTATTGTAAACGGACCGGGAGAAATGGCAGATGCTGACTATGGCTACGTCGGCAAAACCCCTGGTATAATTTCGCTGTATCGCGGCAAGGAAGAAATTAAGCGCGTACCTGAAGCCGAAGGTGTAGAGCAGTTAATCGCGCTGATTAAATCTGATGATCGTTGGGTCGATCCTTAAGGTAACGCAATATTTATAGCATTGAATTCTTCTATTGAGGATTACACCTGTAGAAATAAAGAGTAGTCCTCAATAGATCAATCTACTCTGTTTAAGTAGTTAGGTATAATTAGTTGCAAAGTAAAACCCGCAAAGTTGCACCCTTAAGGAGTTAAACTTTGCGGGTTTTGGTAATTTATTTTTCATAAGTATATAATTAATATATAACAATTGTGAACTCAGGGTTTTATACAGTAACATCAGTTAATTAAAACCTTTACAAAAAAGATAATCAGAACAGAAGCTTAATAATTATTTGATAAAAGTCTTCTATTATTAAAGCCTCTGAAAGCACCAAGAAAAGCTAGATAAGCAGAAATAGGATTTAAAAATATAGCAATAAACACAAGTCCTAAAAATAAATAGAAAAAAATCTCATAAATGTACATAGAAATATATCTAGAAGAATTGGATAGATGATTAAAGAAATTCAACAATAACTTTAATGGCGGAAACCACAAAATACAAATGCCTAATACTCCCATGTCAAATAAGATTGTCAAAAAATGGGAACTTAAAACATCTAAAAAGCCACCTTCAAAAACCCCTGCTCTTCCAATGAATTCCTGACTGAACAGAAAGTTATAGTTACCTAAACCTACTCCAAATATAGTTAACTCAGGCTTTCTTAATATGAGATCTAAAGCATAATATTCAATTCTTCTTGTGTTAAGTTGATTGCTGATCCGAGCCTCAAATATATCATCAAAAAATTTCAGTTCAAACAATGAATAAACAGTGATAAAAACTACAACATATAATATTATTAAATTAACAGATTTACTAAATCCATTTTTTGAAATGTTTATAATAAGATAAAAAACAAAAAATATAGATATTGAGATATATGTTGAAGAAGAATAAGTTAGAAAAAAACAAATGCCATGAATAAGTATTAACAAATAAGAAAAAAAACTCTTGGAAAACAGCTTGAATTCACACTGCTTTTGCTGTATATCAAGACAGACTATTAGTAATATTATGGAAATAGCGAGAGTTATAGAAAACTGTTTGGGTTCAACACAAAATGAATTAACTCTGAAAATCAAATCTTCAGCAGATCTAAAAGCTCCAACACCAACTTTATCAACATTATAAACAATACCTCTAAAAGGTAAATTAATATTAGATGCAAGAATTTGATAGCCTGCATAGATACACAAGAGAGTTGTAGTGCCTATGTAATATTTAAAAAAAGATATTAGTCTTGTAATATTTTTTGAGTTGTACCAAACAATTGCATAAATCAATAAATAATTCAAATATGTAAACATTTGAATTATTGTTCTAAAATATGGAGATTGAAAACCAAAATTTTGAAATCCTGAAACAGGATAGTTTTCACTACTAAATAAGCCCCAAATAGTAGCCATGAAAATCATTGTTAAAAATGACCTAAACCAAGAATCATTAAATATTTCCAAGTTTAATTTTATGTAGGGGTTTAATATTAGTGAAACTATAAATATTGAAGGTACTATCTTCTCAGGAGTCCATCTAGTTCCGAGTTCAATAAAAAAGTAGAATGTCAAACAAGCAGGCAAAATATAAATAATGCGATGAGGTTTGGTGAATGCTATCCAAATAGTTAAAATAGCAAAACTTGCAAGAACAATATAGTCCCAGATACCTTGTCCATATAATTGAAATGATTCAGGTTGCATTAGAAGTTAATACTTTATAAGTTTCTATCATTTCATCTGCTACTCGCCGCCACGAGTATTTTTGTCTAATAGCAATAAGTGTATCCTCGGTGTAGACATATTCAGGAATCAGATTCCATGTATGTGTAATTGCATGAGCAATAGAAGGTGAATATGATTCTGTTAGCACGCCTCTAGCTTGTTTGATAATCTCAGGAATAGCTCCTTGAGGTGTACCAATAATAGGTATTCCATAAAAAGCAGCATCTAATGTGGCAAGACAGAACCCTTCTTCTAGAGAGGTCTGTACATAAATATGGCTGTTATAATATGCTAACTGCAATTCTTGTTCAGTTATATTTAATCTAAGATTAACCACCTCATTTAACCCTAGTTCTACAATTTTATCTTGCAAATATTTATAATACCTTTGATTGCGAGATGCTCCAATTATTGTCCATAAAAACTGAAATTTATTGTCTAATAATTGTGAAGCTACTTTTAAAGATATATGATACCCCTTATGAGGAACAAATCCTCCAACTGTTAATATTTGACATTTTTGATCAATCACAAGTTGAGAGTAATCTGGTGAAATAGGTTTGGGAGCTTTTGCACCTAGTTGAATTTCTACGATCTTTTTATTTGGTAATATTGCTGACAAAATCTGTTTTGTGTGAGAGCTAACGGTTATATAAGTATCATATTTGTGAATTAGCAATCTGCGGTGATTAATCCATCCCACAGCTTTTTTCCTTAAGATATCCCCAACGTATCTCCAAGGGCTATCTCCTAGCCACGAAGTCCCACATTCTCTAGGGGGAATATTATGTATAGTCACGCAACAGGGAATACTGAATTCTTCAATTTTGAGCCCTTCAAGTAAGAACATACCAAAAAGTACATGAATAATATCTGGCTTGATTTCATTAACTACTTGATGTAGATAAATATTGACATTTTCAACAAATTTAAATCTCAGATTTCGAGGGATACTAGTGAGACTACATCCCAATCCAATATAATGAATTCTCCAGTTTAAATTAATTTCTACAATATCTAATTTGCCAATAGTTGTATTTTGAGGTGCAATCAACTCTACTGATTGACCTAGGTTTGACATCTGTTCACAAATAGACTTTACATAGGTAGTAGTACCTCCTAGGATTGGCTCATAGTGTTCAGAAATAAAAATAATTTTCATCTGTTTTGATATTTTAGGATTTTCTGAGCTTGATTAAAGCCTTTGAATAATTTCATGAAAGCAATTACTATTAGCCAAGGATTTTGTAAGTTTCTATTGTTAAATACAAAATAACGTAATGCACAAAATAAATGATCTGGATATTGGGAAATAGGTATATTTTTAAGGATAAAATATGCACATCCAAAAAAATGGTGATCTGGCATGACTTGCTGATTACTAATCCAATTACGACAACCACCTTGAGGATTACCAATATGAACTAAATCTGCTTCTGGATCATAAAAAAACTGACCATGTTTTTTCTTTACTCTGAGACAGAAGTCTGATTCTTCTCGATGAGCCCCCCTAATATAATTCTCATCCATACAGCCAACATCTAGCGCAACTTGCCGACGGACTGATAAGTTGCATGAGCGACCACTATCTACAGAACAAGCACAACCATAGTTCTGAGGAAAGTACAACCAACCAACATTGGGACGATAGCTCATCCAATGACGAGTATAACGCTTGGTTTGATTTTGAGATAAAACTAATCCTACAACTCCTGGAATAGCTAAATCTTTGTAGTGGCGAATATGATTACGAATAAAGTCTTTATTCGTAATCATGACATCATCATCTAAAAATAGAACTATTTCTCCTTTGGCTTCCTGTATTCCTATATTTCTAGCAAATGAAGCTGAAGGAATTTCAGAGTGGTAATAGTGAATTAGTAATTCACTATTAGTAATTATTTGGGCTTTTCCAATTGGGGTTTGATCAATGATAATAACCTCAAAATCGGTATGGGTTTGATGACTTAGATCTATTAAAGTATTATTCAAGTCGTTATAACGGTTAACAGTAGGAATAATAATAGACAATTTCATTGCAGTCACTTCAAATTAAGTAAACATTTATAATTTCCCAAAAGAGCTTTCTCGTTTGGAACTAGGAAAACATGATCAACAACATTACACGAATCAAAGTCTGTTATGATTTCCCAGCTAGTTTCATCTTTTCTATAAATGATATAGTTGTCAGGAATCAATGAAAAAAACACTTTGTTTAGTTCAACATTTCTAGATTGATAGTATGGTTTGTTTACTTCCATTAATATAGTTGGGCGATCTATTTTAATAGTCTCTTGTCCACCCATTAGACAAAAATCTTCATGTCCTTCAATATCAATTTTCATAAAATCAATTCTCTTACCATTAGTTCCGTAGGTCTTCCATATGTCATCCAACTTTTCTACCTTGATTAGTACTTTTGTGAAACCATTATCAAAGTTACTGTCAGTTGCTATAGAAGCATTACCAGTAATAGCTCCCTCTAAAAAGTCTTCTCTTAATACTAATAAGTCCTCTCTTGAATTATTTGAAAGTCCAAAATTGTAGACAGAACACCAGTTTGTAAGACTATTATCTTTTATATTTTCAATAGTCCTATTGAAGTTTGCTGCAAATGGTTCAAATGCTATAACATGACCAGAAGTAGCATTTCTTCTAAAGAAATCACCTATAGCAATTGTATAAAATCCAATATTTGCTCCAATGTCTAAAAAAATTGAGTTAGGATCAATTAAAGATAAAACAGCGTTGATGAAATCTGTATCATATTCACCTCGATAATACGCAAGAAACTCTGTATGAGATCTTAGATCAACACGTATTAGGGTTCCATTTTTCATCTTTGATGTGACAATTGGCTCTGTAATATGATTTAGTATTAATTTGTTGTAAATTCTAGATATTTTACTAACACCAATAAAATTAGATAAGAATCTAATTGACTTAGCACCTAAATATATTGCAATATCTACTAACTTCATATGTATATTTATATTGAATTAGTTTTATATTGATAGTATAACTGTTGAATACGAATGGCTAGTTTCCAGCCTAAAATATCACGAATGATTTTAAAGAAGATCCCACCATTAGGTTTTAAGTCACATCCTCCTAAAGCTCGGATTTTCTCTTCGGCGCATGTTACTAAGTCGATGAAACGTGGATACGAGGCGAAAACAAAGTTTTGCCAGTAGCAAGCTGAAGCGTAGCAAGTACGAGGACTGTTTTCGGTATCTAATAGTCTTTGCGTGCTGAGTTGTATAGACTGATAGTAAGATGAAAAAGCTTGATGAGATCGCTGTCGACTTAGGCTGTTTATCATTCCAGAGCGATAGTGGCTTCTTGCACCATTACAAAATTTTATGCCCTTACTAGCTAAAATTACACGGCAAAAATACTCACCATCATCATTAAGTGAAAGATTTTCATTCCAAATTCCTGCTTGATCTGCAATGTTACGCGGCACTAACCAACTATGGGAAGGCATCATTTCTCTTTTTTTCCAACAATCAATTAACCAATCAATGGAAGACTTATCTTGCCAAAGTAATTTTCTTGTAAAACTCGTTTCAATCGGAGAATTATAAAACCTTCCCCATTCTCCTGCAATCACATAATCGCTATGACCTCGCTGTGCCAAATTTATTTGTAGTTCTATTTTATCAATCGCTAATAGATCATCAGCATCTAAATATTGGATAAATTCTCCTTGAGCGTATATTAATGCTTGGTTTCTAGCAGCACTAGCTCCTCTATTTTCTTGACTAAGGACTTTGATGTTTTTGGATTCAAAAGTTTTCGCGATCGCTAGACTACTATCCGTCGAACCATCATCAACAATAATAATTTCGATATTCTTCCAAGTCTGGTCTAGTGAAGATTTGATAGTCTCTGATAGCCATTTCTCAGCGTTATAACATGGGATAAGAATTGAAACGAGAGGTTGATGCATAAATTGTTTTTATAATTAAATATGAAAGAATAAGATAATAGATTCCCTGAATCTGAACTAAATTAAATGTTAGATATTAGTAATCTCCGAATAGCTCCTAAGGTAAATCGTGAGATTCTAATGTTAGGCTCCATCCATGAATATTGGATGATTTTAAATATCTTTTTAGGCTTGCTTAATTCTGTTGAATCAAGAATCTTTTTGACTTTAAAATACCATAGCTGAGTTTTTAGATAAATCTCAATATGCTTATATAATTTTTTGTATGCATCATTATGCAAAATGTTAACTAAAGAGATAGTTCTTTCTTTAAGAATCTCACTGTAGTCAATATTTGTTTTAGACTTTGAGTGTACTCTAAAATTAACTAAAACACTTTTAGAATAAGTTACTTTAGGGAAATGGGTGAGATACCTAATTGTTAATTCCCAATCAAAACTAAGATAGAGGTCTTCTCTAAGAACGCCTATTTTTTTGATTTTTTCGGTGCACAGCCATATTCCAGGTTGGTGATAACAGTATTTGTTTTTGAGCAAATTAATTGCAGACAAATTATGATGAATATGTATTTGTTCTTGCTCATTAATTTCACTAAAGTCATTTACTTTTCCTGCTAGAACATCAAAATTTTTAAATTCTGTAGAAATATTCTGTAATCCACCAAGCTCCAAAAAATCATCTGAATTAATCCAGTTAAAAAATTTACCTGTACATCTCTCTAACCCCTTGTTAATTGCGTTAGATTGCCCTGTATCTTTCTCACTTACCCAATATGAAATCCACTTTTCGTACTTCTTAATTATCTCGATAGAGTTATCTGTACTTGCTCCGTCAATAATAATATATTCAAGATTGGGATAGCCTTGCAATAAAATGGAACGTATAGTTTCTTCGATAAAATGCCCGTAGTTATAGTTTGGAGTAACAATACTAATACGTGGCCAATCAGAACCATCAGGCATCTTGTTAGGCAGTACTTCAGTTTGCTCTGTCCAAGGCCAGCCTGTTTTGCTTTCTGGTGGATTAGGTAAGTCTTGTAATGTCAAAGCAGTATTTATAAGTGCCATTTTATATATTCAAAATTAAACCTAATTGCTTGGCTTGAAGCGCTATCTTAGAGTTTATTCTAAAACAATCTTTTTACTTCCCATAATTACTTCTAGCTATATAGCTATCCTAAATGGTTGGTTATAGCTGAAGAGGTTGAAAATAAACGATCGCGATAGTTTCGCAAAAAAGCTAGGATCGTTTTAGAAGTAACCAATGAGTGCGATACAATTAAAAACTGTTTGAATTAGTATACAAACACAAAATATTAGAATTAGGATTGTAAGCCCTGAATAACTTTACTTTTAAATTAGAGTGTCAGTGCAGTAGGACTGATGCCAGAGTTGGACAATTTCATACGCCACATGGAGTTGTGCATACCCCCCGTTTTATGCCAGTTGGCACATTGGCGAATGTAAAAACTGTCACGCCTGCACAGCTTAAAGACTGCAAAGCCGAAATGGTTTTAGCAAATACCTATCATCTCCATCTCCAACCAGGTGAGGATATTGTTGCCGAAGCAGGGGGACTACATAAATTTATGAACTGGGATAGTCCAATCCTGACTGATTCAGGCGGATTTCAGGTTTTTAGCCTGAGCGAGATTCGGTCAATTAGTGAAGATGGAGTCCAGTTCCGATCGCCTCGTGATGGCAATATGATTAATCTCACGCCAGAGAAATCGATTCAAATCCAGAATCAACTGGGGGCAGATGTGATCATGGCTTTTGATGAATGTGCTCCTTATCCTTCTACCTATGAAGCAATCAAACTAGCGGGACAACGCACAACACGATGGCTAGAGAGATGTATTAAAGCGCACGATCGCCAGAGTGATCAAGCTTTATTTGGTATCGTCCAAGGCGGTGTTTATCTAGATTTACGTCAACAGTCAGCACGAGAACTAATTGAGTTTGATTTACCAGGTTATGCGATCGGCGGAGTAAGTGTTGGTGAACCACCAGAATTAATCGAAAAAATTGTTAAAGCCACAACTCCACTGTTGCCAGTTGATAAACCTCGCTATCTCATGGGTGTTGGAACATATAAAGAAATGGCTCAAGCCGTGGCCGCAGGCATTGACTTATTTGATTGTGTTATTCCTACAAGATTTGCAAGGCACAGTGTTGCGCTGGTCAGAGGCGATCGCTGGAATCTCAAAAACCAAAAATTTAAGCGTGATTTCACCCCCATTGATTGTGAGTGTGATTGCTACGCTTGCCAAAATTTCTCGCGGGCTTATATTAGCCATTTAGTGCGATCGCAAGAAATTTTGGGCTATACGTTACTATCAATTCACAATATTACTGAATTGATTCGATTCACTCAACAAATGCGCCAAGCAATTATCGACAATCAATTTGTCGAAAAGTTTGGTCGTTATCTCACGGAATCTTCGTCTTCTACTGAGGAGCGTCATCCATGATTCGCTTATCTCTCTATCTTTTTCTATGGATCGCATCAATGGCGATCGCGATTTTCGCAACCCAAAATATTCATTTAGTCAACTTGCGATTTTTTACGCTTGAGTCAATTAAGTTGCCACTAGGATTAGTATTAATTTTTTGTGCTGGCTTAGGTGCAACCTGCATTAATCTTTGGCAAATATCAGTAGGTTTTGAATTACCAACAGTACCGAAATTTTCCGTTTTTTCTGCGGGAAATAATCCTGTAAAACGTCAAACTGTGGCTCAGCCATCAACATTTAAAAAAGATATTTCTAGGTCGAATAATAGTATTAAAGATGACTTTGATGATGACTGGGATGATGACTGGGGATAGTTTGTATTCGTGAATACATTTGTGATTGACTGATTTTGTTAGCTTCCAATATATGCATCCTAGCAAGTGTAACCAAGTTTATTAAATACTAAGATTTAGTAAACTGTTTGTTCACATTTGTTTAAACATATTTCTTTTATGGTGTGAAGGAATGAAAAAAGTCAGTAATCTCTCGGTGATATTAGGCTTGAGCTTGTTAGCTACGGCTACAGGCGCAAACGCTGAGACGCAAAATCCAGTTCAAGTTCAGCCTCAATCGACCTCTGTTCCAGTAATGCAGTCATCATTGCCTGCAACAGAAGTGAAGTTGAGCGAGTCCGAAACTATTCGTGCAATTAATTCGGAATCAATTCGTCCAAAGACTCTAGCTCAAAATGTTACCTCGGTATCTCAATTGAGCGACGTAAAACCCACTGATTGGGCGTTTACAGCTTTACAGTCTCTAGTCGAGCGCTACGGCTGTATCGCAGGTTATCCTGACAGTACTTTTCGTGGTAGACAAGCAACTAGCCGCTATGAATTTGCTGCTGGTTTGAATGCTTGTTTAGATAAGATCAACGAAATTATCTCCGCAGGTTTGGCTGACAAGGTCAGTAAAGAAGACCTCGCGACATTGCAAAAGCTTCAAGAAGAGTTTGCTGCTGAACTTGCTACCCTTCGTGGTCGTGTTGATGCCCTTGATGCCAAGGTTGCTAAGCTAGAAGCTCAGCAGTTCTCCACAACCACTAAGCTAAGTGGGCTAGCTTTCTTTAATGTTACGACTGGTTCAGGAAGTGGCGTTCTTAGAGATGGTGCTACTCCTGGCAACGCTCCTAATACGACCATGAGTGGATTAGTATGGTTGACTCTGAACACCTCTTTTACGGGTAAGGATAGCTTAATAACTCAACTCGCAGTTGGTAATGGTAACTCGGCTTACTCCAATGCCTATGGTTCATCTGGGTTTTTCAACACAACTGCTACCACATTCACAGATCAAACTGCTGGAGCCACAGCTAACACTTTTGTACTGCGTGAACTATCCTATACTTTCCCTGTATTTGAGAAAGCTAGCTTAGTAGTTGGTCCTCGCGTCAACTTCTACAAGTACTTCGATGGAAATCGTTTTCTCTATCCTTGGAATACTACATTTAGCTCTATCAACAGCTCTTTATTGAGTGATGCTAAGCGTGGTGCAGGTGCTGTATTCATGACTCCTTTAGGGGACATGTTTGACTTCAAAGTTGGCTACTTGGCTGAAAGTAATGAATTTTTCACTACTAACTCAGCAGCTAGCCCAACTCAAGGTCTAACTGGTGGGACTAACAATATAACTGCCGAACTTGGTTTCAAACCAAGTGATTCCTTCAAGCTTCGCTTGCTCTATGGTTACGGCAATATTGCTGGAAATAGAAATGCTGCTGGAGCACTTACTGGTACTGTAGGTGGTTCTCCTTCTCTTCAAGCTACTACAATCGCTGGCTTTAACAACGGTCAATCTAACGTTTTTGTAGCTAACTTTGATTGGTTAGTCACTAAAGGCTTTGGTCTGTTTGGTCGTTATGGATATGGAACCACTAACCTTAATAGAACTGCTGGCGGTTCTACTAATGTCAATCAGTATACTTTCCAAATTGGAGCAGCTTTCCCTGACCTATTCAAAGAAGGCGCTCAAGCCATGATCTCTTTTGCCGTGCCTTACAAGTTTGGGGACACTGACAATGTTCTTGCTTCTGGTAGGGGTAATGATGGTACACAGTACGATCTTGAGTTTTCTTACATCTATCCTGTAACTAAGAATATATCTCTAGTTCCTTCTGCTTATTTCATCTTTAATCCTAATAACTTCTCTGGCAACCCAACCGTATTTATTGGTAACTTGCAAGCAGTGTTTAGCTTCTAATCACGAGGTGTAAACCTTCCAAACACAAAAGGGTGTGCTTAGCACGCCCTTTTGTGTTTGGAAGAAGAGATTGCTAATTAACTCAAGTAGTTAGTGATACATTTGTTACAAATAATGTTTGCTAAGTTCTAATTCAGTGTAGATTTTTCCTAATCAGTTTTTCTTAACTCGCGGTACATTCAATCTTTCTAAGGTGTGAAGGCATGAGTCCAATCTATATTCCCCGTCGCAAGTTTATCAGAGGCGCGATCGCTACAGCCGCTTTTGGTGCAACCTCTCAACTTTGGGTAGGCTGCTCAGAGCAGGCTCCTACTAACACAACAGGCACTACAGGCTCGCCTAGCGCACCAGGTTCTCCTGCGGCGACACTATTAAATATTGGTTTTATCTATGTTGGACCAAAAGATGATTTTGGCTACAGCCAAGCTCACTTTGAAGGTGAAACAGCGATCTCCAAGCTTCCTGATGTGAAAACATTCAGTGAAGCAAGTGTTGCAGAAACTGCTGTAGTTCAAGAAACTATGCTCGGCATGATCAACCAAAATGGGGTCACAGCTCTTTTCCCCACATCTTTTGGCTACTTCGATCCGCACATTCTCAAATTAGCGCCCGAAAACCCCAAAGTGCAATTCTTCCATTGCGGTGGACTGTATACGGAAGGCAAAACCCCCAAGAATATCGGTAGTTACTATGGCTACATCGATGAAGCGCAATATGTGGCTGGGGTCGTTGCAGGACTAACAACCAAGTCTGGCAAGTTAGGGTTTGTAGCTGCCAAGCCAATTCCGCAGGTAGTTCGCAATATCAACAGCTACACTCTTGGCGCTCGTAGCGTTAATCCTAAAGCTACAGTACAAGTAATCTTCACTGGCGATTGGTCAGTTCCAGTCAAAGAGGCTGAAGCAGCCAACAGCATGGTTGATCAAGGTGTAGATGTCTTAACCTGTCACGTAGACAGTCCAAAAGTTGTGATGGAAACCGCAGAGAAACGGAAAATATTCTGCACGGGCTATCATACTAATCAAGCATCACTTGCTCCAAATGGATATCTAACTGGTGCAGAATGGGATTGGACTAATGTCTACACCAAGTATGTAGAACTCCTCAAAGGAGGTAAGACGCTTATGGATGGAGGTATTCCTCACATTTTGCGCGGTGGTCTGAAGGAAGGTTTCTGTAAAGTGTCTCCGTTTGGAAGTGCCGTTAGCGCTGCGACTAAGAAGGAAGCCGAAACTGTGATGGCTAAGTTCAAAGATGGCAGCATGATCATTTATGCTGGTGAAATGAAAGATAACACTGGCAAGGTTGTGATTGCTAAGGGCAAGGAATACAAACAGACAGAACCTGATCTAGAAAAGATGGATTGGTTTGTTGAAGGCGTGATTGGAAGCGTTAAAGGCTAATCAAATAAAAAGATTGAAAACTTGCAAAGCAAGTTTTCAATCTTTTTATTTGTAATTTCATTCATTTGAGAACTAACTATATGAATATCCGCGATCGCTGGCGTTCAACATCTGAGAATTTTCTTCTTCCCTTAGGAGCCTTACTTGCTTCGTTAGTAATTTTTGGGATTTTTTGTGCTATCCAAGGGAAAAATCCGATCGCAATTTATGGAACGATTTATTCATCTGCGTTTGGTAATAGTTTCTCTTGGCAAGGAACCTTAATTCGAGCAGCTCCTTTAATGCTTACCAGTCTATGCACGGCTCTACCAGCGATGCTGGGATTGACGATCATTGGCAATGAAGGAGCTTTAATTGTTGGTGGACTGGGCGCGATCGCTGTTGGTCTATCGCTTGCTTCTTTACCATCTATTATGGTTCAGATAGCGATGGCAATGGGCGGTATTATTGCGGGTGGTCTATGGATTATGTTTGTAGGTGCGATTAAGTACTATCGCGGTGTTAATGAAACTATTAGTAGTTTGTTGATGAATTACATTGCGATCGCGGTGCTTAACACCCTAGTAGAAGGACCAATGCGCGATCCTTCCACCTTGAATAAACCCTCTAGCTTTCCACTTGCAGCAATTAATATGCTGCAAAGTATTCCCAATACGAGAGTGCACTATGGTCTAATTTATGGACTAGTTGCCTGTGTGATTGCTTATTTTTTGATTCATCGCACCACTTTTGGATTTTCAGTACGCACGGTCGGTGGCAATATTCGCGCTGCTAAAATCGCAGGCTTACCAGTTGGCAAACTCACATTAATTGTGACCTTCTTGGGTGGTTCTTGTGCAGGGCTAGCAGGGATGGTGGAAGTGGCAGCTATTCATGGCAGTGCCAATGCCTCGCTAATTTCAGGCTATGGCTATAGTGGCATTTTAGTTGCTTTTATCGCCAGACAAAATCCTTTAGTTGCGGTACTTGTTGCTGTATTGATGGGCGGCATTCTAGCTAGTGGTAGCGCTCTTCAGAGGTCGTTTGGACTGCCAGATGCTACGGTTTTACTATTTCAAGGCATCGTATTCTTAGCTATTCTCTTTAGTGAATCTCTTTATGGTCGCTTGGACTTCTTTAAAGATAGAGAACCTGAAGTTAAGATTGACGCATCTGCAACCACAGTTTAGCCACTTGCTGAGAAGCAATATTTTTTTAAGTGATGCTTTACAGCGCATTTAACAGAAATATTAGTTTTCTTAATCACAATTTTTTTTAAGAATTACCAATTACCATGGCAGATACATCTACAACATTAGGTTGGATGAGTGTTCCCCTAGCGATTATCGCAGGGACACTCCGAGGGAGCGCCCCATTTCTATTTGTTAGCTTAGGTGAATGTCTTACCGAAAAAGCTGGCAAGATTAATCTTGGTCTAGAAGGAACTTTGCTAACTGGGGCAATGACCGCGTATGCAGTTTCTTTTTTGACTAAATCACCTTGGATGGGAGTCTTAGCAGCTGGTTTATCTGGTATTGGTTTGGGGTTAATTCATGCATGGTTATCGCAACGCCCTAAGGTAAGCGATGTCGCTGTTGGTATTGCGATGATTATTTTTGGTAGTGGAATTGCTTTCTTCTTTGGTAAAGCCTTTATTCAACCCAAAGCGATTCCTTTGCCTGTACTTGAGTGGGGCAATTGGAGCAGCTTTCCTCAAGTTCAAGCCGCTCTGAAAGTGAGTCCTTTGCTATTAATTGGTATTGCGATCGCACCACTAATGCAATGGTTTTTTAGTTCAACTCGGTGGGGCTTATATGTACGTGCTGTAGGTGATAGCCCCAGCGCCGCTAGAGCTATGGGAATTTCCGTTGTTGGTGTGCGTACCTGTGCGATCGTCGCAGGTAGTTTTCTTGCAGGTATCGGTGGCGCAAGTTTATCGCTGTATTTCCCTGGGCTATGGGCTGAGAATATTTCTAGCGGTCAAGGTTTGATGGCGGTTGCCCTTGTGATCTTTGCTCGATGGCAGCCAATTCATTGTTTATGGGCAGCTTTGCTATTTGGTGGAGCGCAGGCTATTGGACCAGCTCTTCAGGCTGTTGGATTTGACTCTTACTATTACTTGTTCAATGCCATGCCCTACATTATGACTTTAATCATCACGATCGCTACTTGTTCACCACGAAGAACATTAACTGGTTCGCCAGGAGCATTGGGTACAAACGAATGAGTAATACTAATAACTGATGTTACGTGGAAGCTTCTAAGACCCTCACCCCTAGCCCCTCTCCCAAAGGGCGAGGGGAACAAGATTTTCTGGATTTTGCTCCCCCTCTCCTCTCTGGGAGAGGGGGCTGGGGGGTGAGGGCAATCTTTATTCCACGTAACATCAGTAATAAACGCAAGTGTGACAACATTTGCATGTATTAAAAAACTTGACCCCATAGAATGAGAGGAGGCGCGAAGCGCCTCCTCTCATTCTATGTTTTGGGGTAATTGATAGGCGATCGCGATCCATTCGTTCATGTGAATGCGATCGCACAGTTCAAACCCTGCTTCAATCATGGACTGAGTTACATCTTCGGCGCGATCGCTGGTATAGCCTGCGGTGATTAAGGTTCCTGAATGTGTAGAAGTATTGCGAAGAGCCTTGTAAAATTCTGCGGCAAGGGAAATGTGAACTCGCGCAAAAATATTCGCAACGATCAGATCGAATTGTCCATTAGCTTGAATTTCAGGAACAGACTCAATGCTATCACCACCCATCCAATGCCCTAGTTGGCTAGCACTGCCAAGACTCGCACATGTGACTGTGACCTTTTGTGATACTTGGTTGCGTTCCACTGCGTCCTGAGTGGCGGCTACGGCAATACGATCATTATCAATTGCCAACACTGTCGCACCGAATTTTGCTAAAGCTACACTAAGAATTCCTGAACCTGAGCCAAGATCGAGCGCTTCAATGGATGGCTGAGTATGGTTTTCTATTAGGCGTTCTATTAGTTGCAAGCTCAGGATGGTGGCAGGATGGAGACCACTGCCAAAGGCGAGACTATTTTGGAGACGGAGAATAATCTCTTGGGAATTAATAGTTTGATAGTCAGAGTCAGCAGATAGAACCACAAAGCGATCGCCTATGCGCCGAATTAAAGAATGCTCAGGATTCTGTTCTATTTGAGGAGGCTTTTGGTCAACGATGAAGGTTTGCAATTCACTGGTCATGCCTGTGCGATGGAGTGGCTTGAGTAGATCGGCGATCGCCTCTATGCGTTGATGGATTTGAGCATCTTCGAGCAGGTACATTTGAATCGTGTATGTCCATTGAGGATGGCGATCGCGATATTCGCTGATGTGCATATCTTCGGCTGCGATCGCTTTGGCGAGTAAGGTACATATCCAATCAACGGCTTCGTTGGTGGTATCGAGGTTCAATTCTATCCATGACATAATTATGCTCCTAAAGAAGAGGGTTTAGCATTTGCAATTAAGATTTCTGCGGAGAGTTTGAAAATTGTGTTGCAAATGCTAAACCCCTACGATTACAGATGATACCAAAACTCAAAATGGCGTAGCCATTTTGAGTTTTGAAAACCCTTACTGGGTTTGGTTTTTAATTCGCAAAAGTGTTGTCACACTTTCGTGAATTGGTATGAGATATATGTGGTAGGGGCAAAGCATTCCCGTAGCAATTTTCCAATTTTCAGATCGGTTCAATTTGGGAATGCTTTGCCCTCTTTTATTATTGGGGCTGGTGACAGGTGATGCAATGGAATGCGCCACCACCTAGGAGAATATGCTTTGCTGAAAGCCCGATCGCTTTGCGGTTGGGAAATTGCTTGGCGATTTCCTGCACTGCTGACGCATCATTCTCTGCGCCATAGGTGGGAATAATCACACTGTCATTGGAGATATAGAAGTTGAGATAACTGGCGGGCATGATTTCGCCTTCGTCATCGAGAACGAGACTTGGTGAAGGGATTTTAACTACATTTAATTTATGCCCTTGTGCGTCGGTCATCGCTTCTAATTGAGCAGCAATATTGTTGAGAACTTGATAATTAGGATCGTCCTCAGAAGTTGGCTGCATACACATGACGGTATGGGGTGCAATAAAACGGGCGATCGTGTCGATATGCCCGTCAGTATGGTCATTGAGAAGTCCTTCTTCAATCCACAGTACCTTTTCTACGCCCAAGGCATTTTTTAATCCCAATTCGATCGCCTGTTGATCCATCTGCGGATTGCGATTGGGATTGAGGAGACATTGCTTAGTGGTGAGACAGGTTCCTGCTCCATCGACTTCGATCGCGCCGCCTTCGAGTACCCAGTCAAATTCAAATTTAGGTATGCCAAGGGTTTCGAGAATATTTGTAGCTACGCGATCGTCATGTTCTAGCAGATATTTGCCGCCCCAACCGTTCCATTGAAAATGCAAAGCCCCCAGTTTTCCATCGGCATTTTTGACATAGATCGGTGTGATATCGCGCATCCAGATGTCACCAAAGGGAATCTGATGAAAGCGCACAGGCAAATCTCCGAGTAGTTCCTTTGCTAAAGCCGCAGTTTCTTCGAGTACTAGGATTTCTAGCTGTTCAGATGTGGCGATCGCTTTGGCAAGGGCGACAAATTCGGCTTGGACGATATCGAGATATTCTAACCACAGGTCGCGATGGCTGGGGAAGGCTAGCCAACAGGCGGTGTGGGGTTGCCATTCGGCTGGCTGTGAGTAGCCCAAGGTTTTGGGGTGATCCATGTCGGTTGCGGTGTTGTTAATAATCCATCGGAAATCCTACCTTTATTTTGGGTGATCGCGCTATTGCTAAGGCTACTTGCCTTAAAAAAATTAGAAAACGGGACGCAAAAGCATTATCCTAAAAATAGTGGGTGTGGTGGTTTAATTTTAGGTTTGATTTTTTGCTTTTAAAATATATAGTTCAGGTTTGCAGCCTAATAAATAACAATGAGTACAGTTAATAACGAGATTCGTTTGCTTCTAAATTTATGGGGCTTGGGAAATGGTCAGGGGCTAGTCAAGAAAAGTGAGCTTTTGCGCCCCTATAAAGGTAAGGAGAAGAAAGCTGTTTATGAAGTTAGTTTGAACGATCTAGCTGATAGTGGGGCGATCGCTTTGACGATGGATAAGAAAGTGCCGAAGTTGTCGTTGACGGATGCGGGTTCGCAACAGTTGGCGGCGGGTTTGCTGTCGGCGGATTTTGGGTTTGAGGGGCAGTTGGTGGGCAGTCGGTTGGCAAATGCGGCTTTGAGATGGTTTAGGCAATATCAAGGTGTTGGGGTAAGTGTGGATGCGATCGCGCCTAAGATCTCGACTTACGATGAGTTTAAGGCTGTGGCTTTAGAGACTTACGATCAGCTTAATCGTGATTACAACTTTGATAATCTTGTGCCTATTTATCGGATTAGACGAGCGATCGGTGAACGTGTAACGCGATCGCAGTTTAACGACTGGATGCTAGAGCTTCAGTCAAAAGAGATTTTTCAGTTTATTACAGGTAGGGTTACAGACCTTACACCAGATAAGGAACAAGATTCGATTACTACAGAACTGGGTGGGCTACGTTACTACGCCAAGCTTTTATAAAAGTATTGCTCTGTGTTGATTTAACTCAATTTAAAAAATAATTTAAAGAGGTTTGTAATGTCTACAGCATCATCTTTTGATGAACTTTATGAGGTCATCAACAAAAATAATCCATTTGACGTACCACCAATCATCACAGGTCAAGATATTTGGAATGGTAGTTTTCCAGATCTAACAACTTTAAACGCTCATGCTTCGGATGCAGTATTTGAAACAATTGAGCAAGTTCGTTCAGGCAAGCCCAAAGTAACATCTATTGCCTTTAGTGCTGAAATTGGGGTTGGTAAAAGTCATGTAATTAGACGAATCCGCAGAGGATTACAAGCAGACAACAAAGCTTTTTTCATCTACGCTAACAAATATGGTGACTTGAATTTGATTCATTACCAATTTCGCCAGATTCTCGCTGACAGCTTCAAACAGTCTAACGGACATGGAGTTACTCAATGGCAAGAATTAGCTGCGGCAATGGTTAACCAAGTCGTTGCTAACAAAAGACCTGCATTAGAGCTAGTTAATAAGCTTCCTCAAGCATTGGCTAATAATCGTAATCTAATCGATCAACTCACCAATGCGATTCTTAAAGTCAAGCCGAAAGTTGGTGATCCTGATATTGTTAGAGCGATTATCTGGACATTAGGAAGTGCAGCCCATGCACCTTTTGCAATTAAATGGCTTGCAGGGAAAGAGTTGTCTGATGCAAAGGCAAAAGAGCTAGGTTTACCCAACCCAACGAAGGAAATTAAACTGTTAGAGGCGGATGCGCTAAGTGCTGCACTACAGATTATCAGCATAGCGTCTGACTACAATCCTATTCTCGTGTGTTTTGACGAATTAGAAGGGCTGGAAGTAAATGAGGCTGGCTATTTCAAGTCTCAAGTAGTCGGTGGACTAGTCAAAGATTTATTTGATGCAATTGAACAGTCTGATGTTACAAAAGGAGTAGTTATTTTGTCAGTAATACCTCCTGTTGTTTGGAGAGATCTCTTGAAAAATATAGCAGTAGGTGATGTAACAGGAATAAGAGATAGATTTTCTTCAAAGTATCCAGAACCACTGGAACTAAAGTATGCAGATGGAGAAGCTGTCGTTAATGTTGTAGAACTTTGGCTTCAAGATTTTTATCAATCTCACAACCTTGTACCACCAAACTCTGTATTTCCTTTTGAGGAAGATAAACTGAGGTCTTTAGGAAATGAAAGACCAGCTATCAGACAACTACTAAAATGGTGTCGTGATAACTTTGCAATTTCTCCACCACCTCTTGATCTAAAAGAGTTGGTTCAAAAAGACTATGACAGAGAACTTGCTCAAATTAATGAAGATTTCTTGGATGATAGTGATCTCATCGCTAGAGCGCTTTATCTCGGATTTACAGCACTAAAGGGACAGATAATTGAGAATGTTCTCATCCAAGATGTCACGGATCAAATTACTCCCATTTCATGGAATAAAGGTTCAATTCAATTTAAGATTATTGCAACTGAAAATGGAAAAGAAGAGGTGATCGGTGTTGCTGTAATTCAACATACTCACGGAATGACTGTTGGCTCAAGAATGCAAAAACTGACATGGTACGACAAATTTAAGCTTACTCGTGGTTGCGTGATTCGTTCTGAAGATAGAAAGATTAAAAAGCAATGGGAAGCTCATAATCTACGAGCCAAGTTAGTTGACGAACTGGGTGGCGAATATATCTATCTAGTTGCCGATCATGTAAAACCACTCATCGCAATTCTTGCTGTATACGACAAACGCGAAATTTACGGTGTTAGTGAAGATGCCATTCTAGCTTTTATTACAGACTCACAAATTGCTTTTAATAATCTCTTGATTAAAGATATCTTAAGCAATCCAGCAAGTGTGATTTCTGATGATGATAGTGAAGCTGATCCAGTAATTGAGAACGAAAGTGATGAAGTAAAACCAGCCTTTATTGATATTACTGATGAAGTGAATATTGATTTAGATAGCTTACTTGAATAAACAAAATAGTTTTTAGGAAATTTTATGATTTCTATCGCCAACGGTTTACGCATTTCAGCAACAAATTTAGATGCTTTAAGAAGTGGTGCGATCGTTGGCGCTTTTTCTAAAACATTTCTTGCTATTGATAGATCCTTTGCTCTCTATCCTGATTTACAAGTTGAAAACGCAGATCTAGTAACTGTCGATCTTTGGGCAGAATGTAAAAGCTGTGAAAGTATTGATAATACTTTTGAACTATTAAAAATTTCACAGCTAACAGCCTTACCTATCGAAGAATTAGAATTAATCTTTCAACAACGTGCAAGCATATTTCTAGTAGTTTTGCGCGTTTATAAACTATCTAATCCCATTCAAGTTCAGCAGCAATCAACAGGAAATTTTGTCCCTCTACCTGAGTCAATTACTATTTTCGAGAAGATTCCTATTCTTGATGATGAACAATTTCAACAAATTCGAGATCAATCAAAGGATTTAGAATTATTAATTGTTTCTAATCAATCTACAGATATTATTTTGGATGATGACGATTTTTTAAAAATCAATCCTAACATATTGAATGTAGAACCTCAGGAAGTTATAGATGAGGAAAATCAAACTAATAATAGTTTAAGTTGGATTAAAACAATTTCAACATTAGGCGATCGTAGTATTGAAGGAGCCGACAAAAAAAGTACAGTTAAAGCTGGCACTGATTTTGAAAATATTGTTAAAAGAAGTTTAGAGTTTCTTGGTTTTACTATAGATAAAGCTCACAAAGGCGGTGCAGGAGGCTTAGATTTATGTTGTTCTCAACCTTATCTACTTATTGGCGAGTGTAAAGCGGGGAAAAGTATTCCCAAAGGTACGACTGAAGAAATAATGCGAATTGGGATGACCAAGTTAGCAACTGAATCTGAATTTAAAGAGGCAGCGAAGTTAATAATTGGCTCTGGAAAGCCAACTCCTGATGTAATCAAATTTTCAACCAAATGGAAAATAAGCATTATAAAGACTAAGACATTACAAAAACTCGTTGAATTCAAAGCCAAATATGATGGCGCGATCAATCTATTTGAACTCAAGGAATATCTGCAAGCAGGTCAAATTGACGACAAAATTGATGAATATATCCAAAAAGTTGAAAGTGATATCAAACTGCGATCTCGTATTGTTCAATCAGTAAAAAAACTAGCTTACATGGGAACAACACAGCCAAATTTTGAGAGAATTTGTACACAATACAATGCAATGTTTTTTACAGACAATGAATCTGTGCTTCATGATCAAGAAGGAAAAGATATACTCATAGAGCTTTCTTCGCCATTGGCGGGATATTTGGGAAGAGTGAAGGGTAATGGAGGAAATAGCGATCGCTTTTACTACCTGCGAGACTTACCGATAGAAAAGGAGACATAACATGACACTCAAAGAACTACAACCACAACTACTATCCCTAACCCCCGAAGAAAAATCTCAAGCAATCCAAATCCTAGTCCAAAGCCTCAGCAACACATGGCAAGGCATCGAAAAAAATCCAAGAGTCATGGGTGGTGACGCTTGCATCCGTCAAACTCGCATACCTGTATGGCTGCTAGTAAGCCTACAACACCAAGGCGCAAGCGAAGCCTACATCCTCGAAGACTATCCCACCCTCACCGCAACCGACCTAGCAAACGCATGGCGCTACGCCGAAACCCATCCTGATGAAATAGAAGCAGCCCTTCATAGGCAAGAGGCAGCTTAACATGGCACGACTCTATGCCGATGAGCAATTCCCCAAAATTGTCGTCAAACTACTACGCGAGCTAGGACATGATATTTTAACAGTCCAAGAAGCAGGCAAAGCCAACCAAAGAATCCCTGATGAAGATGTCCTAGCCTTAGCGATAAGTGATAACCGCACCGTATTAACAATTAATCGCAGTGACTTTATCCGACTGCATAACCTACACCCTATCCATACAGGTATAATCGTCTGCACAGAAGACATCAACAGACAAAGACAAGCCACCCAAATTCATGAAGCAATTAACAATACAGTAGATTTAACCAACCAACTAATTCGCATAAATCGTCCTAGTAAATAGAGATCTATTCTCCATGAGTGGGATATTTGGGAAGAGTTAGGGGAGATGGAGAAAAAGGCGATCGCTTTTACTACTTGCGAGACTTACCATGCGATGAGAGTTAGGATTTATGGATTTAGGAGTATGGCGATCTCTGGTTATGGTAAAATATACCACTACTATATTCTTCCCCAAAAAGGTGTTTATAATGATTGTAAATTCATTAGATAAAGAGAGTATATTGAGTGAGTTAAGCTCCCTAAAAGATGATTTGGCTACTCACTATGAAGTCAACAAAATTGGTATCTTCGGCTCAATCGCAAGAAATGAAGCAAATGAGAATAGTGATATTGATATTGTTGTAGATATGCAGCCAAATATCTTAAAGCGAGTTAACCTCAAAATTGAATTAGAAGCAAAATTTGGGAGAAAAGTTGATGTGATTCGATATTGGTATGGAATGAATAAATATCTAAAAGCGCGAATCGATCGTGAGGCTGTATATGTATGATCGCTCAATGCTTTTAGAATTATTTTTAGAAATTCAAGAAGGAATTAGGAGAATTGAACGCCGTTTTTCTGGGATCGACACAGCCTATGACTTTATTCGTAATGACGATGGGCTAGATCGCCTTGATGCGATCGCCATGATGTTAGTTGCGATTGGTGAAAACACACAGAAACTTGATAAATTCATTGATCCAAAATTGTTTGAGCAATATCCTGATATTGATTGGTCAGGGATTAAGGGATTGAGAAATATACTGGCTCATAATTACTTTAGTATTGATGCCGAAGAAATATATCGATTATGTTCCAACGAAATAGAACCTTTCAAAAATGCTATAGAACGACTCCGTAATGATTCTTTTTGATATGAAAAGCGATCACAGTTGACGTTTTTTCATTAGCCTAAGATATTTGGGAAGAGAGAAGAGTGATGGAGGAAGGGGCGATCGCTTTTACTAACTACAAGACTTAGCGATCTGAATTGTTAATTTGGTGATTAGATAGGCAACAATGTTATGTGAAATAATTAGAGCAATAGCGATTTAGTAATTCATGCAATCTGATTAAAATCAAAGAAAAATACAGCCATGAAACGAGTAGAACTTCTCAATCGTATCTCAGTTAATCCAAATATATGCTTTGGAAAACCCTGTATTCGAGGACATCGCATTTGGGTATCCCTAATCCTTGACTTTCTAGCGAATGGTACTAGCATCCCTGAATTGCTAGAAGACTATCCCCAACTACAACCAGAAGATATTTATGCCTGTATTGCCTATGGAGCAGCTATGTCAAGCGATCGCTATGTTGATATTCCCATCGAGAAATCAGCATGAAATTCAAACTAGATGAGAATATTGGTCAAAGAGGCATAAACCAGCTAAAACAAGCAGGCTACGATGTTTCTACTGTCCTTGAGCAAGGACTAACTTCAGCTTCAGATCCCACCGTCATAAAAGTTTGCCAGCAAGAAGATCGCTGTCTAGTTACTCTCGACTTAGATTTTAGCAATCCTCTACAATATGTACCTTCACAATACAAAGGAATAGCTGTTTTAAGATTACCTCCTAGAGCAACTATAGAAGATCTGACAGATGCGATTCAGACTCTAATTAATGGATTAGAACGGGAAGATATTACAGGCAAACTCTGGATCATTCAACGTGGACGCATTCGTATTTATCAGCAAAGTGATGATTAAAAATTTATTGCAAGCAGTATCTGCATTTGGGAAGAATTAAGGGAGATGGAGAAAAAGGCGATCGCTTTTACTACCTGCGAGACTCACCGAATTGACTTACTCAATGCATTGATTGAATAGACGATAATGTTACGTGAAATAATTAGCGAAATATCAATTTAATAATTTATAAAATGATGTTCCACATAACATCATTTTATAAAAAGAAGATCACCGATAGTGAAGATGCAACTTAAGGAAAATGGTTGCTTTTACAAACTTAAAACAACCATTTTCCTTAAGTTGCTAATCATAAAATCAGTATTCACTGATTTTATGATTGCTATATTTTTTTCACTAAGGCTAATTCCTCCGCCGTGAAATCTTCAAAGGCGGCTTGCTGACTAGCTAATAGCTCAACCGTCGCATCGGCAATGTCATTGTTAGCAGCAGAGCGATCGCGTAAACGTTGCTCCAAAACTTCCAAGGGCGCAGTGCAGTAAATGATTTCTACAGGGACGTTTTGAACTTGAGCAGCAGCGATCGCTTGACCTCTTAGACTAATGCGATCGTACTTCGCATCCAGAATGACAGTAAAGCCTTTGCTAGCTAACAAAGCACCTAACTCTGCCAATCTGGTATAGGTTTTCGCAGTCATCTCTGGTGTGTAAATGTCATCACTACCACGCTCCATTAACCCAATACCTGCAATCTGCTTACGAATTGCATCCGATCGCAGATAAATGGCATCTTGCTCAGAGGCGATCGCTTTTGCCGTTGTACTTTTACCAGAGCCAGATACACCCGACATAATGATCAACTTGCCTTGCTTGGGTTGCGTATATTCCCACGCAAGTTTGTAATATGCCGAAGCTTCTGTTTGAGCATTCGCTTTCACATCCGCAGGAATATTCGGATCGTCGAGCAAGAATGATGTCACCTTAGCGCGAATATAAGCACGCATACTGCAATGGAGCGGTAATAGCACGGCTCCTTCATAGTCGCCAGTGCGCTCTAGGTAAGTATTCAAAAAGATATTTGCAAGATCGCTTCTGCCGCGAAATTGCAAATCCATTAATAGGAATGCAGCATCATACAGCACATCACTATTGCGGAATGGCTCATTAAATTCGATACAGTCAAAAATCTGGATCTGATCTTGATAGAGACAAATATTTTTTAAATGGACATCGCCATGACATTCACGGACTTTGCCCTTAGCAATGCGATCGCTAAATAAGTCAGCATTCTCGGCGAAGAATTTATCTGTGTAGGCACGGGTTTGAGCAAGCTGCTCCTCAGTTTGAGCAATGCCAACATATTTTTCAGTGGAAGCATAGTTATCATTTGCAACTGCCCGAACGGATTCCATTGTACCGAAGCCATTGATATGGTCATTGGTTAGTGCATTCTGATGGAATACCGCCAACTGTTCGCCAATCTGTTTCACATGGTCAGCCGTCAGCCTACCCGAAGCAAACATCTCAATGAGCAAATCCTCTTGCGAAAACTCTGGCATGGCGATCGCATATTCCACAGGTGTTCCAGTCCCAGTCTGATCAAAATGGTATTTCTCATCTGTTTCGATAATTGGCAAAACGGACAGATATAAGTCAGGAGCTAGACGACGGTTCAGCCGCAGTTCTTCTTCACAGAAATATTTGCGCTTTTCTAGGGTAGAGAAATCTAAGAATCCAAAGTTCATTGGTTTCTTGACTTTGTAAGCATAGGAGCCTGTGAGTAGCACAAAAGAAATATGGGTTTGCAAAAGCTGGATGGGCTTCGTAACAGGATGCTCGTAGAACTCAGGCAAGAGCATTTGCTCAATGATTGGCGGTAATGACATAGTTAAATTGATAGTTGGGTTTGATACTTCAAGGCTTGCAAAGCAAGCCTTGACGATTTAGTTAGCTAGGCTTTTTATAGCGTGTTAGCCATGTGAAAAAGAGAATTGGCATTGAAACAGCCACGAGCGACTCAGCCCAGAAAAATGAGAGAAAGTCTGACAAACCGCCAAGAGGAGGAACATTGGGCTGAAGATTTCGCACCGCAGGTAGGGCAAATAACATACCTGCAATGAGAGTAAACATCCCAAATTCAATTGGACGGGGTTGCCAAACCACAATCATTGTCATCGTAAAAATTACCAAGCCAATCAACCACATGGCAATCATCAAAAAGATTGAGAATGACTTAGTGATGACCGATCGCGACACAGTTACTCTCAAGCCAATATAACTGTCAGTAGACTCAAATTCAGTTTTGGGAATGTAATCGACATCAATGTTATAGCCAGATATGGCTCCGTAGAAATCAACTGACATGGGAATTTCTTCTTTCTCATCCTTAGGATTAGTAAAAAAGAGATAGAAGTCGGAACTATGCACATCAAAAGGATAGTCGCTAACTCTACCTTTAGCTATGGATAAGGAACCTGTCACAGCATCAGGTATACGATTATTTTCAAGGGTAACTTCAGCCTTACCGCTTTCGATACCTGTAAAGAATTTTAGATCTTTAGTGAGGCGTGCATCTTTAACGTATGTTCCTTCGGGACTCAGTGCAAACCTAAGATTTATCTCGGATTTAATAGGATCAACTCCTAGCATAGTAACAGCAACGTTGATCCGATTTGGTTCTTTGTCATCTCCAAAGGTTAGATTAGCCGATCGCTGCGTGCCATCGTTTTGGTAAAAATAGAGTGCACCCGAAAATGCGCCAATAAAAAGCGTTAGAAAAAGCAGCATGATAATGATGCGCTTAATTAGAAGCTTACGACTGGTGTCTGCCATATAATTTCATATAGAGAGTAATGATTTGCATAGCAAATCACTAATCAGACTACCCCACTTTGCGCTCAGTCACTAATGTCAGACTAGCCCATCCTCCTTTGTGATCATAAGCCCGAATTATTCGCTGGTGCAGGTTTGATTCTAACAACCACGAAATAGATAGGCGAAATGGCTGACGAGTGGCGATCGCTACAGGACAAGTTATCGATGCACCATCTGGTAAAAACAAGGTTTGGATTGGCAAAGTATCCTGATCAAAGTTCAGTATTTGGGGATTATGTGGATCAATCTTCGCGATCGAGGTAATCGTCTTTGCGCCCATAGGTGTTTGCATTTGCAAAGACATAATTACTCGATCGCCTTCCTGTTGCCATTCAGTAACTGTTGATATGACTTCTGGTTCTAACCAATCAGCAGCGATCGTAATTGCCTCACCTTCCCATTTGCCTAACAAATTATTTAGGGTCAAGGCTGGACGTTCAGATATGGCGCTATTGGGTAAATGTTCGCGAATGAAGGTAAGGCGATCAAGTTGGCTAGCTTTGTCATAGAGCAGAACCACACGCAATCGGCGATCGCCATAAATCAAGCCCAACTCTGCCCCAAACTCAGTGTAGGGGGCAAATTGCAATGATCCTTGCGAAAAAGCGCCATTCTCAAAAAAAGTTGTACTTTTATTGAGAGAGCGATATTCCAAAGCCAAATCCTCTGGCTGACCATCATAAAAGCGCCGCACAACCTGACGGATTGTTTGATTGTCGGCTTTAAGTTCCAGACTAGTTTCGCTGGGAATATCTTCTAATATTTCACCCTTTGTCGATAATCTCGTAAATGAACCTTGCCAACAGCCAAGGTTTTGCAACAAACATTCCCATTGCGATCGCATATTTTTTGTCACATCATTTTGTACTGAAGTATATCCCAAAGATAATGGCAGCGCTTCGCGCTGCTATTATCTTTGGGTTTGGTTTAAAGGAATCTCAATTGTAAATTCTGTACCTTTGCCCACTTCTGAGCTAAAGGATAGCTTACCGCCATGATTTTCCGTGATGATCTGATAGGCGATCGATAGCCCTAAGCCTGTACCTTTCCCCACAGGCTTAGTAGTGAAAAACAAATCAAACAAGCGATTGCGTAACTCGTCGGGAATGCCATTACCATTGTCAGAAATTTTAATGACTAAGCGATCGCAAAGTTGATCGCTATTTTGAGAATCTGCAAGAATTTCTGTCTGAATCAAGATTTTAGAAACCTTGCCATCTTTCCTAGTCCACAGTGGTTTCTCATTCACAATCTGCCAAAATCCATTAGCTTGAGCATCGTCTTCAAGGGCATCGATCGCATTGGTCAGTAGATTCATAAACACCTGATTTAGCTGCCCCGCATAGCATTCGACCTCAGGAAGACTTGCATATTTTTTCTCGATTTGAATCTCAGGACGATGTGCTGTAGCCTTGAGGCGACTTTGCAAAATCATCAAAGTGCTATCAATTCCCTCATGGATATCGACATATTTACATCCTTCTTCATCACTTCGCGAAAATTTATTTAGTGATTGCACAATCTTTTGAATTCTCTCAGCCCCAATCCGAATTGAACCGACTAATTTTACAAAGTCACTAGCGAGAAAATCTATATCGATTTCTTCTAGCTTGGTCTGCACTGCTTCAATAGGTTCTGGATAGTGAGTGCGGTAAGTTTCGACAAGACTTAAGAGCTCAGAGGTGTAGGTGTCAGCGTAGGAGAGATTCCCATATATAAAATTCACAGGATTGTTGATTTCATGGGCTATTCCCGCTACTAGTTGTCCTAAGCCCGACATTTTCTCAGCTTGAATCAACTGTGACTGTGTACTTTTTAGCTCTTGCAAAGCATGTTCGAGCTTTTCGGCTTGCAAGCGATATTTTTCTTCGGAAGCCCGAACTAGAGCCTCAGCCGCAAGTCTTTCGGTAATGTCGCGCAAACTCCAAACTCGACCTGCACAACTATCCAAAACATTTTGTGGTTGCGAATAGCATTCTAGCGTTCTGCCATCATCTAACTCGACAATCTCAAAGCTATTCTGATCAGTACTGAGTCCTTTACCAAAGTTCTGCAAATATTTTGCCGAGCTAATCCGCTTAGCCACATATTTGAGGATATGGGAGTCATCATGGGAGCGAAAAATGCGATCGGGAATCCGCCAAAGATCCACAAATTTTTGATTACAAATAATAATATTACCGATCGCATCTAGCACCAAAATACCATCGGCTGTAGCTTCAAGGGTTGCACCAAGGGCTACAAAACTTTTGTTAATTTCAGCTTCAGCAGCTTTGCGATCGCGGATGTTTGTACAAATATAAGTTGTGCCAATCACCTCACCCGATGGACTTTTGACTGGATTTACCCTTAAGGAAATGGGGATACGCTGATGATCGCGATCGAGCATTTCCAACTCACTTGTCCAAGTTCCACCATGCATCACCGCCGAATGAATTACTTTAGATGCTTGCACATCTGTAAATAGAGGTTGTAAATTAGTCGATTTTTGTAAGGCAGATAAGCTATAGGCAAATAAATCACTAAAGGCAAGATTGATATAAATTGGTTGTCCTGTCCCGTCGGTAATACAGATTGCATCATTGGCACTTTCAATCGCTGTACCAATTTTCGTAAAAGCATCTTCAAGATATTGGCGTTCAGCAATTTCTTCGGCTAGCTGGCTCTTGAGCAGTTCTGTTTGCTGTTCTGCCAAAGCATGGCTAGAAACAATGATTCCACCCACCGATCCATCATCGGTATACCAAGGTTGGACATCCCACTGAAAATTATGGGTTGATTCACCCCGAAACGCAATCTCAATTTTTGTGGTGTAATGCATCTGCCCGCCACTTAAGCAGCGCTCTAGTCCATGTCTATGAGCGATCGCAATCGGTAATGATTCATAGAGATTTGTGCCAATTAGCTTTAGGCGTGGAATGCCTAGCATTTTGACCCAAGGTTGACTAACTAATACGTAGTCCAGATTGCTATCAAACATAGCGATCGGTACAGGACAAAAATCAACGAACCATCGCAGATATTTTTCTACGTGATTTGCACGGCTTAGAACTGATCCCCACTGGGCTTTCGGGTTGGCTTTTGCCATCCTAACCTGACTTATTTGACGATTTTAGAACTTAACTTCAAAATTGTAACGGGTTCGAGATTTTTAGAGTGTGTTATCTGAACCATAAACAGTAATTCTTGTTTGAAAAGATAAAATGGCAATTTTTTGCGGCAAGACAAAGGGCTGAAGCCCCTTGCTCACAAAGATTTACATTGTTATAGGATTGATATATAGCGTTGTGTTTGTTTCCCCGCCGAAGGCGGGGAAACAAACACAACGCTATATATTTTGGATTTTCTTAGTAAAGAAGCCAATTTTTAGCGGCGCAGCTTCACTGCGCCGCTAAAAATTGGCTTCTTTACGTTACTGCGCGTCCCTAAGTAGCCAAAGCTATAGTATGAGCATGTTAAGATCAGGATTAAGGATTTCATCCACTTATATAAATCATGAGGATAGTCACCTCAGTGCAGCAATATCCGATTTTTGGTTCTGAAATTAAATGTCCCCATTGTCGGCAAGTTATTCCTGCCTTGATTTTGACTGACACCTATCTTTGTCCGCGTCATGGAGCTTTTGAAGTTCAGCCCAATTGCAAAGATTTAGTCCACCTGCAATCCGATCGCCAATGGCGACTATGGAACGACGAATGGTATCGCCAACATACCCATCCCGATGGGATTCGGTTTGAAATTCATGAAAGTATTGATCGGCTCTATACCCAAGGTTATCGAGCGATTAAAGTTACTATTGCTCTCCGCTACATGGATTTAGTCAAACCTTATCTTGAAAATACATCCATTATTTCCAATGTCCAGAGCTTGTATGGCTTAACCGTAGAATTTAGTCCCCCTGAAGAGCAAGAACCACGTTGGGGCATTATCAATTTTGAATTAGATAAGGAATTGGGCGTACCCAAAGGTTATCCATATTTTCGCTCCTTTTAGATAAGGTGGCGCTTCGCGCCGCCTCACCTAAAAGAATAGCTTAAGGGTGTGTGGTTTCACCACACACCCTAATTATTTACTGAGCCTGTAAGTCTGCCATCCTTCCCACCGCCCAAGCCAACAAGCCCATAATTTTTGTCTTACCACATTCCCATCTTTGGGTAAAAATCTTAGGGCTTGCAATAAACCAAAGGCTTCTGATGTGCCGATCGCGATCGCCCAGATAGCAAACACCAATTTTTGGGATGGGGATAAATATCCCAATAGTGCTACCGTCTCATTATGCACAGCATTAATCGAAGCTTGAGCATTAAAAGAATTGCGCTGATCCTCGTCAAAACGCTGAGCAGGAAAGTGATCTACTGCGATTTGCGGATCGTAAATTAGCTTCCATCCCTGTTGTCTCAAAGTCAAAGAGAAAACTACTTCAAAATGCACCTGTGCGCCCGATCCTCGCATTCTTTGATCGAAGCGTAAATCAGCGATCGCCTTACGCCGAAAACTCATATTCACGCCCTTCAGTACATCCACTTCGCGTCCTGTGCCAATGCCAATATGGTGATTGCCGATCAAACGCCCAAACCACTGTAATTTGCCCACTACAGGCTGAGAGCCATCTTCCAATTTTGTACCGTGATAGACCCAATCACGCCCACCAACTCCACCAACTTGCTTATCAGCTAAATAGTAAGTTTCTATCCTTTCTAACCAATCATGATGAGGAGCAGCATCATCATCGGTAAAAGCCACAATATCACCAGTCGCTGACTCCAGCCCGATATTCATCGCCGCAATTACTCCTGAGGCTGTTACTGTGGCTGTATGTAAAGGTAAAGCCCCACGATCAAAAGTTTCTAAGAATTGCCAAGTTTGGCGATCGGTATCACGCACAATTACCCACAGTTCATCGACAGGACGATTTTGCACTTTGAGAGCAGCTAAGCAACGAGCCAAGTCTGCTGGACGTTGATAAGTCGGAACTACTACAGATATCTTCATTGTTTTTTATGTCCTTCTATCTCCAATAGCTCATGCATAAAATCAGCAAAGCGATCGCTGATGACATCATAGTCAAAATGTTTTTTTGCGACCTCTGGAGCAATTTTTGCCTTTGCCTCAAGTTCTTGCCATTGTAAATTGTCTAACCATCGCGCACAACGCATATGAAACTCTTTACTTGCGGGATGATATGCGGGCAAAGCCCAACCAGCTGAAGCTGCATAATCATAAAATCCGGGAATAGGACTCATGGCAACAGGTACACCACAGGCTAGATATTCAGGTAGTTTCGTGGTCAATCGAAAACTTCCTAACTCATCAAGGGTTTGGGTCACAAACCCAATGTTCATCACATTCATCGCCTCCACAACTTCCATTTGAGGCAATCTTCCCGTAAAGATAACCCGCGATCGCAGAGCTTCAGGAACTAAAGACTGAAGCCGCCCTTTCGCACTTCCATCTCCTACAATTAAAACCGTAATATCATCACGTTTTACCAATTTCAAAGCTTCAATCAATTCATAGCCATAGCTATAGGATTGACGATTATTCCATAACAAACTACCCACCACGCCACAGACTAAATGATGTTCAGGAACACCAAACTTTTGGCGGAAACTAAGGCGCTCAGTAGCAGATTTGGGCTGAAATAGTTCAAAGTCTGCTCCTCCTTCAATGGTAATTGCTCGCTTTGCCCCAAGTTTAATCGCCGCTCCTGTCAGATAAGGAGTCCACCCCAGAAAAGCAGTGCAATTCTTGTAAAGCGATCGCTCATAGATCTCCATCATATTACCGATTAACAATCCCTTAGTCACCCGAAAGAACCCACCAATCGGATCACCAGTAGAGATCACATAGGGCTGTTGCCAAGATTTCGCCGCCCTGATCAGATTGATGCCACCCGCAATGCCAGAACCTTCTTGATAGATCAAATCCCATTTAGACCCAGAAATGATCTGCCAAACTTCCTGACTAGCTGCAATCTTACCTATCTTAAGGTTCAGATCATGATAAGTAACTTCGGCTTGCAATTTCGAGCCAAGGCTTCTTGATCGTCTAGAATCAAGACTCCCTTCCCCGCCAGTATTCAGGCACAAAACTTTGGCAATTTTTAACATGTAATTTGCTCTTACAATTTTTTGTTACAAGATGTTGGTAAAACTTTTTGGATGATATCAAGTCATATCTATCTTAAACCTTGTTACTGGCAAAGCTTTCAAATAGATCTAGATAAGTTGTGGCTTTACTTGTCCAACTATGTTGTTCAGCGATCGCTCTTGCGACCTGCCCCATTTGCTTTCTCATCTCAAAATTATTGGTTAGACGGAGCATCGCATTAGTCAAAGCCAAAATATCTTCTGAGTCAGGCAAAACGATCCCACATTCAGGTGTGATGATTGCAGCAACTCCCGAAACTGCCGTAGTAATTACAGGCAACCCAGATGCCATAGCTTCACTAACTACCATCCCAAATGGCTCATAGCGTGATGGAAACACAAAAAAATCAACAGCTTGCATAATTTTGGCAATATCAGATCGATATCCCAAAAAGTGAACCCTCTCCTCCAACTCCAACTGTTTAGCTAATTGTGGATAGGGACTATCTTCGATACTTCCCACTACGGCTAGATGCAAGCTCGGAACATTCACTAAAGCCTTCAAAACAGTATCTAAGTTTTTACGATTTGTCTTAAACTCGCCAACAAATAGAGCCAGATCAACATTTTCTGGCAGTCCAAACTGATTACGTTCTTGAGAGATTGGTTTAAATTCATCTATATCAACGCCATTCAGGACAACTTTAATCTTATTTTCATTGATCCCAATGTTAATCAATTCCTGTTTGATAGTTTCTGATACAGCTATCAAGATTTTTGATTTTTGGAAAGCTTGTTTCTCCAAGAAGGTATTAATTGATGTATAGAGCCACTGATAAACTCCATACAAGTTTTTACTCATTCGTGATACATGAAATGGAGAATTTAACCATGCACTATGGACAAAATGGACAACGTTAATATCTGTTTCTTTGGAAGTTACAGCTCCACAAGACATAACAATATCAAATTCATGAGCATGTTTTATCAACCAATTATCACTTAAACGAGTAAATATAATTCCTCGCAACAATTCAGTTGGGATATTCCTTAAAGGAAAATAAATACATTTAATCAATTCGTTATCTTTGAGTTCAGGCGCAACTTGTCTAACAACTAATGTAACGTTATGTTTTCTTTGGATAGCAGTTTTAACAATTTCATAATTTACCCTTGCTTGCCCATCTCCTAGCCTAACATTGGATGTGATAATACATATTCTCATAATAATTTTATTTCACTTTAGCTTGTTTCTCAAAGTATTGTTCAGGGAACATTTTATAGCAAACAAAGAGTTAGCTAGTACAAACCAAAACCCAAGAATCGAGTGGCAGCGCTTCGCACCGCCACTCGATTCTTGGGTTTTATGTCATATAGCAAAACTTGCTTTGCTATATGACTTCTGTTATCAGTGCTTGTGCAGAATAAACTACCCGAACCCATGAATTTGCTCTCCTACTGAGACTTAGACCTATTAGAGATTAAGGACAATATTTGCTGTTGATAATAATTTTGATAATATTTCCCTCCAGCCAATCCTAAACCTAGAAACCCCCACAATATTACTCCATGCGCCCCTCGCATCGTAGGACTGGCTAGAAGAAACATAAGTGACTTTATCAATATTCCGCGAGTTATGGGAATAAAAATATCGTTGTTGTTCTTGGTTTTGCTGGTAAAAACAAGAACACTTGCAAATATAAGACCACCCACATAAGGAATTACACCAATCCAACCTAAATTGAAAAATAGCACAAGTATGGCACTATCTGTATCAAAGCTTCCGATGCCCTCTCCAATAACTTTACTAAGAGCATCATTAATTAAAATTGCGTAAGTAGCTTGACGAACTTGGGAACTTCCATCGTCTTGTAAGTTAGATAAAGTGGCTAGACGAGGACCTATAGTCGTGGAAAATGGTTCTATAGTAGTTAAGGGAATTATTATTGCAGTTAAAATTATCAGTGTTAAAGCTATTCGGAATTTCTGCTTAGGTGTTAGAGATAATACCAATGAAATCATTCCTAAAAACCATCCTATCCAATCCGCTCTTACTAGACTGAGCAGTAATGATAAAGCACCTACACCAGCTGCTGGAGCCACTAGGTTTCCTTGACAACCCAGTAGCAACAACAGTCCTGTAACCATATAATCCCCAAAAGGACCCTGCGAATTCATGGTACTCCATACTCTCATTCCAAAGGGAACTGGGCTTCCAGCACTACTATCCATCCCAGAACCAATCATCCAAAGCCGATCCCACTCAGGAGCCACGAGGAATTGATAAATTCCGTATATGCCCATAATTAAAGCTCCCCATAAGAAGACACGCTTCACGTTTTGACTATAGGCTGGATATCGTTCCCAATTAACTAATAAATGATAACCAAAGAGTAATGGTGATATCCACTCAAGTAGTGCAACCGTAGCTCTTATCGGGCTTAGCGGAACTATAGCTTCTATACTTCCTACAGAAACTATCGGGATCTGACTATGAATCATGGCAATCACGTAGCCATAAATAACAGCAGCGATCGCTAATACAAAAGGCATAGTGCCCTGTTCGCGAGTCTTAGAGAGATTAAAGTGCAATGAATGAGCGCTTACTAAAATCGCCAAAAAGGGAGCTAAGAGAATATAGCTACTACTTGACTCTGTAAAAGCACCTATTCGCCAATCACAAATCCTTCTCAGGAACGGGGTGAGGAAAAATAACCACCATACAAATCCATTGTATAGAACTGGATAGCGAAAGTATAATAGCCAGCCGAGGGCAAGTGAAGCGGCTGGAAACAAAATATTGAGAATCCTTGCACCAAAGCCTCCAAGTCCAATTAGCATCAAAGATACTATGGAAAAACCTAAGATAGCTATCCATGCTCCTGCGGGTTGAAATAGTTTGTCGGGTATTTTTAGTGAGGGATTAGCTATTGTGGAATCTTGTTGGTTCATAAATTTGTTCATCGCTGAGCTAACGAGCTCTACCTAAAGTCGTAATGTATAAAACTGCTTCATCACTGGGAATACCAAGTACTTCATTGACGAGATCATCAAAGAATCCTGCGATGCCACTCACGCCCACACCTAAACCGATCGCAGCGAGATTTAACCTTTGTCCTAAATGTCCAGCGTCCATATGTAAATAACGATAAACGCGATCGCCATATTTCTCAACAGCTTTTTGGAGGTCAGCGGTATGGAAAATTACGGCTCCTGCATCGCGACCGAGTTCTTGACCGAGGCAGAGATAATGTAATTCATCACGGAAGTTCTTAAAACGAATTTGACGTAATTCCTGTGATTTGGGTGCGTAGTAATAACAACCTTCTTCCAATCCCACCACCCCTGTTACTGCTACAAAGGTTTCGATTAAGCTGAGATCGAAATAATCGGGATTACCATCAATACCTTGATCGGTATAGTGTTGGGGCTGATAAGTAAAATCAAGAATTGCTTTGAGTTCAGCTAGTTCTAAATTTGCTCCACTATATTCACGGGTCGATCGCCGTTGCAAGATCGTATTTTCCAGCATTTCCAAATCATCACCCCAATGAATGCTTTCAGTGGTAGTGCTGACTTTTGTACAGAAGGGGAAGTTGTACTTATCAAGATCTGGTTCAGAATTGTTTTCGGTTTGATCTGATTTTTTGACATCCAACTGTTCCCAAAGTTTTTGCTTATTTGGCTTTTCAGTAATTTTGGTGGATTGGTGTAGATATTCCAAAAGCTGACCATCGGGGAGTTTGGGGTAACTATGCACAGTTCCTGAAGGTAGGGCTGTCATTACTCCCCTAGAAATATCTAACGATCGCTGCATTGGTTCTCTGGATTCCTGACCTCGACCAATGCGCTCCTCGTCTTGCAAATCAAGAATTGGCACGATCGCGATCGCCCCTTCGATCTCTTTGTCTAAAAACAGCAGTTCATTGACAGACTCATCGGCAAAGCCGCCAATTAGTGAGGCTTGATAGTCCTCAATGGAACTTGCTAACTCAATATTTCCTAACAAATGTCCCGTATCTAGAAAAATACGGCGATAAGCGCGATCTTGATAGCGCCAAGCTGATCGATGAAATACGGCTGTGATTGCGATCGCCATACGGGTGTTTTGCAAAGCGGGATGACTAAAACAAGCTTGTTGCAAACCAGCCCAAACATGATTGTCTTGCCAAAAATGAATCAAACTATGGGTGCGAACTTGATAGTTATAGATTCCTGCGGATAACAGTGGTGTCCCTGCTGAGATCAGATACAACTCCGCAGGATATAACCCACCTGCCGAGGGAGCCGCCCTCAGATAAAAAGCCTCACCCGTTACGGTCGGTACTCTTGCGGTCAATCCATAGCTGCAAAATAGTAATCGTGATAATCGCCGCCAACGACTTGCCAATAATCCATCGCGATCCGACTGAATTTCTTCAGTGAGATAGGGTTTGAGATCATAAACTGTGCCAATTTTATAATCTTTATAAGGTGATGGTTGGGTACTCCAGTCTAATCCTTGACTTTTGCTGGCTAGGGTGGCAGGCGCATACTTAGTACGTTCATGATAATGTTCGGCGAAGGAAAGTCTGGCTTCGGGCATAGTTTTGCAACGTGACGGAAATAGGCGGCTAAATTAATCTTAAACCGATAAAGTAAGGGCAATTCATGAATTGCCCTTACTTTATTGGTTTAGCTACAACAATTCTCATTATAAAAATTGGTTTTTAGAAAGCCAACCAAAGGCTGGCATTCAAAAAACCAATTTTGGTGTTGCCAGTGCCTTCGGCGCTGGCAACACCAAAATTGGTTTCATAATGGGAATTGTCGGTTTAGCTAAAAATTGCGATCTCAATATCCATGATTTCGCATATAATAGGAAGGTTGTCAAAATTTTTCTAATTAGAAAATTATCGTATTTAATATAGGGATCACGTCATGGCAGTACCCAAGAAGAAAACTTCTAAATCTAAGCGAGATAGCCGTAAAGCTGTATGGAAGCGGAAAGCCGCAGTTCATGCTCAAAGAGCTATTTCCTTAGGTAAGTCCATCCTCTCAGGCAAAAATGATGGTTTTGTCTATCCAATGGCTGAAGAGGCTGAGACCGAAGAGTAATCTTAATAAAAAAGGCGAGCTAAGCTCGCCTTTTTTGATGGTTTGTTTAAGCTGATTGAGCTAGGCTTTCTTTGATACAAGCACCAATCTGAGTATCAATCTTTAAAATATGGCTGACCAACCATTCGCATAGTTCATTATAAATTTTGAGCGCAATCTCTTCACTTGCATCGCTCTGACGATATTGATCATGGAGCTTGCCAAAGGTCTCAATAAATTTCTTGTGGGCTTCTTGATTGACTCCAGCCATCGGGCAATTATGTTTTGCTGCACAGGTTTCTTCGTTACCAAAGTGCCATTCCGCGTAAAACTTGAGAAATACCAGCAATTTCTTAATAGCATTTGTACCATTGCCTTTTTCGAGTGCTTCCCCAATTTCGTTAGTCGCCGCAATTAGTTCACGATGCTGGCTGTCGATCATTGGCACACCAGTACTCAAGGAATCAGACCATTCAAATCTTTGCATACAGTTTCTCTCATCGCATTAGCGCATCATCTTTAATTCTCTTGTAAATAAGTGGAAAATCCTGAAAAAGTAATACAAATTTAACTCCATGATGCAGCTAGCCGCCACATTTGATGACCAATTCCTAAACCGATTAAACAAGGGGCAGTCAATATAGCAATCGCCATCCATAATTTGCGCTTTTTAGTTAGGAAATCACCAACAAAAGCGATCGCCGTTAATCCGACCCATGCCACGATTGCTACAACTAAGAGATAAAATTTCAACCTTACTAAAAAAACTAAACCCCCAACAATCAAAAAACCACTGATTAAATAGCTCCATTTCATCAGCGCATAGTCTGCAAAGGCGCTCAGGAGTGGCAGTAATGAAATAATCACAAAACCTGCGATCGCCAGATCTCGGCGGGCTGGGATCGTTAGCAGTATGGATAGGAAATAGCCCATGCACATGTAACTGATCAAAATGATGACTAGCCACATCCATAGAAAATTTATTTTTTTGAAAGATACTTCTGGCTTGGGTAACTTAAATTTGGGAAATTTAAGTTTAGGTAAACTAAACTTGGATTTCCCGAATCTAGGTGAGCTGAGACTCTTTAAGGTGTTGGGGTTTTTCGCATCAAATTTTGACGGATCAGAAGTGTTTGGTGATTGCTCCGCCGCAATTCTTTGATTTTCCGCATCATCAGTATCTGCCATAATTTCATACAAATGATAGGGCGGACAAAGCACGCCCTATTTACTAAAAGGCTGTTTCTGAGGCTACAATCATTGACCCTACACCACTATTTGTGAAAATTTCGAGCAGCAGAGAATGGGGGACTCGTCCATCTACAATGTGGGCTGCTTTTACACCTTGAGCCAGCGATCGTACACAACACTGGACTTTAGGAATCATGCCCCCACTGACGACATTTTGATTCATCAGTTCTCTAGCTTTCTGAATTGTCAAACTACGATAGAGAGTGCTGGGATCTTTATAGTTATGCAAAATCCCTGCAATGTCCGTTAGCAAGATTAATTTCTCAGCGCCCAAGGCGGCGGCAAGTTCACCAGCAACCGTATCTGCATTAATGTTGTAGGACTGCCCTGTTTCATCGGTTGCCACGCTGGACACAACGGGGATATGTCCTGCTTCTAGCAAGGTAGAGAGCAAGCCAATATTAATACCGCTAACTTCTCCTACAAAACCGATCGCATCATTGCCTTGAGGACGGGCGCGGATGAGGTTGCCATCTTTACCGCATAAACCGACTCCAGAGCCACCCGCCAGATTAATCATTTCTACAATCTGCTTATTGACTCGTCCCACTAGTACCATTTCTACAACTTCCATGGTGGCGGCATCGGTGACTCGTAAGCCATTGATAAACTGTGGCTCAATGTTGAGCTTGGTGAGCCATGTATTAATTTCTGGTCCCCCCCCATGGACTAACACGGGGCGCAGTCCCATAAATGACATGGTAACGACATCGCGGATCACGTCCTGTCGCAGGTTTTCTTCCTTCATTGCTGCCCCCCCGTATTTGACAACAATGGTACGCCCTGAAAATTGCTGCATGTAAGGCAGAGCTTCACTTAGAACCTGAACGCGATCGCTGTCTGTTAGCATTTAACGCCTCGACTACTCTAAAAAAATACTTTTATAAACCTTACAACCTCAAATACACCAATAGATAAGCGATTTAGGTTGCATATTAATATTTGATGACTTTTACGATTAGCTGTCCTATTTCCTTTTCCAAGATAGGGTTGGGCAGCGAAGCCGCGCACCCCTATCTTGGAAAAATGATTTAAAGACCATCAACTGTAGCTATAGCCACCTGTATCAGGACAAATCAAAACCCAAATAGTGTGGGGCGGCGCTTCGCGCCGCCCCACACTATTTGGGTTTTATGTCCCAACAAGACTGGCAATAGCTATAAATAAAATCTACAAATACCCAATAGATAAACCGTAGATTTTATTTGTACATTATCTCAAAAGTGGTGTATGGTATTTTAAGTACGGTAATCCCACCAAGATAACGTAGATTAAATCTGGAGATCCAAGCACATGAGTTCAAGGTATCAGCAGCCTTTGGGTAAATCCAAATCGGCAATTAAAGCGATCGCTAGTCTAGTCAGCAATACATTTAGCAGTCAGTTTGCACGTAAGTTTGTTTCCTTCTTTCTGGCAGGCGCACTCATCAGCGTCACTATGGCAGCCTGCACCGCCACCACTAATCCTAACTCAGGTAGTCCCGACGCATCTAAAAAGGATGTTGAACTCACGCTTGTATCCTTTGCTGTTACTAAACAAGCTCACGAAGTAATTATTCCTAAATTTGTCGAGAAATGGCAAAAGGAACAAAATCAAAAAGTAACATTTAAGCAAAGTTATGGTGGTTCAGGCTCTCAAACTCGTGCAGTCATTGATGGACTTGAGGCTGATATTGTGCATCTGGCGCTGGCGGCTGATACTACTAAAATTGAAAAAGCTGGACTAATTGACAAAGGCTGGGAACAGGAATACCCCAATGAGGGGATCGTCTCTAAGTCTGTTCCTGTGATTGTTACTCGTGATGGCAATCCCAAAAATATTAAAGATTGGTCTGATTTGGAAAAGGAAGGAGTAAGCTTAATTACAGCTGATCCTAAAACATCAGGTGTAGCTCGATGGAACTTCCTTGCCCTCTGGAATGCTGCTTTTAAGAAAGGTGGTAGTGATGAAAAGGCTTTAGAAGCATTAACTAAGGTATATACCAATGTACCGATTCTGACTAAAGATGCTAGAGAAGCTACTGATGCTTTCTTTAAACAAGGTCAAGGCGATGCGCTGATTAACTATGAGAACGAAATCATTCTTGCTTCGCAAAAAGGAACTAAGGTTAATTATGTAATTCCCGAAGTTAACTTCTCTATCGATAATCCGATCGCAGTTGTTGATAAGAACGTCGCTAAGCATGGTACAAAGGAAGTTGCTGAAGCATTTGTGAAGTTCTTATATTCTCCTGAAGCTCAAACTGAATTTGCCAAGGTTGGATTCCGTCCTGTGGATGAAACTGTAGCCAAGGAAAAGCAATTTGTTGAGCTTTATCCTGTGGTTAAAAATCTTTCAACCGTCAAGGATCTTGGTGGTTGGGATGCCATCAATAAGAAATTCTTTGCTGATGGTGCAGCCTTTGACCAAATTCAAGCCAAAATCAAGCGCTAGAATTTATCTAAATTGTTGATTTGCAAGGGGCTAAAGCCCCTTGTTTCTTAGTTTTTTATTTGAAGACATGACAACGACAACACCTTCATCACTACCCAACAGAAAGCAATCATCTAATCCTTTTCTGAAAATAATTACCAAAATTCCTTGGACTTGGGTAATCACTTTTACATATTTAGCTTTTTTGCTAATTTTGCCAATCACCGCCATGCTTATCAAAGCTGCGAGTGAACCTTTCGATAGCTTCTGGAAAACTGCAACATCTCCCCTCGCAATCTCTAGCTACGAAATTACCTTTGTCACCGCTTTTGCTGCCGCCGCAATTAATGGCATCTTCGGCACACTCATCGCATGGGTAATTGTACGTTATAACTTTTTTGGCAAACGCTTTCTCGAAGCTGTTGTTGATTTACCCTTTGCTTTACCTACGGCTGTTGCGGGTCTAACTCTTGCTACGGTCTACAGTGATAAGGGTTGGCTAGGCTCCCTTCTCGCTCCTCTAGGCATCAAAATTGCTTTTAGCCGAATTGGTGTCTTTGTGGCGATGACATTTATTTCTTTACCATTTATTGTTCGCACTGTGCAACCTGTACTTACGGATTTAGAGAAGGAAATTGAAGAGGCTGCTTGGTCATTGGGCGCAACACAAATACAGACTTTTATTAAAGTGATTTTGCCACCACTTACGCCTTCAATCCTTACAGGTATTGCCCTTGGCTTTTCTCGCGCTGTCGGTGAATATGGCTCCACCGTAATTATTGCCTCTAATACTCCTTTTAGGGATCTCATTACCCCAGTTTTGATCTTTCAGCGCCTAGAACAATATGACTATGTAGGTGCAACGGTAATTGGTGTTGTAATGTTAGCCATTTCCTTTGTGAGTCTCCTTGCCATCAATTTATTACAAGCTTGGAGCAAAAAATATGGTTAATCTGAATAATTCTGCAAGTAACTCTGCTCAAGATTTACCTAAATCTCAACCGAGAAAAGAGAAGAAAAGCATCGCGCCTAAAATCCTCATTGGAATCTCCTTTTTATATCTGGGTTTAGTGCTGTTAATTCCAGCGTCAAATGTATTTGTCCAAGCCTTTGCTAAAGGATTGACACCATTAATAGACTCTTTCAAGCGTGAAGATTTTCTCGCCGCCATTAAACTAACCGTAAGTTTAGCCGTAGTTGCTTTACCCCTAAATACGATCTTTGGTTTGAGTGCAGCTTGGGCGATCGCTCGCAATAAATTTCCAGGCAAGGCTTTGCTACTGAGCATTATCGATCTACCCTTCTCGATCTCGCCTGTGGTTGCAGGTTTGATGATTGTCTTGCTCTATGGTCGTATCGGTTGGTTTGGTTCATTTCTAGAAGCAAATAACATCAAAATTGTGTTTGCGTTCCCTGGGATGTTACTTGCCACAATCTTTGTGAGTATGCCTTTTATTGCCCGTGAAGTTATTCCTGTATTAGATGAAATGGGAACAGAACAGGAAGAGGCGGCGCGAACGCTTGGGGCTAATGACTGGCAGATTTTCTGGAAAGTAGTTGTTCCCAATATCCGATGGGGTTTGCTCTACGGCTTAGTTTTGACTAATGCCAGAGCTATGGGTGAGTTTGGTGCTGTTTCCGTCGTATCTGGTAATATTGCGTCAAAAACCCAAAGCTTGCCACTATTTGTTGAAGAAGCCTATAAGAACTATGAGAATGAAGTTGCTTATTCGGCGGCTGTTTTACTCGCGCTATTGGCTGTAGTTACTCTAGTTCTGAAGGAAATCTTGGAACGCAAAACCCATAATCCGAATGAACGCGAATAGTGATGGTGTAAACTTTCCACGCCACATATCCTTGCAAATTATCGTTGCTAATACCAATTCACAAAAGTGTAGTTACACTTTTGTGAATTAGAAACAAAACCCAGTAAGGGTTTTAAAAACACAAAATGGCGTAGCCATTTTGTGTTTCACTAAGCGGCGATTTCCGCCGCTTAGTGAAACATCCAATGATTATAAGGAGCTTAATTTTATGGCTATTGACACTCGTCCAGTAACTAAAGATGTCAAGATTCGCATCCCTGAAGATTTACATGGCGAACCTGTTATTTCGCAATTAATTTCACAGTATGGCATAACAGTAAATATCATCTCCGCAACTTTGGGAGTAAATGCTGGTAGTGGTTGGTTCCATCTCCGTTTCAACGGAACTCAAGCACAAATTCAAACTGCGATCGCCTATCTTAATGACCTTGATATCGAAATTTGGGAAGACAATAGTGAAACAAATACAGATCTATAGCAATCCTAAATGGTTTGTGGAAGGACACCCCATCGGGTGTCCTTATCAGTAAGTATCGGATCAGCAACTAATACCAAAACACAGAATGGTGTAGCCGTTAAGCATAATTTTTGGCTTTAACTTTAATGTTTTTTTGACTAGCACTAATGGGTTCATTCCGACGCAATCCTTCTAGTTGTTTTAGCTGTTGTGATTGCTCTTGTAATCGAATAGAGAGGCGATCGCTCACCAGTTCACATAGATCAAAAATAAATGGTTCGACAATTTCGTAATATACGCTGACTCCTTGAGGAGTCCTAGAAACAATCCCTGATTGAGCCAAAATCTTCAGGTGTTTCGAGACATTTGCTTGACCTAACCCTGTCTCTTCCATGATTTCCGTAACATTCTTTGAGCCTGACTTCAAAGAACATAGCACTTGCAATCGACTGAGTTCAGATAATACTTTAAAGTAATCAGCGACTTGAGTCAGAGCAGAGGAATTAAAGGTCATAACGGTGGAGAGAAGCTTTTTAACTACTATAGTTTATTACAACTTAATCCTAGCATATTACCATATAGTAATGTATCCCAAATAATGGTAACTACACAGTTGTCTGATGTTTAAGGGTGTTGACTGTAAACTTTAGAGTTAGCTAGTACAACCCAAGAATCGAGTGGCGGAGCGAAGCTCCGCCACTCGATTCTTGGGTTTTGGTTTGTACAGCAAAACTTGCTTTGCTATATTGACACTATACAGTCCAGACGGTATAGTTAATTTAAGACAAGTCAATTGACTTAAATTTTTAGTATTCGAGCAAAAGTTTATGGTAGAGGCTTTAGAGGTAGGCAAGCGATCGCGATCGGCGACGCGAGAATCACTGCTCAATGCAGCAGGTGAAGTTGTTTTGCGCTTTGGCTCTGACGCTTTGACCCTCGATGCTGTGGCAAAAGAAGCAGGCGTAAGCAAAGGCGGATTGCTCTATCATTTCCCTAATAAAGAAGCTCTATTGACGAGTATGGTGGCAAACCTGATCGCTGAGTTCGAGCAATTATTAGAGATAGAACTTCTTCGCGAAGGCGATCTTACGATCAAGGGAGCTTGGTTACGGGCTTACATCAGGGCTGGAGATACATTCGATCGCCAGAATGCCGCAATTCAGTCTGGATTGTTAGCAGCAGTCGCTAAAGACAGCAAACTCCTCCAACCATTCCAAGAAGCCTGTACTCAGTGGCATCAACAAGCCTGTAATTGTGGTATTGCTCCACTCAAGGCTGGGATAATTCTCTTAGCTGCGGATGGACTTTCTTGGAATCAGCTATTAGGGCTTAACTGCATTTCTGATGAGGAGCGATCGCAGGTGATCGGGGAACTCATTCGGATGACCTATGCGGATGAATGAAGCTTGCTAAATTTCTTTGAAAGTGGATTAGTAAAATATGACATCTCAATCTTTCTTTAACTCCCGCCATCTTTGGCTTGGGGGAATTTTCCTTGCGGCTCTAGCTACAGGAATTTCTATTTATAGCATTGTCTCTTCGAGCAAGCCCAATATTACCAATAACACTTCAGCGATCGCTAGTGCGCCTCTGCCCGTAACAGCGCTGGGTCGATTGGAACCCGAAGGAGAAGTCATGCGTTTAGCGGCTCCCGTTGCCCTAGATGGCGATCGCCTAAAGGAATTGCGCGTCCAAGTCGGCGATCGGGTGAAAGCAGGGCAGATTATCGCCGTACTAGATGCTAGCGATCGCTTTGCTGATGAGGTGGCGCAAGCTAAGGCTCAGGTGGAGATTGCTCAAGCGGAATTCGCAAGAGTTAGTGCTGGTGCGAAACAATCAGAAATTCAAGCCCAAGAAGCATCGATTTTACGATTGCAAGCAGATTTGCGCGGTAGTGAGGCTTCCCAATCGGCGACGATTTCCCGTTGGCAATCGGAAGTTCGTACTGCGGAGGCAGAGTTGGCTCGGTTTCAACAACTCTATGCCCAAGGCGTAATCTCTGCTTCAGTTTTGGATACGAAACGTCTGGCGGCGGAGACAACCCGCGCTCAATTGCAAGAAGCTTTAAGTAATCGCGATCGCTTTGCCAATACGCTCCAAGCCCAAATCCTTGAGGCAAGTAGCACTCGTGATCGCATTGCCGAAGTGCGTCCTGTGGATATTGCTACCAAGGCTAGAGAAGTAGACAGTGCGATCGCTGCTCTCAAACGGGCGGAGACGAACCTTGCTCAAGCCTATATTCGCGCTCCAATGGATGGACAAATCCTCAAAATCCGCACGCGATTAGGGGAAAAGGTTAGCAATGATGGCATCGTTGAATTGGGAGCAACCGATCGCATGGTCGCCGTGTTGGAAGTCTATCAAACGGAGATTGATCGGGTTAAGGTTGGACAATCGGCAACGATTACAGGGCAATCTTTTCAAGGCGAAGTAAAGGGTGTGGTTTCACAAGTTGGTTTGCAAATTGAACGTCAACGACAAGCAACCAATCAAGCAGGAGAGAATCTCGATCGCCGCGTGATTGAGGTCAAAGTGCGTTTAAGCCCAGAGGATAGCCGCCGCGTTGCTGCTTTTACAAACTTGCAAGTTCAAGGCAAGATCCAGCTTTCATCCATAAATTAATATCATCAGGAGATCTATTTATGACTATTCTCAATGACAAAATGACTGTTAGGAATGAAGAGCCGCAAATCCTCTCTCTTAAACAATCTCATATTTCTATTGCTGCCAAAATGATGGCAGACACGTTCTTTGTTGACCCCCTATCTTGCTATCTCATTCCCAATGAACGTTATCGCTTAGAAAGCCTCGAAAAAGCTTGGCGTAAAACGATAAATCATGACTTTCCTTTAGGACATGTCTATTGCAGTGAACAGAGCGATCGCAATACTTCTACGGCGCTCGATAACTTGCAAATTTTAGGAATTGCTAGTTGGTTGCCTCCTAACGCTAAGTCACCCTCATTGCTAGGATCACTGCCTTTGATCTTGGAAATATTCCTTCAGAACGGGGCTATTTCCACCAAGCGCATACTCAACACTTTGACAAAAACAGAAGCCTATCGCCTGCGTGATTGTCCAACCCCGCACTGGTATCTAGAAGGATTAGGTGTATCGCCAAAGGCTCAAAGCAAAGGGATAGGCAGTTTGCTATTACAACCTGTCTTGCAGCAAGCCGATCGCCAAGGTGAAATTTGCTATCTCTTTACTTCCACCGATCGCGCCGTAAAATTCTATCAACGACATGGATTTGTAGTGCGAGAGGAACTGCGAGTTCTCAAGGATGCGCCGCCCCTATGGATGATGATGCGATCGCCACAAGCTTAATCTCAGGAGATAAAAAATGTCATACACCTTTTTGTTAGCGCAATTGCCCAATGTCGCCTCAGTTCTAGAAGATGCGATCGCTGAAATTGAATACTACGCCGCTTACGAGCCAGATGTCATCAATTGTGCGATCGCCTTTGCGATATTCAAACCGTTAGAAATGACTTTTACTTACGGAATCGAATATCTATCTGCTTTTTTTAATGGTGATCGCCAAATCACAGCGAGTTTGGACTGATCAAATAAGATGACAACATACCTATAATTTCTTGTTCGAGTTCGCCATTTTTTAAGAGATTAGGGCGATCAACGATCGCATCATAAAGTAGGGCTTTGATTGTGCGGCTAACGATGAAAACCGTTATATCTAGGTTTTTTGGTCGCAATTGATCGCGATGTGGAGCGAGAAATGAGTAGAACATTTGCTCAATTCTGGCATCATCTAGCTTTCGCATCTCCTCACTGCGGGGAACCTGTTGGTGCAGGATGCGATAGAGTTTAGGGTTCACTGTATAAGCCGCTAAAACCGCTTTGATAATCTGCTGAATTACTTCTAGGATTGAGCGATCGCCTAGCCCTTCTAGATGATGTTGCGCTAACTGCGCCATTTCATTCGCATGATGCTCTCCTAAAGCATAAAGCAAAGATTCCTTATTGGGAAAGTATTGATACAGTGAGCCAACACTCACGCCTGCGAGTTCCGCGACTCGATTTGTATTGAATTTATCGTATCCCTCTTCGGTCAAAATGCGAGTTGTGGCGATGAGAATAGCGCTAACAGTTGCTTGAGAACGCTCCTGTTTTGGTAATTTACGCGGCTTTTGTAAGGGTTTGGTCATAGGTCACAAATATCAAAAAAAGATCAAAAAAGGCGAGTTGTCAGGCACTCTAAAGTAGCTATAAAATACGAGCAATTACTCACATTATATCAGGCAAGTCTCTCGATTTGTTGTAAAAAGGAAGGATTGTTTATGCGAATTGCGATTATTTCTCTAGGAAGTCGAGGCGATGTTCAACCCTATATTGCTTTGGGTAAGGGATTGCAAAAGGCAGGGCACAACGTGCGAATAGCAACTCATGAAAACTTTGAATTTCTAGTCAGTTCGCATGGGCTGGAGTTTTTCCCAATGACTGGGAATGTACAGGAATTTATGGCAACTCCCAAGATGCGAGAGTTAACGGAAAAAGGAGATTTTTTCGCGATTAACGCGGAAGCGACAAAAGCAACTAAACGCGCTGCTGTTGACTGGGCGAAAGATAGTTTGTCGGCTTGTCAGGATGTGGATCTTCTGATTACAGGTGTGGGCGGACTATTCCTCGGTCTTGCGCTTGCTGAAAAGTTTAATCTACCATTGCTTCAAGCCTATATCTTTCCATTTACCCCGACAAAAGCCTTTCCCGCGATCCTATTTCCGAAATCATTAGCAAAACTCGGTAGTTATGTTAATTGGTTGTCCCATATGCTATTTCGACAGATCATGTGGCAAGGAACCCGCCAAGGCGATGAACTAGCAAGAAAACAAGTTTTGGAACTACCTGCTGCCCCGTTTTTTGGTGCTTACAATTCCCCACATTTGCAGCGTTTTCCTATTCTCTATGGGTTTAGTCCATCGATAATTAATCCACCCTCCGATTGGCAAAATACCCATGTCACAGGATATTGGTTTTTAGATGAAGATCCCAGTTGGACTCCATCTAAAGACTTGATGGATTTTTTACTTGAGGGAGCGCCACCTGTATTTATTGGCTTTGGCAGCATGGGGAATCGTAACCCAGAGGCAACAGCCGATCTCGTTTTACAAGCGATCGCGATCGCAGGGCAACGCGCCATCTTGCAATCTGGTTGGGGCGGGTTGAGTAAGCGGGATTTGCCAGATACGGTCTTTATAGTGGATTCCATTCCCCATTCTTTTATCTTTCCCTATGTGGCGGCGGTAGTCCATCACGGTGGTGCTGGTACGACATCTGCGGCTCTCAGGGCAGGAGTTCCCAGCATTGTGATTCCCTTCTTTGGCGATCAACCATTTTGGGGTAATCGCATTGCTGAACTAGGTGGTGGCACTAAACCAATTCCCCGTAAAAAGCTGACTGCGGAAAATCTTGCAAAAGCTATACAAATGGCTGTAACAGATCGCTCAATGTGCGAAACAGCAGCCAATTTAGGCGAGAAAATTCGGGCTGAAAATGGAATTGCTAAGGCAGTCGCCATTGTCAACCAAATTGAATATTAAAAACTACACAGAGGATCTATGCTTCGTAAATTGCTGCGAAAAACTCCCCTTGCTTGGCTCCAACTGACTCGTAATAAAGTTCGCTTTATTGTGGCGCTATCGGGTATTGCCTTTGCTGATATCTTGATGTTCGTGCAGATGGGTTTTGAAGGAGCGCTCTATGATTCGGCGATGAAACCCTATCGCGAATTAATTCAGGCGGATCTAGCGATCGCTAGTACACAATTTCAAACTCTCATCTCTACTCCTAATTTTCAACGCGATCGCCTTTACCAAACCCTCGCCCATCCCCAAGTTAAATCCGTTTCTCCCCTGTACATTTCCGTTGCAGGTCAATGGCGCAATCCTGAAACTCGGCAAAATCGAGCGATTCTCATTTGGGGAGTTGATGCGGGTAATCCTAGCGTCAACCTACCCGATCCCGCCCAACAAATTCCCCAGATTCAACAACTCGATCGCGTTCTCTTCGATCGCGCTGGTCGTCCTGAATATGGCGATGTGGCAAATATGTTTATGCAAAAGGGTGAACTGGAAGCCCAGCTAAATAATAAATTGGTGCAGGTAAGCGGGCTATTTGAAGTTGGTTCTTCCTTTGCGGCGGATGGCAATATTATTACCAGTGATGCAACTTTTTTACGTTTATTTCCAGACCGACGTAGCGATCGCATTGAAATGGGGCTAATTCATCTAAAAGAAGGAGCCGACGTTCAGCAAGTCAAAAGGGAGATTGCTAGCCTGTTATCTGATGATATGCGCGTTCTGACTACCGAAGAATGGGCAGGTGTCGAAAAAAGCTATTGGGAAACGGGAACCAGTATCGGCTTCATCTTTGGGTTGGGCGTTGCCATGGGCTTTATTGTCGGTATCGTGATTGTCTATCAAATTCTCTATTCCGATGTCTCCGATCATCTTGCGGAATACGCCACTCTCAAGGCAATGGGCTACAGCGATCGCTTTCTCTTAAGCATCCTTTTTCAAGAGGCTCTTTTGTTAGCTTGCTTAGGATTTCTGCCCAGTTTCCTACTTTCTGTTGGACTATATCAAGTTACCTACGCCGCCACCATGCTACCGATAAAAATGACGCTAGAACGCGCCACTTCTGTATTTGTGATGACTGTAATCATGTGTACAGTTTCGGGCGCGATCGCCATGCGAAAACTCCAAACCGCCGATCCTGCTGATATTTTCTAATTATTTTTTAAACTTTATGTCAGCATTACTTCCCTCTCTAATAGCGATCGCGGCTCTCGATAGCCTTAATCCATCGGCGATCGCTTTACAAGTCTATTTGCTAGGAACGCCAAAGCCAATTCCGAGATCGATCGCCTTTGTAATTGGCATATTTTTAGCCTATTGGACATCGGGATTATTGGCAGTCTTGGGCTTAGATAGATTAATTCAGACCGTGATCGTAAACTCTGGATTCTCTTTATCTACGCCATTACTTTATACAATTCAGCTTCTGATTGGCATAATTTTATTGGTAGTGGGCATTATGCTCCGAATTCCTACTCAATCTGAACCAGCAAAAGTACCGAAAAAATTAAACTTGGCAAGAACTTTCCTGTTAGGAATGTCTGTAACGATTTTAGAACTTCCCACCGCTTTACCATATTTCGCAGCGATCGAGCAGATCGTCCGCGCTAACCTAGATCTCGTATCAACTATGAGGATCTTGGCACTCTATAACCTAATTTTTGTCCTGCCACCAAGCGCTCTAGTTGTTATCTATCTTTTCTTCCATCGTCAGAGCTTTGCCCTGTCTCTAATTCAGCGCATTAACCGCTCCATTGCCATCTATTCTCCTCACATCATCCGTTTTCTAATCTTAGGTTTAGGCATATTTTTTATTGCCGATAGCCTCGTCTATTGCATTGCCAACGCCTTTGGAAATCCATCAATCAAACTCCTATAGCTATGAACTCCCCACTTGCCATTGCTCCATCTACACCCGTAATCTCTGCCCAAAATCTCAATCATTATTTCGGCGAAGGTGATTTACGCAAACAGGCACTTTTTGATATCAATCTCGATATCTATGCTGGCGAAATCATCATCATGACGGGTCCCTCTGGTTCAGGCAAAACTACGCTCTTGACGCTCATGGGTGGTTTGCGATCGGCACAGGAAGGCAGCTTAAAAATTCTGGATCGAGAAATTCGTGGCGCTGATAAAAACGCTCTCGTGCAAATCCGCCGCAATATTGGCTATATCTTTCAAGCCCATAATTTGATGACATTCCTTACGGCTAGACAAAATGTACGCATGTCTCTAGAACTTCATGATGAGGATGGAACTTCTGATCTAGATGGTAATGCTACCGCCATGCTCGAAGCGGTTGGGCTGGGTCATCGCCTCGATTATTATCCTGATAGTCTCTCTGGTGGTCAAAAACAACGGGTGGCGATCGCCCGTGCGCTAGTTTCTCAACCCAAGATCGTCCTAGCCGATGAACCCACAGCAGCCCTCGATAAAAAATCAGGTCGCGAAGTTGTGGAACTCATGCAAACCCTCGCCAAACAAAAAGGTTGCACAATTCTCCTCATCACCCACGACAATCGCATCCTCGATATCGCTGATCGCATTGTCTATATGGAAGATGGCAAGCTCGTTCCCAATATTGAAGTTGGTCATTAATTAATGGCGATCGCCCCATAAATCACGACTCATGGTGATAGCGATCGCATTGAGTAGATAGATTGTTGATGCGATTGCATTTGACTTAAAGTAGGAATCTGCGATATTTTAGGTTAAATGAATAATTTGTGCAACATTTGCGATAAAACTGTAAATTATGCTTAAAGAGACGAATACATACACCAAATTCCTAATCTATGGATCTGCTTTGATAGCTTTTCTTACGATTCACGTTTTAGATGTAGACGCAAGAGTGAGAGTCCGTTTTCGTGGTTTAGGGCTTCGCAACAATATTCAGAATTCAGGTTCAGTTCTCTCCCGTGAGCAACTTCGTTCATGCGTTGGACAGCAAAATCGTCTCAATAGCGACAGTATTCGACTTGAACAAATGAAGTCAAGGCTAAAACAAAAATTGTCTGAGCTTGAGCGTTTTGAGCAAACAATTTCTCAACGTGAACCGTTCGTGGACAGGTATAGTCAAGAATCGGTAGACAGTTTCAATGCACTGATAACAAACCAGAGAAAACTTGTAGCCTCATATAACGAGTATCTGCCCACATACAATGCACAGGTAGATAAATATAAAATATTACAGCAGAGCTTTAACACTACCTGTGCTGGGCAGTCTTACTATGAAGACGATATGCAGGCAGTTATTTCAGATAAATAAGTCCAACAATTCGACCGTGCTAAGATTATTTATCTTTGCCCCAGACCAAGCAAATAAAGATAGTTGGCTGCGACGTGAGTTCTGAGAAATTATTGGCGATCATAAAGACAAATAATTGTGAAGTGATCGGGGCATAACAAATGATTGAAACGGGCAAATAGATATGATTTCAGTCGAGCTAAAGATAACTACAGCCTATTAATTCATTAGTCATAGGTCTTTATTGATATGGAAATTCGTCAATGTCTCACGTGTTTCAAGTCTTATCCATTGAATCGGGACAACTTTGGGAACACTCCTAGCGGGGGATTCCGCTTCAAGTGCCGTGCATGCATGAGAGCCTATGTTAAGGACTACAGCTCGGCAAATAAAGATGGTGTGGCTGAACGCTCAGCAATTCGTAGGGAGCGCGAGGCATCGTCTGCGGGCAATGGCTACACAGATAAAGATATTCTGGAAATTCGGATGTTACTTGAGGACAGGTGTGCATACTGCGATGCTCAACTCGCCGATAGATGGCACATCGATCACATGACTCCAGTTGTGCAAGGCGGTCGCACTGAGGTTTCCAATCTGACTCTTTGCTGCGAGAAGTGTAATTTTGCGAAGCATGCAAAGAATGTTGAGCAGTTTCTTCATTGGCGTACCCAGCGTGGACTCAAGAACAGGAATCCTCGTGTTGTCTAAACAAACACCTAATTCTTCGGCTGATAGCTAACGTTACAATATGGGTATAGATTATTGAGGCGATCGCCTAGAAATCATGACTCATAGTAATAGCGATCGCCTTTAAGAGATAGATTATTGATGCGATCGCCTAGAAATCATGGCTCATGGTAATAGCGATCGCCACTTTACAAAAATCAAACAGGGATCGCATTATTTCAGAACTGGGGTTTGATGTGAATGTTCCATACTTCACGCAAGTTATCAGCATCTTCTTGAGATAGCTGCCCTAATTTGGTAATCAGTAAAGATTTCTCTAAGCAATCAAGTCTTGATAAACGCACAGTTGAGGCAACTCGTAAACCACTGGTTGACCAGTCTCTTAGTAAAACATCGGTTTGTGTTCTCGGCTGCGCGGATGTCACTGCTGCTAATACAACATCATCTCCATCTAGCCAAAGAATTAATACGGGTCTCTTTTTTGAAGATATGCCATTGGTAAAAGGAATTGCTGCAACCCAGATTTCTCCTGCCTTAATAGTCGTCATATAATCCTTCATCTTCTGACGAATAACTTTTTAAAAAGGCATCATGGGCGCGATCGCCTGTTTCTGATTTTGGCTGAATAGTAATGAGCCATTTACCTTTGCCGATTCCTTCTATTATGGAGCTAGGTATTGTAAATTTTTCTCCGTCTTGAAGCTCTATTTCAAAAGCTAATTGTAATAACTGGCTTTTCATATTGTGTAGATACTAAAAATATTTAAAATCCTAACATAGAGTTCGGTTGGGGGGGTAGAGCGATCGCCCCCAAAACATCCCAATCGCCTAAAAATCATGACTCACGGTAATAGCGATCGCCTTTAGGAGATAGATTGTTGATGCGATCGCCTAGAAATCATGACTCATGGTAATAGCGATCGCATTGTTTATATGGAAGATGGTAAACTTGTTCCAAATATTGACGCTGGTCATTAATAGCGATCACCTAAAATCGCAATTCTTTCGGACTATAGATTAGCAATATTTTTATAGCGATCGCAGGAATTTGACTAGCTCCCTAAATGATGGGCAATACTTAGAGCATTCAACCATATCCAGCTTTTTAGCTAATTCAGCATTTCTATTAGTCCCATAACTTGGCTTTCCATTTTTCCCAATTGATAACTTCTTAAGAGCCTCTTTTGGACTTTTAATTTGGTGAGGGTTTGGGTTTGCTTTACATTTTTCGCCACCAATCTCTTTGATAATCTTTGAATCAGACCAAAACCAAGCCTCTAATTCTTCAATGGGAATACAGATATGTTTGCTAAAGCTATTCACCACAGAAAATAATGGTTCTAACTCTGATCGTAATGTTTCCTCATCTTTAAGGGAACCATTCGGAGAACGATCCAAATCCTGAACAACAATAAAAACATTACAACCTTTGTTAAAAAGAACTTTAAGCTCCCTTGAAAGTTTCTTTTTGGCAACAGATCCCCCAGATGTCCATTTTTTTATTGTTACATTTGAGTCAAGCACACGATGAATAATTTCTCGAACTGCATCCCAGTCCGTATCATCTTCGGTAATTAAACCTATTTTAATGTTACTCATCGAGAATACCACTGTAAATCCATTCCCCTAAGTTACCTTCTTCAGAAAGGTATTCGATAATACTGTGAATATCGTCTTCAGCTAATTGTCTAACAAATGTTTGACCGTCCTTGCGGTGAACTAGATTGATTTTTTCTGGACTAGCCCATGCGACTACTTGCGGAGAATGCGTTGAAATAATTAAATTTTCTCCATAAGTGTAAGTCTCGATTTCATTAAGTAACTTTGCTAGCATCGCTGGATGAATTTGTGCTTCAGGCTCCTCAATTATTATTGTTGATCTAGAATTTGAAACAATTATTTCTATAAGAATTGACAGTACTTTAAGAGTTCCATCGGAAAGGAATCCAATATTAACTCCATCTAACTTGACTTCAAAAAAATATTCTTTTTCAGAGATCTCTCTGGATTCGACATATTGAGGTGATTTTTGTTCAGTTATTTTGCCAAGTCCAACTCTCTGACAAACACTATCAAATTCATCAAGTTTCCCTATTTCCATAAGACGATGAATTTTTTGAGTTAATTTACTAGCTATTCCCAAACTATCGTCAACAACAATTTTTTTGTTGCGCGAAACTTTTATTGCAATGTTCTGACGCTTAGAAATAGTAGTCTTAATAAATATGCGAACTCCATTCAAAACATCATAGCTCCAAAACATTTCGCGAGGGAACTTTAGTGACGAGTTCTCAGGAAGAGTTGTTTGTGGGAACAAGTGAATATTGCCAAGAATTCCAGCATTTTGACCAAGCTCATTAATTATAGTTGTTATCCCATTTTCTGTAGTCCAGAGAGGCTCTTGTTTCCCATCAATATATTTGCAATAGCCATTCCAAGAGAATTGTCCTTCTACCAAGTTGTCACTTATAGAATCATCTATATCCAATCTTTCAGTAGATTTAGATAGAGGAATACGCTCATATTTATATATGAGATGACGTTTGTCTGGTGTCAAGATTTCGATCTCTAATATTTTGGGAATACTTTCGCTATGATTAGCTTTACCAATAGCACACAATGAGATAGCTTTAAGTCCTTCAATAATGGCTGATTTACCTGCTCCATTACGACCAACTAATACTGCAACACCATCGTGTAAAGGCACAGTAACTCGACCACCCAAAACAGACCAACCGTCAAGGGTGAATGATAAAAGGCGCGGATGCTTTGTGTTGGAATCTGGGTTAGACAAAATAGAGCTTCCTTTCCAATACAGATCGTCTTGATAAATTCTAGCCGAATATGTCTGCGCCTACCACAAACAAAATAACAGGATCAGCGATCGCCTCAATTTTTTGACTTACACCATCAATGCGATCGCATAGAAATCATGACTCACGGTAATAGCGATCGCCTTTCTCAAAGTTTTCCATTGTTAGTCTTCATCTTCTTCGGAATCAAATCCTAACCATACGAGTAAGACATCTTCTAAGTCTTCCATTTGCTCTGATGTTAGCTCTCCCAGTTTGCGTAAAAGTTTAGCATGAGGGATTGTGATGAGATTTTGCACATCAAAAGCGCCTTCTCGTATAAATTTAGCTTTCACTTTCACTTCAAATCTGGAATCGCGCAAACTTGTTGTATGTGGAACTAGGGTTACTAATGCTCGATCCCTATCTAGTGCTGGGATGCTAACAACTAAACATGGTCTGACTTTGGCGACATAGCCAATCGACTAGCCAAACTTCTCCACGATAGGGGCTATTCATAAGCAAATTCTTCTTCCTCTAGTGTTAGGAAGATATCCTCGGCATTCAGTGTTAATTCTTCGTCAGATAATGGTTCAAAGTCTAAATAAACTGTACGCCTCAGAATTTCTGACAATAAATCTAATCTTTCTGAGTACGTTAGGTTGTCAAAGGTGTTTAGAAGCTCTTGTACTACAGCAGTCATAGCTTTATTCCTTAAGTTATATTTTATAGATTAACATGATCGCCACTTTACAAAAATCAAACAGCGATCGCATCGCAATACAGCAAAATATACAATTGATCGGCGATCGTCCAGAAATCACGACTCACGGCAATAGCGATCGCTTTGAGAAGATAGATTGTTGATGCGATCGCCCATAAATCAAGCCTCACAGCATAACCATTTTTAATCTTAAAACCCTTGCTATAGTCTATCTCTGGCGTTCAGCACCCTTGGTAGATTTACCTCAATCCAGTCGGTCAAAGTGGCAACATGCTCAGCAACTTCTTCTCCCAGAGGCGTGAGGCTGTACTCGACAAAGGGTGGCACAACAGGGTGAGACACTCGCAGGACAAAACCATCTTCTGCTAACGTTTGCAAGCTTTGCGCGAGCATTTTCTCACTAACGCCCCCGATTTTTCGTCTCAACTCACTAAATCGATGCGTGCCTTGGCGAAGGGACATCAGACAGAGTACACCCCACTGACTGCAAACATGCTTGAGTATTCCCCGTGAAGGGCAGGGTTGAGCAAAAAGATCGCCTTTTTCAAGGCGTTCTGTCAAAGTATTTTGACGATTATTGGGAGGATTCATATACTTACCTTTTTGTATGTACTTACTAAAAGTTAGTGTATAGCACTATATTGAACTTGCATATGTCATTAAAACAAACAGCAAAGAGGTCAAACGATGATTGTTATTACAGGCGCATCAGGAATGTTAGGGCAATTGATCCTGAAAGAACTTTTAAAGTCAGTTCCTGCTAATGAATTAGTAGCCGCAGTCCGAAGTCCACAAAAGGTCGCGGATTTTGCCAGCTTGGGTGTGCAAGTTCGGCAGATTGATTACGATCGCCCCGATACTCTGGAGGCGGCTTTTACGGATGCCGAAAAAGTCTTGCTAATTTCTGGTAGTGAAGTCGGTAGCCGCGTTCCTCAACATGCAAACGTGATCAACGCTTGTAAAAAAAATGCCGATGTAAAATTGCTAGCTTATACGAGCCTCTTGCACGCCGACAGTAGCCCTCTGCCATTGGCTGCCGAACATCAGCAGACGGAAATTCTCCTCCAAGAGTCTGGGTTGCCCCATGTTATCTTGCGTCATGGCTGGTATACAGAAAATTATACTGCTGCTATTGCGGCTGCCCTTGAATATGGTGTTTTAATGGGCTGTGCGGGTGAAGGTAAAATTGCCTCAGCGACTCGCGCAGATTATGCCGCTGCTGCTGCTGTTTTATTGACGAGCGATCGCACTGACAAGGTGTATGAATTAGCAGGCGATGAGGCATATACTTTGAGCGAGTTTGCGGCTGAACTTAGTAGGCAGTCTGGTAAGACTGTTCAGTATCAGAATCTAAGTCAAGACGACTATAGTCGTGCGTTACAAAATGCTGGTTTACCTCAGCCAATTGCCTTGATGCTAGCGGAATCGGATACGGGAGCCTCAAAAGGAGGATTGTTTGATAACAGCAAAACTTTGAGTCAATTAATAGGTCGCCCAAGCACTCCCCTTAGCGAATCAATTAAAGCTTCTCTAACCACATAACAAGTTCTAGGCGATTGTGTTTAAGAGATAGATTGTTCTTGCGATCGCCTAATAATCACGACTCATGGAAATAGCGATCGCCTTTAAGAGATAGATTGTTGGTGCGATCGCCTAGAAATCACGCTTCACAGTAATAAGGAGTCTCGCCACAAAATAGTTATATAGCAATGTAAGTTTTGCTTAGGACATAAAACCCAAAAGATGAGTGGCGGCGCTTCCCGCCGCCACTCATCTTTTGGGTTTTGATTTGTCTTATCTATCTCTTCCGTTTGTTTCTTTATCTTTTTTCTTTTACATTTCTTGAATATTTTGGTAAGAGAGAAAGTTTTTCATTTGTATCAAACTTGATGAAATTACTTACGAACTGGGTAACCTATGAAAAGCACATTTTTCTGAAAGAATTTCAAGTACTCTAGGGGCTTTCCACAAACTACATAAGCAATTCTGAAACGGTACTATAGGAGATTTTATGTACGGCTTAGTTAACAAAGCAATTCATGACATGGTGTGTAGTCGGTTCGGTGAAGAAGCTTGGAAGGAGATTCAGCATAAAGCTGAAATTGGAGTTGATACTTTCATCAGCATGGAGTCTTACCCAGATGATGTAACCCATAACCTTGTAAAGGCTGCAAGTCTTGTTTTGGGACTACCTACTTCAGAAATCATGAAAGCCTTTGGAGAATTCTGGGTGCAATACACATCTCAAGAAGGGTATGGAGAATTGATGGCAATGAGCGGTGATACGCTTCCCGAATTTTTACAGAACCTAGATGATCTTCATACCCGTGTCGGAATAAGTTTTCCCAAACTCCAGCCGCCATCCTTTGACTGTGAGGAAGTTGAAGAACAAACCATACACCTTCACTATCATTCACAACGAGAGGGTTTAGCACCAATGGTAGTGGGATTGGTGAAAGGCTTGGGTACGCACTTAAATACGGATGTTGAAGTTACCCAGACTCAAAGCAAGTCTGACGGTGCAGATCATGATGAATTTACCATCCAGTATAAACCCAACTGAACTTTTCATGCAGCCTCAATTCACTTTGCCACCCCACTTACTTGCGAAAGCATTTCCTTTTCATTTTGTGTTTAAGGGCGATCTCACAATCATCCAAGCTGGAGAAGTTTTGCAGCGACTTATTCCTGACATTATCGAATCACAGTTTAGCCAGTGCTTCCAGATTAACCGCCCTATTATTCAAACTCCTAATTTTGCAGCCATTAGTAAGAAATCTAACAGTATATTTATTTTGAAATCGCTCCATAGCGAAATGGTTCTAAAAGGGCAGATGCTAACTGTTGATGATTCCGAGATCATTTTTTTTCTGGGTTCGCCAATCGTCACAGAGCTTAGACAGCTTAGCCAAATTGGAATCAAATTAAAAGACTTTGCAGTTCACGATTCTGTTGCTGATTTTCTTTTGCTTTTGCAAACGAAGAGTCGGCTAATGGATGAGTTAGTAGAACGGGAGACGAAACTAAAAGATATTTTGAGAGACAAGGAGGAGATTTCCATACTTGCAGAGGCAAGAGCCAGAGACTTAGAATTGGCTCTCGAGAACTTACAGAGAGCTAGAGACTTAGAACTGGCTCTCAGAGACTTACAGAGAACTAGCACACAGATGATTCAGGCTGAAAAAATGGCTGGGTTAGGGCAAATGGTGGCTGGAATTGCTCATGAAATTAACAATCCAATTAACTTTGTTAATGGTAATCTCACTTATATTGATCAGTATATTCGGGATCTGATAACCCTAATTAAACTTTATCAACAGCACTTTCCCACCCTCCCTTCTGAAATCATTGATTACATGGAGGAGATTGATCTGAATTTTTTATTGATTGACTTACCACGTATAATTGCATCAATACGAACAGGAACAGATCGGGTTATAGATCTTGTTGTGTCATTACGCAACTTTTCTAGATTGGATGAAGCAGAACAAAAAGATGTGGACTTACATGAAGGAATTGATAGCACGTTACTGATTCTTAGCCACAAGCTGAAGCAAGGCATTGAGGTTCTTAGGGAGTATGGAGATTTGCCAAAAGTTTTGTGTTATCCATCTCAGTTAAATCAAGTATTTATGAATATTATTTCTAATGCTGCTGATGCATTATTTGAGACTAATATAAAATCGAAGCAAATTATAATCAAAACCAGTTTAGATGACTCTAAACACATTTGTATTAGCGTTAAAGATAATGGAAATGGGATTCCTAATGAAATTAAGGACAGTATTTTTAATCCATTCTTTACGACAAAGCCTGTTGGCAAAGGGACGGGATTGGGATTGTCAATCAGCTATCAAATTATCGAAAAGCATCGGGGTATAATTGATGTCATCTCTGAGTTGGGAAAGGGAACTGAATTTGTCATTAAAATTCCAATTTCCTAATTGCCGTGGTTTTCTTTAGATCAAGAGATAAAGTTCCTAATCAATTGTCATCAGCCCAATACTGCGTTATACCAATTCAAGAAAGTGTGACAACACTTAATTATTAAGCGACCGCCTAAAAACCACCACTCACAATAATAGCGATCGCTTTAATATAATCACTGTCGCACTTGCAGCACATAGAACGTATATCCATAAATGTCACTAAATCTCTCAAACAGGTTCATTTCCTCTTCAATTTCATCGATAACTAATTGAATGACAGGGGAAATTTCCGCCTGACGCATCTGTTTGCTCAGTGGTTCGTAATAATTTTTCCACCAAGCCTGACTTGGCAGCCGATGCGTAGAAATCACCTTAAAGCCAGAGCGATGTGCCCGATCGCTATTCTCTGCCTCATTAGCAATCATCGGATAGGCATTTTGCCAGTACAAAGCCGCAGGTTCTGGTACATGATCGGCAAACCAACTCATTTCCGATATAACCGCAATACCTGTGTTTGTAAGCAGCGATCGCCAGATTGTCAGAGCTTGCTCAAACCCAAGATTATAAGCAGCCCCTTCAGACCAAAGTAAATCAATCGAACCATCTGCCCAATCAAGCTTTGCCATGTCACCATGAATCGGCTTGATCAGATGCTCCAGTTCACATTGTTTCGCACGAATCTTGAGTTCATCAATAAAACCCAATGCAAAATCCACCGCCATAACAGGGCTTTGATAATATTCTGCAAGTAGCAACGCGCCAGCACCACTCCCGCATCCCAGATCGGCTATCTGCGGATGGGGAGGTAAAGTGGGGAGGTTGCTCAAAATATTGAGTGAAAAGGCATTGTCGCCAGGTCCTTTACGTTCAATCCCTCGATGTAAATCAATCAAAGCGTCAATGTACTCGGTTTGAGGATCTCCACTCATTTAGTCTTTCCATTCTGATTTAGATTTTTGCCAATCTTACAGTCGATCCTCCCAGTAATGTCAAGTTTATAGGTGATCGCTACCTCACCCAAAAATTAAACAGCGATCATCCTTAGCAAACCATTAATCGCTCCGTAAATCACGACTCACTGTAATAGCGATCGGCTTCAGCAAACCCTTTGGCAGATAGGGGATTGATGCGATCACCTTGAACTTGCGACTCACAGTAATAGCGATCGCTTACAGTAAAACCTTAAATTGAATTTTCTTTTTTCCAATCGTTTTCAGTCTCCGCATCTGCTGGGAAAAAACATTCAATTCTAATTTCCTGAAGAGTGATATCGTAGGGAGTACCAAGAGTTGCGATCGTTGAGAAAAACTGCCAATTTAGATTGCTTTTCTGTAAATGCATAGTAAGCAGCAAAGTATGCTGTTCAGCGTGACTTGATTGATTCCACAATTCGGAAGCATCAGGATAACTTAGGAGTTCATTAAACAATAAAGCTGACTGTTCGCTCTCAATCGATGAATTAGCTTCACGATATGTTCGCTGAAGCAAATGCCTAGCCACTTCTTCCCAATTAGAAATAAAGGGACGTAAACCCTGTGGATCGAAAACAACTCGCATCAAATTGATTTTTCCATCAATACAAAATCGGCTTTGGAGCTTATCTGGATCGATGAAAGTACTCAACAGTCGAGCAGATCCTTGGTTGGTCAGAAGTAAATTCCAATAGCGATCGATGACGATTGCTGGATAAGGTTCTTGTTGGTGCAGCATAAAATTGATTGCTTTGTAAACTGATGCCATTTCAGGAGCCGACAAATCAGTTTCCGAATGAATAGGCGCAAAGCCAGCCGAACTAAGCATTAGATTTTGATGCCTGAGAGGAATTTCTAAAACTGTTGCTAATTGCAATACCATCTCCTGACTAGGCTTTGCTCGTCCTGACTCCAAGAAACTAATGTGACGCTGGGAGACTTGACTGATAAGAGCTAGATCAAGCTGACTAAGGCTACGCCGATCTCGCCATTGCTTCAGAATGGTTCCAAAGGTTGATGGTTGATGGTTGATCGCTAGTTGTTGCACTATCTAACTCCAAATACAACGTTTTTGATTACCTATGAGGTAATTGCTTTGATTATCTCTCTTTGACAAGATCATAACAAGCACTTGCATACCGTGGTTCGTTTGATTGGCAATTGATGTTATTTAGCTGTTTCCTCTCTATTTTTTTAATTTCACTAACCAGAAAAACAACATGACACTACTACGCGCTTTTTTAATTATTGCTACGCTGATAATTTATGCCGTGTCAATTTATGTTATTGCCACAATGGGCATTAACTATCCAGCCGTCTTTTTAAGTGACATGCTAAAGCTTGACTGGCGATCGCAGTTCAACACAGATCTTTTGATTGCTCTATGTCTATTCTTAATTTGGGTTGCATGGCGAGAGGGATTTACCATTAAGGGATTTCTATTCAGCCTTCTGTTCATGAACTTGGGTTTTATGTTCGGATGTCCTTATTTGCTATTCGCCACATATAGGGCAAATGGCAACATCAAGGCTCTTCTATTAGGTGTTCATGCTGATAAATGAATGATGTTGAGGGTAAGAAACTAAGAAAATGATTGTATAGGAACCACATCATAAAATCCTTATAAAGTCGATGCTGCTAGTTCTATGTCCTAAGCAAAACTTTTGTTGATATATAATTTGTTTGAACAATGCAATAAAAAAATGACTGACAACTGGATTGAAAATCTCAAATATGATGTTCAAGGATTGATTCCTGCGATCGCGCAAGATCATCAAGATGGCACGATTTTAATGATGGCTTGGATGAATCGCCAAGCCCTAGAACTAACCATCTCAACTGGTGAAGTCCATTATTGGAGCCGATCTCGCCAAGAACTATGGCATAAGGGTGCAACTTCAGGACATATTCAAAAGCTCAAAAAGCTCTACTACGATTGCGATCGCGATGTAATTTTGGTCAAGATTGAACAGGTTGGTGATGTCGCTTGTCACACTGGCGCAAGAAGTTGTTTCTTTACAGAAGTTCCCGTTTAATCCAAATTAAAGAGCAAACAGTATTTGTCAAAATAATGATTGGTGATACTGATGCAGGCTCAGAACTAGTTGAAGACTCAAGGTAAATATCCGCGATAGTCGTATTTTGAGCCAGATATATAAGCGATCGCTATCAATTTAGAAGCAAAGACTTAACTACAAAAATCGTTGCAAAACTTCTACAGTTGCTTGCCCCGTTTTTTCCCAGCTAAATTGTTTAGCCCTTTGTAATCCAAGTTGTGAAAGGTGCGATCTCAGACCTGTGTCATTAGCGATCGCCTGCATTGCATCGGCAATTTCTTCCACATTGTAAGGATCGATCAAAATCGCGGCATCACCAGCAACTTCGGGTAAGGATGACAGGTTAGAGGTGATCACAGGAGTGCCACAAGCCATTGCTTCGAGTACGGGTAAGCCAAACCCTTCCCACAGTGATGGAAATACTAAAGCGATCGCGCTACTGATTATTTTTGGTAAGTCCTCATAGGGTACATAGTCTAGGAATTTGACTTGATCCGTTAGTCCTAATTCTTGGACTTGTTTTTTTAACGCTGGAGTATAGCGATCGTCTGATGGCCCCGCTAGCCAAAGTTGATACTCATGATTTGACGGTAAACTAGCAAAAGCTGAAATTAGAGGACTAACGTTTTTATAAGGATCATGCCTACCAATATATAAAAAGTAAGAGTGTAATGATTTAGATTCTGACTTATTTACGATTTCTCGAAAGTGCTTCGCATCATACGCTAAAAGAATAGGTGTAATTTTATGTGATGGGATATGACAAAATTTAACGATATCGTTTGCAGTAGATTGGGAATTACAAACAATGTGCTGTGCCTGAGATAATACCTGAGGTACATAATATTGATTGTATGGTGTAAGCGGAGAAAATCGTTTAGGGAATCTCAAAGGTATAAAATCGTGAACCATCACCACTGTAGAACATTGAGACCATAATGGTGCTTCTGATATCGGTGAAAACAAAAGTTGCGATTTTAGCTCCTTGTAGATTTTTGGCAATTGAAATTGTATCCACATTAAGCGCCGTAGATGCCCTTTAAATCCTTGCTCTGCTGTTTGATCAACAGGTGTTTGATAACAATTATAATTAAGCAAAGGTTGTGAGGTTAAAATCGTCGGCTCAACCTTTTTTAGAAAAGGCAAAAGACTAAGTGCATAGGTTGTAGTACCTGTGGGCTTAGTTAATAAAAATGAATAGTTAATTAGTACAGACAAGATTATTTATAAACAAAAACTAATTTTATAATTTCTAGATTATAGAAGTTTGGTGATTTCAAATATTCATATAAAAATTTAACTAGTAAATATACTCTTAGACAGAATATTTCCCATAATTGGCAGTGCTTATGGTAGTAGTAAATTTGACTCTTCCTATATTCTAAAGACATTCTATCCGATAATTTTTTAACAGAATGTCCTCGCAAATGAATAATAGATATATGAGGAGTATATAAGACTTTATATCCTTTATCTCTAACTCTTTTACACAAATCAGACTCCTCAAAATACATAAAAAACCTTTCGTCAAACCCACCTAATAAATCGAACAAATCTTTCCTAATAAAAAAAGCAGCTCCAACAACTATATCTACAGCTCTAATAGATTGAAAATCCTTTTCAATGAGATATAGTTTATTTTCGTCATAAGAATTTTTATGCATTTTTTTTGCTCTAATTTCTCCAGTAAAACTAATTTCAGGTGAGAAAGAGACCTGAAATTTCCCATCAGGAAAAACTAGTTTAGGACCAATGATACCTACATCTGAATTTGAGGTCATTAATTCTAATAGGTGTGGCAGAAAATTACTTGTAACTATTGTGTCAGTGTTCAATAAAAGCAAAAAATCTCCCTTAGCTTCTCTAGCTCCAACATTATTTCCTGTTCCAAAACCAAGATTTTGAGGTAGTTTGATTAATCTCACATCAGGAAACTTGCTCTCAATAATATTGGTACTATTATCATGAGAGCTATTATCAACAACAATTATTTCAGAGTTATACTTAGGAACAAATTTTTCTAAAGATCTCAGGCAGTTAACTAAAACATCCTCTCCATTAAAGTTAACTAAAATAATTGACACAAAATTAGAAGACATATAGATTATCCACGCTTAGTAGTTTTTAATTGTCTATTAATTAATATTTGCTTAATCTTTTGTAAATCAAACAAGATTTTTAATAACCAAACCCTCAAAGCTACACCTTCAGCATTATATCCTGACGATATACTTGTGAATAGTAATGCAATTATTCTTACACCAAAATCAAACCTTTTATCTTCAAAAGGATTATTCCAGTTTATAATATCTAGATCTTTTTTAAATCTTTGATAGAACAGATTGCTAAAATTCCTCCTAACCAAGTAGCTATTAAGGGAAAGCTTAAATTTCTTCTTTATTAAAAGCATTATTTCTCGATAAATTTTTGAAGAATCTTTAGTGACTCCTACATTATTTAAACCATGAATTCTATACATAACTAGAGGCTGGCGAATATGTTCAATTCTACCTTTCTGTGCTGCAACTAAAGCAATCCACCAATCATGATACCAGTTAATTTTGTCTTGTTCAGGAAACGGGAGTATATCGTTTACTATAGATTTACAAAATATTAATGAGCATCCAGTTACTACATTACAAAGTAATAGCAGATCTGTTGATAGCTTTTCAGGATTTCGACCTTCAAATTCCCAAGTTGATTGATTAATTACATTGTCTTTAGAATCTATCATTTTCAAGTCAGAATGGACTAAAACTGCTTTTTTTTCTCTTAGTTTTGCTAATAATATAGATAATTTTTGAGGATGCCAAATATCATCTTGATCTGACAAAGCTATAGCAGTAATTGAACTATCTTCAATACAATATTTCAATCCACGTTCAAAATTATAATAATGATTAAGATTTTGATTATGAAAATGGCAAACAAATCGTGTGTCATCACCAATAATTATTTCAATAGATTTTTGCAAATCTATTAAAGAAAAGTCATCAACAATATGACAGATCCAATTTTCATGGATTTGATTTTTGATTGACTGAATCTGTTTTTGAAAATATTCTATATTGGGATTATATGTAGCTAAAACAATACCTATTTTCTCTAGTATTATCATTTTATTAAATTGAATACTGAATATTCATACAAATTAATTTCAATAAATATAAGCTCCAATAAAATCAACTAAATTAATTATATTACTATCTACTTAAAGTATTTATTAAATCACCAGTTTTTACCAAGCTTTCCTAATAGTCCATGATAAGTTCCTAACAAGCAAGCCCATATTTTTAATTGCTTATCGCTAAAGTCATAAAGTATGATCCAAAGAATATTAATAAGCATGTATCTCAAGCGCTGTATTAGACTAGTGAAATGATAATAACCTTTAGAAAATTGCATCTCTAAATATGTATGGTTTCGGCAAATATAGTAATGGCGTAAAGCTGAATATTGTTGAACTTGACGAGATTTATTCAAGAATTTCACTCTAATGGGATTCCCATAATTATGATGCATTGTAGCTTTACTAGAAATCAGATTGTGAAATCCTTTTTGTCTTAGCCTAAATCCATAGTCGAGGTCAATACCGTCGATAAACAAATCAATGCAAGGAGGAGAGACAGCTTGAGCCGCAGCTAATGAAATCAACGAACCTGATGTTATAGGTGAATCGCATTCATAAAAATCAACATCACTATTATGCTTAATTCCTTGAAATCGGTCACAACAAAAAACTGCACCTTCTATAATTTTACCTGTCCTAGGATCAGAAGGAGTTGGAGCAACAATACCAACTTCATAATTATTTCGTTGTATCGCTTCATTATATGTAGCGATTAATATTTCCAAGCAATTTTCTGAGGGAACACTATCTTGATCAAATGTCCACAGGAAGTCATATCCTTCAGCGATCGCCCATTCGATAGCTTTTACCATACCTCCAATAATTCCGATATTCTCAGGATAATGATGAATCAATAGCAGACCATTTTTATTATTTAATTGCAATGGCTCATGGGAATTATCTACTATATAAATAGCTTTAACTTGAACTGATTGAGCTCCGATAGATTGAATACATCTATTAGCAGATTCTTGATCTTGATAACATGTGATGTAGGCTGCTACTTTTGTCTGCATACAACAACTATTTCTTAATAAGTCTATTGATTCTAGCCTTGGTCTTTAGCCTTATGGATAAAGGTATTGTTTGTTTGATTTTTTTGAAAATATTAACCACAATATATTCCAATCTTGATAATTTATATGAATTGATTATTTCTGGATTTTCACATTTTAAAAAGTAATACTCTGTTAGTAATTTCCGCAAAACTTCAATTCTTTCCGCTTTAACATGAGATGCTCTAGGCTTAGAAGATAGGCTCTGGAAAAAAGACTCAAGCTTATCAATTGATTCTTCCCACTGCATAGAATTAGCTGTTATCTGCCCATTGCTCTGGAGTCTTGTATATAAATCTTTATCTTCAATTAGTCTCTTTAATGCTTGACGGGCTATCTCAATATCACCATTGGGTATGACTAAAGCATTATATTCATCCTTAATGTATTCATCATATCCAGTAACGTCACTAACAACACACACTCCACCACAAGCCATCATTTCTAAAGGTGGACCAAAAAAACCTTCTACACTGCTAAGTTTAACTAAAATATCACAGCTAGAATAAATCTTTTTCATTTGACTAAAATCAACTTTATAAAAGAAGCGATCTATTTTCCAATCTGGAGAAGGTTTCCCCCCATTTGAAACACACCAGATTTCGCAACCTAATCCTTCACTTGCTTTAATTGCCTCTCTTACTCTTTTAAAAGGAGAATCTATCGTGCCTTCTACTAATATTCTTAACTTGTCTTCTCTCTTTTTAGCAACTGGTTTGTCGGTATGAATAATACTAGTGTCAATAGCATTAGGGATATAAGCAGCTTGATGACCAAAGTTGTGATCAAGCCAATCAACAATCCACTTTGCTTCAGTCATATAATGAATATTACATAAATAAGTCAAAACTACCCAGTTTTTCATGATTAGATCATCATAAAAACGGGTTTCATCTGATTGAACAAAATAAACTTTATGCTTAGCAGGTAATTTAAGAACTTGAATTAATGTATCCCAGAAAGTTGCCACACAAATGTCAACATCTTTAGGAAAATTTTGGGGGTGAATGACAGGGTAGTCAAAGTTGGGAAACCAAGAGAAGGAAGCTGATGTGGGAGGTACAGTTTCATCTAAAATACAGATAGAAACATTATATCCCTTTTTAGCTAGCCGAGAAACATGTTGGAGAACTATTATATGTCCGCCACATAGCAAATTAGTGGTTAGTACATAAACTATTTTCATAATAGTGTTTTAATCCCTTCTTCTAGACTAACTAAAGCGCTGAAATCCAAATTTTCTTGAGCTAGATTAGGGCTTGCACAAGAGTGCTCAATCTCCCCTTGTCGAGACGACAAAAAATTAGGTTCTAAATAGGAATTAGTATATTTAGAAATTAGATCTAGTAATTCTAACAAGTTTGTTTTAATACCAGTTCCAATATTGAAAACTCGATGTTTATTCACTATAGTACTCGGTAGCATCGCTGCTAAAATGTTAGCTCTAGCGACATCAGAAACATGTATAAAATCTCGACTTTGGAGTCCAGTCCCGTAAATTTGAGGAGATTTTTTCTGGCGATAGCATTCTATAAATCGAGGAATCACTGCGGCATAATCTGAATCTGCTCTTTGACGTAAGCCATATACATTAAAGTATCTTAAGCATATTGTTTCTAGACCGTAGGAGTGGTAAAAACTTTCAGCAAATGCTTCTGCAATTAATTTACTAGCTGCATAAGGAGATTTAGGATTAGGCAAATAAGATTCTAGTAATGGAGGTTGGTGGCTATCTCCATATACTGAACAACTTGAAGCAATTATTACTCTTGAAACTTTTGCTTGTAATGCAGACCACAGTACATTTAATGTACCTGTATTATTAATTTGATTCGTGGAAAAGGGATCTAGTAAAGATTCGGTTACTGATGTTTGAGCTGCTAGATGAAATACATAATTTACTCCTTCCATTGATGCTTGAAGTTGCTCTAAATCAGTAACATCAGCTTTTATAATATGTATTTTTGAACTAATTGAACTAAGATTATTGACATCACCTGTTGAGAAATCATCATAAACAAGTGTAGTAATATTTTGTTTGACTAGCTCTTGGGTAATATAAGAGCCAATAAATCCTGAACCACCTATAACAATTGCTTTCATTTTACGTTTCCAGATTACAAGAAATTTGAATTTTGAACTATATTGCATTCACAAACATTTAAAAGAGATTAAGATCTAGTAATTAACTGAAGTTATTCTTCTTCTCAAGAGTTTTTATTCATCATATATTTAACCATTTGATAGATTAGCTTTTGGATTTTCTTATTGTCATTTCAAGGTAAAAGAGTGTTTTTTAATCCTCATATTTGGATGATGACTTCTTATATCCTTTACTTATTGATCATTAAAATAGCAGCAGTTTTTCAAGTTCAACTTGTTTTTTCTAATTCAATAGTCATAAACATTCCTAAAAATCTATTTAAAGGAGTTAATATAAATTCAAAAAAAGCTACTAAGGGATAAGTAAATGAAGGAAGAAGCTGGCGAAATGACAAACCACCACTTATCAAATATCTAAATGGGGTATGAAACGAGATTGAGCTTATTTTGAGGTTAGGATATTCATAAGTGAATTGCTTCAAATCTCTCTGAAAAATAATATAAGGTATAGCCATATTTGCTCCAGATAGTGGACCTCCTTCTTCAAAACCCCAACCCCCATTAACATCAAATGGCTCATGATGAAATCTAGTATATATAAATCTTGACCAGATTGTATTAGCTGGCTCAATCATTACCACCTTTCCTCCAACCTTTAAACAACGCTGCATTTCTTGAAAGAACAATCGGGAATCCTTAATGTGATGCAAAACATCAATCATTAAAAAAGCACTAGCACTACTGTCAGCCAAAGGTATATCCAAAGCAGAGAAGACCTTATCTACACCCTCATATGCAATAACGTCCGAAGTTATTACATATGGTATTTTTCTTTTAATAAATCCAGCTCCACTCCCTAGCTCAATCACTTCTCCTACAACTTTAATTGTTGACAATATATTAAGAAACTTTCTATAAAAGGATAGATAGATATTGCGCAAAAATACCTTTCTTTGGATGATTTTCCTAAGAATATATATATTTTCTGAATCGTCTAAACTCTTAATCTGCTGATTTTCTGGAAGTTTTAAAGTACGGACTAATTTTTGTATCATAGTTTGTATTAACGACTAAACTTTTAGATAAATTTTATCTTTTGGGCTGCATATAAACACATTTTCAATAAGACTAATCCTTCTTTGATATGTTGAATGTTTGATTGACCATACGTGCGTGGCATGTATCTTACAGGAATATCTTGAATCTGTAGCCCTAATTTGGCGGCTCCGAAAAGTAAGTCAAAGTCTCCAAAAGGGTCAAAGTCTCCAAAGTAACTGCGGTTTTGAGCAATTCTTTCATAGTGGATTTTTTTTAGAACTTTGGTTCCACAAAGTGAGTCTTTGATTTTTGTATTTAGTAGATAAGATAGCAACCATGCAAAAAAGCGATTTGCCATACGATTTAGCCATGGCATCGTATCTTCAGACACAGGATATATCAAACGACACCCGTTGGCAAATTCACATCTGCCTGAGGCAACAGCATTAAAGAAATAGATCAGATCTTCAGGGCGAACGGTCAAATCGGAGTCCAAAATAATTAGAATGTCTCCTTGTGCCATGGCAAAGCCCTCTCTAACAGCATTTCCTTTTCCTTTGCCTGTTTGCTGACAAATCTTGATATCCCATTTATCTTGATACTTGTTTTGTACACGCTGAATTTCCTCCCAAGTATCATCACTAGAATGCCCTTCAACAAAGATAATCTCTGTGTTTTTACCAAGCCTTGGCATTCGAGTAATACAGCTTTCGATATTTCCTGCCTCGTTACGGGCTGGGACAATCACAGAGCAGGTTAACTCTCTAGCATTTTCTTGAGATTCGTATGTGCTAATACGAGGTCTAGCAATAATATATTCAGTTAAACATAGCTGATTGAATATAGGTAAAGGAGCAATAAACTTATTAACGATATATGAAACTAGAGGGATATTTCTAGGAAATAAGCAACGCTTACCATGTTTAATTACTTCAAAACCAGCCAAATTGAATAAGTTTTCAATATCTTCTAAGTTTAACCAATTTAGAGAAGATACTGGCATTCTCTGTTTAAGGAATGTCGCTAATCTAAGGAATAATTCCCAACCAGGATTGTGAAAAGTTAAGATTACTCTGGTGGATGAATGACACATTTTTGATAAATTAGTAAAAACCATCTGAATATCACCAACATAACTGATTGTATTTGCTAATAATATGTAGTCAAACAACTGGTTACTTATAAATTCTTCAGCGTCAGTAGCTTCAAATTCAAGATGATTATACTTTTCTTTAGCGTTTTCAACTGCTAAAGGGTTTACGTCTATACCTAGTCCATAATCTGGCTTTACTTTATCTAGCAAATCACCCAAGCCGCTGCCAACTTCCAATACCTTAGTATATGGCTGAACCCAAAACTGGTAAAACAACTCTATGTCTCTATAATAATATGAGTTTCTGTTTCGCCATTTCTGAAGCTGTGTACTGACAAACATAAATATTCAAGGAGAAAGTAACTAACTATTTTTACAATATAATGGACAAATTATCAATCTAATTCCCAAAGCTCAGTCTAAAAATACTTTACAGGAATACATTGGAAATTAATATTATCATATTACAAACTAATAAAGAGATATACGAGAGATAAAAGTGATATTGGCAAAAAGATAAAAATGAATTTAAGTAAATCAAATAATTGATGAATATAAGTTGTAGTTTTATATTTCTATACTAGATACAAGCTTTTTTATCAATTTCTTGCCAAAGTTTATCCCGGGAATTTCTATAAAATAGTATGTAATTAGTGAAAAAATAGTTGAGAAAAATAAAATCAGTAGAAATGCTGCAATAAATTTAAAGTTTCCAGCAGAAATTTTAATAAAAAATGCCAGCTTGTCTAAAACTATAAAGTGTACGAGATACAAACTAAAACTTATTTTCCCCAGAAAAACAGTTGTCTTATTAACTAGAAATGGACTTGGATAAAAATGCAATGATAGTATAAAAAAAGAAAAAGAAATACTATACAAAAAATGTTTTGTAAGTAGATCGTTGAAACTTTGTGGTGTCAAAAATGCAATAAATAGAAATGCTGATGCAAACAGGAGTATTCTAGCAAGTGTTATATCTTTACAAGGAAATTTCTTGATAGTATGATAGACCAATATTCCTAATATAAATATTGGCAACTGTGAGAAAAAGTAAAGAGTTGAGAAATTATAAACTAAATAATTTTGAGTACTTGGATAAATACGGTAGAACAAGTCCAATACTATAATTGATGCAATTTTTGATAGTAACAAAGAGATAAGTAGAGCTATCAAGGTAGCTTTGATGCCATTTAATTTCTTAAATAGGAAAGGTAAAAAGAGATAAAATGTCACTTCTACAGCAATAGACCATCCACCTGGGACTACAGATGTAATTGTTTCAGGATTCCAACCATGAACAAAAAATACTGTTGAAATAATATGCCACCAATCAATTCCATTGGGAGCCCAATATCTAGGAGCCATACCATCACGCAATGTGTAGGTAACAATAGCTAAATAAAAAAGAGGTGCAATTCTAAAGAATCTCCTTATATAAAAACTAAGTAATGGTTTGGGTTCACTCTGTTTTCTTGCTTCCATGGACAAGAATAAAGTTAAAGCACTTGTCATAAAAAAAAGTTGCACTCCTCTTGAGCCTTCTGCAACTAGTTGAGACAAGAAAATGTCAGTAGGAGCAACCCTCTGTGAAGAGTGAACAATAATGACACCTAATATGGCAAAGCCCCTAAGAGCATCAATATAATCGAACTTTTTAATCGAATTATCTTTCATGAAATTATTTGTAAATTCGTCTGGATTAAATTCAAATCAGAAAAAGTCAGGTTGAATTTAATTTAAGCAATAATTTCATGATTCTAGTTAGTGATATTTTTGTAGAGTAAAACTGAGTCGTTATCAGTAGAAGGATACAATGTAAATTGTGAAGACTTTTGAATTCGTTCTAGAATTGGCAAAGAAGTTTGATTAAATGGATCATTAGGATGTAGTTCAGTCTTTAGCGTAATAAAAAAATTAATTTTCAAATCCAACAACCTTTTCCACGCTCTTTCTATATCTTTGTCTGCATAACCTAAGGGAGTATAATAGCAATGTATTTCTTGTGGGGAAAGCAATTGTTTAGAAGAATAATATGATGCTGAATTTGCATTAAACCAAGTTAGCTCTAAACCTATAATGTTGTATCTTTCGTTTCCTTCTTGCTTGCAAGTTGTATTTACTACATCAGCTAACAATTTTTTATTCGATATACTTCTATCAAATGCATATAACCAATACGAAAAATCACTATTTGGAAGAGTTAAGCCTAATGCTTGACTTTGGACAAAAAAGAACTGGGAAGTTAATATTAAAGCAAAGAAAATCACTATCAATTTCTGCCTTGTTCTCTTTAAAATCCAAGAAAGAATAATAACTAAGTAAGGCAATAAAGGTAGTAAATATCTATTCTCTTGATTTACATTTAGAGAGAATAAACATAATACTAAAACTATTTGAAACAAGGAAACAATAGCAAGAATATCAAAATAACTAGGCTTATAGAACCTTACTTTATTTTTAATTTTTAATACTTTTTTTGCAGCAATATAACCAAGCAAAACAAAAGTAGATATTAGACAAGTTGAAGAAAAAAAACTTTTTTGAAATGATGGTAGCCAAAATTGCAGTTTGCGAAAGAAATCTGCTTTTTCTCCATACAAAAGCGAAGCCTCTCCTGATGAGGCTAACATAGTAAAAGATAAAATAGTTTGTAGATTCTTTCCATACCATAACAAGAAACCACTTGCTAATACAAATGCTGTTAAAGCCAGAAAACCAGATTTTGAAATTGCATTAATATATTGGGGCTTACTATTGTTAATATTAATTTTATTATTCTTATCAATATTTCTGTTTTTCCAGATATTGTATAATATAAGTAAAACTGCAAGAAAGGAATATAATGGAGACGTTATTTTAGCCAGCATTGACAAAGATATTGCAGAAATCAAATGAAGAAGAGTTCTCTTTGTTTGCCAGTCTGGCGAGAAAACTGTTATGAGAACAATCCAAGTTACGGAAAGATACTGTAAAGGTTCAACAAGATACTGATGGGTTAATGCAACGGATAAAGGTGATGAAGCGGCAAAAAGACAACAAATAATTGTGATTAAGCGACTGCTTGTTAGTTTTGATACTATTTGATAAATAAGTACTAAAGAGCAGAATTGGGTCAATACTGTTGATGCAAGTAATCCAATTTCAATTGAGCCAATAAGATTGCCAATAGGAACAAATAGTTGTCCCAGCCAAGCAGTTCCCGGCGCTTTAATTCCGAAGGCTGATATCATATCTTTAGCCCAAGATATAGGTGAATGAGTTAGTTTGTAAAATAATTCTACAGAAACCTGCCCATACCAAGCTTGATCCCAAGGCCAAACACGTTGATCAAGGCTGATCCACAATATGCTAGGAGAAACAAATAGAAACAATAACAAATAAGAGTATAGATTGTTAAGCTTGTTTTGTTGTGCTTTTTCCATGATCATGGTTTGCAAAAAATAGATATACAGTCTAAATCATTGTTAATAAGTTGTTGTTTGACGATTTTTAGTCCAGCTTCACTACAATACTCAACAAATAGTTGTGCTGTCATATTGGTTCTCCAGCCAGGATTTTGCATCCATTCATTACTTGAATTGATAACACCATAATTAGAATGATGGACAAATCCAAATCCACCAGATCGCAAAACCCTGCAAAACTCTTTAACATATTCTTTGACTACTAATTTGTCAAAGTGAACCATTGCATCCCAAGAGTAGATGAATTGAATAGAATGGCTACTGATCTCTTTCAAAGTATGACCATCATTCACGTAGTAAAAGAAAGCGCATTTTTCGTCCCTCTCTCCAAATCTTTTCTTGCAAGCATCTATGCAACTTTTATTGACATCAACAAGATGGATCTCTTTTGCATATTCTCTCAATTTATTTGTGTTGCGACCGTGTCCTGAAGCAAGATCAATACAAATACTTAAATCACAATCTTTAATGTTTGGATAGATATACTCATTCCACTGATCATCCATAGCGGGTTCCGCCAAGTCAAAATAGGTTACATCTGATCCAAGAAGAACATCATGCGTATCTCTACATTCTTGAATCTGTTTGTACATTATTTTTTCTTTGTCATCAGATATTGGCGCACTAATAGCGTTTGACTTAGGTAAAAATAAAGATTGAATAGATTTAATTAATTTTTCCATAAAAAATTGAGCTCGGCGTGAATATTTTAGACTTTGATAATAGATGGTATCTTATTTGCGTCCCAAAAACAATATATAAATTCGTTAAAATTAATGCTCGTTATTGTCTGCTTCTGAGATTTTCTAACAATACTCAGAAAAATCTAGTATAAGCCAAATTTAATAACGCGTATTAACAAACGTACTGATTTCTTAAATCCAATATCAGTAGAGAAATTCCATACTAAATAAATAGCATCTTTCCATAATTTAAGATTTAATAATTCCAAGATCGTACCATTAGCAACCTGTTCGAGAAAGTAGACTTTGTCTATTTGTTTTAACATTTCTTGTGCTTTTGAATTTATCAGATCAATTGAAGCATTCTCATTTGTATGAGCTGACTGTGCAAGATAAACATAAAATAATTGTTCCCATTTTCGGCTTAATGTCATTCCTGAGACAGAAAATCTGTATCGTAATAATGGTTCGGAAATATTAGATAATGGATATAATTTACTAACTCGCAACCATAAATCGTAATCCTCCGCATTCTTAAATTCAGCTTTATAACCACCAAGCTCTAAAATTTTATTACGTCTCATCATCACTGAAGGATGATACATACAGTTGTATTGCAAAAGGGTTTGTTTGATTTGTTCAGAATTAGATGGAAGTTCTACTAAACGATCAAACTCTTGCTTAGCACCCATATGATAAACGTAGCTACCAACAACGGCAAATTCTGGATGACTAAGCATATAATCAAGTTGAATTCTAAGACGCTGGGGTAAAGACTCATCATCCTGATCCATTCTTGCAACAAAATCTGATTTCGCTAATTTAAGTCCTTCATTCAAGGTTTTAGCTAGTCCAATATTGACTTCATGAAAAATCAGGATGATCCTTGAATCCTTATCCGCGTATTGACGAATAACAGAAGTAGAGTTGTCAGTGGAACAGTCATCAATGATTATTAATTCAAACTCTGACATATCCTGAGAAAGGATAGATGCGATCGCTTGAGATAAGGTTGCCCCCCCATTATAAACAGGGAGTAAAACCGAAACCTTTACTGATGATTCCATAGTGTTTGCTCACATAAGGCTTTTAAACCTTGTTCAAGTTTAATTAAAGGCTCCCATGCTAAATTCTCATAGGATTTTTTTATGTCTAGCACTGTCCATGACGGCAATTGATTAGTAGTCTGGTTTGCTTGCCATATTTCTTTTGTCATAACAATACCAGTAAATTTCTCGATTAAGTCTAGGACTTGATTGACGGAATAGCCTGTTCCACTTCCCACATTGTAAACTTCAAAGGAGGATCTTTGATGTATAACCAACTCAAACATACGACACATATCCTCTAAATGAATGTAGTCTCTTACATTATTAGGATCTCCGTAAATTTTAACTGGTTGCCGATTAAGAGTTTTATTTAAAGCTACTCCAATTAAACCTTGCATACGCTCTGATGCTAGTAAAACTCCGTAGGGATTACCGATTCTGAGGCAAGTAGCTGTTAACCAGTTTTGTTCTGCACTCAAACGCAAATAATTTTCAACTGTAAGTTTTTGAATTCCATAAGAAGATGAAGGTTCGCAGGGATCAGATTCTTTAAAAGATAGGCAATTTAGAGAAGGCTTATAAATAGCCCCTCCGCTACTAGCATAAATTATGTTAGGAGATGCTCCATAGTCTCGAACTGCCTGCAATAAATTAAGTGTAGGGACTAAGTTAAGTAAGGTGTCACTAGAAATATCTCGATTTGAAGTAAGTGGCGTGTTGGTATGTGCAAGATGAATAATTAGATCAAGATTTTTGACAAAATCTGCACAAATTTGATTTGAGCTTAAATCCCCTTCAATCCAAACTACACTGTTAAAGCTTTTAATTTTTTCTGATGATATAGTTCTGCTTAAAGCATATAATTCATACTTTTCTAGATTCATTAAATACTTCAGCAAATATGATCCCAAAAATCCTGTTGCTCCAGTTATTCCAATTTTCACTATGTAGACCTTTGATAAAGGATGATTTTTTCTTTATTCATGATTAATATTAATTGCTAACAAAGTTAGCAATTATTCTGAAGCAATAATTTTTCAAACAAGCTTATATATTTGTTTTGGGCAATATTAATATCAAGATATTGCACAGCGTAATTCCTGGCATTTTTTCTCATACTTAGATAAAGCTCCTCATTTGCAAGCACCTTTTGAATGCAGTTTACAAAGCTTTCTATATCACCAGATGCACATAGAAATCCATTGTATTCATCCTTAATGATTTTCGGCAATCCTCCAACTGATGAGGCGATAACAGGTACAGCCATCGATAAGCTCTCTAGAACAGCATTTGGTCTCCCATCAATTTCAGATGGCAAAATAAGTAAATTAGAAATTTTTAGATAGTCTCTAGTGTCTACAAATCCAGGTAGATATACTTTACTCTCTAATCCATATCTTTTTATTTGCTCTAATGTTTCATGATACAAATTGCCGTTGCCAGCCATAACAAAATAAAGTGAATCATCATTTTTAAAGTGATTTGCAATTTCCACAAATAGTTTGGGACACTTTTCTTGTGAAAATCTGCCTAAAAAAGAAATGACAAACTTATCTTTAGGAACCAAATTATCAACTAATTCAATACTATTGATTACATTAGGATTGAAATAATCGGTATCGACTCCGTTATTAATTAGACGAACCCTATCGGATTGCTCTTGATGGTCTAATAAAAGACAATTTTCAACTGCTTCATTCTCAGCAATATTCATATCAATAAATTTTGAGTATCTACGATTGTTATTGATATGTCCAAATTCATTATATAGTTGATCAACAATCTTAATGTCTGGAAACTTATCTTTAATATCTGGCAATATGTCGTAAAGATAGGTTGATCCAGAAAGAAAAATAATTCCTATACTTTTGGATTCAATTAGATAAAAAACTAGTTCTTTCCAGATTTCAGGCTTAAGTAATTTGCATAGATTGTATATTTTTGTAGTTAACTCTTCGTACTTTGAAGTGTTATCACCCATGTCCAGAGTTACTGGGGATGTTGTGCAAATTGTTACATCAAAGCTTTGAGTTTTTAATGTTTTAATTAGTTGCAAAATTACTGTGTCAACGCCTCCAGTTGTCATCCAAGGTAAAGCAAATAAAATATTATTTTTCTTACACTCTTTAATAGAACTTTCTTGAAAAGAAAGACGTAAATTAGCGAAGCTATTATTAACAATATATTTCTTTCGATTACGCTTAATCTCTCTAACAAATCTGTTGTTAAGGTACAAGTTTTTATGATTATCCTTCACTTGTTTGTATAAAGCATCATGTTTTTCAAGTGCAGAAGATATCATTGAACGTCCATGCTTTCGGTACAAAAATAGGGGCTCATCAATTTTAGAGCCCGATCCTCCAATTTTAGCGATCGCCAACCAAAAATCCCAATCTTCATAGCCCTCAACCATCGACTCGTTGTAGCCTCCTACAGCCTCCCAAATACTACGCTTGAAAACTGCTGAAACATGTAGGCAATTTTGAACCATTAAAGTATCAATATCAAATTCTTTAGTTGGTATGACAGCTTGACTATCACCAAATTCTTGAACCCATGTATAACAAACATCTACATTTTCAGATTCGAGCCTAAACAAGCATTTCTCTAAGTAGGTAGGCTTAAGCAAATCATCAGCATCTAAACAGCAAATATATTTTCCTTTCGCTTCTTTAATCCCATTATTACGAGTGGCTGGAAGCTTGAAATTATTAGTCCTAACTATCTTTGTTTTAGGCTTGTTTAAATTTCTTAACAACATTATTGTATCTGGCTCAGTCGAACCATCATCAACAACAATTATTTCAAAATTTGTGTAAGTTTGAGCTAAGACTGAATCAATCGCTTCTTCTAGATATTTGCCATAGTTATAACAAGGAATAATCACACTAACTAGAGGTAAGTCACGAGACCACTGTTCTTGCTCAATGACCACTAAATTATCTTTCTTAGCGTTAGTACTAATATTGAATTTATTGTCAAAAACTTTGTAAAGAGTCAGCAATGAAAAACCCTGATCTTCATTCCTCACACCTATTTTTTTCCTGATCTCGAACCATTTCTCTCTAATTTTCCAGAATTTACTACTTTGAATAGCCTTTAAGTTAATTTTTTCTTGTTGTAGTTGAGATTTAGTTTGTTGTAGTCGCGATTCAGTTAGGAGGAGTTGAGATCTGGATTGTTGTAGTTGAGATTCAGTTTGTTGTAGCTGTAATTTGGTTTGTTGTAACTGAGGATTTGTAATTTCAAGTTGATATCGAAACTGAGACTTAAGTTGTTCTAGATTAGAGGCTAGATATTCCTTTTCATGTTTGGTTTGTTGCAGATTGTAGAAGTCTATATCTTCAAGATTACTAGTTTCATTGAGATAATCCTCAATAAAAGTGGATGATATATTTTTGTCAACATCTAGGAAAACAAAATTATTTTCTCTTTTAACGCTTTGGCTTGTATCTGCTGCTTCTTCAGTATTGTAATTAACTGTTACTTCTATATTGAAATAGAAGTTTTTTGTTAATTCAATAACTTTTGAGCTTTCTAGACATGAAGACTCTTCATTAAGTATACAAATTATGGTTGCAGGTAAAATTGATTGGCAGAGTAAAGACTCAATTTGATAGACCAATCGGAGAATATCGTTTCGACATAAAATGCCAACTACAAGACTAGAAATATTTTGAAATGGATTAAAGAATTGCAATGGAATTTCTTGATGAACAGAAATATTTTTAGTTTCTAGAACAGGTTTTAAGCTTAGACGATAGCCATTTAAAAAATGTTGATTCAAATTATTCAAATCACTCATCTGAGCATGACGATTACTATAAATATTTTGAACCTTATTAGCTGGTATATTAACAATCTTACTCTCGGCGTAACAGATCATCTGGTGCGCTGATATCGGTCGCAGAGCTAGCTGAGTTTCTAAAGTGTTGGGGTTATTAAATGATCGCTTGGATTCAATAAGATCGTATATTTCAAGAGTTCTAAATATATGCCCATCAAGAGACATAGGATAGCCCCAGTCTGAGTTTTTAGGCTGCTTTTGCCAATCCCATACAAGATTTGTGTCGAATGGAGGGGGAGGAGAGAAAATATTTGATGTGTAACAATACTCAATATCAGGAGAAAGCCTTAGTGATAAGCAAAGAATATTTGAGTCATTAATAAAAGTTTGAAATGTATTGTCTGCAAGATTAACAGGTGACTTGAATACTAAGTCATCAACGAGGAACATTGTGTAAGGATGATCATTCTTAAAGCATTCTAAAACTAATTGTTTAAATGAATCAGCAACAAATTGGTCTTGAGACTCTGGGAAATAGTTGAATGATGGAAATTGTTTTTTTACTATTTCATATCCCTGTTCATATTCTCTGTTTGTATAACTGAAGATAATATTTACAGAATAAAGTTGCCAATCTTGAAGATAGATCTTTAAACTTCTTAGTAATAGCTCTAACTGACAAGCTCTATTTTTACTAAAAATGATTATGTTTAACATGGCTTTATCAAGTGATACTAATGATTAATACTTTTTTCTGCTAATACGTGATAACCAAAACATAATAACTCTTCAGAATTATTTTGCTCCTGATTAATAATCTCTAAAAGACATAATGATTGATAAATTGTGTTATGGTCTAGTTCAGAAAAATTATAGTTGGCATATCGCTGAGCTACATAATTTATACGTCTTAACTCCTGTGCTACATAGTCAAAGAAGTTTCCGTTAGCTTCAATCTCAAGTATCTCCAAACCATATTTTCTCAAGTTTGCCTCATAAAAATATCTGTTAAATCCTGAATAAAAATGATACGGAGAAAAATGAGTTAAGCTGCAAAATGGAGCTGTTAAAATTAGTTTGCCACCTGAAACAAGCAGACGCTCAAACTCTTTTAAAGCGCCTAATGGATCAGGGAGATGCTCAAAAACCTCTGAACACAAAATAACATCAAAAGATTGATCTGGTTCAGGGATAGCGACTATGTCACTAATGATATCAATATTACTTTGATCCCAATTCCCCATCTGTAATCCTTTGAGATCTCCCTGTCCGTGATAGCTATCAAAGTCCTGCCCAACATAGTTTAAATGTTGGCAGAATTTTCGATGTTGTTGTTCCCCACATCCAGCATCTAGTATCCTTAATCCTGCGGGTAATGCTCTAAGTTGTTGCTCAATCCACTGATTACGTGGTTGCTCGTTTATAGTGCCTATTTGAACAGGCTTAGGATTATCACGAGCTTCTAAATTGGAGATTACTGGGTAATCAAAGACTTTTGTAGCTTCATCAAGTTGATTAGACTCTGATTTTAAGAACCTTTTAAATTTAACCCAAACATTTCTCAACTTCCAAAACTTACTGCTTTCCATAGCTGCAATTCTTTGTTGAGCTGCTTCGAGTTGTTGTACCAGTTCTATTTGTTTTGATTGCGTCATAAATACTTAGCGGTTCAAAGGTTATTCATTAAATGTTTGATGCAAAACATTAGGTTGAATTATAAATATATATTAGTTAACCTAGTTTGTTTTAATATTAACCGATCAAATCCACTAAATTAATTTAGATAAGAAATTTATGGTTTGTATTTATCGCAATAAAATATTTGAAGAGTGGCAATCATTAAACAATCAATTCAGTGTGGTTAACAGTACTAAGATATGACTCAACCACTTTATCTGCATCTCCAGTTAATTCTATTGTGCCTTTATTCATCCAAATTGCTTTAGTACAAGATTCACGAATAAACTCCATAGAATGAGAAACAACTAAGATAGTCACATGAGAATCCCAAAACTTATCTAAACGTTTTTTACATTTGTTTTTAAAACTCTCATCTCCTACAGACAGAACTTCATCCAGTATGAGTATGTCTGGCTGAACATCTGTAGCGATCGCAAATGCTAACCTAGCCACCATACCTGATGATAAACCTTTAACTGGGACATACTCGTATTCTTCTAACTCTGCAAACTCAAGTATTGATTTTGTTCTTTCTGCCATTTCTGCTCTAGAAAAGCCCAGAAGCACACCGTACAAGAGAATATTTTGTTTGACCGAAATTTCTGCATCAAAGCCAGCACCCAATTCAATTAAGGGTGCGATGTTTCCACGCACCCTAACAGTGCCAATTTTGGGTTCTAAAATGCCAGAAATCACTTTTAGTAACGTGGATTTACCTGCACCGTTACCACCAATAATTCCGATTTTTTCACCCTTTTCTACCACAAAGTCAATTTTATCAAGTACTAGCTTTCTCTCGGGATGACGATATTTGCCTTCTACTATAGATAGTATAGTTTTCTTGAGATCGTAGGAAAACTCTTCTTGAGTTCTGCGCCACAAACTAACTTGATCTAGCCGAATAACTTCCATCTATCGTAAATCCATGATTTTCGATTGTGAACCTTGAAAATGTAACGTGAAGATCATAATATCAAAGAATATACAGTTTGAGAAATTTTTTGCAATTACAAAGCTATTTTTTCCAGACTACTAGTATTACTCCAAGCATAATAAAGCTCAAACCAAATAGACGACTAGGAGGTATTGATTCTTTGAAGAAGAAGTACCCAAGCATTACAGAAAAAACATAGATAAGTGAGCCAGAGGGTGCAGCTATACTAAGATTAACTCTAGTAAGAAGGAGAATATAGGTCAAAGCCCCCAGCCCATAGAATGCTAACCCTCCAATTAATTCAGGTATTGTAATAATACTGAGGATATGACCAAGAGCATTGCTAGCACTAACTTTCCCCAATTTTATTGCGCCTAATTTCAAGAAAAACTGCCCCCCCACACTCGCCAAAACTGACATAAGCAGCAAACTAAACTCTTGTGGTGTCAACGCTTTATATACTCTAAATGAATAAATGGACGAATTTTAGGGCATCAACTTAAGATTCAAATATTCCCTATCTAAAGTAAATCCATAAACTGAGATCGAGATCGCTGAAAGTACAAGAAGCCCAGTCCTGCAAAAATCATACCACTTAAGAGTGCGGTCAAGATCAGGGTGAAATCTGGCAGATTGCCAGAGAGCGTTATTTGACGAAAGCTCTCAATAATTGGAGATAAGGGATTTAAATTCACAAATGGCTGTACAGATTTTGGCACAATTTCGGCGGGATAAAATACAGGACTACTAATCCAGAGCATAAAGACTAATAGTTCATAAAAATAGGGCAAGTCTCTGTAAAAGACATACAAGGCACTTACAAAAAATCCTACGCCAATACAAAATAATACCAATGCAATGAATGGTAAAAATATAGCAAAAACATTAATCAAGCTTTTTGATTTGATTAATGCAACGATCGCCAGTAGAAGAAAAGGTCCCAGCACAAACTGAAAAATATTGGCGGCGATCATGGAGACGGGAAAAACGCTCACAGGCAAGCGGATTTTATTTAGTAAGCTACCATTGCCAACAACACTCACTAGAGCCTGTGATGTAGAAGAAGAGAAGAAGTTGATTACTACTAAACCCGTGAAAGCAGCTAGGATATAGTTCCAAATTGACCCGTAATACTTAGAAAATGTACTACCGAAGATGGCTGAATATAATGCAGTCATTATTAAAGGGTTGAATAATGACCAATATATTCCCAAGACTGAGCCTCGATAACGCACATTGACGTTTCGACTGACTAAAACATGAAGTATTTCCCAAAAATGCCTTAATTCAGGGCTAATATATTTATTAACTAATGACAGATTCATTGACGGTCAAGACCTCATAATATTGAAAAGATAGTCTAACGTATGCACTATGCTAATAGTGTTTTACCATTAATGTGTGTTTATTGACTCAGGATACTAGCTTACAATGCTCTTCAATTAAATATTGAGATCACTTTCAGGCATTGATTTCAATTAAAACTTAATTCCTCATCGGCACTGGCTCACTAATTAGTGATATCAAGCTGTAATCCATATCTGATAGCAATCCTAGGCTTTAGCTACGATTTGCTTGTAAAGTCTCGCCAATCAACGGCTTCATCGGTCTATCACTAATTAGCTATCCAGAGCCCCTCATCAGTCTATCCAAAATATTTGAAATGTTTATCATTATCAATCCAAACATTTTTATCAAAGTACCCACTTATCTTTCTTGACAAAGATGGTATTGATATATGTGTCGGCATAAACCATGTACCCTTTACTCTCTAAAAACTGAATAATATGTATATCTTTCACTCCGTTACCAGTTTCGGAAAAGGAAATAGTTTCAACACAAATTATCAATGGAGAACTCTGTTCATAATTTATAGATTGTAGAATTTTTAGGTCAAGTCCCTCTACATCTAAAGACAAGAAATCTGGAAAGATTCCTTTGCAATAGTTCTGTATGATATTTGAAATCACGTCTACTTTAGTTCTTGAGATCGCAACTATTTGATGATTATTTTCTCGTATGCAATTTTCTGCTTCTTCTTTAGAAAATGTATTTAATGTGGGAGTTGAGATGATATAAAAATCTCTTTCTCCTTGCACATCATCAACCCCAACGTTTAGGTTAATATCTTCTGAACGCGCTAATTTAAAACTTTCAAACAAAGTAGGATCAGGCTCTATGTTTACACCTCTACTACCGTTTTTATAAAACAAAGCTGTATTGCTAAGATGCTCTGGATGATAAGCCCCAACATCAATGTAAGAAGGTGTTGAGATTCCAATAGCATCAAAGATAAACTTGACAATTAAATCTTCACCTGATTGAGAGTAAGATGTTTTAGAGTAGTTCTTTTGTTCTTTGATAGAGTCATTATTGTCTCCATTAGGAAGGTTATTCTTAGGCGATTTAACTTTTTTAGACTTTATTGAACGAATCTTTTTTGCCACCCAAACTAAATTAGAATCGAATGTTATTAGAAGTTCAACAACAAAGAATTTAAGCTTGTTGAAAATATTGATATCTTTATAGTTCTTTTCATGCCAAAGAAATAATCGAGAAGTCGTAATTAGAACTTTGCGTACAAGCTTAAATTTATCTTTTAAGCTAATAGAACTTCCAAAAATTAAGCTGATTTGTTTCATGATATATGGACTGTATACAAGCATTCTATCTACTCTTGAATCAACAGCCTTAATAACATACTCTGTATTATCTACTCCAGCTATGTAGAGCGCTTTATCCAGACTGTTTAAAACTTCAACTTGTCCATTGAGTAAAATTTTAGTTAATATAGCGCAGTCAGCAAAATCAAAGTAAAAATCATCATAATTCTGTTCATAATTCCGTATTAATGATTCTTTGAGATGTACCCCATAAAACATACTGGGTGCAGGTGAATCTAAAAATGCATTCACATTTTCTGCTCTTGAGTTGTTACTAGAGATGTTCGGTAAAACTATTTCTTCAATCAGATTATTATTTCTGTACAAAAGCTTCATTTTCGGGAAAACAAGTGTCGTGTGCTCATCAAAATTGGCTAAACATACTTGAATGAATTCAGGTTCCCACTCATCATCGTCAGCAGCCCACATAAAATATTTACCCATAGCTTGCTTAAGCACGAATAAAAAATTAGATCCTGCTCCTTTATTCTCTAATTGCCGAAAATAACAAATACGATTGTCTTTTGATTGAAATTCTTTAACTACTATTTCTACGTTTGGATCTATAGAACAGTTATCGGACACAATAATCTCAATATTTCGATAAGTTTGTTGAGTAATACATTCCAAAGTTCTTTTAAGACCGTTTGGACGATTATATGTCGGAATACCAACACTAACTAAAGGTTGTTTTTCTAGCTCATCTATGTTGTGCGTCATTATTTAACTCTCTTCAAATAACCATCAGGGGCAACGGTAATTAACAATTTATGTTGAATAATCTTATCAATTTCAAACTCTGGATGCGACTTGAGGTATTCCCACACTGCTGTTTTCGGATTGTTGCCTACTCCCCAAGGGCGATCTCCAAACATTTCATTAGGCAAATCCTCGATCGCAGTATCAAATATAATACAGTAACTACCCACAGAAGTTAGTGGCGCATATGCCTCTAGCTCAGCAAGGACATGATCGTGAGTGTGGTTACTGTCTAGGCATACTAAAATTTTCTGCTTACCAGCCGCTTTTGCTTTGACCTGTTCAATAATTTCAGGAGCGATACTTGATCCTTGAATCATCGAAATTCGCTTAAACATCGGATGTGATTCAATTGCCTCTCGGTTATGGGTGCGAATATCAATATCTAACCCCAATACTTCCGCATCTTGGCAACCACCACAAACCGCATTAAGTTCTAGCATCGAAGCCGAAAAAATCAGCGATCCACCATGGGCAATACCAGTCTCAATAATTAAGTCAGGCTGCACTTTCCAGATCAGCTCTTGCATCGCCAACATATCCTGCGGATATTGTATTATTGGGCGACCTAACCAAGAAAAATTATAAGTGTACTGATACGGTGCAGAATCCAGCATAAACTGAATAGCCGAACTCTTTGCTCTATCATCCTTGCCTAAACCATCAATATTGATAGACTTAGATTGCTCAAATTGTTCAATAGGATTCATGCTAAAAATTCTTTCCAGTAAATTGTTGATGACTTAATATATTCTTTCCCTTGTTTACCGATATTAGCAATAAGATCTAGTATTGATACATGAGGGTTAAATGTAGAAAATTGCTGTGGGTAAGGCAATTTGAGATAATTCATATACTCTACCCTAATACCGTTATTCTCGAAAAGAGAATGATCTAAATAATTTTTAGCTCCATGTCCAGTAATGTAATGAGTCCCATTTAAATATTTAACTATCTGATATACCCTCTCAGAACTACTACCTTCTATCTCCAGTTTAGAAGCAGTGTAAAAACTTTTATCTTTTGCAATATCAAAGTAATTCATACTAAGTTCTATACTTTTCATAGAGACTTCTGAAATAGTATTAAGATGGCAATCAAAAAGATTAGTTACTAAATCTAGCATTTCCTTAAGATAAGGTGCATTTTTATAAGATTGTTTAAGCAATTCTAGATGTTGGTTTTGCCAATCCCTTTGATTATCTATCTCTAATTCATTAATCAAAACACCTAGTTTTAAATTTTTTAGAGGCACTGTAAGCCAGTTAAATCCTCTTGATGAATTAGTTTTGATCTGTACACGATTAGTAAAACTACCTTTAGAAAACTGCACATCATCATAATTTACGTAAGCATCACATAAATTCACCTGCTCGAACATTCCGACCCAAGGGAAATACATTGGTTGAGATATAACAATCTTCATATTTAGATAAACTTATTTAGAACTTCCGCTTTCTAGCAGGATTACCCATAAGTTGTATGTTGCTGTCTGTCCACCTTCCATATACTACAGAATTGGGCGCTACACTACAGTAATCTCCCAATTCTGTGCCTGGCATAATGATACTACCAGCACCTATCCATACTCCTTTCCCGATTTTAACAGGTTGATACTTTAAGGAGGTTTCCGCAAGAGAACTTGTACTTCTATTTCCATATTGAGTCGTCAAAACTACATTAGGTCCAAAATGTGTAGCATCTCCAATCTCGACTCCGCCTTCTCCTAATATAGTACTTCCCATCCCTATAGCAACATCATCACCCAAAACCACCTTCATCCCGCGTCTAGAACCATAAATGTAGACACCAGATTGGAGAGTACACTTATGTCCAAATGAAATAGTGTCTATATACTTCAGAGTGACTGATTTCTCTATAAGCACATCATAACGATAGGCAATTTTAAAAGTATTGAGCCAAAGCCTAAATTGATGTTTAATGTTCTTCAACAACATAATTAAGAGTTTATAAATTCTGAAATGGCAAGTTTGATTAGCTTGTAGTTTAATAAATCACCAATTTGCTCATCATCAAAAACAACTGTAAACTCCTCCTCCAATGCAACCACCAAATTCATATGGTGTAAGGAGTCCCAAATTTCAATGGTATCTGGAGAAGCATCTTCAGAAATAGAATCAGCTTCAATCTCAAACACTGCCGCCATTACTTGTTTAATTCTTTTGTCAATCATATTTAACTCAACGTTGTTATACAAACTATTTAAAAATAAACTTAAAAACAAAAAAATCATTCTTATAGTGAATTTAATAATAAACGATATTCAGTCCTAGAATCACTAGCAGATAAAATATCAAAGCCATTTTTTTCATAGAAGTTAGCTACTTGCATATTCTTAGGGGTTTTCACATAATTTGCAAAGATATGATTTACACCTAATTCTTTTAGGTCATTAATAATAAAGTTAACAAAGTTAATTTCTATATTACGTCCCAATACTCTACAACTCAATAAGAATGTATCTATTTCTGCTTCGGTATGATTGATAGCGATGATTGCCAACCCTGTAAGACCATAATCTCCAAATTTGTCGCTTACTTCCATAACATAGATACGATGATCGCCGCCTTCTAATAAACCTTTAATTTCTGTTTCTGTATATCGTTTAGTTGTGAGATTAAATTGATTGGTCTTTTGAGTAAGTTGAGATGCTCTTGTTAGATGTTCTGAATGATTAATATGAATCGATAGTTTAAGCTCTAATGAACTTAAGTATTCATCTATTGATGCAAACTTTTTTCTTTCATTCTTTCGCCGAGCCTCATAATGATACATTTCTATCCTTTTGTTATCTTCAGCAGTTTGAGATAGCTTAAAAAATAGCGAAGTGGTTTCTCGAAATAAAGAAGGATAAGTATGAAGTGGCTTAGGAACTTGTAGAGTTGTAACTTCTGGTAAACTACTTTCAACACAGCTTATCTCAAATGATGAATCATCTACAAAAACTAAACTATCAGCACCAACATTTAAATCTTCAATTAATTCCTGTAAGTTTTTATCTTTGCTCTGCCAATTTATCTTTTTTGCAAAAACATCCCTTTCATCCAAAGCAAAATCGGATCTAGATTTCCATATCTCATCTAGATCCGATTGATTATTTTTACTGCATAAACAAACCATGACTCCATCGTTTGACAGATTTTTAATTAAATGATGTACCTCTTCAAAAAAAACACCATTTTTATCATTAGTAGATAAGGAAATCCCTTCTAATCCATCTTCCCCAATAATACCTTTCCACAATGTATTATCACAATCTAAAACTAGTACCTTCTTACTTTTGCCATTAACGGAAAGAATAAGAGGAGATATAAATTGTGCATAACATTTAAGGAAATCTATACTATAGAGAGCCTTAGAGGAATAGTAGTAACGAAGATCTACACTTCTTGCTATAGAGACTTGGGCAAATAACTTATCTATAGGTATTAAAAAGAAGTTGCTTGGAATATTGCTACTAATATATTGGTTTAGTTCATTACAAATTTCATCAAATTGGTTTACACGCAAAAAATGTTGATTAAATATTAATGTGCTAAATTGATTGAAAATCACTAAAGGTGTTGTAGACAAAGAATAAAATACAAAATCAATTTCTTGCTTTACTTTTACTATAAGTGCTGCAATTTCATCTGAAGTCATTGTTAAGGATTTATATTGCAGACCATCTATTATGTTCGCTAATTCCCAAAAAACAATTACCACATTAGATTTGGCATAGGTTGCACTATTCTGAACAATATTATCGTAGTCTCCAGAATTGACTTTTGCATTAATTCCTTGACTTCTGATGGCAAATTCTAAAATATCATTAAGCTGTGATGTAATTATGTTAGACAACACAGATATTGTATACATAGGTAAATTTGCTAGACTTTCACCTAACACTTTATTGTTGGATAATATTTCCGTATATTTTAAATCCTTAAGTACCAGTGTTCTCATAAATTTAAAGCAAATCAATATAAGTCCAATCATTAATTTTAAATATCAAAAAATATTGAATAAAATATCGACAATCAATAACTATGTCTTTATTTTAGGTAATATATCAAATCATTACTTGTCCTCCATTCACACGCAAAGTCTCTCCAGTCATAAAATCAGACTTGTCGGATGCTAGGAAAGCGATCGCATTGGCTACATCTTCAGGATTTGCCAATCTCCGTAGCGGTGTTTTCGCTGCTGTAACCAACCTAACTTTCTCTGGGATATTTGCAATTAATTCAGTCTCTGTCATGCTTGGTGAAACAAAGTTAACGCGAATACCTTTTGCAGCTAATTCTACCGCTAGCGACTTCCCAAAACCGTATAAAGCAGCTTTTGCTGTAATATAAGGTAGCCAATCTAAAGGCGGAGTACCTTCAACAGCCTGTGTTTCTAGGAATATTATCTTTCCATACTTGAAGTTCTCCATAATTGGAAGACAAAGCTTTAATAGGAAAAAATTACTTTTAATATTAATATCAATTTGTTTTTGTATATCTTCCCAATCTAAGTTCTCGATTTTAATATTGGGCAAATTAATTGTGGCACAATTGACAAAAACTGTTAAAGCTTCAAACTTGCGCTTGAAAAATTCAATTAATTCTTTTACCTCATCTTCTTTAGTTACATCTGCTTTATAAATCTCAGCTTTTACATTTAATTGCTGTATTTTTTCCTTCAACTTTAATGCACCTGAATGATCACTAAAGTAGTGGATTAAAATATCAAATCCCTCTTTTGCTAAAATTAGTGAAGTAGATGTTCCTATGCCACCTGTAGCACCAACTACCAAAGCAACCCTAGTTTTTTTAGATGTAGCAACCTCTTGTTCTTCTGTTGGGATAACTTCTTCTATTATCTTTACTTTAGCTATACCAGTCGTTACTTTTTGCTTGTCTTGGTTATATATATCAGTCTGAATCTCAATTGCTTGTAGTTTATCAAATTTCTTTATAACCTCGGCTGTAACGGTTAATTCATCTCCAACTCGTACAGGCATGAGAAAATCTAAGCTCTGCGAAAACCACAATGCCCCATCTCCAGGCAGCCTTGTGCCAATAATTGTAGAGATAAATGATGCGCCTAACATTCCGTGTGCAACAGGCTTTTTAAATGTGGTTTTAGCTGCATAATTTTTGTCTGTATGCAGTTTATTATCATCACCTGTAAGTTCTACAAATTTATCAATATCACTTTGTAGAACTTTATGTTTTATTTTGGCTTTGTCTCCTACCTGAATTTGCTCAAACTTGCTCATTATCTCTCCTCCTACATACGATCGCACAGTAGTTAATAGTGATTTTGCGTTTGATTATTTCTTCCATTGGTAGAGATTCTACTGGGCAAACTCTCTCGTCTAAAATTTCTAAACCACACAAGCTAAACATTTCTCTTATTTCATCTACTGAATGAAAATGGTATATGTGGTCAATCGCTGGACAATTCACACAAGTCGAGATAAATCCTCTACCGTTCTCTGTTAGTAAGTTGTAAAATTGTGTTAAAAGTCTTACAGGGAAACTTACATGCTCAATTACTTCACCCATCGTTATAAAGTCATACTTATGTTCGAGACTCAATGACAGCATATCTTCATTGTAATAGCTTATATCTAACTTATCATTAGCATGTAATTCTTGCATAATTGATTTGGTAATCTCTATAGATGTAGGGCTAATGTCTACAGCGATATACTTTTTACATTTTTTAAGTATGTTTACAGCTTCACTTAAGAACAAACCATGACCAGGTCCAATCTCAAGATAGCTTGTTGTATGTTCAGCGTAATTTTGTAGAGCTAGTTTTAAGAAAGAAAAAATTTTATAATGGCTTGTCCATAAGAATTGTGATATTGCCAAACCAATCATGTATGACTTCATCTCTTGAGGATTGTTGTATACATTGTCAAATGTTTCTCTGGAAACCTTTACTGGATATTTACCCAATCTCATAAAGGATACTTGACACCTTAGCATATCACTACACATCTTTAAATATGCATTTACTGCATACTCAAAGGGAATATTTTGACTATCTAGATACCTAGCGTATTGAACAGTGAAATCTTCTGCCTCTCTAAAAAAGGAACTAGTTTGTTCACCTAGATACCTCTCTAACTTTTTCTTTTGAAGAGGTGCTTTCTGGTAGATCATGCCTAACAATTTGTTGAAATGTGAATAATTAGTCATACTGCTCAATATCAAAACTAAGTCGTTTTAAATAAGTCTAAAATGAAAGCCTAAAGCTATAACTATAAAAAGAGTATAGAAGACATCTTTTCTTGCCACTCTGAAAAACCTTCTACAACCTGTTTCGCAATTTTAGGATTTAGCCCCACATAGACAACCTGAATATATTCAGGCAAATCATTATTAGAAATAATTGGTCTATCAAAAGTTGTTGTTCCATGCAAAAGAGGGTTCTGGTCGATAAAGTATTGGACATTATCTAAATTCTTAAGGCATGTGGCAATAAAACTACCATAAACTCCAGCTCCGTATATAGCAGCTTTTTGTCCACTTACAGACTCCTCAAATTGACAAATTTTATCTTGTAAAGTATTCCAATAATTAGCTGTTTTTTTCGCAGCATTTACCACATTTGCCAAATCTATCGAATTAATCTTTAAGTCTAGTGATTCCTGTGAAACCTTTTTACCTATAGCAATGTAAGCACCAAAATGTGACGAAATGTCAATTTCGATAGTTTCAAAACCTACTTTTGCAAATAGATATTTCAAAGATACATCACTATAATGATGGACATGATCGGCAACTATAAAGTCACCTGTATTCTCAAAAATGTTAGGCACAATACAATAAAAATATCCACCATCTTTCAGTAAATTATTAATATTACGTAATTCTTTAATTGGATCTGGGGTATGTTCAAAAGCAAAGAAAGATGTAACCACATCAAATTTCTTATTCCACTCTTTCTTTGTTTTGTAGGAAGCATAGTTATCTGATGGTAAAAACTTTTCCCATAAGTTTACATACATTTGACTTACATCAAATAGATATGTCTCAACAGACGGATTTAGAAGACATAGACGCTTCATTACCGTACCCTTAGCACAACCATAATCCAAGACTTGCATCCCATCTTCAAAGTTAATCTTTGATAGTAAAGTATTTACTTGATGCTCTTGTCTAAAGATTTTTTTGCCATCAACTACTTTATATAAAATGTCATCTTCATCGCTCTGATTAAAAAATTGATATTGTTTGTCATAGTAAACATCAATGTTTTCGATCTCTTTAGTTTGTAGATGTCCTATCTCTTCATTAAAATAGACAACTGTTTTACCTTCATAGGTTTGACTTAACGATGTAACAGATAGATTACCCTGCGATTGATAAATGGGGTTGAGTAAAGGCTTTCCAGTTAATGCACAGTTGATCATAGTAGTTGATTTAGGATTTAGAAATAATTGGATGAAGATATAACTTTAATCTATAACTAATTCAGGATGAATATCTTTAAGTTGTATACCATTAGCGACACAGCCAGTCCAATTAATGTTAATTCCACTAGGATCTTCAAAACTAAAGTACCTAAATTGCATACTCCAACGAGACCTTTCGGATATATTAACACCTGATGAATGTAAAGTAAGAAAATCTATTAATACCATATCTCCAGGTTCAGAAAGTGGAGCGACAATACCATACTGAGCAATTAAAGCTTCTTCATTTTCTAGGCGCATTGCATATGCTCCTGTTTTTTCAGGATTGTCTGGATCATTTAAATATGATCGACGCAACCCACCAAAATGAGATCTTGGACAGATTTGCACTGGTCCCATCTCAGAAGTTAGACTAACTAGTGGACTCCAGAAAACTATTCCATCTATACTTCTCAACTGATCTCGATATTCATAATGCCATAAAGAACGATATTTTTCTTCATGAGGGTTATCAATACGAATGCCATAGCCTGCTGCGGCAATTGCTGGAGTATTTGTATTTCGTAGCTGCATAAATATTTGATCGTTTTTTTCTAAACTAATCAAACGCATAAAAGCAGGTATTTGTTTAATGGCATCATACACTTCACCACCATATTTACGATTAACAGTAATTAGTTTTTGATAGCCATAATCAAAGGTGTCAGGAGAAAATTCTTTAGATTCAATTTCAATATGATATTTCGCAAAAAGAATTTTTAAGATTTTCCATATACCGTATTGTATAGGCTCTATTTCTAACCTACAGTCGTAGAATCCTTTGATTACAGCGTAGCCATGTTCTTTAAAATCTGCTACTTGGTTTTTTGTAAGTAAACTATTTAGCATTTAGATAGATTTTCAATTTATTGGAAATGCAGTCTATAACAGAAGATAATTCTTGTTGATTAATATCGTGATAACTAGGTAGATTAATTGATCGCGATGGAATATTCCATGAATTAATATTAGCTTCTGTATCCTCAAACATCAATAAACTCGATAGAGGATAAAAGAATACTCTTGCATCTATATTTTCTGATTGAAAAATAGACTGTAAGTTCTCGCGAGTAACTCCAGTTTCTTTATCAAAAACAATTGTGGGCATCCATGCACCATTGATCGTTCCTTCTGGTTCTGGATTCATGGATATACCATCAAGATACTCAAGATGATCCTTATAGAATTTTAAAATCTCGCGTTTTCGATTAATTAGTTGATCAATGCGTTGCATTTGACCGTAGCCGATCGCCGCTTGAATATTAGACATTTTATACTTAAAGCCAACCATATCTGCCCAAAATTGTTTGGTTTGTCCTCTAGCACGCCCATGATTGGAAAGTGTAAGCACAGTTTCATAGAGGTCAGTATCATTGGTAACAAACAACCCCCCTTCACCAGTAGTCAGCGTTTTCGTACCATGAAACGAAAAACTACCAAACTTACCCATGCTGCCAGCCCGCTTACCATGATAGACAGAGCCGATCGCCTCAGCCGCATCCTCAATGATGGGAATGCCATACTTTTCACCGATTGCCAACAACCGATTCATGTCACATAAATTGCCATATAAGTGAACCGCTACAATTGCCTTGGTTCTTGGTGTAATTGCCGCTTCTGCTAAGTCTGGATCGATGCACCAACTGTCTGGCAATATATCTACAAATATCGGTTTGGCTCCCAAATGCACTATCGGGGCAGCCGTTGCGATCCAGTTGGTGTCAGCCATGATCACCTCATCACCTACACCAATCCCTAGTGCCGACATACCCATATGCAATGCACCTGTACAACTTGAAGTAGCGATCGCATATTCCACACCTAAGTGTGATTTAAAAGCTTCTTCAAAAAGATTGATGTATTCGTAACAGCGATCGCCCCAACCATTTCGAGCAGCATCAGTGGCATACTCGACTTCTAGCTCAGTGATGGATGGTTTAGTGTAATAAATGCGCGGTTTCACTTGTGTTTATTTGGTTGAAAATACATCTTAGCTATGAAATTTGTACAAGGGATAGCTGAGATCTTTTGCAGAAATTATCGTTTGATTCGTACCATGCCACTGAATGGCAAAGGCTGGATCATCCCATCTAATACCTTTAGATGAATCTGAATGATAAAAATCAGACATTTGATAAAAGATCTCAGTGTTATCTTCTAAAGTTAAAAATCCATGGGCAAATCCTTCAGGAATATATAACATTTTATGATTATCTGCACCTAGCTCAACCGCAAACCATTGCTTAAAAGTAGATGAATCGTCACGAATATCAATGATTACATCATAGATTGAGCCTCTAGTACATCTAACTAATTTTGCCTCTTCGTGGGGCTTGCATTGATAGTGCATTCCGCGTAAAGTGCCTTTCTTAGTATTAAAAGAAATATTGCACTGCACTAAGTTAGGGTTTAAACCACGATCACTAAATTCTTGCTGACACCAAGATCGTGCAAAAAAACCGCGATTATCAGAGATTGGTTCGATTTCGATCACATAAGCTCCCTTGAGCTTAGTTTCTATAAATTTCATTCCAACACCTCTACCTCTGGGATTGGCACGATAAATTTGCCGCCCCACTCACGAATATAGGATAGTTGAGAGTAAATCTCATCTTTGAGGTTCCAAGGCAAGATGAGTACATAATCGGGCTTGGTCTCTGCGATCTTGTCAGGAGAGTAGATCGGAATATGCGTTCCTGGCAAGAATAATCCTTGTTTATGGGGACTGCGATCGCATGTGTATTCAAGTAAATCTGTGCGAATACCACAATAATTTAGCAGCGTATTACCCTTAGCTGGAGCGCCATAACCAACAATAGTTTTACCATTGTTTTTGAGTTCAATTAGGAAACTGAGTAACTTGTGTTTAGTGGACATTACTTGATTACTAAACTGAAGATAAGTATCAACTTTGTCTAGCCCAGCTTGATGCTCTTTTTGTTTTAATAATCTAACGCGATCGCTAACGATAAATTTTTGATTGTGTTCATGCATACCATATATACGCAGTGAACCGCCGTGAGTAGATAGTTCTTCAACATCAAATAAAGTTAAACCATGACAAGCAAATATTTTTTCTACAGTGGTAAAAGACAAATAGGAAAAATGCTCATGATAAATAGTGTCAAATTGATTTTGGCTAATTAATTGCCATAAATGAGGGAACTCCATAGTTAAGACTCCCTCAGGCTTCAAAATGATTTTTATTCCTGCCACAAAATCATTAATGTCAGGAACATGAGCTAAGACATTATTTCCTAGTAATAAATCAGAGGATTTGCCAATATCAAATAATTCTTGTGCAGTTTGCACCCCAAAAAATTTAACCAGCGTAGGAATACCCTTAGACTCCGCAACCTGAGCGACATTGGCAGCTGGTTCAATCCCCAAAATAGGAATATTGTGTTCTTTAAAAAACTGTAAAAGATAACCATCATTACTGGCTATTTCAATGACTAGATTAGATTTATTGAGACTAAATCTATCTATCACCAGATCGACATACTTTTTAGAATGGTTCAACCAGCTATCTGAATAGGACGAAAAGTAAGCATAATCACTAAAAATATGATCAGGGGATTCAAATTCCTCTAACTGTACTAATAGACATTGTTCGCAGACATAGGTATGCAGAGGATAAAATTTCTCTGCTTTGTTTAACTGGTCTAATTTTAAATAGGAGTTAGATAAAGGCGACATACCTAAATCGACAAATGTATGTTGTAAACTAGCTTTGCAAAATCGACATTTTCCTTGGGGCATAACAATTTAATATTTTTTGAAATTTGGATTTCCCTAAAATTATTTAAGGCTAAATTGATTAATTTGATGAGCAGTAATATCTCTCATATTTGCTCCAGATTGCAAAGATTTTGTCCAGTCAATAACCCAAGCCAAAGCAGTTTTTACATCTAACTTTGGTTGCCATTTTAATTGACTACGCGCTTTAGAGCAATCTAATTTCAAATAGTTAGCCTCATGGGGCTGTAATGAAGTTTCCTGAACCCAATCTGCTTCTTTACCCCACAGATTTGCCATCTGCGCGATAATCCAGCCAACGGGCTGAGCATCAGATTCATGAGGACCAAAATTCCAAGCACCTCCATAACCTACGCCATCATTATATAAATGCTCTGCTAAGGTGAGGTAGCCAGATAAAGGTTCAAGCACATGTTGCCAAGGACGAATTGCATGGGGATAGCGAATAATTACCTTCTGTCCAGTCTGCCAAGCTTTGAGAATATCAGGAATCAAGCGATCGCTTGCCCAGTCACCACCACCAATAACATTACCTGCACGAGCGGTTGCAATACCAACTCCATGTTGTGCATAATCTCTAGGATGAAAGAATGAATTACGAAAAGCCGATGTTACCAACTCAGAGCAGCCTTTACTGTTGCTATAAGGGTCGTAACCTCCTAGTGCCTCGTGCTCACGATATCCCCAAACCCATTCCCGATTTTCATAACATTTGTCTGAAGTTACATTAACTAGAGCTTTTACACCTCCCACTTGGCGCACTGCTTCTAGCACATTTACTGTACCCATAACATTAACAGCATAGGTTTCAGCAGGATTTTTGTAAGATTCACGTACTAAGGCTTGGGCTGCCATATGAATTACAATTTCAGGCTGATATTTTTTGATTGTTTTAACAAGATGATCTAAATCTCGAACATCACCAACTATCGAAGTCATGCGATCGCTGACCTGAGCTAAATCAAATAAACAAGGCTGTGTATGGGGTGGCAAACTATAGCCAACAACCTTAGCTCCTAAAATTTGTAGCCAAACTGATAGCCAACTGCCTTTAAAGCCAGTGTGCCCCGTCACTAAAACTTTTTTATCTTGCCAAAACTCTAAATTCATCACCATACTTTCCAAGGAGCGCTAGCATTTTCCCATAAGCTTTCCAAATAATTTTTATCTCTAAGGGTATCCATTGCTTGCCAAAAACCATGGTGATTAAAAGCAGATAATTCCTGTTTATGGGCAATCATTGGTAAAGTCTCTGACTCCCAACTGGTCTGGTCGCCTTCTAATAAATCAAATACTTCTGGTTCCAAAACAAAATAACCTCCATTAATCCATCCACCATCCCCTTGAGGTTTCTCTTGAAAATTTAAGACCAAGCCTTGCTCTATATTAATATTTCCATAGCGTCCAGGAGGTTGGACTGCTGTAACCGTAGCTAGATGTTTCTGCTGATGATGAAAAGAAATTAATTCTTTGATGTTGACATTACTTACCCCATCACCATAGGTAAAACAGAAGGTTTCACTACCTACATAGTTTTTCACTCTTTGCAACCTTCCACCCGTTTGAGTAGTTTCACCTGTATCCACTAAGGTCACACGCCAAGGTTCTGCTTTTTTTTGATGCACTTCCATTTGATTGGATTGCATGTCAAAAGTAATATCAGACATGTGTAAAAAATAATTTGCGAAATATTCCTTAATTACATACCCTTTATAGCCACAACAAATAATGAAATCATGGATTCCGTAGGCAGAATAAGTTTTCATGATGTGCCATAAAATCGGTTTGCCACCAATCTCCACCATTGGCTTTGGTTTGAGGTGGGTTTCTTCGCTTAACCGAGTCCCTAACCCACCAGCTAAAATTACGGCTTTCATTTAGATTTTTACCAATTTTTTGCTAATTACAAACTCTATACTGCTTCCATTTGTTGGTCTAACATATGGCATTTCATTGCTAACAGCAAGAAGCTGACTAAAAACTATGGATGAGAATACCATTGGCAGAGTCCTCCTTTTTACATAATCTCAAGCTGAGAGTCATCGCCAACAAGAAACCTTAGAGCCTGTGGGCGCTTCGGTGAAACCTTCATTGATACCCTTTGACCAATCACACTATCAACAATGCGTTGATGGATACCTGTGATTTGGGTGTCGCTAAGGATGACGCTATGTTCAATATCGGTATCGATAATCCTGACGCGATCGCTAATACTGGTATAAGGACCAATGTAAGCATGTTCGAGATAGCAATTTTCGCCAATCACAACAGGACCGCGAATTTTACAGCTAATCACTTGAGAACCCTTGCCAATTTCGACGCGCCCACTGATATTGCTAGCAGCATCGACTTCACCTAAATTTTTGGATTTGAGTCTGGCATCTAGCACAATTTGGTTGGCGGCAAGAATATCGTCTTTTTTGCCTGTATCAAGCCACCAGCCTTCTAGTTCTGAGGCTTCAACTTTTTTATCAGTATCGATTAATTTTTGGATCGCATCAGTGATTTCGAGTTCGCCTCTAGCTGATGGAGCAATTTGAGCGATCGCCTCATGAATTGTATTTTTAAAGAAATAGACCCCGACCAAAGCTAGATTTGATTCAGGCTGTTTAGGTTTTTCGACTAGTTTGATCACTTTGCCATCAGCATCAACAGTTGCCACGCCAAAAGCACTAGGATCAGCGACTTGGCGCAATAAGATCAATGCATCTAGCTGTTTTTGGTTAAAAATAGTCAAAAAAGTATCTAATTGCGATTCGATTAGATTGTCACCAAGAAACATTATGAAAGATTCTTCATCAAGGAATGATTGGGAGATCTTGACAGCATGGGCTAAGCCTGAGGGTTTATCTTGCAAAATATATGTAATATTTGCACCAAAGCGATCGCCATTACCTGTTTTGCTTTTTACTTCATCGCCAGTTTCGGGACTGATGACAATACCAACATCAGTAATACCTGCGGCGACAATACTTTCGATGCAGTACCAAAGGATCGGTTTATTGGCGACGGGAACGAGTTGTTTTGCCCCTGTATAGGTAAGAGGGCGTAACCTTGTACCTTTGCCACCAGAGAGAATTAGAGCTTTCATAGTTTTGAATAATAGAGCCTAGTGCGGCTTTGAGTAAACCATAAATCCTTTTAAAAGAGGCGCTTTACGCCTCTTTTAAAAGGATTTATGGTTTTTATCTGGCTTGAATATAGGCTGCAAGAGCTTCTTGCCAAGGACGCATCTGGAAATTAGTAATTTTGGGCAACTGATCACTAATTAATGCTGAGTTCATCGGTCTGGTAGCTAAGGTTGGAAAATCGGAAGCAGGAATAGCTTCAATGGGATACTGAATATTAGCAAGTCGAAGTGCTGTACTAGCAAATTCATACCACGAACAACTCCCTGAATTAGCACCATGAATCAGACCTGTTGCACCTTCTTGTAAAAGTGCATCTAGCAACCTAGCTGCATCATAGGTATAGGTAGGCGACATCAATATGTCATTAACTACTCTGATTGGATCGCCAGCTTTGGCTTTTTTAATCATTGTTTCGACGAAATTACCACCCTTACCGCTTGCCCCAGCTTTGCCAAAAACACCGGAAATTCGCACAATTAGCGATCGCGCAGTGGTTTGTTGGACTAAATATTCTCCTGTGATCTTTGATGTGCCGTAAATATTAATTGGGTTAGGAATGTCGGACTCAGTGTAAGGAGATTGGCGATCGCCATGAAACACATAATCGGTACTGATGTAAACACAGAGAGCGCCAATATCACGACAGGTTCGAGCCACATTTAACGCACCGAACGCATTGACATTAAAGGCTATGTCCACTTTTTGCTCACAGTCATCGACACGCACATAGGCAGCACTATTGATCACCACATCAAATTTCTGACGGGTTAAAACTTGATCAACCATGTCAGCCTGTCTGATGTCAATGTCAGATCGAGTTAGAGCCGTAAGTTGATAGTGATCGCACTGCGAAAAATGACTAGTGATATCTGAGCCTAACTGCCCATTTGCTCCAATCAGAGCCACTTTGAGAGGTTGACTCATCGGGCATACCATTGGTTGTAATGCTCTTGGAATACTTTCTTATCCTTGACCGCTTGCCACCAGTCCGAATTTTGTTTGTACCAAGCCACGGTTTGAGCCATGCCACGCTGAAAGTCCCATTGACGCTGCCAGCCGAGAGATTCGGCTGCACTAGGATCGACAGAATAGCGGTAGTCATGTCCAGGACGATCGCTGACAGATTGCATTAAGGATTCGGGGCGATCGAGCAGCCCTAAAATAGTTTTGGCAACCTCGATCCCATTGACTTCCATCCGCGCACCAAGGTTATAGGCTCTACCACTTGTACCTGAGTGCAGCACTGTGTCAATGCCTGAGCAATGATCTTCAACATAGAGATAATCACGGACGGCTGAACCATCACCATAAATAGGTAAGGATTTTGACTCTAGGGCATTGGTGATGAAGAGCGGAATAATTTTTTCAGGATATTGATACAGCCCGTAAGTATTTGAGCCACGGGTAATCACCACATCTAAACCATAGCTAATGCCATAGGAGAAGACTAAATGCTCGGCTCCTGCTTTGGAGGCAGCATAGGGACTACGCGGTGATAGGGTATCTGACTCTAGGGAATGGCGATCGCTACCGACGAGATCCCCGTAGACTTCATCGGTGGAAACATGGAGAAAGCGCTTGATTTGATGTTTTCTTGCTGCTTCCAATAATAGTAATGTGCCTTCGATATTGGTGCGGATGAAGGGAAGTGGATCTCGCAGACTACGATCAACATGGCTTTCGGCGGCAAAGTTGAGGATCGCGTCCACACCAGACACAGCTTTTTCCACATCTTCAGGATTGGCAATATCGCCTTGAATGAAAGTAATGCGATCTCTGACATCTTTCAAATTATCTAAATTCCCTGCATAGGTGAGCTTATCTAAAACCACAATCTCCCATGTGGGATGATTAGAGATCGCGTAATGTACATAATTAGAGCCAATAAATCCTGCTCCACCCGTAATCAGTATTTTTTGAAATTTTTCGACTGGACTCATGCAAATAACTCCGCTTCTTTTAATAATTTACCAACAGCATCTTTAGCAGACACAATTGGTTGTCCTTTGAGTTGCCATGCGATCGCTAACTCAGGATCATTCCACAATAAACAGCGCTCTTCACTGGGAGCATAGTAATCTGTCGCTTTGTAGGCTACTTCGGCAACATCAGACAATACAGTGAAGCCATGAGCAAACCCTACAGGAATCCATAGTTGCTGATAGTTTTCTGCACTAAGAATATAACTTACCGATTTACCAAATGTTGGTGAACTATGTCGTAAATCTACAGCCACATCTTGAATTGTGCCTGTCAAAGCTCTAATTAATTTGCCCTGTGGTTTGCCAATTTGATAATGCAATCCCCTTAACACGTTTTTTTGGGATCGTGAATGATTATCTTGGACAAAGGTGATATCTAAGCCTGTTTTTTCAACAAAGACTTGATGGTTGTAAGATTCATAGAAAAAACCTCGCTCATCGCCAAATACCCTAGGCGTAATCAGTAAAACATCAGAAATTGCTGTACTTTCAACTTTCATGCAAATACTGCTTAACATTAACCCCAAAATTATGTCTTAAAATCACTAATTTTAAATTATCAATTGACTGCACTAAGTCCCAAGTCACTTATACCAAAACAAAAAATGGCGTAGCCATTTTTTGTTTTGAAACCATTAAAGCGCTGTAGTACCAATTCATAAAAGTGTTGTCACACTTTTATGAATTGGTACTACAGCGCTTTGCACTCAAGCTCAAACCAAGAGCATTTTTGAAAGCGTTGCTTTGCAACGCTTTCAAAAATGCTCTTGGGGTTTGTTTCATCGGAAATTGCTGTAGAGTTATAATCCTTTTGGCGATCGCTTAGGAGAAACACTGTGTCAGAAATGTTGTGGTCAGTGGTTGTACCCACTTATAACCGACTACCAATTTTGCAAAAATGTCTAGCAGCGTTGGAAAAACAGACCATAACCCGGCCTTACGAAATTCTGGTGATAGATGATGGCTCATCCGATGGCACGGTAGAGTTTTTGAAAGCTAATAGTGCTCAGTATCCACACTTGCGCCTATTAACCCAAGACCATGCTGCCGCCGCCACAGCACGCAATTATGGCATTGACTCAGCCAAAGGCAAATACATTGCCTTTGTTGATAGCGATATTACCGTTAATCCTGAATATCTCCAAGCCCATACCGAGACTCTAGCTCAAGGAGAAAAAGTCTATAGCTATGGCAGGATCATTGACACTAGCAATTTGGAAGCACCTGATTCTGAGCCTGTATCAGCAGTGCCATATTTTACCGCCGCGTTATTTGACACTTGCAACTTAGCGATCGCTCGTAAATGGCTGTTAGAAGCAGGAAAATTTGATACAGGCTTTTTCCAATATGGGTGGGAAGATTTTGAGTTAGGAATGCGCGTTAAAAAATTAGGTTTAAAACGTTTGACCTGTGCAGGGGCGATCGCTTTCCATTATCACGCTAAATTCTCCATTGATAAAATGCCCCGATTGCTTGATTTAGAGGAGCAACGCGGTCGCATGAGCATCATTTTTTATCAAAAACATCCAACATGGGAAGTCAGGTTAATGATCCAAAAAACTTGGCTACATCTTGCCCTATGGGGAATTCTCACCCTTGGTGGTACGCTTAATGATCGCACGCTTAAGCCTCTATTAACATGGCTATGCGATCAGGGCAAATCAGAAATTGCGATGGAAATCTTTCGGATTTATATGAATTGGTACACGGTAATTTGGATGTATCGTAACTGGGATAAAGAAAGCAAGCTGATGTTCCGTTAATAATTTAGGTGTAAATGCCCAGATCTCCGACTTTTTCTGTGCCTCTCAAAACTGATCTGTGATTGCACAGAAAAAGTCGGAGATCTCAATCTCTGCTTTTTCTATTGAGCGTTGCTGACTGGATGGAAATGATTATAAATATGCTGAGCTAACTTCTTACCGATACCATCGGTTTCAGCAATCTGTTCGACTGTTGCTTGGCGAATGTAATCGACGGAATGGAATTTCTCTAACAGAATCTTTTGGCGATGATGTCCTAAACCTGTAATTTGATCGAGGTGCGATCGCTGCATTCTTTGACTGCGTTTTTTACGATGGAATGTAATCGCGAAACGGTGAGCCTCATCACGCAGCCGTCGTAATACCTGTACGCCTGCTCGTTCTGGATCACCACTCACCAAAGGTTCTGACTGCTCAGGCAAAAAGATTTCCTCACGTTTTTTGGCAAGGCTAATGACTGTTAGGCGATCGCGCAAACCCAACTTATCAATAATCTTCATCACCGATGAAAGTTGACCCTTACCCCCATCGATCATTACGACATCGGGGAAGTCATTTTGGGGATTGGGGATTGGGGATTGGGAATTGTTAAAATTGGTGTGATTTTTGAATCTTCTGGCAATTACTTCTGCAAGGCTGGCAAAGTCATCGGAATGTCCAGTCTGAATATCAGGATTGCGGATTTTGTAATGGCGATAATGTTGCTTAGCGGGAATGCCATCAATAAATACAACTTGGCTAGCCACAGCATCGGAGCCTTGAATATGCGAAATATCATAGCCTTCAATCCGATGTGGCAAGCTATCGAGATTAAGAATCTCGGCTAAGTCTTCCAATCCTTGCAAATTACGATCGCTTTGTTTTTGAATTCTGGCTAACTCGTACTGGGCATTACGTTCCACCATTTCGATCAGTTCAGCCTTGAGTTGACGCTGCGGTGTGGCGATCGCTACTTTTCGTCCTTTGCGATCGCTTAGCCATGCTTGCAAAATCTCTACTTCAGGAAGCTCCAATTGTGTGTGGACTTCGTTGGGAATTTCCACTGGATCGCAGTTTTGATAGTGAGCCTCTAAAGTACGCTGTAAAATTGCCTCTGGTGTATCACTCTGACTATCTGCTACAAAGGCTAATCGACCCACTAAACGCCCTGCCCTAATTTGAAATAGCTGAATACAGGTATGCTGATCGTCTTGTGCCATGGCGATCGCATCGCGAGAAACTGTATCATCTGGCAGAGACACCTTTTGATTAGAGTTGAGGTTTTGCAAAACTTGGATGCGATCGCGTAGATCGGCAGCTTTCTCAAACTCTAAAGCTTCTGCGGCTGCTTCCATTTTCTCGGTAAAGGTTTCCACTAATTCGCTAGATCGTCCCTGAAAAATCATCGCTACTTTTAACATCGTCTTGCGGTAATCTTCAGGAGAAATTAGCTGCTGGCATACCGCAGGACATAAACCCATGTCATAGTTCAAGCACGGGCGATCTTTAAACATCGGGATTGGTCTTTGGCGTAGAGGAAAAGCGCGTTTAATAATTCCCAAAGTCCGCTTGAGGTTAAAAACATCGACATAGGGTCCATAGTATTTATCCTTTGTGCCGCCCATCCTGCGTTTACGGGTAATAAAAATGCGTGGATAGTCCTCTGACCAAGTAATACAGACGTAGGGGTATTTCTTGTCGTCCTTGAGGAGAACGTTGTAATAGGGTTGATATTGCTTGATCAGATTCGCTTCGAGGGCGAGGGCTTCGGCTTCGGAGTCGGTAACGATGAATTCTATCTCATGCACTAACTGCACCATCATTGCAATGCGTGGTGATAGGTCTTGACTGCTGCGAAAGTACGATCGCACCCGATTGCGTAGTGCCTTCGATTTGCCGATATAAATTACGCCATCATGGCGATCGCGCATAAAGTAGACCCCTGCTTCTAGAGGGATTTCCTTTAATCTCGCCTGTAGTTTTTCAAGATTTTGCAGTAGCGGCTCAGTCATTATCCAATCATATCAAATTCCTATGATATAAAGAGGCTTAAGCTTGAGCGAAGAAAACTTTTGAAAGTGTTACTTTATAACACTTTCAAAAGTTTTCTTGTAGTTATTTTGATGGGAAATTGGCTCTATAACAATCCTAAATGAATCATGAAAATCTAAAGCTTAATATAGCTGTTGCCAAGTGTAAACGCAAGAAGAGAATGGCGGAGCGAAGCACCGCCATTCTCTTCTTGCGTTTTATGTCCTAACACAATCGACGACAGCTAGAAAACCAATTCAGAAAAATGTGTCAACACTTTCCTGAATTAAAAACTAAATTCAGTAAGGTTTTTCAAGTTATAGCTAAGCCATTTCTTAACTTTGTATAAATGAAGGCGGCGCTTTGCGCCGCCTTCATTTATCTAGGTTTTGCTCTAACTTGTAGCAGTCAATGGAAGTTACTGAATAAACCCTGAATAAACTTTAATATTTCCGCAACTTATCACAAGCTAAAAGCCCAGAGCTAAAGGCTATAATTACGAAACTGACAAAAATTTTTGAAATAATCTAGGTAGTCATTGAGCGTGCCAAAAGTCGGAATTATTTACAACGACTCAAAACCTGTCGCTAAGCGCGTAGCATTAGATATGAAGTTGTGGTTAGAAAAGCGCGGTATCCAGACTGTTATGGCGACGGGAAATGGCGGCATTTTGGGCTATGGCAAGCCAGATGCTCCTGTTTGTCACACCTTGATCGAGAGTTTAGTGCCATTAGGATTTGATCGCGAGCTCATGTTTGCAGTAGCTTTGGGCGGAGATGGGACAGTACTCTCCGCCTGTCGTCAAATTGCCCCACTTGGCTTGCCAGTATTAAATGTCAACACAGGGCATATGGGGTTTTTAACCGAAACCTACTTAACTGACTGGGAAGACGCGATCGCCCAAGTCGTTGAGGGGCAATATGTAGTTGAGCAGCGATCAATGATGACGGTGCGTGTCTACGATAGCCAAGGCTTGCTCTGGGAAGCCCTATCGTTAAATGAAATGGTATTGCATCGCGAACCGCTAACTAGTATGTGTCATTTTGAGGTGCAGATTGGTCGTCACCTCCCCGTTGATATAGCAGCCGATGGGGTGATTATTTCCACCCCTACAGGCTCAACTGCCTATGCACTCTCCGCAGGTGGTCCCGTGATCGAGCCAGGGATTCCTGTATTTCAGCTTATTCCCATTTGCGCTCATTCGATGGCTTCACGGGCTTTAGTCTTTGCCAATACCGAAAAAGCGATCGTTACACCCGCTAATCGTCATCGTTTAGTGTTAGTTGTCGATGGTAATGCGGGGTGTTATGTCTATCCAGACTATCGGGTTGAGATAGAGCGATCGCAATACCCTGCAAGGTTTATCCGCTTGCAGAAAGGTGAGTTCTTTAAGGTCTTGCGCGAAAAGTTAGGCTGGGGATTACCACATATTTCTAAGCCAACTTTAGGCGAATTGACTTAAAATTCATAGGATTAGAGAGGTGCAAAGCTCCTATCTAACTTTATTAGCTTATAACAGGCGCTATGGGTCAAAGTCTTAACTTTGCAAATCAAGATTTGCGCGATCGCTCCTTTAAAAGTAAAAATCTAGTCGGTGCTGACTTTAGCGGCGCGGATATTCGTGGATGCAATTTTTACCGCTCTCAACTTAAAGCTGCCAATTTTACTAATGTACGGGCTGGTACAAGCCAACGTCAGACAACAATCGCTGGAATTGTCTCGTTTGTGATGGCGCTAATGTTTGCGGGTACTGCCATGATTGCCACCATATTGCTGATCTGCTTTGTGATTGCTTTCATTTTTGGTTTAGCCTTTGTCAATCGTGAAGCAGTTTATTGGGTTGCCATTGTGGCGATCGTGATGTTTGCTGTTAGTTTTGCGATCGCTTTCACGGCAAGTTTTGTAATCTCAGGTAGAAAAGGAACTTTGACCGCCATCGCTATTTCCCTGATTATTTCCTTTATGACTGGTTTCTTTGGTTCAACTTTCACTAAAATATTGGTTGCTGGTGCATTTAATGCGATCGCAAGTTCATTGAGGTTTAATGTTTTTACCGCCCTATTAATATTTTTAGCGATCGAGCCTTTACAAATTTTTGGCAGCTTGTATTTATTTCGTCTTACACTCAATACATCGCGCCTAACTACAGGCACAAAATTTCAGTATGCAGATCTAACCAAAGCTTCTTTTCACAAAGCCTCTTTAGTTAATTGTGATTTTTCCAATGCAATTATGCTTGACGTAGATTGGGAACAGGCTCAAATATCCCGTTGTAAGTTATAGCTTTCGCCATTCTTGTTAGGACATAAAACCCAAATAGTGTGAGGCGCGAAGCGCCGCCTCACACTATTTGGGTTTTGATTTGTCACAGCTATATAAAAAAGGAGCACTAAGTGCTCCTTTTTTTATTCGTCTTCTGCAAATTGATAGCGGAATAGATCCTTGGGATCTGGCTCTGGTGATGTTTCGGCAAAGCGGACACATTCCTCGACCACATCACGGATTTTTTTGTCGATCGCTTTCAATTGACTTTCTTCTACCAAGCCATGCTCAAGCACTCGACTCGCAAAAATTTTAATTGGATCGCGACCAAACCATTTGTCCTTATCTTCCTTGCTGCGTAACTCGTCAGGGTCAGCTAGAGAGTGTCCTCTAAAGCGATAGGTCATACATTCCAAAACTGTAGGACCTTCACCAGCACGACCGCGACGGATAGCTTCTTGAGCATGTTCACGTACTGATAACACATCCATCCCGTCAACTTCAAACCCTGGCATTCCAAAAGCTTCTGCTTTCTTATGAATCCGTACATCAGAAGTAGCGCGATGGTGCTTCATACCGATCGCCCAATCATTATTTTCGATCACAAAAATGATTGGTAACTTCCACAAAGCCGCCATATTCAGGGTTTCGTAAAATTGACCGTTATTACTCGCCCCATCACCAAAGAAGCAAGCCGTTACTTGGTCAGCATTGGGGTCACCCATCACTTCGCGGCGATATTTGGACTGAAATGCTGCTCCCGATGCAACGGGAATTCCCTCTGCAACAAAGGCATAGCCCCCTAAGAAATTATTTTTTGCCGAAAAAATATGCATCGAGCCGCCACGACCTTTACTGCATCCTGTCTCTTTACCAAACAGTTCTGCCATGACTTCATTGGCGGTGACACCTGCGCTGAGTGCATGAACGTGGTCGCGGTAGGTACTACATACATAATCATCGGGACGCATTGCTTTGATGACACCAGTAGCAACGGCTTCTTGACCGTTATACAAATGCACAAACCCAAACATTCTTCCGCGATAATACATTTCCGCGCACTTATCCTCGAAAGTACGCCCTAGCACCATGTCTTCATAAATGGTGAGAGCTTCGTCTGTGGTGATCTTGGGTGCAGAAGTCGAAACAGTCGCAACAGTGTCTTGAGGCATCGATTCAGTAAGTGTGCTAATCGTTAAATTTTTCTTTTGTTTAGTCTAGCAGTGAATGTATAGCTGTCGCCAGTTTTGTTGAAGATGAGTGGCGGCGCTTTGCGCCGCCACTCATCTTCTAGTTTTTTGCAGATTTTGCGTGGTTCGATGCGCTATACAATTCTATCCATTAATTAAAGTTGTGTGATGGCTTTGCTGCCACACATACTTACTATCAAATTAAAAGAGCAAAGGCAATGACTACCCATTTTATTACTGCGGAAATTGAGATTAATGAAAATCAAGAAGCGATCGCTAAAACTGTTGAGCAAGAACTAGCCAAACATGGTGAGCCGTTGCGTTGGGCGATCGCCTCGGTTGAGAGCAATGTTGATACTCAAACAAATGTAAAAACTCAAGCTGCCCATATTGAAGCTGTCGTTACTCGCAATTAAAGAAAAAAGGGGCTTGGAGACCAAGCCCCTACCTTAAAAAAATGTAGGGATTTGGTCTCCAAATCCTCCCACAGACAAATAAAACTTTGAGAAAGTATCGCAAAGTGATAGTTTCTCAAAGTTTTATACCAAATCACAAAATGGCTACGCCATTTTGTGATTTTAAAACCCTTACTGGGTTTGGTTTTTAATTCCCGAAAGTGTAGCCACACTTTCGGGAATTAGTATTATTTGTCTGTGGTTAGAGAGCGATACATTTCGATAACTGCCTCTTTGATGTTTTGGGTTAAATTTTCAGATTGTAAGTCTAACAATATTTGCCGAAATTCCCGTTGAGATGCAGTTAATTCTTGCACTTGTTGTTGAAGATCGGCAATTTCATCTAATTTTTGTTGCATACTTTCGATCAGCTCACCAACTCGTTGTTGCAAGTAATCAACTTTTGTTTGAGGTTGAGATTGAATTGGATCTTGGGCGCAACTTTCTAGGACATCCTCTAGGGTTGTAGATTCCAAATCAACACCATAGATATTTTGCGGCGTATCGAGCGTGGCGAAAACACGGGGATAGGGACTAGAGTTATATAAGTTTTTTTGTTCTAGTCTTTGCATAGCAATATTAATGGCTTGATTGATAGAATTATCACTATTTCTGATGCGACTTCTATCCAATATTTCATTTTCTTCATCATCGGATAAAGTGAAGTCGTTAGATACCGCAAGCCCATCTATGATTGTATCTAGTTGTACTTCTGATACTTTTGATTCTTCCGATAGTTCTACTCTTGTGACCATAAATTCTTCTGGCTCATAGAACTCATTACAAAGCGGATCAATCGTAAGAGATGATTTTGAGAATGTGGGCGATCGCAAACTTAATTCCCAAGACTGCAAACATTGCCCTAAAACTTGAGATAACTCAAATAAAAAATAAGCTTCTTGAGATTCCCATTGTCTTGGGCGATCGCATTGTTGGACAAATGCTAACCCCCAGATTTGATCACACCCTCCCAATAAATTAAACAGAATTGGGGCTGACATCATTGCTTTAACTTGAGTACCTTGCCAACTTTGATGGACGCTATATATTTCAGGTGTTTGAGCGACATTTGATAGTTTTACTGGATGAGCGTATGGATAGTTCTTAAGGGAATCTACTCCAAAATAAGAAATTGGATATATTTGATTTTTAATGCTTTGAATATTAGGAGCAATAGCTTCTACTAATACAATCCCCTCGTATTGATTTGTGAATTGATAAATTGCTACACGACTGACATCTAAGCGATCGCCTAAACTAGTTAAAAAAATTTTTAACAACTCTTCAGGGCTATTGCTAGAGAACATAGCTGTAGCAATTAATTCACATTTTAATTTTTCAGTAGGATCAAGAAAAGCAGGAACCCCGTTCATAAGTTGCTAAGTATCAGCGATCGCCATAATATCTCTATTTTAGGATTTTTCGTACGGATGAAATCGAATCCATGGCAATTCTCATTATAAAAATTGGTTTTTTGAAAGCAAGCCATAGGCTTGCTTTCAAAAAACCAATTTTGGTGTTTCCAGCACCTTCGGCGCTGTAAACACCAAAATTGGTTTCATCAAGGGAATTACTGACATAATCTAAGCTTGTACCATTCACAATATCAGCTACTGATTATTTTGTGAAATTAGTTTGCCAAATTTTATGAGTACAGGTCGGTTAATCGTCCAGTTAGGTCTCGCAGCCTACATTTTATTCACTCTGCTGCCTGATAGTAGTACCCAAATGGTGGCTTTTCCTTGGGTATTGCTATGGCAAGTGGGCTTACTATGCTTTGCGATCGCAGGCTTACTAAATCTATGGCGGCGCGAGAACCCATTTTATTTATTGGGTAGCGGCTTTGACTGGGCGATCGGTTCTGGTTTGGTAACACTGTGCTTGTCTACCATGTTTTCTCGATTCCCAAATCAGGGTATGTGGTATAGCCTGACTGCATTTGGTTATTTTATTGCCCTGTATGTGACCAATAATTTTTTGCATGTTGCGTCACCTTCAATAACTTCTCCCGCACCTTCAGCAGTCGAGAAATTGTCCAACATTTTGCGGTTTCAGGGCTTATTAGGCTTTGCAGTAATTATTGAAAGTTTATTTCTGTGGATTACCCAATCATGGCTGCCACAGTTGGCTAATTTTGCCAAGCTAAATCAATGGGGACTAAATCTTAGTTACGATTTCTCAGATTTGCAGTCTCGCAATTGGGCTCCGATGGGACATCAAAACTATGTGGCAGGATTTTTGATGCTCGTTTTGCCGATTTTTGCGAGTTTGGCGATCGCACAGACGGGAATGTGGCGATCGCTATGGCTAACGGCGATCGGACTAGGATTAATTGATTTGTATACCACCAGTTCGCGGGGCGGATTTTTAGGACTGGGAGCAATTGTTTTGTACGGAATTATTGTGGCTTTGTTGCGTAGTAGGGGCAATCGCTGGTTAGTGGCTTTTGGCGGTGGTGGGGCGATCGCTTTGGTAGCATTTTTAATTTCTACAAATAATCGCTTGCGATCGCTTATATCAGGACTAATCTCTAGTTTTGCTAATCCCACTCAAGGATCGGGAGAGTTACTATTTAGAGCGATCGCGGCGGATGTGGGTTGGCGGATTGGTTTAGAGCATTGGCTATTTGGTGCAGGCGCAGGCTCAGCAGTCATGCTCTATCAGCAATATCGTCCGCAATGGGCTGGACGCGAAGCCGAACTTTTATTTCAGTTACATAGTACGCCTGTGCATCTTTGGGCGGAATTGGGAATCGGCGCAGTAATTACATTTGTGTTTTTACTGGTCGCCATCATTTCTTTGTTCATCAAATTGCATAAATCTCGCAGTTGGCAAGTCAATCCACAGGATCAGGCGATCGCCTATGGTTTATTTGGCAGTCTGATCGGTTATGGCATGTTAGCGATTACTGATTACCAGCTTGATGTCCCTGCGATTAGTGGCAGCTTGGTGATTGTATTTGCTTGTCTTGCTTATTTAGGTCAAGTACATACGGGGGAGTTAATTAGTCTCGGTCATCAAAAACAGCCCCGACTCTGGTTAGCAGTTACTGCCACAGTTTATTTGGTAGCCGCGATCGCATGGCTAGTTCCTGTGAATATCGCTTGGCAAGCATCAAGTGTAGGATTCATTTATCTATCAACAGCAAGAGTAGATTTAGCAGCCGCCAAACCAGAATTTTTACCTGAAGCGATCGCCGCCGTTGACAAGTTCCAAGATCGCCTTAAATTTGCACATCAACTTGCTCCTTGGGAACCTTACTATTCCTATCAGTTAGGTTGGAATTTAGCCGATCTCGCGATCAACTATCCGAATTTACCGCAATCATCTGCATGGCAAAAAGAAGGTTTGACATGGATAAAAACAGCGATCGCCTCTAATCCTTATAACGAAGCAGGGTATAACGCTGCGGCATGGCTCAGTCTTCGAGAAAATGAAACCAGCGCGGCTCAAGCAGCAGAAACTTATTTCCGCCGAGGTTTAGAACTTGTTCCTAATAAGCGCTCGCTTTCCTTTGGCTTAGGGATCAGTCTATTGCGCCAAGGAAAACAAGCTGAAGCGATCGCAGCCATGACGACGGAAGTAATTAACGATCCCATTTTTATTACTAGTCCAATTTGGAAAGATGCACCCTTTCAGAGTCTTTATTCGCAAGTATTAGCCAAGCTGGAAACTGCCTATCGTGGTAATTCCCAAAAAGCGCTCAATCTTGCTGCCTTGCAATGGTGGAATGGTGGTAATCCTAATGTAGTTAAAGAGCTCCAGCAAACTGGTAATCCCACCGCAGTTCTACTCGCTAAGGCGATCTCCAATGACACCAACGCTTTGCAATCAATTAAGCAAAATCCCCAAACTCCTCTAGAAATGGTCATTTCGGCATGGCTAAATCCTAATTTGCGAGACAAGTTATTGGAACGCGCCTATGTATTTGCTACAAGTAGTTTGCCTGATGAGCGCTCAGCAGCCATAGTCAAAGCAATGAGCGATCGCATGGCGCAGTCTCCGAATTTTGATGCTTGGTTCCGACTACCTTTACCAGCCAATAGTCCTTTAGTAATAAGCTATCGTCGAGCAAGATTGGGCTTTGGGGTAGTTAGTCGTCATGTGGATGGAGTCGTGCCGCTTGACTTTTTCAATGTGAGTGAACGAGCAGAGATATCACTTTTTCTTAAAGATTTATTTTCTTGAAATCGCTAAAAACAAAAGAAAGTTCTAATTTTAGCAAAACTGGGCTATTAATCTATGAAATGGAAGTTGTCGAAATTGATCGGAGTTTTGGCGATCGCAATGATTGTCTTATTCGCTTCGACCGCTAGCGCTAATGCTCCACCTCCACCTCCAATGAACTGGTTCACATTCTCTTATCCAGTAGGTCAACAAACCCTGCAAGGCTTACAGATAGTTGAATGTAATACAGCTACTTGTGAGCAGCCAAGGTTGTTTATTCAATATGGTGAATGTCGCGATGAGGGCTGTTTAAAATCCCCAGCCGTTGCCTTGAACATAGATAAAAGCTACCGATTTACCTGTGCTAGCGATCGCTGCTTATTGGTTAGCGATCTTGTTAATACTTTTCCCGTAGATAGAACGAAACCTCAAGAAGATCCCAATAAATGGTTTAGGCTAATTGGACAGTTTTCTGATCGCCTACGGCTAAGCCCTGTGCTTTTAAAAAATCCTAGAGAAAAAGCTGCATCTTTTCCCCATAGCGGTGTTTGGCAAGTACAAGTTACTCAGGATTCTTTGCAGGTAATTCAAGAAGAGGATAAACTTGCATATTTTATTTTAACGCCCGTTCAAGAATATACAAGTCAGATGTTTTTGACTGGATGGCTTCTGACAATTACCTCTGAACTATTGGTAGGTGCAATTTTTTTATGGTGGCGCAAAGCATCCCAGCCAAAGATTTTTAGAGTATTGATAGCGATCGCGATGGTCAATCTATTTAGCTATCCAGTAGTTTGGTCATTTTTTCCATCTTTGGAACCATTTCAAATTCTCTTAGGACGGTACTTTGGAATTAGCTCTTTATTTGTAGCCATGTTCTATAGTTTGGCTATGCATGTAGAGCGCCAAGCTTCCTCTAAAAAAATTGTCTTCTTCTCTTTGCTGATCTTTATCGGCATGAACATCCTCGGCGGTTTTATCGCTCTTTGGTTTGGTTACGGAAATCGTATTCCGATCGCCGAAGGAATTCCCTATCGTTTTACGTTGCCAATTTCTGAAATTTTTGCGGTAGTCTATGAAGCATGGTTAATATCCACTCTAAGTCTGGGGCAATTATCCTTAAAGCAAGCTGGATTGCTCAGTTTACTTACTAATGTCACCAGCTTACTTTTAGGTTTTATTATTTTTGGGGTGAGTTTCTTAGCTTAAATCGCTAATATATTTAGCAATTCGTGCCGATGCTCCTGCTTGCCCCATGCGCTCCTCGCCATTGCGACTTACTGCTTGAAAGTAATCAGGATCTTGCAAAATCTCATTGAGAACATCGGCAACTTGAGCAGGTTTTTCGATCAAGTTGATCGAACATCCTAATAAATCCGTTTGTTCTTCAGCAAATTTGCGCGTAAATTGAGGACCATTTCCAGCGATCGTAATTACAGGCTTACCTAAACCCACCATCTGCTCCGTTGCAGTTCCCGCCATTGCCAAACCTAAATGACATTGATGCAGACAATCACTAAAGCCATCTTGCAAGAGAATTAGCCGTGCATTCTGAACCTTAAAAGTAGTTTCATCAATGCGTAGCCAACCCTTTTGAATAATGCTCTGCCCAATGACTTCTATATCTAAATCTGGGGCGATCGCTACTAAGAAATGGACATTATGGGGAATTGCACGGGAAACAACTTGAGCGCAAAGCATCAAGGTCATCCAGTTTTCGTAGGCTTCAGGCGATCGCGAACCAGGTAAAATCGCTACCGCCCATTCATCTTCACCAATACCAAAATTAAGCCCCTTAGGTTCTAGCCCATCCATCATCGAGTTACCGAGATAAACCGCAGGTAGTTTAAAATCTTGATTTAAGATCTCGGCAGTTAGCAGATCACGGACAAATACTGCCTTACAGCGATCGCTATTCATCAAAGCGCGTTCCCAAGGAAAAAAGATCGAGCCGCCAAAAGGCTTTTTGACATGAGGCAAATTACTTTTGCGATCGCGCCAATAATATTCTGACTTAGCTGTGGCGACAAACACAAAATTACAACCGCCAAACTGGGATGGCAACCAAGCAAATAGCAATGGCACAATATCACCTACCGCTAAAATTAGCCGTTTGCTTCTGCGGTTTTCGCGAGACCATTTCCACACAAAGCCCAATTGTTTACGAGTTAGCCCCACCAATCCACTTTTGACATCACGGGCTAACTGACGGCTATCCATACGGACAAATCCCCCCGATGGCATCACCTGTGTAAACTTTTCGACGATCGGGATATTGGCTTTAGCATAGGCATGTCCCACACCCACAAGCGGCAAGGCGATCGCTGAAAATCCTAACTTTTCTAGTTCAATGCAGATACGGGCAGCAATGATATCTTCACCATGTCCGTTACTGATACATAAAATTTCCACGTTTTACCAAAAACTCTAATGTGCAATTCTGAATTACTGATTTGTTGAGCGAGATGCTCAACAAATCAGTAGAGGGCTAATGTAACTTTAGTGGAAACTGCGACATTATGCTTAATATGTGTTGAGGTTCGCCAATCAGATAAAACCCCAAACTATTGTGGTGAGCATCATCCACCACAATAGTTTGGGGTTGTGATTAGCTTAAATAGGTGTAACCATTTAGGCAATGCTCATATTTTTGTAAGAACAACCTTGCTTCATCAAGAGTGATTTGCTTCTCTTGGAGAGCGCGTTCCGTCTCTTGGCGAATATTCTCTAGCATCGAGTCACGATTGTACTGGACATAGGCTAACACCTCAGTCATCGAGTCCCCCTTAATTACATGCTCAACCTTATAGCCTGTAGGCGTTGCATGAATATGTACGGCATCAGTATCACCAAACAAATTATGCAAATCACCAAGAATTTCTTGATAGGCTCCACCAAGGAATAAAGCTAAAAAGTAAGGCTCTTCCGCAATGAAAGGATGTAATTCTAAAGTGGATTTGACATCACGCAAATCGATAAAGCGATCAATTTTGCCATCACTATCACAGGTTAAATCCGCGATCGTGCCGCGACAGTTCGGTTCTTCATTGAGGCGATGGATCGGCATAATCGGAAATAGTTGGTCGATCGCCCAACTATCTGGCGCAGACTGAAATACTGAGAAATTGCAATAGTAAGTCAGCGCCATCGCTTTTTCTAGATCTTCTAGATCGTCGGGGACATAGTTAAGTTTGCGAGTTACCTTGAGAATGCGATCGCAACATTCCCAAAATAGGCGTTCCACTCTAGCGCGTTGTCTTAGGGTGAGGTAGCCAAAGGTAAACAGACTAATCGCCTCTTGATTAAACTGAACGGCATCATGATAAATCTCTTGATAGTTATTTTCATTGATGTTTTCTAGAGTCTCGAAGAGATTACGAATAATTAAATGTTCATCTTCTTGTAAAGGCTCAATCGCTTGATTCGGAATTCCACTAATACCCACGACATCGAAAATTAGAACTGACTGATGAGAAGCGATCGCCCGACCACTTTCGCTAGTTAAGGTAGGCACTGGAATTCCCTTTTCGGTACAAGCATCCTTAATTGCTGCCACGATATCGTAGGCATAGTTTTGCATACTGTAGTTCTTGGAAGCATAGAAATTCGTCTTGGAGCCATCGTAATCTACGCCCAAACCACCACCAACATCGAGATGTCCCATTGGTGCACCTAGGGTCGTAAGCTGCACATAGATTTGACCTGCTTCCCGCAGTGCGTCTTTGATCGTGCTGATATTACTGATTTGAGAACCAATGTGAAAGTGCAGTAATTTGAGGGAATCCAGCATATTTGCGGCTTCCAACTGTTCGACGGTTTCGAGAATTTCCCACATGCTCAAACCAAACTTAGCGCGATCGCCTGTGGAGTCTTCCCAATGTCCTAGTCCCTTTGCACTAAGCTTAGCGCGGACACCGACCACAGGCGCAATTCCTAACTTTGTGGCAGCACGGATGATCATTTCCACTTCTTCCAACTGCTCGATCACAATGATCGTATTTTGTCCCAATTTTCGAGCCAGTAGAGCTGTTTCAATATACTCAGCATCTTTGTAGCCATTACAAATCAGCAGTGAACCAGGGGTGCGTAAGGTAGCAAGGGCAATTAATAATTCGGGTTTAGAACCTGCCTCCAAACCAAACTGAAAGGGTTTTCCATACTTGGCAATTTCTTCCACCAATTGCCGTTGCTGATTGACTTTGACAGGAAAAACGCCACGATAAACGCCATTGTAGTTATAACGGGCGATCGCCTTGGCAAAGGTGGAATTAAGCCGTTCAATGCGATCGGCGAGAATATCAGAAAATCTGACTAGAATCGGTGATCGCAATCCCCTTTGTTTGAGATCATTTACCAGTTCAAACAGGTCAATACACCCCCCGCGATCGCCTTTGGGGGAGACAGTTACGTGACCAGCCTCGTTAATACTAAAATAAGGTTCACCCCAGCCATTGATGCGATAAAGGGTCTCACTATCTTGAATTGTCCACTTTTTTGTATCGGCAACGACAGGTAACTGAATCTCTTGCAACATTGTTAATAAACCCTACAAACCTTGATCTACATAGCTGGAATCATCGGCGCTTTAAGCTGACCGTATCAACTTTAGCACTATCAACTAAATCTAGGTGCTAAGCCCATAATTCGTCTAGATCTTTTTGAACAAATAGGTAATACCAATTCTCGAAAGTGTGGCTACACTTTCGAGAATTAAAAATCAAACCTAGGAAGGGTTTTAAAAACACAAAATGGCTACCCCATTTTGTGTTTGGGTATATTGCTGTTGCCACTATTGCTATAGTTTGCTGTAGATTATAGGCTGTAGATATTCTAGCGTTTTACTCACGGCTTACTGATCAATGAATTTTGAAGCTGACTTAAATCTCACCCTCCGCGCCCGTTATCCTTTGATTTATATACCTTCAGCCGAAGAGGAACGGGTCGAAGCCGTGATTACCAATGTAGCAAAATCCCTTGGTCGTAGCGTATTTATTTGGGATTTTGTCGATGGCTATCAATCCAATCCTACTGATGCGGGGGCTGGTAAACGCAATCCCCTCCAAGCTTTAGAATTTGTGGATAAAATCCCCAAAGGTGCAGTGTTTGTGTTACGAGATTTTGATCGTTTTCTTGATGATGTGGCGATCGCCCGTAAGCTGAAAAACCTTGCCCGTAAGCTCAAAAGTGAAGCGCAAAATATTATTGTGCTTGCTTCACAAATTAGTATTCCCGATAGCCTCAGTGAGTTTTTCTCAATTCTCGAATTTCCACTTCCCAATCCTAGTGAACTGAAAATAGAAATTGAACAAATCGCTAATTCCACAAACTCAGCTAATGATCTGCAATTAAATAAACAGGCGATCGATGATTTAGTGCGGGCTAGCCAAGGCTTATCTCTAGAGCGCATCAGACGGGTATTAGCCAAAGCGATCGCTGAAAATAATTGCTTGCGTCCCGAAGATGTCGAATTAATCCTTGAAGAAAAGCGTCAAAGTATTCGCCAAACACAGATCTTAGAGTTCTATCCATCGACTACAGAAATTAGCGATATCGGTGGTTTAGATAATCTCAAGGAATGGTTGCTAAGACGAGGTGGAGCTTTTAGCGATCGCGCCCGTAAGTATGGCTTACCCCATCCTAGAGGCTTGCTATTAGCAGGAATCCAAGGTACTGGCAAATCCCTCACGGCGAAGGCTATTTCTCACCACTGGCATTTGCCTCTATTACGTCTTGATGTTGGTCGTCTTTTTGCGGGACTAGTGGGCGAGAGTGAATCCCGCACAAGGCAAATGATTCAGCTAGCGGAAGCACTCTCTCCCTGCGTATTATGGATTGATGAAATAGATAAGGCTTTCTCAGGTGTTGAAGGTCGGGGTGATTCAGGAACGACCAATCGCGTATTTGGAACTTTCTTAACATGGATGGCGGAAAAGACTTCGCCTGTATTTGTGGTGGCTACGGCAAATAATATTCGTGCTTTACCGCCTGAACTTTTGCGTAAAGGTCGATTCGATGAAGTATTCTTCGTAGGCTTGCCAAACCAAGAGGAGCGATCGCAGATTTTTGCTGTGCATCTAGGCAAATATCGCCCCCATAATACTCGCGCCTACGACATCGATCGCCTCGCCTACGAAACGCCCGATTTTTCAGGAGCGGAAATTGAACAGGGGATCATCGAAGCGATGCATATTGGCTTCAGTCAAAATCGTGACTTCACCACCGATGACATCCTCGAAGCCGCTAGTCAAATTGTGCCATTAGCACAAACGGCTCAGCAGGAAATTCAGGTTCTGCAAGAATGGGCAGCTTCAGGCAAAGCAAGGCTAGCTTCCAGACAGAATGTTTTCAACAAGTAAAAACTAAGCGCGGCAAATGGTTTAAGTAAAAGCCCAGATCTCCGACTTTTTCTTTGCTTATCAAAATTTATATGTGCTAGCAAAGAAAAAGTCGGAGATCTCAATCTTAGCTTCTTCTGTCCAGCTACGTACTAATAGAATCGCCTATTTTTAGAATCTTGCCAGCTTCTGTTAGAGGAATGCGTGTATTTAGCGCCAGACGATAGAAATGATTGAAACGCGATCGCTCTATGTTTGTGGATAAAGTTGCTTCTCGTTGACGAGTGAAGATCTTTTGAAATTCAGGATAAACTTGACCAGTAAAGGGATCGCGAGTAGGTACTGGGCAACGCTGACAGGGATTTGTACCAAGAAACTGAACATCTCCAATTTTGAAGGGAACTGTTTCACCAGATTTCGCAAACAAATGATCTTCCCAAAATGGTTCGGTATCAGCTATTTCTAAATTGGTACGGAAGCGATCGCGAATTTGCTCAAAGCTAATTGGAGGACTTACATACCAACTCTGCACAGTGGCAAGAGTTGATTCAGAGATTACAGTTGCTCCCCATGCTTCAGGATCATCGGGAAACCCATTAATAGTATTTTGCCGAATTTTTACAGGCTGCTCAAAAAATGCACTTAGCCAGCTAGTGAGAGAATTGCGATCACGATCTAAATGGAATGTGGCAGTATCATTATGCTCTTGGAGCTGCAAATGCACTAACCGATCGCTTAATTCGTACTTTGCTCTAATTAAATGAATCTGAGGATAGCGCTTGGCATTGATATATTTGCCACCATTATCAAACATGGCAAATTCGCGATCGCCTTTTAATGCCCCACCTTCAGATATCTCAACTTCATCTAAAGCGATCGGATCGAGGGATTTGATTGGGAAAATCAGGATTTTACTGAGCTTTGCCATAATTTAGATACGATTAATTTAATTTAGTATGAGATACTTAGTCTCACCAAATTTTTAGGACTTTTTCTACTTCGGGATATTTTTCCCATAAGTCTCGCAGGGTACTAAGGGATAGTATCCGCATAACTATTTTATTTTGGTCTTATTTTATTTGAGACTTGCTTGGATCCTTTAAAATGATTAACAAAATGGGCGATCGCACTAAATTTGTATTTTAAATAATTTGTATAAAGCTCTTTAAACTATTAAAATAATGTCAGTGCTGAAGCTAGATTTAAAAAATATAAATCAAATGCATACGTTTACAGAAGTTTTCCCAGTTAATATTTCGGTACTACCAAGATTGTTTGCTTACAGATTAACAATGGGGAATAGTGATACTTCTGAAATTGGCTGGAAATTAACGTATCGATTAAAAGTTGAATTTGGAGGGCATTGGATATGGAGTTCAGAAAGGATTATTACCGATAAGTTGTTATCTGAGTCTGAAATCATGACTATCTTGGAATCTCTTTGGCAAGAACAGGTCAATACTTTCAGAAATTTACAAAGAATTACGTTTGACGAAGATTTTGAAACTGCACCTCAAATACAAGCAGATTTTGTTGCTAATGGACTATTTCCCGATATTGATAGAGAAATAAAGTCAATATTGTCAATTCGAGATCACGATCTTGGTAAGGTAAAAATAGAGAGGACATATAGAACAAGAGGATGGGTCGTCAACGGTAAAGCGTCAGTATCTATTTCTATCGAATCCAAACAAACTTACAAACAAGATCTGAAAACTTATTTAGCCCAAATATCTGATCCAAATAAGCTTGTAGGATTAATGGTATCAGATAAAAATTCTGACTTCAAAGGTGAGGTTTTGTCGATAACAGGACAGCTTAGCGAACATAGAAATAGACTTATTAGTTTAACAAAAAAATCTGAAACTAAATCTTCTATTTCTAAAGCGTCTGATGATGAATTAGTTGTTTCTGTTGGAATATCTCGTTATGACTATCTTGTTAGTAGCTTACGAATTATTGTTAGGTCAGGAGATTACAATCGTTTTGGGATAGATTCTAAGAAAGCCTTAAACATTTTAAAGATAGAACCCAAATTAAGATCTGAACTCGTAAAGCTAATATCTGAAATTGCCAAGAAAAAAGATCTTATCAAATCTGCCTATGCTTCCTCAAGACAGCAAGCTTTATTTTTGGACTCTGAAAAGCTAAGCTTTAGTTCCAATCTTTGTTTTGGTAATTCTCAGATTGGAAGGCATGAGGATATGTTAAGTAATCTTCAAAAATACGGAGTGTATAAAAGAGCAGATAAATTTTCGGAAGATAAACCAATTCGCATAGCTATTATTAAAGGGCAAAACACAGAAGATTTGGGCATTAAATCAGAAGACTCAAATAAATTTTGTCCTGCTTTAAAAAGAGAATTAAACAAATTCAAATTCAAGTGTGAGTATATAGGTTTAAAAACTATTCAAGAAGATTCAAGAGTAAGGATAGAAGAAGCGATCAATATCCTGCAAGAAAAACAACCTGATATTATTTTGGCTTTTTTTGATGATGATTCTGACGATGAAGGGAGTGCGTATTATGAATTTAAGTCTATAGCTGTAGGTCGTGGCATACCCAGTCAATATATTGAAAGATCAACAACTTCAAATACCTTTGCCCTTGGCAATATTGCCTTAGGCATATTAGGCAAGACAGGAAACACTCCATTTACTTTGGCTCAACCATTACCCTATGCTGATTTGGTAATAGGACTTGATGTTGCCCGACAAAAAAAGCAAAATCTTGTTGGAAGTGTTAACGCTACTGCTATAGCTCGTATTTACTTTAATAATGGAGATTTAATGCGATATCGCATTCATGATGCTCCACTAGAAGGTGAGACTATCCCAGCAAATGTGTTGCAAAGTTTATTTCCCATCAACGAATTTCAAGGTAAACGAGTAGTTATCCATAGAGATGGCTTATTTCGTGGCAATGAGAAAGAAATATTAAGATCATGGGCTAAACAAATTGGGGCAGAATTTTATCTCGTTGAAGTAGTTAAAGAGGCTGTACCTAGAATTTATTCTTTGCAAGAATCAGAATATTTTGATAAAGAAACTCAGGAAACAAAGATAAAAAAAGAAGTGGTGCAACCTTGTAAGGGTGATGCATTCAAATTAAGTGATACTAAGGCTTTTTTGGTGTCATCATTGCCACCCTTCAAAAACTCTACTCCTCAACCCTTGCAAATTCGCACTGAATCTCCATTTACAATCGAGAAAGCTATTCACTCAGTTTTATCCTTGACTCTTCTGCATTATGGTTCGCTTAGAGGAACACGATCACCAGTAAGTATTCATTTTAGTGACAAGATTGGTTATTTAGCCCTAAAAGGTATCAAACCTAAAGATCTTGAAGGAAGCATACCTTACTGGCTATAAGGAAGGTTATGACAATATTCAGTATTGATGTCAACAAAGCAATTATTAATATAGGTAAGTTATGGAAACCATCAGCATCGAAGTTGAACCAGAAATTGCAAAAGCATATCAAGCCGCAAACTTGATAGAACGCCAGAAAATGCAAATCATCCTTAATGGATGGCTTAAACAAATTATGAATAGCAGATCTCTAGAAGAAATTATTCTAGAAATGCAAGCTCAAGCGAAAGCCAATGGGTTAACCCAAGAAATCCTAAACGAGATCTTGAATGATGATGCCTAAGCTTAGATTTGTCATCGATACAAATACTCTAGTCAGTAGTGTTCTCATTGCCTCATCCATCCCCGATCGCGCCGTAACATCAATCAGGCAATCAGGGATTATCCTCATTTCCATCGCCACCCTTGAAGAATTACAAGCAGTGTTAAATCGCCCAAAATTTGATAAATATGTAGACCCATCAATTCGTTCAGAGTTTGTTGCTCAACTCGCTCAGCAGTCTGAACTCATCGACATCACGGAATCCGTTAATGAGTGCCGTGATCGCAAAGATGATAAATTTCTAGAGTTAGCAATTAATGGCAAAGCCGACTATTTGATAACAGGCGATCGAGACTTATTAGTTTTGCATCCCTTCAGAAATATCCCGATTTTTACTCCAGCAGCCTTTCTCAAAATTTCTTAAGAGCGATCGCAGACCACGACAAAGACAAAATTACATCTCTAGACCTTTCTCAACCTTCTCAGGTCAATTTTGGCGCGGAGTTCATCTTTGATTCTGGCTAGGATTGAGTCTTCATCAATGGTTTCTAAGATCCTTTTAACCACAGCTTTGGGACCATCGGCTCCCCAAGATGCACCATTAGCAAGATATTCCTTGGTGACTAGCCCTAGGGCATAGGTCGAGAAACCTGCTACACCTGCTTGAGCGATCGCAACTGACACATAACCACCCAGAGTTAAACCACCTGTCACAGGCGTGGCAATACCCAGCAAACCTTTAAGAGAACTTAAGCCGAAGGTAGCCAGAAATTCACTGGCGCTGATGCCACCCATACCGATCGCTATTTTTTGCATCAGTGAAATTGCGCCACGGTTGCTCATATTTATGCCATAAAGCTTGGATAGCGCCACGATCATCGAGACATCAATAATAGCGCTGGTAATCACATCCACTACAGTGAAGGGATTAACGGCGATCGCCACGGCTTGAGTAATGACGCAATTCCAGATGATGCGATTAGCTTGACGATCGCGTACAAACATTTTGCGTTGGACTACGCGCTCCTGCACCATATCCGCAAACATCATCGTATTTAGCGCAATCAGAGATTTACCTTCGCGATCGAGTACTTCCAGAATTTTTAGCTTTAAATCTTCAATTTGGGGCTTGCCATTGACTAGCTCAGCCTCAAAGGAGCCATCGGGCTGACGGATCGCTTTTGCCACAAGCGGCGAAGCAGCCGTCATTACAATTTCATCTTCAGTTAATAGCTCTCGTACCCGCTCATCACGGATTTTGGCATAAATAGCTAGCCGATCTTCAGGTGGATATTGGTCAATTTTGTTGAATACCAGCAGGATCGGTTTACTAGCGCCCCTGAGTTCGGAAAGGGCATCATACTCAACCTTAGTAATGTCACCCGCAACGATAAATAAAATTAAATCCGCTTGTTGGGCGATGCGTTTGGCTAATTCGGCACGACCTTCTCCATCCACCTCATCAATCCCAGGTGTATCAATCAATTCGATTCTTGCCTCACCTCGTCCTTGAAATGAAGCCTTCAGAATTGTGCGATCGCCGTTAGTTTGCATCGCCTCTCGCGATATTTGCCACTCGGCGGCTTGCCGACTGGTAGTGACACCATGCAGGGGACCTGTCTCGAAAACTTGCCCACCCATCAGCGCATTGAGTACCGACGATTTGCCCCGTCCCACCATGCCAAATACTGCTATTTGGAGAACTTGACGCTCTAACTTGTCTAACATTTGCTGAAGCTCTTCGAGTGGCTCCTCTAGTCCACGCCGCTCTCGTTCTGACAAGTCCAGATTAGCCACAATATCTCGCAATGTGCGCTGTGCTTGGCGATAATTTAACTCCTCAAAAATTTCATCAAAGCTAAGAAAGTTTTCGTCTTGTGGCATAACATCGCTAGGTAAAGAAGAAGTCTTAATTATTTGTAGGATGCTTTACGCTGCACTAAGGCATCCTACAAATAATTATGGGTTATGCCAAAACTAAAAATGGCGCAGCCATTTTTAGTTTTGGCATAACCTATACGGAGGGTGGTTTTTGATTTAAAAAAGTGTTCTTACACTTTTTTAAATTGGTATTAGGCGATCGCTAACCCATCCTACGTTTAATTTTAGTAAAGTTGCGGCGCGAAGTGCCGTAACTTTACTTCTGGTTGTGAGGAACTATACTTATGATATTCGAGTCTTAGGGGGTAACAATTTCCTCACAAAACTAGTCTGAAACTGGTATAAAAAGGTTGTCTTTTTAAGTGAGATATTGTTAAAGTTGCCAGAAAGTTACTTTCAGACAATCATTACCTTTGACTTTTAGCTTTTCAAGGCTCATTCAACACAGTTGTTTTTACAGACCACATCCCAAATAAACCTAAATAGTATTGTAGCTAGGAGAAATATGTCCGTATTCAAGTCGTTGGTTAGTCTAGCAGCCACCGCAGGTGTCGCAGGGGCGATCGCTGTTAGTCCCATATTTACTCTCAAAGCTGAAGCCCTCACCGAAGCCCAAGTTTTGGAGAGATTGGGCAGTATTCCTGTTTTCACAATTACCGATGATAAAGGCTCACCTCTCTTAGGTGCAGTGCCTCAGCAACCAAATGCTAAGCCTGATGACAGCCAGCTTTTGTTTTTCTTCCTTGGACCCGACGAAGCTCAAATGATGCTCAGCCAAGTCCAAAAATCGAATCCTGAGGTTGGCAAAAAGGCTCAGATCATCGTGAGATCGATGAATGATGCTTACAAAGTGATTCGTGAAAATAAAGATAAAAAGGTCGTTTTCCAGTTTATCCCTTCTAGAGCCAGTATTGACTCAGCAAGGACAATTCTGACGGCTCAAGGGGTGGCGGCGGACAAAATTCCGAATGTGCCTGTTTTCTTTGCGATCGGTGGTCAAGCCAATAACCAAGGTTTGCTAACCATGAGCATTGATCAAAATGGCAAGAAAGAGCAAGTTGTGCCTTTCTTTTTGGATAAAACTGACCTCCAAAACCTGCTTGATCGCGCTAGTAAAGATCAACCCGATGTAGCTAAGGCAACTAAGATCCAAGTTGCTTCATTGTTCCAAGTTTTAGACTCGATGGTGTCCAAGGATAATAAACCCAACCCCGAAGTTGAGCGCTTCCAGTTTGTGCCATCGCGTACTTCTTTTGAGTACATTCTCAAAAATACTAAGCAATCAGCTACTCCTCAGCTAGCACCTCAAGCAACTCCAGCTAAGAAATAAAAAAAGGGCGCGTCGCGCCCTTTTTGATTATCTCGAAAAAAAGAGGAGCGCATCGACGCTCCTCTTTTTTTACCAGTCCCAATCAGAATCTTGATTGTTGCGTCCACGACTATTTCCATAGCCAGTATCACGAGAGTCGCGATCGCCATAGTTACGACTTGAATAGTCGCGTGAACCATAGTCGCGATTATCCCGTTCTTTGGGAGCATAATCACGCCCCATATCTCTGGGATTATCTCGTGGGGAATCACGGACGTAATCACGATTATTTTGGCTTTCGCGGCTGTTATCACGATTCATGTCGCGATTCATGTAAGCAGAGGGAGCCGCAGGTTTCGAGTCAGGTGCGCCGCCAAAAGCAATTAAAAGTGGGAATCTTAGCAAATCCACAGAGATCAGTTCTTCAGACTCGTCAATAACTACTAAAGGGCTTAGACCTTCTTTGACGAGGCGATCGCCTTTAGTCGCTAAAGGTTCAGGATCTTCAAATAGAGCAATACCCTTGTCAGAGCCAAAATGCTCTCTGGTCAATCCTAAACAGTCTTGAAAACCACGCCGCCATTCGCCGAGGCGTTCGGGGGAAGTCGCAAGGACTAGTACCCGCAATTTTTCACCGTAAACAGCTTTTAATATAGAGATAGCTGCCGAGGTGACCAGAATATTTTGTAAGCGCGTTCCCATCGTGCGGATTGCTCCACGTCCAGACTGCTCAAAAAACCACTTAGAAACGCGATCGGCATGAACTTGCTCAAAGGTGCGTCTGAGTTTCCATGCTGGTCCATAGTAATCAGGCAGGGTGCGGTAACGATCTAAAAGCTGATCAACCCGTTGTTTATACTCTGCAAAGGTTTGCTCAGATAGTCGTAAGGGTTCAGGTTCTTTAGATGGTTGCTTTTCTTTAGGTGAGATTGCTTCAACTACAGGCTGGGCGGAGGGAGCGACAAGGTTTAATTTTTCAGCACTAGCTACCAAATCTTGCAAGCTACCAACAAGATAGTCTTTAAATCCTTGCACACGAATTGCAATGTCTTGGGATGTACCTGCATAGGTACTAGTCATTTCTTTGTCAAGACGTTCTTTGCGCTTTTCAAGGACAGCGATCGCCGCTTGTAGTTCTTGCTTTTGATATTCGAGCCGAGCAACATCAGCTTGAGCTAAGCGAATAATGCCTGCCTGTAAATCGTCTAACTGGTCTTGTAAAACTTTAGACTTGGTAGTTTTGAGACGATCTAGCTCTGCTCTAAGTTCAGACTCTTCTTGCTTTAGTTGATTAATGATTGTTAATATTTCTGAGGTATCTAAACTTTCTTGTGGCTGAGTTTCTGGTTCAAGTTCTGCACTAGCTGCCGCGATCAACACCTCAGTCTGCATATCCTTTCCTTCAAGAACTTGGTCTTGCTCAAGGTTTTTGTCAGTCGTAGCTGGTTCTATCTTAATATTTTCATCTACAGACTCATCGATAAATTCATCGACCTCATTGACTGCGCCACTGGCTAACACAGCGATCGCTTCAGGGGACTCTCCTTGGTGAGATGGATCTAAATTTTCTTGTAAACTTTCCTGTAAATTTTCTTCTACAGACAACTGATCGGACTCCATAAAGTTCTCATCGCATCGTGCTTACCTATTTTATACCAGTTTTTAATATAGCGAATAGCTATGGGCTAATGAAAACATATTACCAAGTTTTACTATCTCAGTTTTGACATCCCGCTTTAATAAATAATTGTAAGATCTTAGACTTTCATCAACGACTCTATTTTCTCCGTGTTAATCTACCCCTACAGCGGTTTACATCTTGTTTATGACAAGGTGAAAAAACTTAACCCTTATTGTGATTATTTTTTGTTTTGCAAATGAGTATGCAATTTGTAAAACGCTATAACAGAAAGGGTAAATGCTATATGATTAATAATTGATTGGTTGAGTCTTCTATTTCTAATGAATAAAAGTAATATTACTATTCTTGTTGTTGATGATACTCGATATAACTTGCAAATTCTATCAATTATGCTGGCTAATCAAGGCTACTCGGTTTTGGAGGCTACCAATGGAACCGATGCAATCGAGCTTGCCAACACAAGGATACCAAACTTGATTTTATTAGATATCAAGATGCCTAAAATGGATGGATATGAAGTTTGTAGTAATTTAAAGAATAATCCCATTACTCAGCAAATACCAATTATTTTCATTAGTGCCATAGAAAATGTAGAAGAGAAAGTAGAAGCATTTGCTATTGGTGGTATTGATTTTATTAATAAACCGTTTCATTTAATTGAAGTTTTAGCAAGGGTAGAAACTCATTTGCGAGTAAGTTCCTTACAAGCACAACTTTTAGAACAAACTAAACTCCTAGAAACTCAAAACATTAGTTTACAAAAAGAGATTTCTACGTTAACAGGATTTAATTGGGATTTATACTCAGAGGTCAAAGAATCTATTGACTGTCATGCTTTGAGATTATTTTATCAGCCAATTGTTAATTTTAAGACTGATTTAATCACTGGTTTTGAGGCGTTACTTCGCTGGCAACATCCAGAGCGAGGTTTACTTGCTCCTATTCATTTTATTGATCTTATCGAAAAAACAGATTTAATCTATCCAGTGGGTCGGTGGGTATTGAGTACAGCTTGTCAACAATTACAAATTTGGCAGCAATCTTTACCTAATTATACTAATTTGACGATGAGTGTAAATGTATCGACAAAGCAATTGTCAGAGTTTAATTTAGTAGAATATATTCGCGAGATTTTAAAAAAATATCAGATTAGTCCCTATTGTCTGAAGCTAGAAATAACTGAGAGTACAGTTATGGGCGATCGCGATCGCACTTTACAAATTCTCCACCAGTTAAAGGATTTAGGAATTCAGTTTTGTATTGATGACTTCGGTACAGGCTATTCATCACTGAGGCGACTAACTGATTTTCCGATTGATATTCTCAAAATAGATCGTTCTTTTATTAACAATGAAGAATGGATAATTGTCAAAGCAATTGGCACATTAGCCTTTACTTTAGGAAAAAGTGTTGTGGTTGAAGGGATAGAAACACCTGTGCAATTAACAATGTTAAAAACCTTATTTAATTCTTCCCTAGACGAATGCTACGGTCAAGGATATTTATTTTCAGAACCGCTCGAACCTGAACCAGCCTCTAATCTGCTAGCAAGTAATACAACATTTAGAAGCACAATAAACAATTAGTGGTGCGTGGCTTTGCCACGCACCACTAATTGTTTATTGTGCTTTTGATAAATCATCAATTTGGAAATTTTCAAGGGCGATCGCTACATGCGTCCAATGGGTTCCTCCTTGAAGAAATACTGTGTAAGGCTCCCGTAAAGGACCGTCTGCGGAAAGCTCCAAAGTACTGCCATCAATGAAAGTGCCACCTGCCATGACTAGCTGACTGACATAACCAGGCATTTCCCCAGGGATGGGATCGACATAGGAATCAATTGGCGAGAAGCGCTGAAGATTGCGGCAAAATTCAATTAATGTTTGGGGATTTCCGAGTTGAATTGCTTGAATGATGTCCCGACGAGGCTCAAAGGGAAGTGGCTTGACTTTGTAACCCAGTTGATCAAACACATAGGCGGCGAGATGACTGCTTTTCATTGCTTCTCCAACCATTTGCGGAGCAAGGAATAGTCCTTGAAAGAGTAATCGATTGAGATCAAAAGTTGCGCCGCCTTCACGCCCAATACCAGGAGCCGTGAGTCTTTGGGCTGCTAGTTCCACATATTCAGCTTTACCTGCAATATATCCGCCTGCGGTAGCGATCGTGCCACCAGGATTTTTGATTAGAGAACCTGCGATGATATCGGCTCCAACTGCCGTTGGTTCGCGATCGCTAATAAATTCGCCATAGCAGTTATCAACGAAGCAGACGGTATTTGAGTTTTGTTGTTTAACTAATTTGATAATTTTTTCAATATCTTCAATGGAAAGACTTTGCCGCCATGCATAGCCACAGGAGCGCTGAATCAAAACCATACGAGTCTGAGGTTTGACCGCTTTTGCTAGAGCCTCCCAATTTACATTTCCTTCGGGTGTAAGTTCCACTTGGCGATAGGTGATGCCAAAATCTTTGAGTGAACCCGCATAGGCTGTTCCTTGACTATCGGAGGTGAGAGGATAACCGATGACTTCTTCGAGCGTGTCATAGGGCGCACCCACAACCGATAGTAGTTCATCTAAAGGGCGCAAAATCCCAAATAAACAACAGGCGATCGCATGGGTTCCTGAAACAAACTGCACGCGCACAGCAGCAGATTCTGCACCCATTACTTGCGCGAAAACCTCATCTAAAACATCGCGCCCCATATCTCCATGTCCATAGCCTGACACACTTGCAAAGTGATGCGCTCCCACACGGCGATCGCGAAAAGCTTGTAAAACCCGTTCGAGATTGTTTTTTACATGGAGATCGATTTGGGTAAAAGTCGGTGCAAGAGCTGTAACGGCTTCTGCGACCAGCAACTTCATTTTGTCAGAGGTCATTGATTTCAGATTTTTTTGGCGGCTTATGATCCTACGCGAAGATGAATGATTTTGTCTAGCAAACCTAGAAACTAACAGCAATTCTCATTATACAAATCGTTTTTTGAAAGCCTGCCGTTGGCGGGCTTTCAAAAAACGATTTGGGTGTTTCCAGCGCCGAAGGCGCTGGAAACACCCAAATCGTTTTCATAATGAGAATTGCTGAGAAACTAAAATAAAGACAGAAAACGCTGCTTTTGCTTTCTAGGCTTGAATTTGTTCTAGTATCATATGAAGTAGGAGATGAGTGTTCCTAAAATAAGGAAGAAGTACCAATCTCTTAACTTCACTATAGATATTAATATTTTTGGTAATGATTCAGAGCTTAGGATGGACGGCGCAAAATGTTGCCCATCCTAAGCCTAAAATCCTGCCATCTTTAGCAACATCATATTTTTAAAATTTTTGAGGAAAAAACCTTGCCTACGCTCGGAGTAAATATTGACCATATTGCTACTATTCGCCAAGCTCGTCGAGGGGCTGAACCTGATCCTGTGGCTGCGGCCGTAATTGCTGAGCTAGCAGGTGCTGATGGCATCACTGTACATTTGCGAGAAGACCGTCGCCATATCCAAGAGCGTGATGTACGTCTGCTAAGGCAAACTATACGGACTCGCCTGAATTTAGAAATGGCGGCTACTCCCGAAATGGTCGCGATCGCTCTTGATGTGAAGCCCGACTATATTACGCTCGTACCTGAACGTCGTGAAGAAATTACAACTGAGGGCGGATTAAATGTGAAAGCGCAATGCGATCGCCTAGGTAAATTTGTCCATCAATTACAAGGCGCAGGAATACCTGTCAGTTTATTTGTTGATGCGGAAACAGAACAAATTCAAGCTTCAGCAAGAACTGGCGCAAAATTAGTAGAGTTGCATACAGGTACGTATGCCAATGCTAAAAATGAAGAAGAACTTCAACGGGAGTTAGCAGTATTAACTAAAGGTGGAGCGTTAGCGCTCGAGCTAGGACTGAGGCTCAACTCAGGGCATGGTCTAACCTATTGGAATACCCGTGCGGTTGCTCAAATTGCTGGAATGGAGGAATTAAATATTGGACATAGCATCATCAGTCGGGCTGTATTAGTTGGCTTAGAAAGAGCAATTCGTGAAATGAAAGAATTAATAAATCCATAAAAGAAGGGGCGCTTCACGCCCCTTCTTTTATGACAACTAAGGCTTCGGACTATTATCTTCTTGGTAGTCTTCAGCCGAATGATTACCATCATGATTACCGTTCAAAGGGTCGCCATGCAAACCACCTTCATAGAATTCTGCGGCGATCGCTAGTTCACCATGCTTAGGGCGATGCAAGCCTATCTTCATCCGTTCCTCAATTTTTTTAATGACAATGTAAAGGATGGGAACGATGAATAGACTTAACAAAGTTGCTACACACATACCACCCATAACCGCAGTACCAATTGACTGACGCGCCGCCGCCCCCGCTCCTGTAGCAATTACCAGTGGGAAAATACCGATAATCGTGGAGAAAGCAGTCATCAGAATTGGGCGCAACCGTTGCTGTGAAGCCTCGATCACTGCCTTGGTAATGCTCAAACCCTGCTCTTGTAGTTGGTTAGCAAATTCCACAATCAAAATTGCGTTTTTACTTGCCATACCAATCAACATCACCAAACCGATTTGGGTATAAACATCATTGGAGAAATTAGGATTGAATAGACCGCGAAACATCACGGCTAAGAGCGCTCCCAAGACCGCAAGTGGGACTGTGAGCATAATGATGGTCGGGTCAATGTAATTTTCGTATTGAGCCGCGAGAACTAGGAATACAAATACAACACCTAAGCCGAAAATAAAGAAGGCGCTACTACCTGACCCAATTTCTTCAAGGGATAATCCTGACCATTCATAGCCAAAACTCTTAGGTAGAACTTCTTTAGCAATCTTGCCCATAACGTCGATCGCTTGCCCAGAACTGACTCCAGGGGCGGTATTGCCAGTGATTTGGACAGAACGGAAAAGATTATAGTGATTGATGATCGAGGGGCCAACGGTTTGGGTCACTTTCACCAAATTACTAAGGGGAATGATCTGTCCTGTTTGTGATCGCACATAGAGTTTATTGATATCGTCAGGATTAGATCGGAACTTAGCATCAGCTTGGACATAGACGCGATAGGTTCTACCAAAGGTATTAAAGTCATTAACATATTGCGAACCTAACAAAGTTTGCAAGGTACTGTAAATATCTTGTAAAGAGACTTGTAAAGCATTTGCCTTAATGCGATCGACATCTACGGTTAATTGGGGCGTATTGCCGTTGAAATTTGGGCGCAATCCTGCCAACATGGGAGGAAGTTTTGGGCTATTTGGGGGATCTGTAAACTTATTTGGATAGATACTCGCACTACCCAATAAAGCACCCATCGTTTGCTCAATTTCTGGGAATCCTTGATTTGCCTTATCTTGCAACTGAAACTCGAAACCACCATAGTTGCTTAAACCTTGGATTGCTGGAGGTGGAAAGGGAATTACAAAAGCTTCTTTAATAGAAAGTAATTCAGGCAATAGTCCAAAGGGTTGAGGAACCATCCCACCAATGATACTGTCAGCCGATCGCGATCGCTCTTTCCAAGGCTTTAGCGTTGCAAATACAATCCCGTTATTGGGGGTATTACCACTAAAGCTAAAGCCTCCAATTGCAAAGATATTCGCAATTTCAGGATAAGCAGGTTCGCCCTTGTCATCTTTACGACGCATGATTCCTTCAATATTCTCTAGCACCTTTTCGGTGTAATTAAGGGATACGCCCTCAGGAGCTTGCACGATCGTAATGAAATAGCCCTGATCTTCCTGTGGTAAAAAACCTCTCGGAACGATTGTATAGACCCAATAGGTTATAAAAAGGGAGATCACAAAGAAGATCATCACAATCCCTTTAAAGTTAGTTGATTTCGTAACTAGCCATTGATAGTTATGCCTTGTTCCATCAATTAGCCAATTCACCCGATCAAAAAACCAATTGCTACGGGGTTGCTCTTGCTTCAGTAATAGAGCTGCTAAGGTTGGCGAAAGTGTCAGCGCATTAAAAGTGGAAACTGTGATCGAAAAGGCGATCGTTAGCGCAAATTGTTTATACAATTGCCCAGTCGTTCCTGGGAAAAAAGCAACAGGTACAAATACAGCAATCAGCACTAATGAGCTGGCAATTACCGCGCCCTGTAACTCATTCATGGATGCGATCGCTGCTTGGATGGGATTCTCTCCTTTTTCTTGAATGCGCCGCGTAATATCTTCAACCACGACGATCGCATCATCAACTACCAGCCCTGTAGCAAGGGTCAACCCAAAAAGAGTCAGGGTATTGATATTAAAATTGAGGAGTTTGATAAAAATGAATGTCCCAATTAGAGCGACAGGAATAGCAACAGCAGGGATCAAGGTCGATCGCCAATTTTGCAGGAACAAAAAGATAATTAGGATCACTAAAGCGATCGCAATCAAGAGTGAGATAAGTACTTCTTCTGTACCAGCTTCGATAAAGGTAGTTGTGTCAAAAGCCACCTCATAATTTAACCCTGGGGGAAAACTAGGCTTCAACTCCTCCAGAGCTTTCTTGACGGCATGAGCAACGTCTAAGGCATTAGCATCAGGTAACTGGGATACACCTAAACCAATACCTCTAGTTCCATTAAATCGTAGTGACGAGCCATAATTCTCTGCTCCCAATTCCACACGTCCGACATCCCGCAGTTTGATTGGTGAGCCATCACTGGCGGTTCTAATTACAATTTCCGAAAACTCTTCCGTATTTTTTAATCTTCCACTTGCCGAAATTGAAAGCTGATACTGCTGATCAGGTAAATTGGGCTGCTGTCCAATTTGACCAACACCCACTTGTAAGTTTTGTTGCTGAATTGCTGATACGACATCTTGAGCGGTCAGACCTCGAGCCGACAGGCGGTTAGGATCTAGCCAAACACGCATGGCATATTTACGTTCGCCAAAGATAATGACGCTGCCAACACCTTTAACTTTTTTGATGGCATCAACAATATAAAGATCAGCATAGTTACTCAAATAGAGATCGTCGTATTCTCCTTTCTCAGCATATACACCGATCGCAAATAGAAAACCTGAAGATTCTTTACTAACTCTTACGCCAGTTTGCTGCACTGGTCCTGGTAACTGCGACGCTACCGTAGAAACACGATTCTGTACATCAACAGCCGCAAGATCTTTATTCTTGCCTAGATCGAAGACCAAATCAACGGAACTAGTTCCATTATTAGAACTAGTTGAAGTAATGTAGCGGACTCCTTCAATTCCATTCAGTTCTCTTTCAAGAATATTCGTAACTGTAGACTCGACAACTTCTGCATTAGCACCAACATAGTTAGCGCTAACAGTAACTTTGGGAGGCGTAATTTCAGGATATTGAGCAACAGGCAGCAAGAAGATACAAGCTGCTCCCAATAATGTGATCACCACAGAGCAAACTGTGGCAAACACAGGTCTTCTAATGAAGAAATCAGAGATCGATAGCAGCATGGGCAGAAATATGAAAATTAAGAGTTTCGGAAGGAAGACTAGCCACTGACTGCTGTAATCATCTGGGAAAGAGCTGTTAAGACACTTTAAGTTTTTAGGAAAATGCTGTCAAAATATTGGGCAATAATAGCACGCTAGCAATCATCAAAGCCGCGATCGCCGCAATTAGCACTGCACCAGCCGCACAATCCTTAGCAACTTTGGCTAACTGATGAAACTCACGCCCCACCGTCAAATCGACCACCGCCTCCAAAGCTGTATTTAACAACTCCAGTACCAAAACTAAGGCGATCGTTAAACTAATAATCGAGCAGGCTACAGCCGAAAGGTGAAAATAAAGACTCAGCGATAAAGCAATCGCCCCAATAGTCAAATGAATCCGAAAATTTCTCTGAGTTCGGAAGGCATAGCCCACACCCTGTCCAGCATATTGAAAACTAAGCAGTAAATTCGTGGCAATTTGAAAAGAATCACTACGTTGAGAGGCACTTTGCTCAGATGTTTCCAATTCATCAGTCTTTGTCATTTGCTCGGTTAAAGAAGGCGATTTAAATAAAAATAGTCTTGATAGCGGTAAATCATTGTTCATGGAGATTATTCCCAATAGACTTTGCCAGCAATTGCCAAAAACTTCAAAGATTTTAACGCTAGAAAATTAGTTTAATCAAATTAAGAACAAAAATACTTAAGTAATTGTTTACTAATTTTTACATTGTCTTAGAGTCGGCGCAAAGTGCCGACCCTAAACTATCAATTATTTAAATTTCATGGAGCGAAATTAGCTGCAACATTAAGGCTTGCTGCGTTAGCATGACCTCTAAACTGTCATCGTCAGGGTGATCCCAGCCGAGTAAATGTAATAAACCGTGGGCTGCTAGCCATGCAAGTTCATAGGTTAGCGAATGACCACGCTCCTGCGCCTGAGAAATTGCTGTGGTTTGAGAAATAATGATATCTCCCAAATAAGTTGGTTCAATATAACCAGAGTCATCACTGGGAATCTCTGGCATATCGGACTCTAAAGCTGCAAAAGACAAAACATCAGTTGGTCGATCCTGTTGACGATATTGCAAATTTAACTGTTGAATTTTCAAATCATCGGTAATGGCAAGCGATAGCTCATACTCTCCAGCCGCGATCGCCTGTTCAGAAACAAGATAGGTTTCCCATTTAGCAAACCATTCCTGCCATTGCTCTACTGCGATCGGATGGCGATCGGCAACTTCAGGATAGATTTCACAGTACAAATCAATACTCAATGCTCTACAGTCCCATCAGCTAAACTACAAAAAACTACAAAAAATTAGCAACTTATGACATTCTCAATTTAAGAACTAATTAAATTTATCAGCAAAAATTAGTCGTCATACATAGTAACTTTCATCTTTTTCCTGAAAAGTAAATTGAACTTAATTGTTTTTTGGTTGTTGATAGGAAACATAATCAAAGGAACAAATTAGCTTATGAATAGACATCTTTAAACAAAAACTATCAAAGATAAGAATGCAAAAGAATTTATCTGCTTTTTCAGTTTTCTGGTTTTGATATTCTTAATGTCTTGCTAATTGCTTCTCTAAAGTAGGACTCTCATCAACTAGTTTGATTAATCAGATAATATCAAATTTCTAGTGAAAAATGATTGCTAATCCTAGTAAAGCTCCAATCACCCCAAAGACTGTCAGTGAAAAATGAAATAGAGATGTACTACCTTTCTTGACCATATTCTTCATTGCAAGCTTCACAAAACTATCTTGCTCTTTTTGATTGTTGGCAGTAGAGACTTGATTGAGTACTTCACTACTATTAGTAGTGCTTGAGCTTGAATTAGATGAGGTATTGGAATCGCTATTCATGGGTTAATCGATAATTAGTGGGTTTTCACTCTTAAGTTTAAAGTAATTTCAAAAATATGACCAGTTTTAAATAGCTAGACTTTTTTGCTTACAAATCAGTTCAATGCATTAACTAAATGTATTAATTATTTTTAGTTAGCCGCTAGTTTTTAGCGATCGCTCAGCGTTGGTAATTGCCAGAAAAATATTTCTGTTTTGACTGCATCCTCTTAAAGAAAGTTTATCATCAATATTCACAATACCTTATAGAATTAAAGATGTTATCTTTATAGTCAAAAGATAAGCACATGCAAAATAATTAATACAAAATAAGTATAAGTAATTTTGCTGTTGTATAGTACAGTTTGCAAAGGCAGAATTTATATGCCTAACATAGTTAACTCAAGGAGAACATTACTATGGCAGTCGAAAAAGTCAACTCTTCCTCTAGTCTAGCGGAAGTCATCGATCGTATTTTGGATAAGGGCATCGTTATTGATGCATGGGTGAGAGTCTCTTTGGTGGGAATCGAACTATTATCAATCGAAGCGCGTGTTGTTATTGCCTCAGTAGAAACATACCTCAAGTATGCTGAAGCTGTTGGTTTGACGGCATCGGCGGCAGTACCTGCTGCTTAGTAAAATTTACCACTAGCAATGCTAGTAGTAAGTCGCTAAACAATAGATTATTAGCCTACCGATTTCTTTTCTACCCCCTTCTCACTAAAAACTATCTTGTCAGTTTCTTGCTGACAAAGCAATAGATTTTTGGCAGGGTAGTTACGGTGGCAAGGGGGACTCATTTAATGAAACTTGGGGCGTTTTGAAAAGTTTGATTTATTTTGATTTGAAAGAGTGAATTTGAGGTTAACGTTATGGCTTCTTTGATGCAAGAATTTGCAGAAGCAAGGCAGAGACGGTTACAAGATAGAGCAGATTTTTTGGCTGAACAGCAACTAGCGAGGGAACAGAGAGAAAGGGATTTGCAAGCCCAAGCCCAAGCGACTGAAAAGTATTTAGCTCATGCTGAGCAAACTCGCCTTGCGTGGGAACAAGGTAGACAGGCGATCGCTGAAAATGCCTTAGAATCTCGCAGGGAAGAGATTCAAGATCGGGCGGCTCAAGTATCGGAATACTTGGAGACTCTCAATACTACTCGTACTGAGCAAGCCGTAGAAGATAATGAGCAACGCGCTCAAGAGGTCAGAACTCGTACCTTTAAAACGCGATCGCAACTAAAACATATTCGTAAAGCACGGATTCGTGATGGTGAAGCTAGCCTAGCTCAACGCCAACAACTAGTTCAAGATCGCGCTGCTTTAACGAAAATGCAACTAGAAGATCTGACTAAAACTCGTCTTGATAATGCAACTATCGCTGCACAGCAAAGAGCACAAGAATTTAGCGATCGCGTAGCTAATGTCAAAGCATCGTTAGCGCAAATTGAGGCAAGTCGACTTGCTGAAGCCGAAGCCCAAGCTCTAAAATTAAAGAATTTTCGTTCGGAGCTAACTAATTCAGTTTGGTCAGGCTCTCGCACTGCTGTGGTGAACCCACCTGTTGCCAAGCCCAATCAGGAAGACACCACAAAGTCTCCTGATGCTTCCGAAAGTTCCAGTTCTAAACCCAAAAAGAAAAATCCTAAATCTGAAAGTGTCGTTGCTTCAGCGCCTGAACCTGCGATCGCCAAACCCATTGAAGTCAAAGAAGCACCTAAACCTGCTGGCAAAATCGAGCAATTTGTGGTTGACTACGTTGCCCAACTATCGACAAACTCTAGTTTGTTAGAAGTTGTCAATGATCGCGATACGGTTAGAGACTTGCTAGCTCAAGGAGCTAACACTCTGAAAGTTGATCCGTCGGATATTCTTAATACCCTGCTACAAATGGCAGAAGGTTCCTCAACATGACCACAGTTCTCCATGCTAATGCCCGTCAGTTTATTAGTACTGACTTCACCAAGCAAATAGTCCGTCGGGCGCTGCGCTATTTACAGTCTGGCTTTGCAATCCATTTGCGTGGACCTGCGGGTACTGGTAAAACGACATTGGCAATGCATCTTGCGGGTTTAGTTGGTAGACCGATGGTGCTGATCTATGGTGATGAGGATCTGCGATCGTCACAACTGATTGGCTCTAACTCAGGCTATACGCGCAAAAAAGTTGTCGATAACTATATCCACTCAGTTTTAAAAGTTGAAGATGACCTGCGCCAAAGTTGGACAGATTCACGTCTCACCTTGGCAGCTAAGGAAGGCTTTACGTTAATTTACGATGAGTTCAACCGATCGCGCCCAGAAGTAAATAACGTTCTGCTCAGCGCCCTTGAAGAAAAGTTGATTGTCTTGCCACCAGATAGTTCTCAATCAGAATATGTGCGCGTACATCCAATGTTTCGCGCCATTTTTACCTCTAATCCCGAAGAATATGCTGGAGTACATCCCACTCAGGATGCGCTACTTGATCGGATGATCACGATTAACATTGGCGAAGCTGATGTGGAAACCGAAAAGCAAATTTTGGTAAATCGGGTTGGACTAGATCGCACTCAAGCTCTGAAATTAATCAACTTAATTCGTGGCTTTCGTCGTCAGGTGGAATGTAGTAAAGCATCGAGCTTACGAGCTTGTCTACTGATTGGTAAAATATGTCATGAGCATGAGATTTCTGTGTCTGGCAAAGATGAGGACTTTCGAGATCTTTGCTTTGATGTCCTAATTTCTCGCTATGGTGATGGTAAGCCTGAATCAGAACTCGGACTCGCTAAATTATTGGATCAAATACCTTAATGTCTCAAGCGCTGAAACCTCAAGCAATCAAAACTAGCACAACTGGCTCTTCCCTTGCCGATATTCTGGAAAGAGTATTAGATAAGGGAATCGTCATTGCTGGTGATATCACAGTGTCCGTGGGCAGTGTGGAGTTACTGAGTATCAGGATTCGTTTGCTAGTTGCCTCAGTGGATAAGGCTAAGGAAATAGGAATTAACTGGTGGGAGTCCGATCCCTATTTGTCTTCCAGAACTCAAGAATTACTTGCTTCTAACCAGCAATTATTAGAGCGAGTCAATCTTTTAGAAAGAGAACTAGCCGCTTCTAGGCAATTAGAGTCAAACAATAGTAATTAAACAAAAAAGCCCTGCAAAGCAAGGCTTTTTTGCTTTATAGCCCTTAATTCAAGCATTGAGATAATTGTGTTGGATCAGCGATCGCTATAAAATAAGGAATCAATTTTTGATAGTGCGGCGAAGCCGTACCACCACAAATTGATTCCTTATTAAATTGCAAAGCCATAAATCACTTCTAATTGAAGTAATACCAATTCACGAAAGTGTGGCAACACTTTTGTGAATTAAAAACCAAATCCAGTAAAGGTTTTAAAAACACAAAATGGCTACGCCATTTTGTGTTTTGGTATAAAGCTAGAAATTTGATTGTTCTCTGATTGGGCAAAAACTACGGAGAGGATTTTGCATTGGATTCATGCGATCGCCAATTTTTGAAAATTGATTATGCAAGTAGACTCGATGAAGTTGCGCTTATTCGTCAAATCGCTGAAGGTGATCAAGTGTCACTATCAATGCTTTACGACCGCTATTCTAGGGTCATTTATACGATCGCCCATCGCATTCTTAAATCTTCAGAAGAATCCGAAGAGATAGTTTTAGACGTATTCACTCAAGTATGGAAAATTGCCAAAAACTACAATCCTCAAAAGGCGAGAGTAGATACATGGTTATTTATGTTGACCCGTAGCCGCGCTTTAGATCGCTTACGCAATCATGCAAGGTTTGATAAAGTTGTCAACGCTTCTGAAGATGCACTAATGATGCATTGGCAGACAGATAGCCCTGAAAATGATGCGATCATCCAAGAAAGAAGTATTTATATTAAATCTTGTCTGGATAATCTTCCTGCTGAACAACGTTTAGCCTTAGAACTTGCCTATTTTTCAGGGCTTAGTCATAGTCAAATTGCAGCAGAGATAGGTATTTCCCTTGGTACTGTGAAAACTCGCATTCGTCTAGGGCTAAAAAAGTTACGTGAAATGATTGGCGATGAATGGTTTAGTTCTTAGGAAATGCTACCAACAATATGAACCAAGAAGACATCAATGACCTACCTACAGTAGAACAAGAAGTACAATCGCTACAGGATGTTGCGACGACTCTTGCTTATGCTGAGCCATCTTTGACAGTACCTGCTAATCTCAAACAGAGGCTATTCAAGCGGATTCAGATAGAAGCTGAAGTTTTGGATATTATGACAAAGCGATCAACCGAACTCAAATGGCGGAAGCATCCCGTCCAAGGTTTGGTGATGGCTGTATTAAATATTGATCGTGGGCAAAGGGAAATATCTGCTTTAATTCGCGCAGAAGTGGATGTCTCTTATCGCCTACATCGTCATGCGACTGGGGAAGAAATTTTTATGATCGAAGGTGAGTTAACCGATCGCGGCACTACTTACAAAGCAGGTGATCATATTTATTCGGCGGCTGGTTCTACGCATTCACCCTATGCGATCGCAGGTTGTATGTTTTTTGTCCGCACATCTTTAGATGATGTTTTTCTATAAATTTCCTTGCCAATATCTAGCTAGAAGCCAAAATACCAGTAGCGGCGCGAAGCGCCGCTACTGGTATTTTGGCTTCTATTTTCTAATCATACCAATACACGAAAGTGTTGCCACATAAAAAATCATATTTTTGGTGGCACGGCGAAGCCGCGCCACCAAAAATATGATTTGTAAAATCTTTATGGCAATCTGGTGAGGCTATCAGATTTTGCTTCCTTTGCTTCTTTATTTTGATTCCAAAGCAACATTCCTAATACACCATCGAGCAAACCACCACCGCGATCGCCGCCATTGACCGCCACATCTGGCACAACCCGCACATTGCGATCGCCGATCGTTTGCATTAATTGCAACGCAACATAGGAGTTACCGCCAAGGGCATCTACCCCTGCACGATAGGCATCAGCTTTCGCTTCACCAGTGACGCGGATGGCTTCAGCTTCGCCACTTGCCTCTTTGACCTTAGCATTGGCTTGGAGTTCAGCAATACGGACACCCTGTTCCGCCGTGACGATTTCTCTTTGAATATCTGCAAGGGAAGTTTCTCGCACAAGCTCTTGGCGTTGGGTTTGAGAAACTCTCTGTACTTCGTAGGTTTTACGTTGTTCCTCAGCAATTTTGCGATCAGTGAGGGTCTGCATTAGGGTTTCAGGTGGTTCGATTTGACCGAGTAAAGTATCAACAGCCTGCACATCATAGGCGTGTAGAGCATTACGAATAAAATCTGCGGCTTCTGCTTGGCGATCGCTGCGAGCAATCAAGAAATCTAAGACGGTATACGCCTGTGCCGAGTTACGGAAGTAATTGCCAACTGTAGGACGCAGCACATGATCGACGAGATTTTGCATCGAACCAACTCGCGAAATTACTCTAGGTGCATCCAATGAACCCACATGAATGATCTGGGCAACTTCTAAATTGAAGGCAAAGCCATCATTAGAACGCACATTTAAAGCACTAAGTTTAGAATCGTAACCATGCTCTTCTGTGCGAGAACTGAAGTTCAGCACAATATTAGTGGTGGGAACTAGTTCTACTTTCATAATGTGCGTATTTAATGGATGCTTACCAGGGTAAAGCGGCTCAATCCAGACACCTTTGTCACCCACATTTACTAAATGACCATGGGTAAATAAAGCGCCACTGACATCATCTTGCGATCCGCCCACAAAGGAAATCACTACGCCCACATAGCCAATGGGGATTTCAGTCATTCTCACCTGTTCCACTTGAGCAAACCAAGGGTTGAGGTTCCATGAACCCGATAGAATTACCTGCTCCTGCAAGCCACGACGACCACCGCCATTAATGAATAACTGAGCATTTTGGAAATTGTCATGTTCAGGAATAATTGCCCCTGCGATCGCTCCTGCTTCGATGGGAATACCATCTAACGTAGTGACAATGCCAACTTTTTCTGTAGCAACTGAATAGAGCCTTAACTCCGCAGGTGACATGCCATTTTGAGCAGCATTTGCAGAAGTAACAATTGTAAATAGAGCAGTGTTAATCCGATAGGTTCCTGCGGTTAGAATGCCGATCTGGCGACCTTTTTCTCCTCCAGCCAACAGAAATTCTCTTGCATTTTGGAAGTTGTCACAGGAAACAGTTTTACCGAGAATGCGATCGGGGGGAATCGATTTGCCATCGTTGGCAATAATTAAACCAATTTCACCTTGGGGAATTACGACTACAGACTCTTTGCGAATTCCATATTGCCAAGGATAATAGCCAAAATACCAACCTGGCGCAAGGGTATCGGCTTGATATCCTGCTTCACCATTGAGAGCAACAAGTTGTCCTGCTGGTAAATCACCACGAAATGAGAATTTTTTAACCACAATCCCAACTTCGCGTTCACCGATTACGATCAATCCTAAAATCCAACCCACCTGTGGCAAAAAGACAAAGACGAGCACAACGCCACCAATTATCCATACCCACAATGGAAATTTAAGATCGGCTACTTGCATCGTTTGTACAGATTGCGATCGCGTTTGAGTTGTATCTTGCTGCGAAATTTGTTGAGCGATCGCCGATCCATTACTACTGATAATAGGTAATGTAACAGTACCAAGCATGGCGATCGCTGCACCTGAAACCAGTGATCGCTGCCAAAACTTCCTGCTAAAGCTTTGACAAATATCCTGAATATTAATTAATTTCTTCACGGGTAATACCCCACTTTCAGAACTGCTGCTAATCTAGCGCAGCTGTCAGAAAATCCTCAAAATACACTAAGAAAATTAACAAGCTAAAGTCTTTGCCACAGGCAAAGACTTTAGCTCTTTATTAAAGTGAGTTCCAACGCTCAGCAGCAGAAGCGATCGCTTTATCGCTAGGTTTCTCCTTGAGCATCGCCAGTTGTAACTCTTCGTAAATAATCTTGCGAAGCTTCTCAATGTCTTTAGCAGGAGGAATTAAGACTTCGGATTGTGGAAGTTGCGAGGCACTGATCACTCTGGCGCGATCAAGAATAGATGCATCTTTGGCGGCTTCAGTGAAATAGCGATCGCTAGAACTCTTAATTGTGGAAGGCAATAGATTCTCTACTTTGGTAAAAGCTAGCTGGTTTTCAGCATTAGTTAAGTAGAGTGCGAATTTTACGGCTAGTTCTTGATTGGTGGATGTAGTCGGTACAGCGACATTCATTACAGCCGCGCTCTTTTTACCTGTTGAGCCAGTAATTTGTGAGCCAATATCGGTTGTTTTAGCAGTCTCAGGGGCATTTTGAGCAACGGCTTGCAAAAATTGGGGGCCAGTTAATAAAATTGCCAATTCCCCCGCTTGATAAAGTTCTACTGCTTTGCGATGTCCTTCGGTCAAGATTTCACGGGGAATTAGTTGCTTCTCAAAGAGATTTACCCAATAGTCAAAGGCGGCTTTGCCAGCAGCGTCGTTAAAAGCAGCCTTGCCATTGGCATCCAGCAACTTCATGCCCATCTGTACCATCGCTTCTAAAACCTGACCACCATCCATTGTCAGCATGAAAGCATATTTGCCAGTTTTTGCTTTAATCTGTTCGGAAACCTTAGTGAGTTCCTCAAAGGTTTTAGGTGGTTTTGCGGGATCTAAGCCAGCTTTTTCAAATAGAGAACGGTTGTAAATAGTGATATCAGTTGCTACATACCAAGGCAATCCAAAGGTGACATTATCTAGTTGATTTGCTTTCCAAATATTCGGGAAATAGCTAGCCTTATCAGCATCAGATATAGATTTACCCATATCCACTAGCGCTTTTTTCTCAGCTAATTTCGAGGCAAATTGAGGATTTAGATTTACAACATCGGGAGCAGTTTTTGCGGCGACAGAACTCAAAATCTTAGTTTCCATCTCTCCCCAAGGAATATCCACCCATTCTACTTCTGCTGTCGGATTTACTTTTACAAATCCTGCAATTAAATCCGTCATGTATTTGTCAAACTGTGGTTTTAATTGCATTGTCCAAAAGACGATTTTGCTTTTACCTGAGGAGGTGGTGGATTGAGTCGTTTGAGATCCACAGGCTCCAAGTAAAAATAGGGTAGAGAGTCCGATAAATTTGCGGCGGTTGAGGTTTGAGAAGAGATTAGGTGTCATATCAAAATTACTAACTTGAGTTTGATTATAGAGCAAATTAGAATGTTGTCTGGTTTATGCTTGCCTGTAATATCGCGATCGCCACTTCAAAAATCAAACAGCGATCGCCACTCTCAACACCCAAAATCATCGATCTACACTTGAATTAACTGCTGATTATTTATATCTGAACGAGGTTGAATCATTTTTTGAATTTCTTCTCCAGATAACTCCTCAGCTAGGCGTAACTCATAAGCTTTTTGTAAATTAAGCCATAGTTCTGCACCAGTGCCAAACCATCGACCTAGACGCAATGCCGTGTCAGCAGTAATACCTCTTTGCCCTTTGAGGATTTGTGTAATTCGATTTGTGGGGATATGAAGCGATCGCGCTAGTTCTGATGCACTAATTCCAAGTTCTTCTAGTTCATCTGCTAAGATTTCGCCAGCGTGAATTGGGGGGCTTGCCATAGTTCTTTTCTCCTTTAGTGATAATCGACAATTTCGATTATGCCACCCTATCCAAAATGTTAACTAGCGATCGCCCCTCTCAACACCCAAAATCGCGATCGCCTTTTTAAAATCAACTTTCATCAATTAATCTCTCATATTCGTCATGTAACCCGATCCAAAACCAATAATAATCATCTCCTTCTTTTAAGGCTAAAGCTCGATATTCTCTATTGATGCGAATAGACCATAGATTTTGATTAACTTTTTTAAAGTGTAAGGATGGATAGAAGCGATCGCTTAGCCAGATTTGATAAGTTTTTTGGGCTTGGGCTTTGATGGCTGGTGGCAAAGCTGCATAAGATTCCCAAAAATCAGGGGTTGTTAATGACTGCATCCAGTTTCTTTACGCGATTGGCGGCGATATGGGCTTTTGTTCGTTGGATAATTTTGTCTAATTTACCTTGCTCTGAGTCTTTCTTTATTTGTTTATCCCAGTCATCTTCTGAGCGTTCTTGTAGCCACGATAATAATGCTGATGTTTCATCATCAGACAATCTAGCGATCGCTGTTTTAATCTCTACTAGAGTGTTCATAGGAGAATTAATTTGTGAGTATCAGTATATTTACCTTGATAAATCCTAACATGAGGTAAAGAGATCGCCCCTTCAACACCCAAAATCACGATCGCCACTCCACAAAAATCAAATATCTATTTTTTGCGGGACTTTGTTGATGCCTTACGCAATGACTCACGGTATTTTTTGCCTAGTTGCATAGCTTTGTCATAGTCTTGGCTATCAGCAAATGTTCCTGTGATTTGCTCCCACCAAGGTTTTACTGAAGTAGTTGGACTTTCCACTTTGTTCTTAATCAAGTTGATTTCAGCTTCTAGGATTGAGACTCTTTCTTCAATGGTTATCGACATTAGAGTTAGAACTTACTCATGTTGTAGAAATGATTATAACAATGGATTCATTTTGTTAACACAACCGCACCATCAATACCCAAAATTGCAACCGCTATTTCACCAAAATCAAATAGCGGTTGCCCCCTCAACACCTCAAAATATCACGGATCGCCCCAACATAAATCAAGTAGCACTCAATTAGTCATTATCTAAAAATATGAACTAATCAATATCTTTTGAATGTTCAAAACCTACATCCCTTCCATCAAATCCAGCTCGCTACTTAATCGATCATATTCTTGCTCTAATTTGTCAAAATCTGCTGAGAACTCTCCTAGAGAATTACGGACATCAATTAGATCGATTTCAGCTAATGAAATCTCATTGTTAGAATTGGAGAAAATTCTTGCAGGTGAGACACCCTCAATATTTTTAGCAGCTTGATTGATCACAAGTTTATTGATTGCAGAATCTAAAATGTTAAGTAGTCTTTGCATCTTTGTAATTGCTCTTTTACCTTCGTGAATGTTAGCTACATCTTCTTGCTTTTCCCATATGGCAATAATTTCTTTGCCAATTTTTTCTTTACCTCGGAGAGATTTAATATTTGTTCTATATTGATTAAAACTTAGATTTTCAAAAACTAGTAAGTTCTGAAGAGAGTTTTGCCAGCGAATCATTGCAATTTCCCATTTTTTTACAATATACTTCCTCTTTTCTATAGTGCGAGTTGCTATAGCTTTATCAATAAAAGATATCTGTTTACTAAGGTCTTTAATTGATATTTGTTGAGACATATCTATTCTTATCTCAGTCATTTCTGACAATGATGTATCTATCCGCTGAAGTCTATTTTCAATAGATTTTTCATTCTTAGATAAAGAATCACGTTTATCAGATTTTAATTCTACCTTATGAGCAATTTCAGAAAGGAGAAAAATGATAATTTTATGCAAGCAATAAGGTGAGTAAGCTGAAACAATTCCACCTACAACAGTGTATCCAAAAAATATAATTATACCTATAATTACCTGAAAGAAGGAGGGATTGTTGATACCTGTAAAAACCCCAAAAATGAATCCGCCTATTATCCAAATAAGTGAGGATAGAAATATCCAAATGGGTCCTAACCATGGATTATCTGTAACATCCTGTTTTGCAAAGCTTTTTATTGTATTTATATTCTTGTAATATAACTTTATTCCTCTCTCCCAAGGTTTAATGGTTCCACAGTTAGGACATTGCTTGTCATCCTTTGTGACGTAGAAATTACATCTATGGCAGGTAACGTAATTTTTCATATATAGAGCTAAAGTTTCAACAAAATTTTACACACTCTCAACAGGCTCAGGTTTCCAAGTTTCGCCGTACTTGGCTTTGAGCGCAGCCCATGCTTCGACCTGACCTTCAGCATATTCCCCTGGTTTACCCCATTGCAAGAAAGCACTCATTTGGGGCTTGTCATCAGCATCAAGGAAACGGATGGCGTAGGTGGTGAAATTGCCGCGTTTGGCTTCGGCGGTTTCAAAGCGGACATCGGAGATTTTGTCCATGTTTAGGTGAAACTCGATATGCTCGGAATGCATATTCGCATACTTGCCCTTGGGGAGTTCCGCGTAAAAAAGCTTCTCGATATTTACCCTTGCTTCCAGCACACCCGCATCACTGGTGACGATCAGACGCACTAAGCCGAGAGTGTGACATTCTTCTAAAAAATCTTTTAAAGTAGCAGCCATAGGAGTTTATTTAATATTAATTAATAAGTTTGTGATGATGTTGTGAAAAATTCTTGCGATCGCAATATCCCTATTAAAGCCGAAAAAGGTTAGTGTGTGTAGCTTTTGGGAGATAAAAGCAGCGATCGCTTCATTGCACCAAGAAATTCCAAAGACCTCAAAAATGCTCTAAAGTTGACTACAAGCTCATTTACCCGCAATCATTTAAGCTTTTATCTATGAAAATCGCCAATAACATTACTGAATTAGTCGGTCGTACACCCCTAGTCGAATTGCAGCGTATTCCCAAGGCTGAAGGCTGTGTAGCCCGAATTATCGTCAAACTAGAGGGCATGAATCCCGCCGCCTCAGTTAAGGATCGCATCGGCGTGAACATGATCCAAGAAGCCGAAGAACAGGGCTTAATTTCGCCTAATAAGACAATTTTGGTCGAGCCAACTTCAGGCAATACAGGGATTGCGCTTGCGATGGTAGCAGCCGCTAAGGGATATAAATTAATTCTGACCATGCCCGAAACTATGAGTATGGAACGGCGATCAATGTTACGCGCCTATGGAGCTACCCTCGAACTCACCCCTGGGACTGAGGGCATGGGCGGCGCAATCCGTCGTGCCAAGGAAATTAGTGAAAGTACTCCCGATGCCTACATGTTGCAACAGTTCCGTAATCCTTCTAATCCTGCGATCCATCGTAAGACTACTGCCGAAGAGATTTGGGAAGATACAGAAGGACAGATTGATTTTCTGATTTCTGGAGTTGGAACTGGTGGCACGATTACAGGGGTTGCGGAAGTGATTAAATCACGCAAGCCAGAATTTAAAGCGATCGCAGTTGAGCCAGCCAATAGCCAAGTCTTAGCAGGAAATCGCCCAGGTCCTCACAAAATTCAAGGTATTGGTGCAGGTTTTATTCCTGAAGTTTTGAAAACAGAACTGATTGATGAGATTATTCCTGTATCTGATGATCAAGCGATCGCCTATGGTCGTAGACTCGCTCGTGAAGAAGGACTTCTCTCAGGAATTTCCAGTGGAGCGGCGCTCTATGCCGCTGTGCAAATTGCGAAGCGTCCTGAGAATGCAGGCAAAATGGTAGTAATGATTCAGCCTAGCTTTGGCGAACGTTACTTAAGTACGCCTCTATTCCAAGATCCTGAATTGATGGCTCTAAGTTAGAACCCTCCCTAGCCCTCTCCTTGCAAAGAGACTAAGGTGTACACATAAGTTATCTATAGCGTGAGTTACTAATATCCCCCCCAGCCCCCCTTAAAAAGGGGGGAGAATTTTCTTCTTCCCCCTTTTTAAGGGGGATTGAGGGGGATCTAAACCATCAAACGTAGACAGAGAGACATTTTTGTGTACACATTAGTTGCAAAGGGCAGGGAATTAGATTTTCTTGTCTTCCCCCTTTGCAAGGGGGAATTAAAGGGGGTTAACTAGCAGACTTCGCAATTACGCTCTTAACTGTTCCATCTAGAACTGATAAAGCTGCAATATATTGAGGATCTTCCTTAGTACCTAGTTGTTTGCGAGTAATTGGCTCTGTCAGAGCGACTTCTACATCAGGAATAATGCCGCGCTTATGAATATTGTGATGTAATGGAGTCTCATATTTAGCGATCGTTACCGCTAAGCCTGCTCCATCTTCCAATTCATACAGCGATTGAATTAAACCTTTGCCATAGGTCTTTGTGCCAACGAGTTGAGCGCGATCGTTCTCTTGCAATGCACCAGCGAGGATTTCACTAGCGCTAGCACTGCCGCCATCGGTGAGAACTACTAAAGGGTCAGTGGTAATCGCTTCACCTTTCGCTTCAAAACTTTCTTGGATGCCATGACGGTCAACTGTATAAACAACAGTTCCTTCAGGAATCCACATCCTCGCAATCTGTAACCCCGCATCAAAGAGTCCCCCAGGGTTACCGCGTAAATCGAGAACATAGCGATCGGCTCCTTCGGCTTTAAACTTTTTGATCGTCTTTTCCATGTCTGCGGAAGCATTACCGTTGAACTGATTTAAACGGATATAGCCGACTTTGTGATTCTCTTCTTGATTGAGTTTGGCAATGATTGGTGTAACTGCAATGCGATCGCGTTTTATCACCACATCAAGCTTCTCAAAACCTTTGCTATCAGCCAGTGGACGCTCTAGGCTCAGCTTAACTTCAGAACCGATCGCACCACGCATTCTCGTCGCACATTCATCAAGGCTCAAGCCTTTAGTGGGAATATTATCAATGCCCACAATGCGATCGCGCGATCGCACACCCGCCACATCCGCAGGCGAACCCTCAATCGGGGCAATCACGGTGACATTATTATCAGGCTCATCAACGGCAATTTGCAGCCCCACACCTGTTAATGCTCCCGATGTGCTGGTTTGCATACTTTTAAACTTGTCAGGTTCTAGCAAGCGCGTAAAAGGATCGTCTAGAGTGGCAAGCATTTCCCGAATCGCTTGATAGGTATCTTCACGGCTATTAAATTTGCGATTGACAAATTGGCGGCGTACTTTGTACCAGTTTTGATGATTAAAATCAGCGTCCACATAGGAACGGTTCACAATTTGCCAAACATTAGTGAGGAATTTTTGTTCTTGTAAATAGTCGGTCACCGCCGCACTTGCACCCCCAATCCAGAAAAACTGCAAGGCAATCGCGACTAAACTAATTACAAGCCAAGACCAAATACGACGCTGTTTTATCATGCTTTGTATAAATTTTTTTTATAAAAAAATATTCTCTCTATCCTAACTAATCTAGCTTTCATCACACCTAATTTCCAAATTTTCACTACCTAAGACACCAAAAACCCATAAATTTAGAAAGGGCGCGAAGCGCCCTTTCTAAATTTATGGGTTTTCTCAAATGCAGCATTGGCGAAAATTTCAAGCGGCGCTAATTTTTTATACTTGTTTACCTTTGCGTCCGCAGGGAACACTTGATTTTCGCGGAATTGCCCTCTATGCGCCACTAATCGGTATTTTCATTGGTGGGACGATCGCCTCTTTTGACCTTTGCTTAGGACTAATTAAACCTGCCCCAGAGTTTATCAACCTGCGATCGCTACTCACGATTTTATTAGGGCTATTGATTACAGGCGGATTACATCTTGATGGCGCGATGGATACTGCTGATGGGCTAGCCGTCACCGATCCTCATCGTCGCCTTGAGGTGATGGCAGACAGTAACACTGGTGCTTTTGGAGCGATCGCGGGAATCGCAATTTTGTTGTTAAAAGTTATTGCCCTTGCCACGATTAAAGATCAGCGCTTGTGGGTTTTATCTAGTGTTTGGGCATGGGCAAGGTGGGGGCAGCTTCGCGCCATTATGGCTTATCCCTATCTCAAAGCAATCGGTAAAGGCAAATTTCATCAAGAGGATTTGCATCACTGGCAAGTGTGGCTAGTGGCGATTTTATTAACGATTAGTAATTTAGCGATCGGTTGGTTTTCTCAATCAATTTATTTAGCGATCGGGTTAACAGTAATTGGCTTGAGTTTTACTTGGCTAATCGGTGCATGGCTAAATCGTCAACTGGGCGGACAGACTGGCGATACCTATGGGGCGATTGTCGAGTGGACTGAAGCACTAAGTTTATGTGCGATCGCTCTTTTATGAAATCTCATTATGAAACCGATTTTAGTATTTTCAGCGCCTTCGGCGCTGAAAATACTAAAATCGGTTTTTTGAAAGCCATCCAACGGATGGCTTTCAAAAAACCGATTTTTATAATGAGAATTGCTGGTGCTTTGCAACGATGTATAGCTATAGACACCTGTATCAGGTCAAATGTGAGGCGGCGCTTTGCGCCGCCTCACATTATTTAGGTTTTATGTCCTAACAAGCATGGCGACAGCTATAGATAGAAATTTATCTATTTAACAGCCTTCTGGTCCACAGAAACTACTTCCATATAGCACCTCTGCGTCACTGATATAAGCAATACCCGCAAAATCAAGAAAATAGGTCACGGCAACCTTATCAGCAATCTTCTGAGCTATAAGACGATCAGCTGTGAGCACCTCAAACTTTATATTTGTACTCATGTCATGATGACCAGGCTCTTGTGAAGAGCGCACGTTGCGGCTGCCTTTACCGCCAGTTTCGATCACTGTGTAACCAGTTGCTTCCGAATCTTCGATGATATGGGCAATCTTTTTCAGGAGAATCTTTTCTGTGATAATGACAAGCTTTTTGGCTGGCTTAGCCATGTTCTTTACCTCTTTTGTTTACTAGTCTAATGAGTATGTTAGGTCGGGGTATCAACGATAACATCCGACCCATCTGGAATTACTTGCCAGCGATCGATAGCGCCTGCGCCAACCCAATGAAGAACGGAATACACAAACCGATCGCAACTGGCGTACCGATGGCTGTGGAAGCGCCAATATAGGCGGAAGGATTAGCCGACGGGATACCAGCTCGCAATGTGGGAGGACCTGAAATATCTGAGCTGGAGGAGGCGATAACTGCCAAGACCACAACACCACCCCAGCTAAAACCAGTGGTATAGTGAGCGATCGCGCCTAAACCGAAGGCGATCAGCCCATGTATAAACGGGGCAATCACACTATAAAAGACATACCATTGAGCGACCTTACGCAGTTCGCCAATTCTTGACCAAGCCTCCATGCCCATTACCAGCATCAAGATTGATAGCAAGCCACGGAATGCTGGGTCGTAGAAGCTTTTATAGACGCTTTCTGGCTGGGTCAGTATGCCAAGAGCCAAGCCCAGCAACATTGCTGATAGAGCAGATCCTTGGAGGCTTTCCTTGATGATCGGCCAAATCTTGACCCGATTAACTGTATTGCTCTGTTGGTTGAGATACTCCTGACGAGTGTTGGGTAACTCTTTTTGATCGGGTTGCTCACTTAATGAAGTCTGATCAGTAGAAAGAGCTGCTGCTTTAAGTCTCTTATTATTGAGATAAATATTGGCTACAACGATTGCAGTTACGAGCGCGGGGATATCCATGAAGGGATAGAGTGCGCCAGCCCATGCCTCGTATGGGACTTTTTGTTCTTCAAGTAGTGTCAGGGCGGCTGCCATGGTAGAGCCACTCACTGCACCAAACAATCCACCTGTCGCGATCGCATCTACAGTTTTGACCTTCGGCAGCTTAGCTAATGTATAGCGAGCAATGAATACAACAAGAATGCCCACTATTACAGCAAACACCACGGGCAAAATCATCTCCGTCAAATTAGAATTGCGGATTGCAATACCACCAGTCAGACCGATTTTGATGAGCAACATGAAGACGATGATGGTAACAACCGACTCAGGAATTACCAACTCGCTACCAAGAGCGGCAATAATCATGCCACCAATCAAAAAACCGAGTGTTGGGGATTGCAACTGCTTAACGAAGTCCATTACAAATAAGGACCAAAAATCCACGAATGCCTCCTTGTGTTTCCTCTTACGAGGAATACTGAACTAAATGAACTTTAAAGAGTTAAAAAAATTAATAGTGAAAAGCTTGACACTTTGACCAAAGGCATTACATTAGAACCTTTAGAAATGACTTAAGGACATTCTTATTTCAAACTTTGAAATATAAACTACTTTTATTTTTTTACTTCTATTTTTTCTAACTGTACGCTACTGTGAGTGCCAGTACATATTGAATACTGAATAGAATACTTATTGTTTACATATGATTTTCTCTATGCTTTTTGGGCTACTTAAGCAACGTTTTTAGGTCGAGATCGCTGCAAATAAATTGGCAGTTTGCAGCGATCTCTTTCCCAATATCCAAAATTTATCTATCTAAACTTTAACTAACTGCTGATTATCCTTATATCGTTTATCAGTCTCGTTAAGTGCGGGTTTGTTTCCCTGCCGAAGGCAGGGAAACAAACCTTTGTACTTTGAATTTCTTGTAATCGACAATTTAGATATTAAATGGGCGATTTTCTGTTTCTATCCACTCAAAACAAATACGCTACTTATCATTATTTCGCAGAAATTCACCTTTGATCGGAATACAGCAAAACATCCAATTGATCGGTGATCGCCTAGAAATCAAGACTCATGATAACAGCGATCGCAGCATATATCATAGAAAATAAACTATGATATGCCCATAAATAATCGATATATGTCAATGCATTTCATCCTGTAGAGTTTATGGTAGAGATATAAAAAATTCTATTACTCTTTAAAAAACTCATTCATAATTCAGGTTAATCTACTTACCAATGGCGATAACTAGCAAAATCACGTTTGATAACCTCCGTAGCAATATGGTTTGCGGTTTAACAGCCGCGATCGGCTCTTTACCCCTAGCGCGTGCCTTCAGTGTTGCCTCAGGCACAGGAACGATCGCAGGGCTGTATGGCGCAAGTTCGCGATCAATATTCATTAATGCCTAATTAATGCGTTACGTTGCACTAACGCATCCAACAAATAAATTTTTACCTTCTTGAAAATGTAACTAGTCGTACTAGAGACAGATAACCGAAACCGTAATAATGTGAAGTCTAGGTTTCTTGGATCACCCCTATATAAAGGAAAATAGCCTATGTTCTCGATCGCAGCGATCGCCAATCATTTATCTGGATTGCACATACCGCAGCCTCTACTTGCCACCGCCGAGTCAGAAAATGCTCCAGTTATTTTGTCAGGTGTATTACTCACCCTCATTTTCATTTACATCGCCAGTAAAGTTGGTAGTGAAATTGCTAAGCGGTTAGATTTACCTCCTGTTTTGGGAGAATTAGTCGCTGGTGTAATTATTGGTGTATCTGCATTGCGCTTAGTCATCTTTCCTGAAGGGGGTTTTGTTGCTTCGGACTCTTTGATCATGTCGGGCTTGCAGTTGCTCAACAACCTATCCCCTGAAGCCGTTAACAACGTATTTACCCAGCAAAGTGAAGTAATTTCGGTAATAGCTGAATTGGGTGTAATTGTCCTTCTGTTTGAGATTGGTTTAGAGTCAGATTTGCGCCAACTTAAGGAAGTTGGTATCCAAGCTTTTGTAGTTGCCTTTATCGGAGTGACTGCTCCCTTTGCGGCTGGGACACTCGGACTAATGTACTTCTTCCATGTTGCCGCGATTCCCGCCATTTTTGCAGGAGCTGCCCTCACAGCAACCAGTATTGGGATTACTTCTAAGGTCTTGGCAGAAATTGGTCAGCTAAAATCCAAGGAAGGACAAATCATCGTTGGTGCAGCCGTCATTGATGACGTATTAGGAATCATCGTTCTTGCCGTAGTTGCCAGTTTGGCAAAAACAGGTGAAGTAGATATTACTAACGTTGCAATTCTATTAGTTAGCGCGATCGCCTTTCTGTTTGGTGCGATTCTCTTAGGTGGCTTTTTTAACAAAACCTTCGTGGCAATAGTTGATAAACTCCAAACTCGCGGCAATATCGTCATTCCTGCTTTTATCTTTGCCTACATCATGGCTTTTATCGGTAATGCGATTCATTTAGAAGCAATTTTGGGAGCCTTTGCCGCAGGATTGGTACTTGATGAAACCGATGCTCGAAAAGAATTAGATGAACTAGTTAAACCCATTGCAGATTTGCTCGTACCCGTTTTCTTTGTGACTGTAGGAGCAAGAGCCGATCTCAGTGTTCTCAATCCGATGATCCCTGAAAATCGCAGTGGCTTATTAATTGCGGTATTTATGCTCGCAGTTGCGATCATCGGCAAAGTCATCACAGGTTGGGTAGTTTTCGGAATACCCGATATCAATCGCCTAGCGATCGGTGTGGGTATGGTTCCCCGTGGTGAAGTTGGTCTTGTATTTGCAGGGATTGGTACGGCTAGCGGTGCGATCGACAAACCTCTAGAAGTTGCCATTATCATCATGGTGATCATGACTACTTTTCTCGCTCCTCCATTTTTGAGAATTGCCTTTGGCAAGACTGAAGAACCACCAGCTAATGCAGAATTAGCTTAAAAGAAAAGCGGCTCCTTGAGCCGCTTTTCTTTTTATCTGACCCTAGTTGTACTTCGTAATAACTGACGATCGCATATTTCTACACTCATCGCAGGTTCTAAACAAGCAAAACCCTGACAAACCATCGCGATCGCATCAGGATTTGGTAAATGTTTATCGACTCGTAACATGACTACAGGTAAATATTGACGATTGAGATAGGCATAATGATCAGGATTGGTGCGAACCAGCGTATGGTTGCGGAACCAGTCAAAGGCAACCAATAGACTAGGACAAGCGACAGGGCTGTTCGTAATTACATGCCCAAAGCGCTTGAGAGCTAGCTCGGCGCGATCTAGATATTCTAATTTCTCAGTTACACTTGCCAAACGCACTAAATTAGCGATCGCCACTCCATTGGCTGAAGGCGTAGCATTATCTTGATAGTTGCGCTCCCGCAATAGTAAATGTTGACTAGACTCGCTCGTAGTATTGAAATAGCCACCTGATAGAGCATCCCAAAAATCGCGATCAAATTCAGCTTGGATAGCGATCGCCTGTTGTAGATAAAAGTCTGCTTCTTCAGGAATCGCTTGATGTAGATCGAGAAGCGCCTTAATTAATAAAGCATAGTCTTCAGATTGTGCTGCTACCGCCGCTTGTCCTTCATAATTAATCCGTTGTAACCTGCCTTCAATCCATTGATTTTCTAGAATAAACTTAGCAGCATTAACCGCAAGTTGTTTATAAATCGGCTGCTGAAATGCACGATAGGCATTGGCTAAACCTGAAATCATCAGAGCATTCCAAGCCGTAATCGCCTTAGTGTCAGTCACAGGTGGTACGCGCCCTTCCCAATCAATTTCGCGAATATCATCTTGACTACGGGCTACAGGAAAAGCATCAGTGGGACGCGAATGTTCGCCATAGCGACGACGGAATAGCTTGGTTAAACAAGCTTCTATTTCTGGGGATAGTTCCCCCGTCTGTTTACGTTGCAAGACATTAGTTTCTTCAAAGTTGCCAGCTAGAGAAATCGTGAATTCTTGAGTTAATAAATCAAGCTCTGTGGGACTAAAAATCTTTTTCAGTTCTGCGTAGCTCCATACCCAAAACTTTCCTTCTCTTCCTTCACTATCCGCATCTTGCGAAGCATAGAAGCAACCTTCTTCGGCTAACATTTCGCGCTGGAGCCATGTGGCAGTTAGTTCACAACTACGGGCGATCGCAGGTTCATGCAAACCCGACAGCCAGAGATTAGCCAGATATTCCATGATTAAGCCATTGTCATAGAGCATCTTCTCAAAGTGTGGGACTGTCCAAGTATGATCAACAGTGTAGCGATGCCATCCCCCTGCAACATGATCAAAAATACCACCCAAAGCCAGAGCCAAACCACGCTCTTGAGCTTTATTTTTGAGTTCTGTACTGTTATCTTCAAAGCGACTAGCCCTCAGCAAAAAATTTGCATAGGGAATCATCGGGAAACAAGTTCCATAATCACGATTAGTAACGACTTCAGCGCATTTAGCGATTCCATTAGCTAACACTTCATCGCTAATAATCGGTACGGGGATCAGTTTATTAACTTGGTGCAGGTTCCGAATAATCTGATCTTTATAATCTTGAATATCTTGATTGCGATCGTGATAGATTTCCAGAATTGATTGGAGCACTCGCAAGAATCCTGGTCTGCCATAGCGTGGCTCGATGGGGAAATAGGTTCCCCCATAAAAAGGAACTAAATCATCGGGAGCAAGAAATAAATTTAAAGGCCAGCCGCCACTTTCGCCCATGATCTGCACGGCTTGCATATAGATGCTGTCTAAGTCTGGACGTTCTTCGCGATCCACTTTAATCGCCACGAAGCGATCGTTCATATAGTCCGCAATTACCGTATCCGAGAAAGCTTCATGCTCCATCACCGTACACCAATGGCAACTGGAGTAACCGATCGACAGAAAGATCGGCTTGTTTTCGTTTCTCGCTTTTTCTAAAGCTTCATTGCCCCAAGGATACCAATCAATCGGGTTATCAGCGTGTTTACGAAGATAGAGACTTTGCGATTGGGCGAGACGATTGGGCATAGGGCAAAATTTGGCTTAAATATTTAGATTTATTAGGATATTGCTGTCTTTAAAGTTTAACTGTTTCTTGGGAGTAGAACTAAGAGTTATTTGTAGCAGATTGCCTAAAAAGAGGCGGCGTTACTAGCCGCCTCTTTTTAGAGTGCAGCTAGTAATGCTTCTCCCATAGCTATGCATCCTAATTTTTCGCATCCATCCGCCATGATGTCACCAGTCCGCTTGCCCGAATCGAGAACTTTGTTTACTGCGGCTTCGATCGCCTCAGCAGCATCTCCTTCATTAAAGGCATAGCGCAACATCATCGCTGCACTCAACACTTGAGCGAGAGGATTAGCCAAATCCTTACCAGCAATATCAGGAGCCGAACCATGAACAGGCTCAAACACACCAGGTTTTCCTGCTTCTCCGAGGCTAGCCGATGGCAACATGCCAATGCTACCTGTTAACATTGCTGCTGCGTCGGAAAGAATGTCACCAAAGAGATTGCTAGTGAGAATCACATCAAACTGTTTCGGATTGCGAATAATTTGCATGGCGGCATTATCGACATACATATGAGACAGTTTCACATCAGGATATTCACTAGAAATAGTCGTCACGCGATCGCGCCATAGTTGTGACACTTCCAAGACATTGGACTTGTCAACGGAGCAAACCGATCCATGACGTTTTTGAGCAGCCTCAAACCCTACTCTGGCAATGCGATCGATTTCTGGCTCGGTATAGACCATCGTGTTAAAGCCACGCCGCACACCATTTTCGTCAGTAACAATGCCTTTGGGCTTACCAAAATAAATTCCGCCCGTGAGTTCTCGTACTACCAAAATATCCACGCCTTCCACAACTTCGCGCTTTAAGGTCGAAGCATCAATTAATTGGGGCAAAATCTGAGCAGGACGTAAATTTGCAAATAAGCCCATGCCACCACGTAAGCCAAGCAATGCCTGTTCAGGACGTAAATTTGAGGGCATCGTGTCCCACTTTTCACCGCCAACAGCCGCCAGTAATACAGCATCACTATTCTTGCAAAGCTGCAAAGTTTCTTCAGGCAAAGGATGCCCCGTCGCATCGATCGCTGCACCACCAACTAAAGCCGTTTCAAAAGCAAAGGTAATATCAAATTTTGGGGCGATCGCCTGTAGTACCGCCACCGCTACTTTCATAATTTCGGGACCAATCCCATCACCAGGGAGAAGGGTAATCTTATAGTTTTTAGACATTACAACAAGTATAAAGACAGATTTTCTAACATAACATTACCTGAGTTCGATAACTTCCTTTTAAGTTCAAGTTTATTAACATTTTTTATCTCTTTTGTTTTGCTTCAATTCGGAATGGTAGATTTTGGTGTCAATTTAAAGAGAAAGATATGCCTTGATAATCTCCATCTGCTTTTCTTCGATTAGTTTTTGATCGGGATATTTGGGAAGCTTAGTATTTTCCATTGCGATCGCCAGTTTGGCAGTTAGCTTATCAACTTCTGTAATCAAAATTTTGTGTGCCAATGAAATAAGGAAGTGTGGGAATGCAAATTCCCTTGTAATCATAATCACTATCTTCGTTATGAACTCGATAAAGTCTAGAGCCAGTCAAAGCCAATAGAATTGTTCTTGTCTCAACTTCAATTCTCTTCATAATTACCTCTTTCTATGAAAATATTTCTGGGCAAAGAAAGTCAAGTTTAACTCCATGTTCGGTAAGGGCTTGTTTGTGATTGTACCAATCAGAGTCAACAGCATTAGCGATTGCGGGTTTAGCATGATGAGTTAGCGCAACCGCCACAAATTTGCGATCGGATGGATCAAATTTGTCAAGAGATGGGGATTTTGGAAACTCAGCAAAATCGTTTTCGGCAATTTGCGTAATAGCAACTTTTTCGCAGCGTTTAGTAGCTTGATGTGTCAAAACCCATTTGAGAAATGCGTCACCAGCATGAGGTTGTCCAGTCTGAGAATTTTTGTTCATATAGTTCATATATTCTTTGATAATTAGCCATTGATTATCAATTACCAATATTCCTGCGTTCATAAGATTTTGAAGATATTTCTCACAGGCAAGTTCACAGGTTTCGGAGGCTTGAGGTGCTTTTTTACTGGCGACAAGTAGGACATTTGTATCGACAATTTGATACATTTTCACACTCCAACATTCATCTGGCGATTGATTGCTGCTTCGGTCATCGCAACAAGATCACCCATTTCGTCACCAAAAAATCCTTCGGGATAATTACAAATATTGCCATAGTCATCAATATCAAGAGTAACTAATTCTGAATCCCCTTGATCGTTCATTTTGCAAAAATAAAGGGCAGCATCATCATTAGTAAATCCATCTTTTTCTTCAGCCATGCGGCGTTGCAATCTTCTTAATAAATGTTCGCTATGACTTTCAATGATGATTTGGATATTGCGGGTTTTGATGACTTCGATAAATATATCGGCGAGTCCTGCTTGGACTGAGGGATGCAAATGGATTTCGGGTTGTTCAAATATGAGGGTTGCGCCTTTGGGTGCGTAGTAACATAACACTAAGATCGGTAAGACTTGCGAGACTCCAAATCCAACATCAGTAATTAATACTTCTGCTGAATTAGGAGACTTCTGCACTAATATTTCATAATCACCACGATTAGGTGTAATTCTATTCAATCTAAATCCATGAATTAAGCCCAAATCTTTCAATGCTTTTGCGACAGAAATCTCAACTTTTGTATCTTTTTTGTGGGAAGCAAGAAGTGCAGCAACTGTTAATTCTCCGTATTTTCCAACATCTTGAGGACTTTCCCCAGACCAAAGGTAAGTTCTTTTTGGGTATTCTCTTAACGGTGCGAGATAATAAGTATTTTGGAAGAGATCTTCATAGGCTTTTATCATCTCCATAAAATCTTCAATCCCTTTAAATGGAGTTATAAGTTGAAAATTATAGTTCTTAAAAAGTTCAACACCATAGAAAAGTGGCAAGATTGGAAATTGAAATCCATAGGATTTGGCTAGTTTATCAGACCAATTTTTCTGCCATGACTCAACAAGATTCCCTTCTGTAGATAATGTGTAAATCGCTTCTTGGTTATCGTATTTCATAATGCGAACGTGATTCCACTGTTGATTATCTGCCTCAAAAGAAAACTCAAAAAAATCGACATTTACCTGATCTCTATCAATATCAATTTCTGATTCAAATTTTAGCAATGAAGCATAGGAATTAGTTTCGTGAACAACTGTTCCCTCATTATATACAACTATTTTTGAAAGAATTTCTAAAACTTCCTGAGAAATTAGCTTTGGGTTCCACATTAGCGAGAATTTTATTTTTTCTGGCAGTTGATGTCTGTGGCTAATATCGTAATTAGTTCCTAAATCAACATAACTATATCGATCGCCACCTAAATGCAAAATACGATTGCGATCGCTTGATTCAACAGTTTGCTTCAGCATTAACAAAAATTGCAAAATCGCCGTTTTCCCAGAACTATTTGTCCCAAAAAATCCAGTCAAAGGAGCCATCCGAAACTCCCCTGTATCTGCCCAAGACTTAAAATTTTGAATGCGTAGTTGTGTAAACATAGCGATTTAACCTTATTTCAAGTTTACGACTTTTTAAGAAAGGCGATCGCCTCAACATGAGAGGTTTGTGGGAAGAAATCGATGGGTTGAATGCGGGTGAGTTGATAGCGATCGCCTTCACATAATAATTTTAAATCTCTGGCTTGGGTGGCGGGATTACAACTGACATAGACAAGGCGATCGGGAGGATTTTCTCGCAGAAAGTTAATTACTTCTGGTTCACAACCTTTGCGGGGAGGATCGAGGATGACGATATCGGGTTGGAGATTGAGCGTACTGATTAATTCTTCGACTTTGCCAGTATGGAAAACCACATTGTCAATACCATTGAGTTCAGCATTGAGTTTGCCCTGTGCAGTAGCTTGGGGTTGAATTTCGATTGCGATCGCCTGTTTGACTTGTTCGGCTAGAGGCAGAGCGATCGTGCCAATGCCTGCATAGGCATCTAAGAGAATTTCCGTTCCTTCGAGATTAAGTTCCTCTTCAATAATTTTCAGCATCCTTTCGGCTTGCTCAGTATAGACTTGAAAGAAAGTATCACCACGCAAACGGAAGGTTAAACCTGCAAACTTCTCTAATAGATAATCTTTGCCAGCTATGCAACGGCTTTCTTTGCCAAAAATAGCATTGGTTTTATCGGGATTGCAATTGAGAATTACACCAACTACTTTGTCATAGCGTTCTAGCCATGTTTGAGCAAATACTCCCAAGTTCGGAACATCCCAATCTCTTGTTACCAGAGTAATCAGAATCTCACCTGTAGATCTGCCAATGCGAAGTCCTAAATGGCGGAGTAGTCCTGTATGGGTTTTCTCATCATAGATTTCCCAACATTGGTTGTGAATATCCATTTTCAATTCGGCAAGCATCGGATCAAGCCTTTCATCTTGGGCAGGACATTGATTGAGATTGACAATTTTGTGGCTTCCCTTTTGATAGTAGCCTGCTTTCAGATTGCCATCTCGACCAGTGGCGAGGGGATAGGTCACTTTGTTGCGATAATGCAAACTATCGACTGCACCGACAATGGGCGAAAGCAATTCTTCAAGAACTTCGGGATTAAATCCACCGATTCTCTGTAATGCTTGCTGGACAATATTTTGTTTGGTTCTTAATTGTGCAGGATAACTAACTGCTTGCCATTGACAACCACCACATTTATCGGCAACGATGCAACTCGGACGGACGCGATCGCTTGAGGGCGTAAGAATTTTCTCAATACTCCCATGAGCAAAATTCTTTTTTACAAATTCTAGTTTTGCCGTAAGGCGATCGCCAGGAACACTATTGGGGACAAAAATCGCGATATTTTCAAAACGTCCCACTCCATCGCCACTGTCAGCGAGATCGTCGATAGTGAGCGTAATTTTTTGTCCCTGTAGTAGCATGGTTTCCTAAATTAATCTGTGGCTTGGAGATGTTTGATTATAGCTTGTCGCAAAGCCTGAAAATTAAAGGTTCCGCTACGCGGAACCTTTAATTTTCAGGCTTTGTTTTTGAAAAGCTGGAATTTGGTATTATTTAATTCTTTATGTTAGAACAAAAAATTAGCCAGAAGATAAGCTTTTATCTTGATGACCTTGCTACACCAATTGGCAAACTAATCAACATCGCGATCGCACTTCTTGTGTTTGCCTCTGCGATAAGTTTTGTTGCCCAAACCTACGAAATATCCGAGATTACCCGTCACCGACTCAATTTATTAGATGACATTATCCTTGGTATATTTGTTTTTGAATATTTTTTAAGGCTAATTTGTGCTGAACAGAAACTCAAACATCTATTTAGTCTCTATGCAATTATCGATCTAGTGGCGATTTTGCCATTCTTTTTTGGGGCGAGTGATGTAGCCTTTATTCGTTTATTACGCTGGTTTCGGATTTTGCGCTTGATTCGGTTAGTAGAATCAAAGTCTTTGTTTGAGAACAAGAATGAAGATATAGCGATCTTATTTAAGATACTTTTTACATTATTTGCGATCGTGTTTGTTTTCTCAGGGTTGGTCTACCAAATCGAACATCCCAGCAATCCCAAGTTTCATAATTTTCTTGATGCTTTTTACTTTTCTATTTTCACCATGACTACCGTTGGCTATAGCGATGTCATGCCCAAATCTGACGCAGGTAAACTAACTACTGTGTTAATGGTACTCACTGGTATTGCACTGATACCTGTGCAGTTGGGAGAATTATTTAAGCGCTTAGTCCAAACAGCCAATCAAGGCGATCGCATCAATGATAGGACTAGGGATTTTGTCTGCTCAGGTTGCGGATTATCTTTACATGATGCTGACGCACAATTTTGCAAGGTATGTGGCACTAAGCTGGAAAACCATTAATTATTTGAATAAAACATTAGTAATATGCCCTGCAAACAAATCTATGCCTAAAGCTGACTTAATAAGATAAAGAATTAAAATTGTGACCGCGCTAACAAGTAGACTCATCGCAATAATTAATAAAATTGCCGCAATTACATTAGCTACTTTGGCAATACCGCTAACTTGGCGCGATCTTTGTTGTCTACGCATATCTTTGCCAATCATTAGTACCACAAAGTAGCGAGTGAAAATAAGATCGATCGCAAATCTAAGATCAATTAACTTAGGAGATGGTCGAGGTATGGCTGTGTGAATAACTGATTTTAGATTCTCTCTTTCATCTGTATCTAATTTTTTTAAAATTTGCACAGGAATTTGATGCATGTAGTAATCTGCATCTCTCTCGGTGTAATTCTTACTAAATTGATTCATTTTTTTGTTCTAAGACTGTTAATTATTTGCCCATTGATATATCAGCCAACCAAGTGTCATAGCCCCCCAAGTAAGTATTGTTAATCCGTAAATAGATTTGTGTTTATTGAGTCCTAACTTATACATGCTTTCTTTAGCAAAAGCCAATAAAAAAATTATACCAGTTGCGAGTATCCAGCAAAACAGCAGTAAAAAAGCAATAGTTTGAGCATTGCTATCTCCCAATTTCAAAGGTTTTGCCCATACAAATACCGCCCCCCAGATCCACATAGAAAGCCATGCGATCGCTAAACTAATTGAGGAACTTCCTGTTTGAGCTAATCTCAAAGTAATTAGATAATTCCCGATTAAGATCAATGGATTGACATTGTAAGCAGCAAGTAGACCGCCTCCAACTAAGTAACCTAAAAACAAAGCTATGAGATAACTAATTGCACCATAAGGCATAGATTGCAGCTTCATGAATTGTAATAAATACAGACCTTAAGTTTACCGCTTTTATTGAGTCGAATATGTAGCTGTATAACCAAATTCAGTAAGGGTTTCTCAAACATAAAGTGGAGTAACCATTTTGGATTAGTCCAGAGAAACTTTTGGAAACGGCGCGGAGCGCCGTTTCCAAAAGTTTCTCTGGGATTTAATTAAGCGCAAAGCGCTGTACTTGCATTCAGACATTTTATGATAGCCATTGCTTTTCATAATCGATTCATTTTTTGCTTGCATGTGCTATATTCTAGAAAATGAAACGATTATGAAAGTAATCATGAAGCCTTATCAACTCATTAGACATAGAAGTTTTACCTTAAGGAAAAGCCATCACGCTATTCTGACTAGTCTTGTGTTTGCCCTAGGGCTGAGTGGATGCAACTTGCCGACGACAAATCCAGTTAGCCCCATCCCTAATTCCACCAATGCATTAGAAGAGAGTAAAGACAAAAAAGATCAGAAAGTGATTCTGACTACGTTTACGGTGCTTGCCGACATGGCGCAAAACGTGGCGGGAGATAAAGCGATCGTTGAGTCCATTACCAAAGCGGGGGCTGAAATTCATGGTTATGAGCCAACACCAAGTGACCTGCGGCGCGGACAATCAGCCGATTTAATTTTAGATAATGGCTTGAACTTAGAACGTTGGGCCGAGCGCTTTTACAACAGCTTTCCTAAAGTCGATCGCTTGACCTTAAGTGATGGTATTCAGCCAATCAATATCACTGAAGATTCGTATCAGGGTAAACCTAATCCTCACGCTTGGATGTCGCCCCAAAATGCATTGATCTATGTTGAAAATATTCGCAAAGCGTTAGGAAAAATCGATCCTGCAAATGCCGCCACCTATGATGCGAATGCTCAAGCCTATAGTCAGCAAATTCAAGCTCTTGATGCAAAACTCAAACAAGCGATCGCTGTAATCCCCCCTGACAAGCGCTACATCGTCAGTTGCGAAGGTGCATTTTCTTATATTGCTCGCGATTATGGATTGAAGGAGGTTTACATTTGGTCAGTGAATGCGGAACAGCAAGCTACTCCTAAACAAATCGAAAAAGTGATTGAAGTAGTGAAAGCTAATAAAATACCGACTGTATTTTGTGAGAGTACCGTTAGTGATAAAGCGATGCAACAGGTGGTGAAAGAAACTGGTGCAAAGTATGGTGGTGTTTTTTATGTTGATTCTCTCTCTCCTCCCGATGGACTAACTCCGACCTATCTCAAGCTACTGGAATATAACATCAATACTTTAATCAAAGGCTTACAGGGCTAATAGAACATCAAAGAATAGAATATCCAAAAATTTAAAATAAATAGAGAACAATTATGAATACACCTAGCATTGATATTGAGAATGTAACTGTTGCCTATCATGGCAAGGTTGCTCTACATAAAGCCTCTCTCCAACTCAAAGCAGGAACAATCTGTGGCTTAGTCGGGATGAATGGCGCAGGAAAGTCAACCCTATTTAAAGCCGTGATGGGCTTTGTGAAGCCTGTCAGTGGGAGAGTTTTGATTAATGGGTTACCAATCCGCCTTGTCCAGAAAAATAATCTCGTTGCCTATGTACCACAAACGGAAGAAGTAGATTGGAACTTTCCTGTGAGTGTGCATGATGTGGTGATGATGGGACGCTATGGCTATATGAATTTCCTGCGGATTCCCCGATCGCTAGATAAACAAGCAGTGCGTGATAGCTTAGAGCGTGTGGAAATGTGGGAAATGCGCGATCGCCAAATTGGAGAGCTATCAGGAGGTCAAAAGAAACGCACATTTTTTGCCCGTGCTTTAGCGCAACAGGCTAATGTTTTACTTCTAGATGAGCCATTTGCGGGAGTTGATATCAAGACTGAGAAGATGATGATTAATCTGTTAATGGAACTGCGTGATGCAGGTTATACGATTCTCATTTCTACCCATGATCTTGACTCAATTACGACATTTTGCGATCAAGTAGTACTAATCAATCGCACCATTCTTGCCTATGGTGAGACTTCAGAAGTATTTACCGAAGAGAATCTTTCGCGTACTTTTGGCGGTTCGGTCATCGATTTATCGCGTTCAAAAAGTCAGTTATAGATGTTTTCATATGAGCATATGCTCATATGAAAACATCTATAACTAATCAAAACAAGGGTTTTGCGTTTTTTATTTTGCCGTAGGCAAAATAAAAAACGCTATACACCAAGACTAAAAATGGCATAGCCATTTTTAGTCTTGAGAATTTTTAGGAATAAAATTAATGGAATTAGTAAATTGGTTTACAGCACCCTTGCAATACGGGTTTATGGTCAAGGCGATTTGGGTTAGTGCCTTGGTTGGTATTGTCTGCTCGGCACTATCTTGCTTCATGATCTTGAAGGGTTGGGCGCTAATGGGAGATGCAGTTTCCCACGCAGTATTACCAGGGGTAGTACTTGCCTATGTGATCAATATTCCCTTTGCGATCGGAGCCTTTGTGTTTGGTGTAGGTTCGGTCATGGCGATCGGATTTATTAAGTCCAATACGCGCATTAAAGAAGATACGGTCATTGGATTGGTATTTACAGGAGTATTTGCCTTCGGGATTGTGCTGGTTTCCAAAGTCAAAAGTACTGTCGATCTAGGGCATATTCTCTTTGGCAATGTCCTTGGAATCGCGGATGGCGATATTGTCCAGACTGTGATTATTAGTGTCATCACTTTGCTAACCCTAGCGCTATTACGCAAAGATTTAATTCTGTTTTGTTTTGATGCTACCCATGCGCGATCGATTGGATTAAATACAACTTTCCTCTACTACGTTTTACTGTCTTTGCTTTCTCTAACAGCGGTTGCGGGACTCCAGACCGTAGGGATTATTTTAGTGGTGGCGATGCTGATTACCCCAGGAGCTACTGCTTATTTATTAAGCGATCGCTTTGACCACATGATGCTGATTGCCATGGCTTCGGGGATGTTCTCTAGTGTGATGGGAACCTATATTAGCTATCACATTGATGGCTCCACGGGTGGCTGTATTGTAGTTTTGCAAACCTTGCTATTTCTAGCGGCGATGATTTTTGCGCCTAAGCATGGAATGTTAGTGCGATCGCGTCAACAAATTGCTGAGTCCTAAAATTGAATCTAGAGCAGTATGAATAAGCATCTTGCGATCGCCATAGGCAACACCAGAATTAAGGCGGTTGTTTTGAGTAGCGATCGCCAAATTCTTGAAGAATATGCCTATACCCATGACCAATTACCAATCTTAGAAGCGCAGCTTGCTGAACGAGATTTTGAGCATATTGAGATCGCTTCAGTAGTGCCTGATTTACTAACCATTTGGCATCATCTTCCACAAACCCAATTTATTAAAACTGTTGATGTGCCTTTGCGAGGTTTGTACGCAACTATGGGATGCGATCGCGCTTTGGCGGCGTATGGAGCAGGGGAGATTTATGGCTATCCAGTTTTAGTGATTGATGCGGGGACAGCGATTACTTTAACGGGAATTGATGCGGATAAAGCTTTAGTTGGTGGTTCAATTGTGGCGGGTTTGCGATCGCAGTTTTCTATTTTGCATCAAAATACGGCGGCGCTACCCGAACTCAATATTCCAGAGACCTTGCCAAGTCGGTGGGGCTTGGATACTCCTATCTCAATACAAGCGGGAATTGCTCACATATTTTTAGCGGGTTTGCAAGCTTATATCGATGATTGGCGATCACAATTTCTTGATAGCAAGGTGATAATTACTGGGGGAGATGGCGAACATTTAGTGAAATGGGGACTAAAAGTAGATATAATTGATAAGAATCTAATTTTTTGGGGATTATGGCACTGCTGTGAGTTTCAATCCAAAGCTTTGTCGCAATGAGAGCGAAGTCGAACTCCGAAGCAATCAGTTGATATTACGCCGCCACAATCTCTACAAACTACAACTGCTATTCCTAACCCAAAAGTAAGAATCATGAAAACGATCGCGATCTATCACAATAAAGGTGGTGTAGGTAAAACCACGACTACCATTAATCTCGCTGCTGCCATTAGTCGTAAGGGGTTAAAAGTTCTCATTATTGACCTCGACAGTCAGGCGAATACTACCTATGCCGCAGGGCTAATGAAGTTTGATACTGAAGAAGAAGATACGCTCAAAGATAGCAATATTTATAATGTTGTCTTCTATCCTAAATCTAACTATATTCCTGAAATTGCACTCAAGAGTACCTTTACTTATCCCCCAGTCGATGTCATTCCCGCGCATATTAATTTGATTTGGCAAGAGGCAAGATTAGTTGATAAGGATAGTTCTAAAACGCATCTAGTCAAGAAATTGGAACTGGTGAAGGATGACTATGATGTAGTTCTGATTGATACGCCGCCATCTCTAAATCTCTATGCCAAGATTGCGCTAATTGCCTGTGATTATTTAATCATTCCCTCTGACCTCAAACCTTTTGCCAATGAAGGTTTACGCAATGTCAAAAACTTTGTCGAGGAAATTGATGAGTTTCGGACTTTCATCAATAAACCTGCTATCGCGATTTTAGGTGTATTACCTTCCAAAATCTTGACCAATGCTAATTATATTAAAGCAACTTTGCCTAAACAAGAAAAGGTAGTTGAAGAGCGTTATGGATTTCCTGTATTGGAGACCAGAATTTTTCAGCGTGAAGACTTATCAAGGGCTATTGATAATTTTATATTTGAAGGCGATCGCCAAATTCCTGATCCTAAGTCGATTTTTGACTTTAAGCCCGACTCGATATCTGCTGCCGAGTTTGAAGAGTTAGCTAATGAAGTTCTTGAAAAAGTAGGATTAAGTGCATGAGTCTATTAACTTCTTCCATCGATCTCGATACAATCACGCCGCCCGCAGTATCCAGTTCTCAATTTCCAGACCATCAAGTTGAGAATCTTGCTAATTTATTTTTAAAGGCTGGTGATACCGTTAGTCCGATCCTTGTCCGCAAAGTTTCACCGATCGCCTTTGAAGTTTTGAAAGGTCATTTTGAATATTACGCAGCAATTAAAGCGCAGGAAATAGATGAGCAGTTTACAGCAATCCGCGCCTATGTCGTGCCACCTGATTTAGAGTCAACGATTCTTGAGCAATATAACTTTTTGAGATCGCATTCTGCGCCAACACCTATTTCCGATACTCCACCAGTGAATCATGAAACCTCTCCAGATTTAGCAAAAATCGAAGAAGCGATCGCGAAGCGATTAGAGCAAAAACTAACTGCGGCGATCGAGAAAACCATTGAAGAACGAATCAGTGCTAGTTTGCAAACAATTGTAAGTCAAGTAACCAAACAACTGGATGCTCATTTAACCGATTTTCGTCAGTCATTATCCCTTGTTCCTATTCATACAGTCCTTGGCACTAATAATCAACCTAGTAATCTAGCTCCAGAACCGTTACCAGAAAAGATTAGTAAATCAAAGCCCGCTTCAAAATCTAAGACTACTCCTAAAACTAATAAACCCAAGACCGAGACCTCTAAAAAAACAGCAAAAGCTAAAAATATTGACAATACCGATCCAAAAGTCTTGCAGGTACTTGATGACTTGAATAGACTTAATTTTGCTGAGTTGCAGAATAAGTTAGCAAAATCAGCGAAAACTAATATCAAGTTTGCTCGTCTTATTGATGAACTAAGATTACAGCAACCAAATCAGAAATTTCTATCAATTCAAGATGTAATTATTAATGTTCAGGGACTTGCTGAAAAGACTATGCAGAAAATTATTGATGCATGGTAACTAAATCACAAAGAGAGACTACTGTGCTTCGCACAGTAGTCTCTCTTTGTGATTTGAAAATATTGCGAAGCAATACTCTTGGTTTACTTGCAAATCGATCTTATGAAGTGGGGGTAAAGGGACTTGAACCCTTACGACCTTACGATCAACGGATTTTAAGTCCGTAGCGTCTACCATTCCGCCATACCCCCAAAGGGCTTTGATATTCTAACGCGAAATGGATCAATTTATGATCATAATTTTAAAATTATTGCGATCGCTCAAAAAACTTACAGCCAGCAACTAGTTGCTGGCTGTAGTTTTTTGAGCAATTACTATGAGCGCAAAGCGCCATAAGATTTACTCGGTTTCCTCGTCATCCCATTTTTCAGGGGTATAGCCAAGCTCTGTGGCGGCTGCTTGTTCTTCACTGGTCAGATCTTCCCAGAGCTTTTCGGCTGATTCAGGAATGTCATCTTCTCCTTCCCAGCTAGCCTGACTCCAACCGAGGATACCCCACAATTTTTTATCTTCGCTAGACAAGTCATCCCATTCAGGAAAATCCTCCTCCTCATCCCAGCTTTCCTCAGTCCAGCCTAATTGAGTCCAGACCGCTTGCTCGTCACTGGTGAGATCAGCCCAGCTTAGCTCACTCCAAAATTCATTTGGGTCACCTGTTACTTCACGAATATCAGCCATGGAAATTTTCTCGCAAATTAGAACTTATATAGATTTCATCATAGGTTTGTCTAGGTTTGAGAAGCAACAGCTAAAATTTAACCTTTCACAAGCCCAATAAAATCAGTGCATTGCACCGCTTTTATTTGATTAAGTCTATACCGCCTTTCAAATAAGCGAGGTACAAAGGTTTGTTCTTCGTCTTCGGCGGAGAAACAAACCTTTGTACCTCATTTCATATTTATTCTTAAGAGAATTTTTTGCCTATTATTGAGAATCCGCGTCTTATTTCTAGACGCAACAAAAGACAGCATGTCTCACTACTAGACTAGTTTTTCTGTCAGTACAGACAAAGAATCTTGTTTTTAAGCTTGATGAAATCCCACAGTGTTTAAGTTGAGTCAAAGCTTACGAATTTGCTCAAAATGCTTGCTGAGCCACTATGTTTGCGATAATGGTTATTTACACAAGCTATTTAATTTCGTAATCTTGTCTTGCAACAATGTAACGCTGTAACAAAATAAGCTCTAATTTTTCTAGCCAATAAAAAAGCACCAGTCCCAATTCGTGGGTTTGGTGCTGAAGCTAATTTAAGGAGATTTTGAAAAACTTTTAGATGTTTGGTTTAGAGTATGACATTTGTTCTGCTCCTTAATCATCTTTCTCCCGAATCTTGATACCCTTGTGCTGCTAGTCTTAAAGAATATACTGCTGTTTTTCTTTATATAGCGTTTTCAAACAAACCTTTGTACCTTGCTTGCTTGAAAGCGCTATATTACGAGCAGCTAGCGAGAATAGGAATTTTAAATATGGCTTTTGAGCAAATCGAAGCATTTTTAAAGAAAATGCAGTCTGAACCTGAACTTAAAAACGAGGTGGTCGCAGCATCAACCGCAGATGATGTTGCGCGAATAGCACTAAAGCTTGGTTTTGAATTTTCAGGTGATGAATTATTGAGAATGTCAGGTCAGAAGGTTGACAGGGTTACTGTTAGAAAAACTGATATTCCTGGAGAGTACAACTAAATGCTTTGCGAGAATCATAATGCATTAAATAAAGATTTGATACTGCGGAGCCTTAAATTTATAAACTCTAGAAAACAGGCGATCGCCTGTTTCTAACTACTCCGTAAAATTATCAGATTCAATTTTTCCTTTCCCGTGGCAAAACGAGCAATTTTCTTCTCGTTGAATTTCTCCAGAACAGTCTCGTAGTTCTATGTAGCCTTTACCTTCGCAGTGATGACAAGGTTTCGATTTTTGTGCAGCAGATGATAAGCGATCGCTTTCTAATTTCTGGAGATGATTGTGCATAGTTTTAACGTCATAGTTCCAAGAGTTGATAAATCAACGAAAATAATCATACTGTGCTGGCAATGGTCTTACAGAAATCTCATCACTCCATTTAACAGGATGTTTTCTATCTCTACAAGCAAACCAATACACATTATAAATTTCTAGCCAATCATCGCGATCGCGTACCCAAGCTTGTAATAATACATCATCAAGATAATCACCAGAGAAGTGCGATCGCATTTTTACATAGGCTTCATCATCAGCAATGGCTATAGATTGGTCATCCTGCCAATTATAAAGTCTTGCTTCCTTTTCATCTAGCCACAAAATTCCTGACACAAAAAACACCTCGTCAGTCTTCATGTTAGACTTTTTACGATTAGCAAAGTCTCCTACAGAGAGCGTTATCGTCATGGTAATTTACTTTCTGATGTAGCATCTTTTTAATTAGCGGAGTTTTGGGTTTCAGTTTTTGGCGAATAAGTAAATCTCTCTCCAATCAAAGTAATTAAGTACATCAAACCAATTACTCCTGCCCCAAAAATCAAACATTTTGAAATCAGTGAGTTAAAAGTATATAGGGGATGATTTTCGAGAGCTTTATGTAATCCTGCATGAATAATCAAAAACAAGCTAAAGATAATTCTTGCCCACTTCTTAACTTTCAGATTTTCGTTAAATCCCAACCCAAAAATAATCGTAAATAATGGAACGTGAAGAACTACAAAAGTGTCTGCTGCAATTGTTTCTGGGAGGTTGTTCAAAATATAGAGAAGATGCCACTCTGACTGAGTAACAGCATCTAATTCATGGGTAGAGAGTGTTGCTAAGCCTAGATTAAAAAGTGCATTTTGTATTCTAGTTGTCATCGATAAGAGATTACGAATAATCGGCGAAGTAGAACTTGACTATCATTAAAGTTTCGTTGTTTTGCTTTTAAGCATTGACTGGCTCACGAACGGACTGGAGAAACTTGATTAGTTCTTGTATAGTTGGAAAATCGCGCAGATTATTAATATTTTCATTGGCTAATAAATCAAGAATTTCATTAAGACTATGTACCTTCTCAGATTGAGTCAACAATTTTTCCAACACCTTACGTGGTTGTACAACAGCTAAATTAAGATCAGCTTGAGATGGACTATAACCTAATAATCTTGTAAGCAAATGAAGATCTTGGAACAAGATCACTTCTATCTCAGGAACAAAAAGCATTACCTTTACAGGAGTATTTACAGAAACGCTTTCAACTATCTCGGTAATTTCTCTAATCCTCATCTGCACTAATTCTGGCACTATTGAATCAGAATCAACAACTATCACAACAGGCGTTTGCCTACGAACAACCAGAGAACGTGCAATTGATTTGACAGAAGATATGCCACCACCAACAACAATTTCTACTTGATTTAGAGATGCTGCTGGTAGAACAGTCTTAAGTAGTTGTTTGTCAGCAGTTCCTTCACAGATAATATATGCAATCATGGAATATTCCTTGTTGTAACGTTGTAATCAGGTAGTCCATCTTCTATACATACACGGTATTTTAGGATTAGTAATTCACAGATCTTTTGATTGTCTAATGCATACTCTATCTCGTTGCCATCCCATAACAGGATAGCGTGTGGCGATAAAAAGCGGGAAAGGGTACGGGCTGGATCTGTAAAACCAGTTCTACTAAACACTAATCCAACTGTAGCTGTCGGACGACGTAAAAGCTGATTACGAAGTTTAGCTATAGGAGCAATATCAACTTTTTTGTCTGCAAAGTCTTTACTCTCAACTAGACAAGAAAATTCAGAGATGTGGATTGCTCCATCAATTTGCTCTATTTCTTCTTCAAATAGACGCACGTTGTAAGGGTATCTTACCTCCGCTCCATCAAGTTCAAATGCTCGTATTATTAAATATTCAAAAGCCTTACCCGATTCCCAATCAGGAGTATTACGTTTTTCAATATTGTCCCATAGAGAGCGTAATGCATCCCATTGCAGAGATTTAATTATACTTTCGTATTCTGCTGCCGTCGCCAATTTTAGCCCTCTTTTAATATTTATATTAGTGGTTAGATATATTTATTCCAAATCAACTAAACTCAATCTTGAGGTTTGTTCTTTTCTGCCTAGAGAGACTTCTAACTTTTTCAAAAGCTCAACTGTGACTTCAGCAAAAGCTTTTGCGCCGCCTGAATTAGGATTAGATAGAGAAGCAGGGATGAAATTATCTACAGCTTTAGCAATATTTACATCATTGGGAATTTTGGTTTTAAAAATCTTGGCGGTGCTAAAGTCCGCCGCTACTCGATCCATTACTTTTTGGTAATATCTGCTCAGCGTAAAGCCAGCCGACATACTGAATACAATACCTAAAAGTTGAATATTAACCGAATTGTCTTCTCGATAGACTTCACGTAGTCGCTCAATACGTCTTTCTAATAGCTGAATACCGACTACAGACAGAGGCTCAGGTCTTGCAGGCATTAGGTAAAAATCACTTGCGACAATACTGCTGCGCGTAATTAAGTTATAACCAGGAGCGCAATCGAGAATGATGAAGTCATAACTTTTCAGCGCAGGAGCAAGGATTCCTTTAATTAAAGTTTGCTCAAACTTACTCCAAGTCTGCTGAAAGGTTTGCTTTTCTTCATATAGGAGCGATCGGTTATAGAGCATTTCTGATACGAGAAACTCATCGTATAAATCGATATCGCCCACTAACAGATCTAAGCCTTGAACTTTGCAGACATGGGGAATTACGAGATCTTTGATTTGGTAGACTTTTTCTTCTGGATCATTAATCTGGACACCGTAACGCGCGATCGCCTGACTAACTAGATTTCTCAAGGTACGATTTTCTTTGCGGCATTTAGCAAACTCGGCTGGTGAAATCATGCTGAGCGTGGCGCTGATTTGGGTATCTAAATCGACGACTAAAACCTTTTTGCGGTGGATTTTCGCCAAGCAGGTGGCAATATTGACAGTTAAGGTGGTTTTACCGACCCCACCTTTCATATTTACTGTTGCTATTACTTTTCCCATTACTTTGAATATCCGCAAAAATATAGTTTTAAAGAGTTTTAAAGTGAGGCTGTCTGAGCCTAAAACCTGAGCTGAGACTATGTGAGCCTTTACTCTTCAATCATTTTAAGTGAATTAACAATACACCATTAGAACGCCAAGTCATCGGTAAAAAATCATCACTATATCTAGATTTATTCCCAGAGATACCTCTATTTGTTTTCTAGTAGTTCTAGTTTAAATTTGGGTTAACCACTTGTCCTCTGGTAGGGTCAGGAATAAATAAGCCCAACCGTAGCGATCGCAATACGACATCCCATACTTGGCTCATTTGTTCTTCGCCTTCCGTCCAATAGTCAAAGGTGAAGAGGACTTGGACATTTCCACCAATACCAATCAGGATGCGAGAGGTAGCTTCACGCTTCTCAGTGGCATCAATGTAGCGCAGATCTGTCCATACGAGCTTCATGCCATCTCGGTTAGCGCTAGTGATTTTACCTTTGGCTAGAATTTCGCGATCGTCATCATCAAGGATTTGTTGTAGAGCTTTTTTGAGGGGAAATGTATTCCAATCGTGAGGAGGTAAGCGATTAAAGGACATTTCTAATGCGCCAGTATCGTCGGTTGGCTCAAAGTCATGGAAGCTAACGGACTTTTCTTTAAACTTAACAATCCAATCTTTGGGAAAATCAAATCTTACCGCTCCACGATCAGCAACAAAGATTTTGTAGCCTTCTTCTGACTCCCAGTTATGATCGCTGCGTAAAGTTAAGTCTTTTTTTCTCATGTTTTTGCATAAAAGTAGAGGAGGTCGCTTTGCGACCTCCTCTACTTTATTTTATTTTTGGGAGAATGCGGGTAAAACAAAGGCGATCGCAATACCACCGATAACAAGTATTTCAAAAATTAATAGAATCGTGCTAGAAGGTTTGATTTGAAATCCTTTAAACCAAGAATTTGGCATGTCTTCAGCACGTACTTTCCAATTGTAGATAGATAGCAATAGTGGAAATCCGCCTACCTTAGCGCTCATCAATAGATGCATTGCTATACCAACAATCATTAATACCCATGAAATCAAATGTCCGATATACCAAGCATGGTTCAATTCTTCACTAGGTAGCCAGATCTCTTGCATCATTCGACCTGTAATCACTGCAAAGGTCGCAGATAGAAGAATAAGAGTATTGGTGAGACGCTGTAGAGATATCCACCAAACTGGTTTACCCACTTCTGCAAGCTGTTTAAGTGATTGCTCCTGAACTAAGCGTCGTGAGCCTAGATGGAAGCAATATATAGCAAAAATTGGTAAGAGAATTAAGAATGTTAAAGCGATCGTACCGTGAATCCCTTGGGTATTGGGAACTATCGGTAAGTTAAGAGTTCCAAACCGCTTGTCAAATCGGTCATAGACCATAAAACCTGTAATTAGAGAAGCAAAGACTAAGATGGCGATCGCACTATGCAATAACCGCAAAAGAATGGGCTGGTATGGGGCAGTACGCGACATAAACTTTTTGTTATGATTATGTGTGAATTACAGATAAAGTAGGAATGAATAAAAACCTAATTAGCAAAATTTTAGCCATTGGTTTTACTCATCTTGTATTCAATATTACGATGAGTTTTGCTAGAGGTGCTACTGGCAGTGGTTCATCCATTGCTCAATCTCTAAAATGGCTAAGTTTTGGTAGTGGTGAGCAATATGGGGTAATCACACTGATCTGTATTGCATTTGTAGCGGACACATTTTTAAAGAGAATTCTCTAGGAAAGAATAAATGACAAAGATCGTGATGTATTTTGTGATGTTTGTTGGGGCGATTGTAATTGCGGCATGGGTATCCCGTGAAGCTAGTTACTTTTTTAATAATTTGCTTTACTGGATTCGCTATAACTGGTTGCCCTTCGTTGGGTTAGTGATTTTAGGGGCGATCGCTTACAAAGTTTTTAGCAGTAAATCATGAAGCGTAATGACTAATGACCTTGCAGAGCGAATTCTCATGGCTTGCGATCGCCACACATTAGCAGGTCAACGCGATTATGCAATTTTGCAATTATTGATAGAGAATTCGCTAAAGCGGCAACAGGTAGCGGCAATTAGCATTGGCGATTTGGATTGTCGGGGGCGATCGCTTCAGGTGCAACGGCGCTATAAACGTCAGGGGCAACAAAATCAAGCAGAAATTATTAGTCTTAGTTTAGACACAGCCAACGCATTACAAGACTGGCTAAATTTGATTCATATTGAAGCTGAGAACGAGGAAGATTCTCAAGCACCACTATTTATATCTCTGGATCGTGCGAGTTATGGTCATAGACTGACGGGAACTGCCATCTATGGCATTGTCAAACGCGCCGCAGCTAATGCAGGGCTTAGCGACGCGATCGCCCCCGAACAATTGAGATTTAGCCAAGCAAAACATGCCTTAAATCAAGATTTTGAGACACTCAACAAGACTATAGTTGCGACACGTGAGACTCAGTTGAGACCAAGTGACGTATCAAATTTAGAGTGTGAGAATCAAAATAGGACTTATTTAGATACTAGTGAGACTCAAATAAGCAAGGTTCCTTATGCTCTAACAGAATTTAATCCAGACATTCTCACTTCTCTCCTAGCCGACAAACGGAGTCTTAACACTAGACGCGCCTATGAGAAGGATTTGCGCTACTTTTTTCTTGCAGCCTATGGACAAAAGCCTACGGAGCCAGTGATAGCTCAGTTTTTGCAGTTAAATCGATTTGAGGCGATCGCGATCGTGTTGCGATACAAATCCGACTTAATAGCTCAAAGCTTAAAGGAATCGACAATTAACCGTCGCTTGTCGGCTCTCAAATCCTTGGTAAACTTCGCCGCTAAGTTAGGGAAATGCAGTTGGAATCTCGATGATGTCCAAACCGAGACTGTCCAAACCTATCGCGATACAACGGGGATTAAACCCGATGGTATTCGCACAATGCTGTTACAAATAGATAGAACTACCCTCAAGGGTAAGCGTGATTTTGCGATTTTGAGACTACTTTGGGACAATGCCCTACGTCGTAATGAAGTTGTTAGTGCGAATATCGGTGATTTTGATTTTGAAGGGCGATCGCTCCAGATTTTAGGTAAGGGACGTGGCTCTCAAAAGAGTCTCATCAGTCTTAGCATGGGAACAACTAACGCAATTCAAGACTGGCTATCTCAACTTAAGACAAAAAATAGCGATCGCCCCTTATTTCAATCTCTCGATCCAGTTAATCAGGGGCATCGACTGACTGGCACAGCGATTTACCAAATTGTCGATCAACTAGCACGAGACTCAGGCATTACCAAAAAAATGTCTCCCCACCGTATCCGCCATTCTGCGATTACAGCCGCCCTTGATGCAACTAACGGCAATGTTCGCAAAGTCCAGAAACTATCACGACACAAAAAATTGGATACCCTCATGCTCTACGACGACAATCGAACCAATATGCAAGGCGAAGTATCCAGCTTATTAGGTGATTTGATCTAGACCAAGTTACTAGGCGCAATTAAATATAAAACCCAGAAACCTGTGGCGCACGCGCAGCGTGCGCCACAGGTTTTGAATCTGGTTTTTAATCCAGCTACTTAGAGTTTGTATTAAGGCTATCTGTATCAACTCCCAAAAACAAAGTAATATTACTTACGGTCTTCGTCTAGAGATGTATAAATATGATGCGAATACTGGCCTTGGTTCCTGGTGGAACTGGCGATCAGTTACTATTTTTCCCGACACTGGATACACTCAAGCAACAGTATCCCAATGCCGAGATTGATGTGGTAGTCGAGCCACGCGCAATGGCAGCTTATCGCGTTTGCCAATCTGTGAACCGAGTCCTCAAGTTTGATTTCAAAGATCGCAATTCTTTGGCTGATTTTGGTAACTTGCTTGGGACAATTCGCGATCGCGAATATGATGCAGCGATCATTAGTCAGCCTAGTTTGTCAGTTAACATCTTGTTATGGTTAAGCGGTATTCCTAAGCGAATATCGTTTGCTGGACAGGGTGACTTTTTGCTAACGGATATTATTACTACCGATCCTGAAGAATATGCCGCAGTCCAAAAGCATAACTTGCTAATGGCAATCAATATCCAGAAGCTCTGTCCACCCATTAAGGTCACTCTGCCAAAAATTGATTTGGATTGGGCAGCTAGCGAGCAAAAGCGTCTTGGCATTCAAAAAAGTGGTTTTATTTTGCTGAATTGTGGCGCTTATGCCAATTATCCTGCGGATAGTTGGGCAACGATCGCGCTGGATATGCAGACAAAACTACCTAACTTACCGATTGTGGCGATCGATAGCGTTAATAATGCCGATTTACTGAAGAATTTAACCGCTAAAGTTCCTAATCTCTTAATTACTAGTCCGACCGACATCGGCAAGCTAACCGCTTTTATTGCTTCGGCTAATCTATTTATTTGTGCCGAAGGTGATGCTATGCAACTGGGAGTTGCAGTTGGCACGGCACTAGTGGCAATTTTAGGAGCAAATGCGACTGCTGGCGCGTTACTGCCGATCGCTGAAAAGCGGATCAAATATGTGCAGGCGATCGCAGGACAGCCCCTCAATGAAATCTCACCACAAACAGTCATAGCCAAAATTTGGGAAGGATAATTCATCAAAAAGGCTCGCGTTGCGAGCCTTTTTGATGTTTGCCCAAAAGCTTTAAATTAAGCCTGAAAAAAGTTTGCTCTAGTCATGACAATTCACAGCATATAGTGGTATATCTCAACTATTGAAGACAAATTGGTGGGCAAAAAGGTGATCAAGATGTTCAAAATGGTCGCTCTAAAGACAATAGGTTTAACAACATGAAACCGTTAAGACTTCCTAGCAGATCTGCATGGGCGATCGCCGCCAATTATGTCGCTAGCACTATTTTTATAACTGGGCTGGGCTTGACCGATAGTCTCGGGCTCTCATCAACCGCGATCGCTCAGACAGTAAATCCTGCACTCACTTGCCCCCAGATCACAAATCGACGCTATGTCGTCATGTTGGATCGTCCTGCCAACTTACTACCCCAGTTACCAGAATTTCTCGCGATCGCCGCCGTACCTTGTAATTATCTCAATGCATCCATGACCTTTTTTGGAGGTTTTGACAATGCCCAAGCTTCGACATTTCGCGCCAATCAATTACGAGCGTTAGGGCTAGACGCAGTTGTGCATTCTTTCTCTGCAAAAGTGAATGACATTCCTGCAAACTTACAAGCATCGGTGATTTTGGTGGAACTGAACAAAGAACCAAATATGGCAATTCAACAGGTGCAATTCCTATCTGGAAAGAGTGCAGTTCTTGCCACGTTTAGTAATCGCTCCGTAATTTTGGCAGCCCCACTAGCAAGTCAACAAAGTGCTAATGCGATCGCCTCAAAGTTACGAGGTCAAGGGCTAGCAGCTCAAGTAATTGGTGCATCATTGATTGCTCCTCCCATTGCGTCATCAAATATTTCTCTTCCCACAAATTCTGGCAGAACTTCCAATAAGCCCAGTTCTACTACCACGATTTATCGGGTGCTAGTTCCCAATACAAATGCTAATACCTTAAGACAAGTCCGTGAACTAGCACCCGATGCTTTTGTGACTATTTTTAAGGGGAAATCCTATATTCAAGTGCGGACTTATAGCAATCGTAGCAATGCCCATCGTGAGCGCGATCGCTTGAATGCTCGCTTTGCAGGCACAATTTTAATTCAAGATTAAACCTATGGCATCTGGCTCCAAATCTTCAATTAACGGTGATTTGCCAGCTTACACTGTGCGGGTAAGCGATCGCGCTAAGTCTGTGCGCCTTTCACTTTCCGTAGAAGCGGGTTTAGAAGTGGTTATCCCTGTGGATTATGACCATCAAAAGGTTCCTGAACTGATTCAAAAAAAGCGTGATTGGATTATTCGCAATCAACTCAAACTTGATCAGCGTGAAGCTTTTTTTCAGTCACAAGCTCCCCATGAGTTGCCTGATCACATCAATTTGCGATCGCTGGACGAAGAATGGCAGATTGAGTATCAAGAGGTTTTGACAAAATCAAGGGCGATCGCTATCCAAGAAAAAAAATCTGAACTAAAGCTAGTCGTAAAAGGCAATATTACCGATATCGAAGCTTGCAAATTTTTTCTGAAGCAATGGCTAATGCAAAAGGCGGAAAAACATTTATTCAGTTGGTTACGCAAAGTCAGCATCAGAGCCAAGCTGCCCTATCGTACTACCACCGTGCGTAGTCAAAAGACTTTATGGGGTAGCTGCTCTGGCAATCGAAATATTAGTCTCAATTACAAGCTGCTTTTTCTCGAAGCTAATGTTGTTGAATATGTCCTAATTCATGAGCTATGCCATACAGTTCACATGAATCATTCGGATAAGTTTTGGAAATTAGTCAGTAAGTTTGAGCCAAATTACAAGGTATTAGACAAATCTCTTAATCAAGCATGGCAAGTTATTCCAGCATGGCTAGATTTTTAACCAGAAAAAACTCGCGAAGCGAGTTTTTTCTGGTTAAAGTTTGATTGCATACCCCCCGATAATTACTGAAGTTACGCCTGTCATGCTAATCCTTTAGGGAGATTTTTTAAGTGATGTGAGCGATCTCACAAGACCTAGGTGAATCGCGTCTATGGGTATTTCTAAGTTAAGCACTATACTGTCATATTGAAATTAACAAGTGTGAGGTATGCATTTATGACAGAAACAAAACCAAATTTACTACCAATTATTGGTGGCGCGGCTGTAGTAGTGGCTGGGGGCATAGGTGCTTATTTTTTCTTAAATAAGCCGTCAATTCTGCCCACGGCGAGCAGTACCGCAGGAACATTGTCGATTGTGCCGAAGCAGTCATTGATGGCGATGTCCATCTCCACCGACGAAGCAGCCTTGTCCAAAATAGAGCAGTTCCTGTCTCCAGAAACCAAAAAACTTTACGATCAAGCGATCGCCGAAGTCAGGAAAAATCTCTCCTCAGGTGACGTTGACTACGACAAAGATATTAAGCCTTGGGTTGGTAAAAGTATAACTTTCGCAATTTTACCTTCAGGGAAAACAGCCAGCCTTGTACCAAGCAAATCGCAAGCGGCTATTCAAAATCGCTATGTACCGATGAGCGATACAGGTTCGATTCAGTTTGTACAGGACAAAGCGGCTCCTGCAACCCCTGAAGCAAAAACTATTCCTAATATTTTGATTGTGGTTGAGGTTAAAGACAAAGCTGGTGCTGAGAAGTTTTTGACCGAGAAAATCAAAACTAAGGCAGGTGGTAAAGAAAAGCAGTCTGACTATAAAGGTGTGAAGATCACCCAATATGGCGAAGGTAGTCAGGGCAGTGTAACTGCAATGGTTGGAGATTACTTGATTGTTACTCCTCAAGAACAAACAACGCAGAAAGCGATCGATACTTTTAAAGGTGAAGCTTCGTTAGCAAGTGCAGCAAGTGCTGATGACCTCAAGATTCAAAACCCTGTTGCTCAAGTTTACATCCCTAACTTCGGCACATCAATTGTGGAGCTAGCAGCACTAAATCCTGAAGCTCAGACCATTCCCCCAGAGTCTTTGGAACAATTGAAGCAGATCAAATCTTTGAATATGGGATTTGGTATTGATGATGCAGGTATTCGCTTTAAAGCCCTTGGTAAGTTTGATCCTGCGGCAATTGCTGCCCTCAAAAACTCACCTAACAAGGTTATGAGTCAGATTCCTTCCCAAGCGTTTATGGTAACCACGGGCTTTAATATCAAGAGTTCATGGGAGCAATTTGTAAAGTCGGCAGATAAAAATCCTGAAATCAAGAAAGGGATTGATGAAGTCAGAGCGCAACTGAAGTCCTCACCATTGGCTCTTGATCTTGACAAAGATATCTTTGGATGGATGGATGGCGAATTTGCATTAGCTTCTGTAGCTGGTAAAACAGAAGGAATTTTGGCGCAAACTCAAGGACTTGCACCTTTACTAATGCTACAAACCACAAACCGTGCTGCTGCTGAATCTTTGTTCAAGAAACTAGATGATTTTGCGTCTAAGAATGGTGCAACGGTAGCTAAAAAAGATGTCGGTGGAGTCTCTGTTACTGAATGGTCGGCGGCTGGTGCTGGCGCGATCGTGGCTCATGGCTGGAGTCAACCAGATACACTCTTCATCACCGCATCTCCAATTGTGTCTCTGTTCGTACCAAAACCTGCAACTGCACTGGATGCTGATGCTACCTATAAGTCAGTAATTAGTACTTTACCTACTAACAATGTTGGCTATTTCTATATTGATGCCGATCGCACATGGAGTATCGTTCAAAGCTTCATGCCTGCTGCTGAGAAAGAAAAGACTCCTCCTGAGGCAAAAGCTTTGATTGAGTCTATCCGTGGTATCGCGGCAACTGCGGCTTATCCAAATCCAGAAACTGCTGAAGTCGAAGTAATCTTGGCTCTCAAGAAAGGCGGTAAGTAAATAAAGCCCTTTGTGCTTTCTAAGCAATAAAAAAGACGCACAAAGTGCGTCTTTTTTATTGTTGTTCTAAATATTTTTTGCCCCACAAATGCATTGCATCTAGTACAGGTTGCAAGGTTTTGCCTAAATCCGTGAGCGAATATTCAACCTTGGGCGGAACTTGCATATATACTTCGCGATGAATTAAACCATCATGCTCCATTTCTCGCAGTTGTTGAGTCAGCATTTTTTGAGTAATGCCACGCAAGCTGCGATGTAATTCACCAAAGCGACGTGTGCCATTAAATAATTCGTGCAAAATTAAAACCTTCCAGCGTCCACCGATCGCATCAAGGGTAGCCTCTACTGGGCAACTAGGGCGATCGCTCTGGTAAGTAGCGATACAATCCACTTCAGATAAGGAATTTAGGGTAAATGTATCAGAATAATTTTCCATAGTATCTTTTTGGTATGTACCTTACAAAAAAGTGCATACTTTACTTAAAGAGTGTGAGTCAATTATATTTGATTTGTCGGTAACCAACGCATTTGGACAGAATTCATGAGTGAACCTAAGATTGTTGATAAGAAGCCTGTTGTATTGGAACTAGAGCCTAAAACATATTACTGGTGTACCTGTGGCGAATCTACCAACCAACCCTACTGTAATGGCGCACATAAAGGAACAGAATTTACACCTCTTGCCTTTGAAGTGACCGAAACCAAGAAAGTTGCACTTTGTTTATGCAAGCACACAGGTAATGCTCCATTCTGTGACGGAGCGCATACAAAACTTTAATTCAATTCATAACTGATGTTATGTGGAACCCTCATCCCCCAACCCCTTCTCCCGCAGGAGAAGGGGAGCAAAACCCACATTATTGTCTTGTTCCCCTCTCCTACGGGAGAGGGGCTAGGGGTGAGGGCAAATTATCAAAAACAACTACCAGAGATAAAAATTATGTTGACTATTCGTAAATCAGAAGAAAGAGGACATGCCAACCACGGTTGGCTCGACAGTTATCACACCTTCTCCTTTGCTAACTATTACGATCCGCAGCATATGGCTTTTCGCTCATTGCGGGTGATTAATCAAGATCAGATCGCAGGTGGTAAAGGCTTTGGAACCCATCCCCATCGCGATATGGAAATTATTACCTATATGCTCGATGGAGCTTTAGAGCATAAGGACAGCATGGGCAATGGCTCAGTCATTCGTGTGGGTGATGTGCAGAGAATGAGCGCAGGTACTGGAATTACCCATAGTGAGTTTAATCCTTCAGCAACGGAATCTGCTCATCTATTGCAAATATGGATTTTACCAAATCAAGAAAGTGTCAAGCCCAGCTATGAACAAGTTTTTTTCTCAAGGGAAGAAAAGCTCAATCAGTTAAGGTTAATCGTCTCACCTGATGGACGCGATCGCTCAGTCAAAATCTATCAAGATGCCTATGTTTATGCTTCCATTCTCGAAGATGGTGCAGAAGTAAGCCATACAGTTAGCCCAAATCGCTATGCATGGATACAAGTAGCAAAGGGCAGTGTGTTAGTAGGCGATCGCTTGCTAAATGCTGGTGATGCCATTTCAAGCGATCGGGTTGGCGATTTGAAATTGATTGGTAAAGGTGATGCTGAAATTCTAGTTTTTGATTTGGCTTAATCCAACTCCATAAGACAAAAAACGGCGCATCGCGCCGCTTTTTGTCTTATGACTTTATGCAGGGCTGATAATGGCTAACAGCCTCATAATTACGTTGCCATGTAGATGATGGCTCTAATTCATTTTTGACATAGCGGGAAGTTTTAACAGTCCAACCTGATAGATACTGTGGATTTGGTGGATGTAATTGCTTAAGGATTTGAGACTCCACCTTGATCTGCCAAGGTTTTGGGGTAGAACCCCAAAGACTGGACGCAACTTTACCTTCATTCTCTAATACTTGACATCTCAGTTGTAAAGGGATTTGACTATGATTACGAACGATGAGATCCTTGTATCCATGTGCGACTGCGGCATCTTGACCTAATTCATAAAACCTTGATTCTCCGTAGGCATCAATACTATGGCAATGCCGTTCTAAAATCTCACAGCCTGCATACAGAAAAGTATTGAAAACATTAGTAGCAATCAAACACAATCCTCCCCCCACATCGGTTAGCACCTGACCACGTACAAATACAGGAGCTTCCCTAAACCCATTGGCTCTGGTCGGCGCACCAATGCGATCGCTAAAACTAAAAATCTTTTGAGGAGCAATATGGAGACAATGAATCCTTTGAGCCGCAAGTCGTAAGTTCCAAATTCGATTAGCCCGAATTTCTGATGTGCCGCGATCGGGAATAGGTGTAATAGACTCTATCCATTTATACAAGTATCGATCAGTATCATCAGGAGTTTGTCGATTGGCATAATGGAATGGATATCCTTTGACTAAAGCTTTGGCATATTTGAGACTATTGCGAATTGGCTTTTTAAAATTTTGCCAGACTTGGTTCATGTCCTAAACTCTTTAGATTTGAGTTTTATTTGTCCTAAACAATTTTTACATAAAATCTATAGGAGTTACGCAAAAATCACTTGAAACCCTGTAGGGACAATTCATGAATTTCCCCTACACCTCGTTCATTTGTTTAATTCCTAATCCATTCAACGTCCCGCGCAAAGCGCGGGACGTTTAGTAACAGCTTATTGGAAAATTGCCATGAAATCGCTACAATACTTGAAGCTAAAAATCCAATATTCTCAATAACTAGAGACAAATAATAACTGTGGGCGCAAATAATCAGACCAAAGATCAGTCGAACTTACCATCAGACCATCAACAATTAGCAAAGAAACCAAAAATTGTCTTGACAGGTGGCGGTACTGCTGGTCATGTTAGCCCTAATCTTGCATTGCTTTCGAGTTTGAAAGCTGATGGCTGGGAAGTTATATATATTGGTTCTAATCATGGGATTGAGAAACAACTTGTTGCCGAAGTTGGTATTCCCTACCATGGTATTTCTTCGGGTAAATTGCGCCGCTACTTTTCTTGGCAGAACTTCATCGATCCTTTTAAAGTAATTAAGGGCATATTTGATGCTTATTTTGCGATCGCCAAAATCAAGCCTCAAGTTGTATTTTCTAAAGGGGGCTTTGTCACTGTTCCTGTCATTTTTGCCAGTTGGCTACAGCGGGTTCCTGTAATTATCCATGAATCAGATTTTTCTTCTGGTTTAGCCAATCGCCTATCAATTCCCTTTGCAACTAAAGTCTGTGTCACTTTTCCTGAAACTGCTAAACATTTAGCAAAATATGCTCCCAAGGTTACACATACAGGCTTGCCAATTCGTCCTGATATTCTTCAAGGAAATGGAGAAAGAGGAAGAGCATTTTGTGGATTTAATGCTGATGATCCAGTTCTATTTGTGGTCGGTGGCAGTACGGGTTCAGCAAAAATCAATCAATCTATCCGTGCTGTTTTAGCTGAGCTTACGTCAAAATATCAAGTTGTTCATGCCTGTGGTAAAGGCAATCTTGATGTCAATCTCAATGTAAATCCACGCTATCAACAATTTGAGTATTTAGGAGCAGAACTTGCCGATATTTTAGCGATCGCTGATTTAGTCGTGTCGCGTTCAGGAGCAAATGCTGTGTTTGAGTTTCTGACTTTACGCAAGCCTAATTTACTAATTCCCCTATCAAAATTATCTAGTCGTGGCGATCAGATCCTCAATGCCAAGTCTTTTCAAGCCCGTGGTTATAGTGCTGTTCTCATGGAAGAAGATTTAACTAGTGAGAGTTTATTAAAAGCGATCGCTGATCTTGATCAGCGTCGTGATGAGTATATCCAGAATATGCATCAAAGCGAAGATGCGAATGCGATCGCTCAAATTGTAAAGATTATTAAAAGTGTGGCGAAGCCACACTTTTAATAATCTTTATTCGCGACGTGTTGGTAACTGACCTTTTTTGAGAATATCGATCACCGCAGTATGGCGCTTAAGATCATTGTGGACTTGTTCATAAATTTGGCGATCGCAACCTTTGAGACCGATCACACCATATAACCGTACATTCCCAACTCGACCCTTGAGTGCATGTTCTCCAAAATCAACAACATCGATTTCGTCCTTGACAATTTCGTAAAGCGCACCCGTAATGACGATATCTGTTTCCAATTCCTTGGTCATACCTTCAACACGACTTGCTACGTTGACCGTATCGCCAATAACGGCATATTCAAGACGGCGAGAGGAGCCAATATTACCGACAGTTACTTCCCCATAGTTAATACCAATACCGTTTGAGAATGGGATCATATTTTCAGTTTGCCAGACCTTACGCAGTTCCATTAGAGCAAATCGCATATTTAGAGCAGCATTAATCGCATTCATCGCATCGGCTTTCTCTCCTCGCGAAACAGGTGAGCCAAACTCCGCCATGATCGCATCACCAATGAACTTATCAATTGTGCCTTGATACTCCAAAATCGCATCTACCATTCCAGCTAAATAGGTATTCAGTTGTTTGATTAGTACTTTTGCAGGTAGGCGACTCGAAAGAGTCGTAAAACCTCGAATATCAGAAAAGAGAACCGCCGCTTTGAGTGTGTGACCTTCTAATAAATCACGAAACCCTTCAGGCTGATTGATAATTTCTTCAACAATTGGTGCAGCAACATAACGCTCTAGAGTACGGCGCAGCAAAATCTTATCAATTTGGGCAGCAATGGAACCCGTAGTTAAAAGGGCTATTCCATTTAAACCGATCGCGATCGTAGGAATCGCTACTGGCAAAATCGTACTGGTGTAAATGAAGCTAATATACCCAATTCCAAACCAAGCGATCGCAGTGCCAAAAGACGTTAATATCTGCGTAGGTGGATGCTTAAATCGGCAGAGAATACCCCCTGAGATTCCCACAAGTAGAAAGATGAAAATACCTTTTTGGATAGGATGAGCGAATAGATCAGCCATGCTTTTGTTTTGCATGAGTGTGGCGATCGCATTGGCATGAATCTCAATTCCCGGCATTCGCCCCATCGCTGAGTTTTGGATATCCTGTTTGGAAGCCGCCGTTGCTCCAATCAAAACAATTTTGTCTTTAAAGAATTTACCGCCCTGAAGTTGTTCACTATTCCAATTATACGGATCAACCACATAATAAAATGGAATCTGTTGTTGAGCATTTGTCCATGTATCTGAACCACCAAAGAAATAAATTCCATCGCCTTTAGGTTGGGGATAACTAATTTTGGCGACATTCAAAATCGCAGCCGCAAAAGTTGGCACAATCGGCAAACCACTATCTGCTGGTGGTTGCACGCCCAAACGGTGAATATTGCCTGTAATTTCAGGTTGAAAATTAATTAGTCCTAAGGTATTCGGTTTTATTTGGAAAATTCTATCGGGTGAGGCAAGTTGCATAATATTTGCATCACCAATCTGTGTAAATTCATAACTAGCTGCAAATACGGCGCGTTCTCCATACTTAGCGATCGCTGCTTGAAATTTATCATCATCCGCAGTTCCATGATCTCCAGGGGTCACGAATAAAATATCAAAGGCAACTACTTTTGCGCCAGCTTTAACCAGTTTCTCTAGGACTTGGGCATAGACTACTCGCTTCCATGTAGTTGTGCGAAATGGCTCTAAAAAAGGACGAGTTTTTGGGTCATAAAATTCACCTTGGCTCAAGGAAAGATCATCGATCGCCAGAATCACAATATCTTTGGGAGGAGCGATCGTGCCACGCCAGTTAAAAAAGGCTGATTGGGTTTGACGTTCAAGGTTCTGCACTTCGTTTAGTTCTAAACCCGTAGCGATCGCGCTTAATAATGCGATCGCCCCCACTAATGCATAGCCAATAAACTTGGGGCTTGATAATGCTTTGAACTTCTTTTTGATATTGGCTTTCATTACATTTTTTCGATTTACTCAATCAAAATCTTAATACTAATTTTCAAAAACACTAAAATATTTATCAAACCCCAACTACTGTAATTTAGCGATCATTCATAGCATGTATTTGCACAGCGCAAAAATCGCGATGATTAGGAGAAAGGAATGAAAATAACTTAACTTTCATATTTTTCGGGCTGACTGCAACAAATAAATAACTACACCGTTAGCCCGCTTGTTCGATACAAATTGGGAACTTTTCAGCAACACTCTGCCGTCTTTACTTCAGATCAAGATCAATAGCAGAGATTTGCTAGTTTAGGATCGCTATTTTTACAACTTATTCGATGATTATGCTGAAGAAAAATAAATTGCTCCCTGTCCTATTTGGTATGTTATGCCTATACTTACTCGGCTATGCTTACGCTAGAATCTTTGTCTTTCATGCTGTGGAACGTTATGCAGGTGCGGAAGGCAAAGGCGGTCCAAGGCAAGACTACATTGCTAAAAAGGATCAGCCTGCTGGAGAAGGATGGGAGTACCAGTTATTTTTGCCTGTCATTAAAGCTGAAGAGAGCATAGTCAATTACTTTAACAATCTATAAATCAAACAGGTAATGGGCGCTGCAAAGCAGCGCCCATTACCTGTTTAATTGTTTGGCACAAAGCGATAAGTGATTGGCAGCATTTAAGAATATCTAAGGGTTTCGATTAGATTTCTCTGTCATTAAGTCCTAATCGAATCGTGAATATACTGCCTTTGCCGAGTTGACTTTTGACTTGGATATTGCCCTGATGAGACTTAGCGATCGCCATAGCAATGGCAAGCCCTAAACCAGTTCCACCCGTTTGCCGAGAGCGATCGCTATGGGCGCGATAGAATCGATCAAAAATATGTAGTAAATCAGCTTCATCAATACCGATACCATTGTCCTCAATACGGATCGTTGCCATGTGATCGCTCGGTTCCAAAAACATTTGAACTTTGCCACCCTCTGGAGTGTAATGGATAGCATTGATCAAAATATTGAAAATTAAGCGATAGATTTGTTCTTCATTACCCGCAACATAGATCGGAATCTTGTTAACAAGTTGCAAATGTAGCGTAATTTGTGACTGCATCGCGATCGCGGCTACTTCTTCGATTAAGTCACTCACAATGTCATTGAGACAACAGGATTGGCTGGGTGATTGCTTGGAAACCTTTCCTTCCATTCGTGAGAGCATTAGCAAATCCTGCACTAATTGCGAGAGGCGAATCGTCTGGCGATCGATAGTCTGTAGAGTTTCTCGTGATTCTTGTTCTGAAACTTTCTCACTCATTAGCACCGATTCTACTGTCGCTCGAATTGAAGCTAGCGGTGTGCGGATTTCATGGGCAGCATCGGCGGTGAATTGCTGAATTTGTTGATAGGAGGCATAGACTGGACGCATCGCTTTTTCTGATAAGTACCAGCTTGCCATGCTGACCAACAAAAAGGCGATCGGTAATCCTGTCAATAAGGCAAATTTGGACTCGTTTAGATGTTGGTCATAGTCTTGTAGCGATCGCCCAATTTGCAGATAGCCCCAAGGCTGTCCAGTATTATTTTTTAAGAGTAATGCAACTTGATGGTAGCGATTTCCTTGAGAGTCTTCTAAAGTATGCCAACTTATTGCTTTTTTGCTAAATGGAACAGATTCTATTTGTTGTCCAACTGTAGCTAGAAGCTGCCCCGAAAGATCGAGCAGTCTGACATAATAACCCTCTTGCTTAGTAATTCCTAACACATGGCGATCGCGATCGGGTTCGCATGATTCGCCAATAATGCAGAGCTTAGGCAAGATTCGCTGCACATTGGCACTAATTTTTCCAGTTTGTTCCAAATTTGGCTCTAAAGCATCGTGAAGATTGCCAGAGACTGCAATTAGCTCTTGATCAACGCCTTGCCAGTGAGCATGAGCCATCACCTGATAAGCACCAAGTCCAGACAATCCCAAGATGACTCCCATCACTCCTGCATACCAGAGAGCTAAGGATACTTTTGCTTTGAAAAAGACACTATCGTGATTCATGGATGTTACAGCGCTTTGCGCTTAGTTAAAACCCAGTTGTGCATCGCGGCGGAGCCGCGATGCACAACTTTCCTTTCAGGATATGCGACAGCTTTAATTAACATTAAACCGATAACCCAGACCATAAACAGTTTCAATTAGTTTTTCCTGTCCATATTCCGATAGTCGTCGTCTTAACAGCCTGATTTGGGCAGCAACCACGTTACTTTCTGGTTCTGCTTGCATTTCCCATAGCCGACTGAGAATCTGATCGCGGGTCAAAATTTGATGAGGATGCTGCATAAAATATTCTAAGAGCTGAAACTCTTTAGCCGTCAATTGAATACTCTGATATTTTCCATTAATGTCAGGAGCAGCAATGGTGGAAGTATTGTAATCAAGAACGAGATTGGCAACTTTTAACTGTGTGGCTTGAATTTGTGGCGATCGCCTTTGCAAAGCCCTCAATCTTGCCAATAACTCTAACATCCCAAATGGTTTCACTAGATAGTCATCGGCTCCTGCATCCAGTCCTTGAACACGATCTTCAATCCGATCCTTTGCTGTGAGGAGGATGACAGGAAGAGGATTTTGATTTTTGCGTAATCGTTTACATAATTCTAATCCTGAAAGCTGCGGTAACATCCAGTCCAAAATTGCCACACTATATTCTGTAGGTTGGCGATCAAGGTAGTCCCATGCTTCTTTGCCATTTTGCACCCAATCAACCACATATTTTTCTTGTTTGAGACTACGTTGAATTGCAGTCCCTAAGTCAACTTCATCTTCAACGAGTAAAACTCTCATGTCTTTTTTTCGTTAGTTAAGTTGTCCTCAATCTTTAAACTTAGGTGCAATTTATAAATTACATTTACTGAATTATTGCTTTGATTTTGAGGTTCTAAATTGACACAAACTATCTTTATGAATTTTATAGTGTTTCAGACTATAAAAATAGATTTATTGTTTTAAGTTGTCAACCTATTAAGAACCTTTTATTTTTAGAACTAATTTAATTAGATATAGATGATAGTTGTATGTAAAAATAAATAGGCTGTATATCTTCTCAAAAAAATTTGACTAGTAGTACAATTATCTTAGATACTAATGTATAAATATTAAATATTAAACTGTTAAGAACAAATGGCAAAAATCAAACAACCAGTGCAACTTTCTGGCGATGCATTATTACAGAAAGTCAAAGAACTTGAACATCTGTCAAAAGAAGAAAAAGCTAAGGCTTGTGGATATGCTACTGTTACCAAAAACAATCAAGCTCGTGTTAACTTGATGAAGTTTTATAATGCCTTGATGGAGGCTGATGGGGTTGAACTAGAAGCAAAAGGTAGTGGCAAAGGTGGACGCAGTGCCAGCTATAGAGTTAGCGTACAGAAAAATGGCAACCTACTAATTGGCTCAGCTTATACACAATTGATGGGTCTACAGGCTGGTGATGAGTTGGAAATTCGCCTTGGACGTAAGCATATTCATTTGCGTCAAGTTGGTGCAGACGACGACGAATAAAAAACACAAAACAAGCTTGCTAAGCAAGCTTGTTTTGTGTTTTTTAAGATAAAATTTTGCCATTTTCTACTTGAAAAATTCGGGCAGAATTTAGCCATTGAGCATCAAATGAGCCAAGATGTGTAGTCGTAATAATTGTCTGGACACGATCGCCAATCGCATTCAGCAGATGATCTTGCCTTTGGAGATCAAGTTCAGCAAGGACATCATCTAATAATAATAATGGTGGTTCTCCAACTACCGATTCTAGCAATTCTAACTCAGCAAGTTTTAGTGCTAGTACTAAAGTTCGCTGTTGACCTTGAGAGCCATATTCTCGCGCAGGGGTCGTATTAATTGTCAGAGAAACTTCATCACGATGGGGACCAACTAAGCTTGAGCCTTGATGTTGCTCAATGGTGGCTTTATGCAAAATCGCCTCAAAAAAAGCTTGGTGAATATGCTCCACTGTATCCATTGGTGCAAAAGTAAATTTGGGAACATAAGTAATCTCTAAATACTCACTACCACCGCTAATTGCTTGATGCCAAGTCCTTGCGATCGGGGTTAATCTCTCTAATAGCCGCGATCGCCTCCGAATCAAACGTGTTCCCGCAGTTACTAATTGGGCATCCCACAACGCCATTTGTTGAGGTTCATAGGTGATTTGTCCCTGCTTGATTGACTTTAATAATGCATTTCGTTGTCGCAAAACTTGATTATATTGTTGCAAAAGATTGATATAAATCGGCTCTAGTTGAATCAAAACTGTATCCAACCAATTGCGCCGACTTTCAGGACTCCCTCGCACCAAGTCCAAATCTAAACTCGAAAACATGACCGCATTCAAATTTCCCAAAAAATCTAGAGATCTGGCTTGATTGACTCCATTCACATTGAGAGTCCGTTTGCCACTAGCTCGCAGCCGCATCAATAATTCTATGGGGTAGCCCTCAGGTATGCGCGATCGCTGACAAGTTGCGGTGATTTCCCCCATCACTTCGCCATTACGCACTAAGTCACGATCCTTGCTAACTCGATGCGATCGCAGAGTTGCCAATAGCAAAACTGCTTCGAGTAAGTTAGATTTCCCTTGAGCATTATTACCCACGATTACCGTTTTGGGTGCTGTAAAGTTAACTTCCTGATCGATGTAATTGCGAAACTGCTTGATATGTAGAGATTTAAGGTACATTACAGGGTATTTTTCTTAATTTTGCAAAATATAGCTATACTTCGCAGAATTGGGATTAGAAGCGATCGCAAAATTTGTAACAACTCTCTAAAGCTTGTTTAAAATCTGCAATAGGCAGTTCTAAGCTTAGTTCAGTTTCTGTGTACTCACTCCAAATATTTGCAGTTTTTGGGGTAAGTCTTAACCCATAGGCATTACCGATCCCTTCAGCATGAATGCGATCGCCGATCTCAATCTCTTGGATTATTGCTAAAATTTCCGCACATACAGCCGCAACACCTTGGATTTCTGATTGCAAGTATTGACCGAGTAATTGATATTCAGGTTCGGTATCAGCTTGAAAGTAGCCTTCTTCATCTCGATAGAATTTGATATTGATCATTATGCTCTAGTGAAAATGCTGTAAATAGGAATGTGATGGTTTGTACATTCCGCTTACCTACGGTAAATGGGATAAGCCGTGGTAATTGTATTTGTCACTTTATTATAATAACCTTCAATTCTTAACCCACTGGTTGAAGTACCTTGCCAAGGTTCTTTAGATTTGTTTGCTGAGTTAAAAGCACTTTTAATTTCTGACAAAACTTGAGCCTGAGACCAGCGATCAGGGAAAAAAGAAGAACTAGAAATTTTGCTAACCCATTGACCATTGGCAGGATTACGAATCTCAACACGACCGATGTAAACCCCTTGCTGATTTGGCAGTCCTGTAATTTTGACCATTTTTGCATTATTGGCATCTTTGCCATTAAGACGATGATGATAACCAACTGCTAAGCCTCGGCGATTAATTTCTCCAAGAAAAATGTGAGTTTTATTAATTGTCAACGCCTTAGCAATAGGAGCTTTAGCGATCGTGGTGGGGCTAAAGTTCTGGACTATTGGGACAGAAAGTTGAGTTTGAGGAGTAGTTGCCTGTGGACTAAGAAAAACAGTGCTAAATATCGCACCCAGTGAAGTTAAACCAACTACTAATTTAGAGATCATTGTACTTGTCATAGTTTTATTTAAAACTGCTCTAAAAAATTGGGGTGAAAAATTGAGATAATCTATGTCGCAATCTGGTTATGTTTTATGGTCACAAATTAATCGTAAAACATGATTATTATACAAAGAAGGAAAATTTTAAACTGTGGCGATCGCAAACCAATACGGCTATTACACCGAAGATTATCGGGAATTTGTGATTACAAATCCGCGCACCCCGCGCCCTTGGTTTAACTATATGTGGAATAGCCAGTATGCAGGGCTGATTTCCCATACAGGTGGTGGCTTTAGCTTCTTGGATTCGCCCCGCGATAACCGCATTAGTCGGATGCGTTATAACTGCCTTCCTTGGGATCGTCCTGGTCGCTATGTGATGATCAAAGATACTGCTACAGATAAGTATTGGTCACTGAGTTGGTCGCCGACAATTCATCTTAACTATGACTTCTATGAATGTCGGCATGGACAGGGCTATACCAAAATCACGACCGAAATTAATGGAATTCGAGGGGAAATTACTTACTTCGTTCCCACTGATACTAATGCTGAAGTTTGGCGCGTAAAATTAACGGAACTGTCAGGACAGACGCGAGATTTAGAAGTTTATTCCTTTTTGGAATTGCTGATGGGGAATGCTCTCAATGATCAAATTAATCAACCGAATGACAAGCATTTCACGGACATTCATTTTGATCAAGATTTGCAAGCCTTGGTAGCCACTCGCCGCTATTGGGTGTTGAATAAGGGCGTTTCCGTAAAGCAGCCAAATATTGACTGGAAGTATCAGATTTATTTTTCTCAGAGTTTACCGATTTCTGGTTTTGATAGTAGTCTCGATACTTTCATCGGCAGATGGCGATCGGAATCAAACCCTGTAGCTGTAGAAACAGGGGTAATGAAAAACACAGAAATCACGGCTGGTGATCCTGTGGTAGCTTTGCAATCAAAGATCTCATTGGCGGCGAATAGTTCTGTTGATTTCGCGGTTGTTTTGGAGATTGCGCCGAAAGAGATCCCCCCTACCCCCCTTGTAAAGGGGGGCAAGATTATGGAAGTTGTTGATCGCCAGTTTGAGCAGCTTAAACAGAAATGGGATGCTCATTTATCCTGTGTGCAGGTGCAAACGCCAGATGCAGCATTTAACGCCATGATTAATGTCTGGAATCAGTATCAGGCAGCAGTTACCTTTGATATGGCGCGAAATTCGGGCTACTATCACGGCGGATTACTGTTTGGTACGGGAATGCGCGATCGCTTCCAAGATATTCTCGGTGTAGTGATGGTTGATCCTGCAAAAGTGCGCGAAAGATTGATTAAAGCACTCAACTTCCAATTTAAGGATGGATCCACTCTACATAATTATTTTGTACTAACCAATACAGGCGAACGCACCAATCATTCCGACACACCGCTTTGGATTCCCTTTGGCATTGTCGAATATCTCAAGGAAACTGGTGATTTCTCGATTTTAGAAGAAGTAGTTCCTTACCATGATGATACTTCAGGGACAGTTTATGAGCATTTGGTAAGAGCGCTAGACTTTGCGATCGCCAACACAGGCGAACGAGGAATGCCCCGCATCTTTACAGGTGATTGGAATGATACGCTCGACCATGTTGGCTCTCAAGGCAAGGGCGAAACTACTTGGGGTGCTTTCTTCTTGGGCTATGTGTTGAATAAGTCACTGCCTGTCTGTGAACATCAAGGAGATAGTGATGCGATTAATAGATTCCAAAAATTCTATGAGCATCTGCGTCAAGTAACTAATGACATTTGTTGGGATGGAGAATGGTATTTACGTGCTTTTCGTGACAATGGCGAACCAATTGGCGTATCAAATGCAAGTCAAGGCAAAATATTTGTCAATGCCCAATCATGGGCAGTAATTTCGGAACTTGCCCCGAAGGATCGCGCCGATCGCTGTATGGCAAGCAGTCGTGAATATCTGGCGACACCATTCGGGATGCAGATTGTTGCTCCTTCATTTACGGAAATTGATGATACGGTTGGGTTAATTAGTCGTTGTGTGCCAGGGAAGAAAGAGAATGGCGCAGTGTTTAACCATGCCTCATCTTGGTTTGTCCTCGCTTCGCTTCTCAATGGTGACACCGAATTTGCATGGGAAATCTATCGTCGGATGATGCCGATTAATTCCTCACAGGCAACTGATGATAAATGCGATCGCTTTGAAACAGAACCCTATGTCTATCCTGAATATGTGACTAGTCCAGATCACGAAACCCAAGGACAGGCAAGTCATTCATGGCTGACAGGTACAGCAGTATGGATGCTACGCATTGGCATCGATTACATTTTAGGATTTCAACCTACTTTCACAGGCATGATTATCGATCCTAAAATTCCAAATGAATGGTCGGGCTTTACTGCACAACGCAAGTTTCGCGGTAAGACGCTCTCGCTGACAGTAGTTAATCATAGCGATGTCAAACAAATGCTAGTCAATGGTGAAGTTGTAGAAAGTAACTTCATCGATATGGCTCTCTATGAGGACGATGAAATAGCGATCGCCGTTCATCTTTAAGATCTAGCTAGAGATCGCAAAGCGACCTCTACCTGACTGGAATTATTCACCATCAAAAAATGAGATGCAGAGATAAACGCCGCATCTCATTTTTTGTCAGCATGACGGGATAATTTAACGAATAAAGCAATACCCGATTAAATTAGTCGGGTATATTTGACGACAATTAATGCCTGTGTTAATGTTCATTTCAATAAGTAAATCAAAACAAACACCTTTATTGATTCAAAGGGCAACCAAGAACATGACTGCAACGATTGTTTCTCCTTACACCAGCGATCGCGTTGATACATTTAGTAATCTCAAGTGCAAAGAGTGCGGTGCAGAATATGAAGCCAAAGCGATGCATGTTTGTGAACTATGCTTTGGTCCCCTAGAGGTTGCCTATAACTATGATGCGATCGCCGCTAGAGTCAGCCGTGAAACAATTCAAGCTGGTCCCCTCTCAATCTGGCGCTATCGCGATTTCCTCCCAGTCAAGACTGACGACTATATCGATGTATCCACTGGCATGACTCCTTTGATCAAAGCAAATCGCCTTGCAAAGCGTCTCGGCATCAAAAATCTCTACATCAAAAATGATGCTGTCAACATGCCCACCTTGAGCTTCAAGGATCGCGTAGTTTCTGTAGCGCTTAGCCGCGCCCGTGAATTAGGTTTCACCACCGTTGCTTGTGCTAGTACTGGCAACCTTGCTAACTCCACCGCCGCGATCGCAGCCCATGCAGGTCTAGAATGTTGCGTGTTCATTCCCTCTGACCTCGAAGCAGGTAAAGTTCTCGGTACAACCATTTACAATCCCAAGGTTTTCTCAGTACATGGTAACTACGACCAAGTAAATCGTCTTTGTTCAGAAGTAGCCAACACTCATGGTTGGGGATTTGTCAATATCAACCTGCGTCCTTATTACTCTGAAGGTTCCAAGACCCTTGCCTATGAGGTTGTCGAACAACTCGGCTGGAAGTTGCCCGATCACATCGTTGCACCTCTGGCTTCTGGCTCTCTATTCACAAAGATTTACAAAGGCTTCAATGAATTTGTGAAGGTTGGCTTAGTCGATGACAAAGCTGTTCGATTCAGTGGCGCACAGGCTGAAGGTTGTTCACCGATCGCTGCTGCTTACAAAGAAGGTCGCGACTTTATCACTCCTGTTAAGCCTAAGACAATTGCCAAGAGCTTGGCGATCGGCAACCCTGCTGATGGTATCTACGCGATCGACATTGCTCACAAGACCAATGGCAACATCGAATCTGTTAATGATGATGAAATCATCCAAGCCATGAAGTTGCTTGCGGAAACTGAAGGTATCTTCACCGAGACTGCTGGCGGTACGACGATCGCAGTTCTCAAAAAGCTAGTTGAAGCTGGCAAAATCGACCCTGAAGAAACCACTGTTGTCTATATCACAGGCAATGGTTTGAAGACTCAAGAAGCTATTCAAGGCTATGTTGGCGAACCATTCTTGATTGAGCCAAAACTCGATAGTTTCGAGCGTGCGCTAGAGCGTTCACACACTTTAGATAAACTCGAATGGCAAACTGTATCCGTCTAGTGTTATTCACGTCCTAAAAATAAGAGCAGTGCAATGTACTGCTCTTATTTTTAGGACGTAATACCAAAACACAAAATGGCTACGCCATTTTGTGTTTTTAAAACCCTTACTGGGTTTTATACCAATTCACAAAAGTGCTGCCACACTTTCGTGAATTGGTATAAAACCCAAAAAGCAAGTGGCGGCGCTTTGCGCCGCCACTTGCTTTTTGGGTTTTGGTATAACTCTTTTTTTGCTATATGATCGAAGTTATGGAACCTGAATTTAATCCCCTTACTACTGCTCATATCGATCTCCAATTAGCAGAAGAATTCCCAGAGATTCGGTTGGAAGCAGAGAAGTTTGAGTTATGGTTCCAACCAGTCTATGAGTTGGCTACAGGCAAGATATTACACAATGAAGTGCTAGTACGTTGGCGAGACGAACAAGGTAGTTTACGACAACCGCAAGAATTATTAATTGCTCTCCAAGATACTCAATTACTCAACCAGTTAGATCGGATTGTTGTAGAAAAATCCATTGCTGTATTATCTCAGCAAGCTAATATAAAAGTCTCGATTAATTTATCTGACGAAATTTTTGTAGATCAGGAATTTCTAGCTCAACTTTATGCATGGTTCAATCAATATAAAGTTGCTGCAAAAAGAATTAGTTTTGAAATAGAAGAAGAAATCCTTTTTCAAAAACAATCACTGGTGCTTCCATTTATTACAGAACTACAGATGATGGGCTGTGATATCGTGATTGACAATTTTACGGGTAGATTTTTTTCCTTACTAGAACTACAACAGTTACCCATAGCTATAATTAAACTAGATCGCAGGTTTGCTCGACAACCTCTATCTTTAGCCCAAAAACAGCTAGTAACCGCGATCGCCTATACGAGTAAAATTTACCAAAAGCAATGCGTTCTTAAGGGGATTGATGATAAATTTGCTTTAAACTTTGCCAACAATCTAGGAATAAAAGGAGTACAGGGATATTCCCTTTGTAGACCTCAAGAAAAGCCTAAAACCTTTGGGCTAATTGGTTTAATGCTGATCCGAATTATTGCTGTTGTAGTTTTATTATATATTATCAAAAGTTTCATGGGTATAGATATCTTCCCAAATATCCATGCGTGGGAAGTCATAAGTGATTTTATGCAATCTATCTTTGAAGGAAAATGATTACAAATAACAAATCGGTAGTGCTAAAGAAGTAAGTAGCTCACCATAATTAAAACCTAACCCAGATTATCGAGTCGCCCGCATAGCGGGCGACTCGGCAATCTGGTAAGTTTACTTATGCTTAACTACTTATGTTTCTGTCAACCAACAGAACTGATAACCATTAAGAACAATGCGTTCATCATGTTGAGATGGCTTTTTACCAGTATATAAATCGATAAATCGACTATAAGCACTAAAACCCTTATTACTTAACGCTGACAAGTCTAAATATTGCGGATTTACATCAAAATTGGCAAGTACCAACACTTTCTCGGATGGACGCTGATGATCGAACCGAATAAAACCGAGCAAATGTTCATTGTCTAATTGCAGCAATTCACGATTATTAAAATCGGCAAAGGCTGAGATCTCTTTGCGAATAGCAATCATTTTTTTCATGGCAGTGAAGATCGCATATTGTTCAGTGCCTTGTTTTTTGCGGAGTTCGGCTTTTTCCCAATCAATTTTCGGACGATGAACCCAACGATTATCACTGCTTTTGCTAGGATCGTCGGTAAAGCTGTAATCATTGAGCACACCGATCGCATCACCGTTATAAATTAAAGGAATTCCACCAAAGGATAGAATGATTCCATGCAATAAGAGAATTCTATTAATAGCAGTAGAAATCAAGTTTTTGTCTTCCGACTCCAGAGCTGATTCTAGCCCGACCAGAGAAGCTAATGACCCACAGATTCGTCCATCTCCTGTTGCTTCATTATGCATGAATTCTAGTCCCCTAGCAGAGCCGTCAAACTTACCGCTAAAGTAATCAATTAAAAAGCGTCTGTGAGAATAGGGTTCGTAACCCGCTAAGCGAATATCGTTATCGTCAAAACCAAACCCAATATCATCATGACAGCGGACATAATTTAGCCAAGTCGCCCGTTCCAGTTTATTGGGCAGGTTTTTAATCCCTTGACTGAGAAGTTTCGTGTTTTTAGTTGCCACGCTATCCCAGAGCAGAGCCATTAAAGTAGCGTTATAGGCAATTTCACATTCTTTAGCAACGATCGCATCTTCTCCAAAATATTTAATCACTTCCACAGGTGCAACGATCGCTTCAGCAATAAATAACACTCCTGGAGCAGTTACTTGGCAACAGTCCTTCATTAACTGCAAAATCAAATGCGCTTTGCGTTCATTTTGACAGGAAGTTCCGATCTTCTTCCATAAAAAAGCCACCGCATCAAGCCGCAAAATATCCACACCTTGATTTGCCCAAAACAGAATAATGTCCAGCATCTCAATAAATACATTAGGATTGCTGTAGTTCAAATCCCATTGATAATCATGGAAAACTGTCATTACCCATTTCTGCATTTCAGGATTCCAAGTAAAATTTCCGGGAGAAGTTTCAGGAAATATCTCTGGCATACTCTGCTCGAACATATCAGGAATTTCTCGACTTTCAAAAATATAGTAATAGTCCTGAAAGCGGCGATCGCCATTAATCGCTTTCTTAGCCCATTCATGTTCATCAGAAGTATGATTGAGAACAATATCGAGAACTAATAAAATATCGCGTTTGCGGAAGTCGGCGGCAATGTGGCGTATATCTTCTAGATCCCCAACACGTTCATCAATTTGCCGAAAATCACTGATGGCATAGCCTCCATCACTTTTACCTTCAGGACATTTCAAAATGGGCATAATATGCACTAAATTAATACCTAATTCTTGGAAATAGCTGGATTTGCTGGCCAGATCCTTGAGATTATCAGCAAATCCATTGGAATAAAGCGCCATTCCCACCCACTTTTGAGACAAAAACCAGTTGTGATCCTGTTCGCGTAGAATATCCAATCGCTCCAATTCCGCAGAGCGATCAATATATCCCTTCGCCATTGTTTCCACTAGGCGCAACATTTGCAACTTAAAATCATTACGATGTCCGTATAGCGTATAAAATAGCGAATGGATTGCATAAAAATTTGCTCCCAACCTCGTATAAAAATGTCGCAAGTCTTGACGGCGAATTTCAGGCTTTAAATCGTCAAGGATAGAATTTAAAAGGGAATGAGAGATTTGTTCGTACATGGATTTTCCTAAAGTATGTTTGCTTATAGAATGTGTGTCACGCTTTTAGCGACACATCATTCTATCCATCTTTGATTGTCTAGATAATAATGGACAATTCCCACCAAAATTCCTGCGCTATAGTTTCCATTCATGGCAAAAAATGCCACGAGCTAAATATAAACTGTGGATATTCCCTTGTTCCTTTGGTTGTTGTTGAGATTAAGTAACTATAGCAATGTAAGTTTTGCTTAGGACATTAAACCCAAAAGATGAGTGGCGGCGCGAAGCGCCGCCACTCATCTTTTGGGTTTTGATTTTTGTCCGAGCTATCTCTTACATTGCTGTATATCAACATAGACACGGGCGACCAAAATCGAAGGCATAGGACTAATACCAAAACACAAAAAGGCGTAGCTATTTTGTGTTTTTAAAACCCTTACGGGATTTGGCTTTTAATTCACGAAAGTGTAGTCACACTTTCGTGAATTGGTATTATAGCTGCCGTCGATTGTGTTAGGACAAAAGCAAAACCCAAGAAGAGAATGGCGGCGCTTCGCGCCTCCATTCTCTTCTTGGGTTTTATGTCCTCATACACTTGGCGACAGCTAAATCAGTAAATTTCCCAAACAAGGTTCTAAAATCAAGTTTTGTAACAAAATCAAACAACTTGGAGATCCCATATATCAAGTCAATCGTTGGGTTGGGAAGTTAGTTATAGAAACCTTGAGGAAAGAATCCATGACTACACTCACAACTATGCCTGATGAGATCAACAAGGCTCATGGTCACACTGTCGATAACGAAGGCTTGCTAAATAACTATGCGATCGAGCCAGAAATGTATGAAGAAGATGGCAACTCTTTATCTAAAATGACTGAAAGAGTGACTGTAGTTGATATCTTTGATTCTGAAGAAGAAGCTAAAAGTGCTGTGTTGGAAATGGAACAAAAAGGTTTGCGATCGACGAATATTTCGATTGTTGCTAAAAACTATCAAGGGTCTGGCAACATGATCACTTGGAAGACCCTTATGGCGGAAGGTGGATTGGCTGGGGCTTTAATCAAATTGGGAATTAGCGATTATGCAGTTTCAAAATTTGTAGAAGCCTGTGAGAATGGCAAATTTTTGGTGATCGAGATTGGCGATGATCGCGAAGCTAGTCAAGCACAGCATGTTTTAGAAAAAGCTGGGCATTCCCTTCAAGAGAACTGAAACTGTATAGTCGGGGCTTTGCGCTGCCCCATCCTGTAACTAAGTAGGTTATCAAAAGAAAACTATAAATACATAGATCCCCGACTTTTTTTGTGAATTTGCAAATTGCCTTACTTTAAGGCTTTATGCAAAAGAACGCAAAGTAAGAGCAATTCACGAATTGCTCTTACTTTGCAATATGGGTTTCAAGTCATTTTTACGCTGGAAAGTGAATATCTCAATCTTAATGTTTTTGGAGAGAACTGATAATGATGCGAACTGAGTACAAAATTGTTAATTCTGAGGATGCCAGCCATGTGGAATCTGATGCATCACGATTTGAACAGTCTGTCAATAATGGCAGATTTTTAGTAGCTGCAATTGTTGGCGATCGCTCCGCCAGTCAAGCTCAATATCTCCTGGAAAATATTGGACGCAAAGTGATTTCTGTTTATTAAGTATCTGGGCGGCGCAAAGCGCCGCTCAGATACCTTGGAGCACCTCATTTTGATGGAGTTAACATGCTTTCAGACGCACCTAAAACACAAGCAAAAGATAAAACGGGAATGAGTGTATTTTTATCAGAATCAGATCCGTTACTGAGTAATTGCCAAAACTCAATAATTCCAGCAAACTTGGTAGAAAGATCATTTCAACAAACGCTGCACAAAGATTGGATAAATACCTCATCCAGTTCTTTTCTGCTAGATGAGGTCATTGCTGAAGCTCTTTCGATGATTGCCAAAATTGCCGCTCCGAAGGGAGTACAGATCGTTTTTGAGCAAAATCTTGATGCGATCGTCTATGCTGATCAAGATATGGTTTATGCAATGGCTCACAATTTGGTGACGAATGCAATAAGTTTTTCCTACGAACATGAAATAGTCAGGATTGCCTCTAAGGTTACTCCCAACATGGTGGTAGTATCTATCTCTAGCTCAGGAGTTGGCATTAGTAAAGAGAAGCTACATCAACTTTTCAAAATTGACGCTAAACCAATCACATTATTTACAATAGACGAGATGATTGCGGGAGTTGAATTATTACTATGCCATCGATTTGCAGAAAAAAATCGCGGTGAATTATTGGTTACATCTGGAGATGATCAGGGCATCCTGTTTACTTTTACTTTGCCCAGAGTATCCTAATCAAAACCTATGGCACACGCTGCGCGTGTGCCACAGGTTTTGATGTTAGAAACTAAACTGAGTGCGTAGATTGCCTACAAATACAGTTGGGTTAGTTGAGAAACTATTGGGATTGAAAATTGCGTAGAACGCAGGAACGATCGCAATATTTTTGCTGATTGGATAGTAGTAAGAAAGCTCCAAATCGTATTGAGTAGCGCCATCACCACCACCAGAGAGCAAGAAATTACGTCCGCTGCTGTAGCTATGAGGCACAACAAAAGAAAGTACAGCCAGCGCACTTTCTTTAAATAGATCAGGGAAAGCTAGACCAAATTGAAATGCGTTAACATTAATGCTCCCACCTTGTACCCCAATAGTGGTTGGCGAAATATTGGTACTACCGTATGAGTAGCGACCAAAGATCCCAAAGCCTTTAGTAACCAACCAGTCAAAATTCAAGATGATTGTATCGGCTGTAGCATTGTTGATTGGACCACCCAGACCATCATCAGCAAAACCGTATGGCAGAGGTTCAGCAATTGCGCCACTGATGCGACCGCCATTAGCTTGAATATTGGATCGGGTATACAAGAACCGAATGTTAGCATCGCGACTTGGTGAATAGACTAACTCGGCACTTAGAGTATTGGTTCCACCAAATAGTCCTTTTTGCGGATCGCTGGAGGTATTGTTAGGAGCACTAAGAAACTCTGTGTTTTCACCAAGATAGCCTGCTGTAAATCTAAACTGCGGATTAATCGTCCAAGTTACAACAGCGCCTGATCCGCGATCAACGGCATTCGATAAAGTGCTTCCATTTGAGTTAAAACTGGTTGCACCTGTTAAGAAACTAGTAAAACGATTGCCGTCAAAATAGCGATAGAAATTCAAACGAGGACCGATCGCGACATTGACATTACTTGCCACAGGGAAACTGTAAAACAATTCACGGATATTGAAGGTGTTTGCTCCAGGAAGCCCAGGTGCTGTTGGCACACCTGTCTGATCAAGAAATGGAGTTCCCCAAGAGTTTGTAAAGCCAGCCGAAGCAAAGTTATTTGCAGGGGAGTTACCATTACCTGTTACCAATTGGGTAACTAAGGCATCTTTGCCTGTGAAAGAAGTCGTTAAATTAAGGAATAAATAATATCCAAAGGTTACGTTTGGATTACTTCTCAATGATATGCTTGGAACATCACCAGTGCGAGTTGGTGCAGCATTGATATTATTGGGAGCCGTTGAACTACGCTCAGCTCTGACAGGTGCAGATGCTGTAGCTCCAGTGAGGTTAAAGAATGCTAACCCACTGAGTTTAGTTGTTGTTGAGAACTGCTGTGCTTCGAGCTTTGCTGTTTTCGCATCAAGGGCATCCACACGACCACGGAGAGTCGCCAATTCCGCAGCAAATTCTTCTTGAAGTTTCTGTAAAGTGGCAAGATCTTCCTTAGAAACTTTATCGGCTAGCCCTGCGGAAATGATTTCATTGATCTTATCCAAACATGCATTTAGCCCAGCCGCAAACTCGTATCTTGCTAGAGATTTACCACCTCTAAAGGTGCTGTCTGGATAACCTGCAATACATCCATAACGCTCTACTAAGGATTGAAGAGCGGTAAAAGCCCAATCAGTTGGACGTACATCAGATAGCTGTGAAACAGATGTTACTTGAGAAACATCTGTAGTTTCTGCCAGTTTATCCACTTCTAAATTACTAGCTGATGAACCCGTGGACAAACTGGGTTGAAGACTGACAGCATTTTCTTGGCGATCAATTAAATTACTAATCGATGTGTTAGCCTCTGGGGAGGTACTTGCTGATAAATTTGCTGTCGATAAATTAGTTGATGAATCTTTAGGTAAATTATCTGAAGCTTGAGGCGCAGCTTTTGCAGGAGCCTCGTACAAACTAGATAGCGCGACAAACATCGCTAGACATGAAAGCGAACTATTGAAAGCCTTTGACATAACTCCTCAAACCAATTACATGAGCGACGAAACGGAAAATCGCAGTAATTTGGATACTGTATACAGTATCCAAATTACTGCGATTAAACTTTAGATTTGCGATCGCTTTCTGTATTGCAGATTACAAAGAATTCACCCATTAACAAAGCTCAAATTTTTCTGTGGTAGCTTCGCCACTCCACAAAAGAACTAACTACCACGATAAGTGCTATAAGCCCAAGGTGAGACTAGCAGAGGCACATGGTAGCGATCGCTTGCATCAGCAATACCAAATCGCACAGGAACAACTGTCAAAAAACTAGGCTGAGGTAGAGATAGAGCATAGCCTTTAAAGTAGTCGCTAACGTAAAAACAAATTTCGTATATACCAACTTTAATCTCATTTTCATTTAACAAAAGTTCATCTGTTCTACCATCATTGTTGGTATATAAAGTTTTGACTAATTGTTTTTGACCAATGCTAGCGATCGCCCATAGTTCAATCTCCATATTTCTGGCGGGACATCCATGCACTGTATCAAGGACGTGAGTTGAAAGTTTCCCAGACATAATTTCACAAATCACTATTTTAATAAGTGGCGCTTCGCGCCACTTATTAAAATATTCTACTTCACAAGCGTATACTGTATACACTAGACTTGTATAGCAAGCCCAAATGATTTGAGAGAGTTCGCCCCGACGGGGCGAACTCTCTCAAATCATTTGGGACTAAAATTAATCTACAAATTCATCAGCTCTATTTATGACAGTATCCAACGGGACAAGACGAGTATTTATTTGTGGTTCGGCTCTACGCGGACAGCCTGATCATGGGAATTTGCAAGGCGCAAAGTTTATCCGTCCAGCAAACACCCAAACTCGCTATCGACTTCATTCGGCTGGCGACGGCTGGCATCCTGCGATTTATGAAGTAGAAACAGGTGGAATTTCAATCCCTGGAGAAGTCTATGAGATGCAAGCTGATGAATTTGACTATCTCGCCAGTAATGAACCGCCAAATATGTACCCTGCGGATGTTTATTTAGAAGATGGAGAGGTTTTAACGGCTTTTCTCTATCCTCAAGAATTAATTGAGAAGTTTAATTGGAAAGATATCTCTCATCTTGGTGGATGGGCTGCTTATAAAAATGCATAGATTAAGAAAAGGGTTCGCGAAGCGAACCCTTTTCTTAATCTATGCGAGCGATCGCGGCAACTGGCCCCCCACCTGAAGGTCCTTGATGTTCAGCACCTCCTGAAACATAAACCATCGGATCTTGCACGATAGAAGCCACTACTGCGCCAACTACAGCCCTTGCCATGCGCGTATGGTTGATATCGGAGTCATCCATCATTGTGTGTCTTCTGCCCAAAAGCTCTCCCGATGGATCAGCTTCAGCTTTGGCGAATATATTTACGATCCGATCGCTTGTTTGCCCTGTGGAGGCGATCGCCTTGACAACTGCTTGAGCATCTAGAGCATGTTGCATCACACTATGACCAATCACAAAATTGCTAGTGGATGTTGGGGCATTCCCTAATACCAAAATCTCACAATTGCGTAACTCCACCCCTGCGGATGTGGAAGCAACTGTGGAATATAAAGCATAATTTTGGCAAATATCTGCTGCTGTGAGATCTTCTAGCTGAACTTCACCTAAAGCCACTGCTACGCCTAGCGCTGAGGCTCCACGAGAGTAACCCATTGACTGATAGCTAGTTATCGATTTACTGACTGATTTTGCATCGTGATCTTCATCGAGTAAGCGATCGCGACTGGTGACAAGGGGACATTTAATTTGGATAAAATGCACATCATCTTTGGCAATTCCTGCGGCAGCGATCGCTTGATTCACGGCTAGGGCAACTTCTTTGACCATTGTTAACGAGCCAATTTCCGCAGGGGTAAAATCACGGGTATGAATCACTCCCAAGGTTAAAGCCATACGGGTTGGGGTGTCTGGCGATGAAGGTTGACTTGTAAAAATTGTTAAATGAGGGCTTAAGGCTCCCTCAGTTCCCCCAGACATGACGTAAACAATTGCTGCCGATTTTTCCTGCCCTACAAAATTCGCAAGATAGTTCTTTAAAGTTTGCACTGCAAAACCGCGTGTAAAATCGTTAACACAGCCGTTTCCTTCGGTTTTCCCCATAATCGCCACAATTTGCTGGGGATTAATTTTACCTGAAGCGATCGCCGCTTCTAGAGCCGTGAGATCATCAGGACTATTTTGCGGAAGCTTATATACATCAACTTTCATTGTTTTTTATTTGAGATAGGGTTTCGTCAGCGGCGGCGCTTTGCGCCGCCGATTCTTAGGCTGGTTTATGGTGCTTGTGCCAATGATGAGCAATATCAATGCGCCGACAGAGCCAAACGCGATCATGACTCTGCACATAGTCCAAAAATTTCGCCAGTGCTGCTGCTCTCCCTGGTCGTCCGACTAATCGGCAATGCAAACCGATGCTCATCATTTTTGGTGATGCGTCGCCTTCAGCGTAGAGAACATCAAAGGCATCACGCAAATAGGCAAAGAACTGATCCCCTGAATTAAAGCCTTGGGGCGTAGCAAAGCGCATATCGTTATTGTCGAGGGTATAGGGAATAACTAGATGCGGTTTACCATATTCATAATTCCAATAGGGAAGATCATCGGCATAGCTATCGGAATCATAGAGAAATCCACCTTCTTCCACAACTAAACGACGTGTATGCTCACTAGTGCGCCCCGTATACCAACCGAGGGGGCGTTCTCCTGTTACTTGTGTATGAATAGCGATCGCCTTTTGTAAATGTTCGCGCTCTTGTTCAGGCGAAAAATATTTGTAATCAATCCAACGATAGCCATGACTAGCAATTTCCCAATCTGCCTCCAGCATGGCGGCGACGGCTTCAGGATTACGAGCGAGAGCCATCGCAATACCGTAAATAGTTACAGGAATATTGCGATCGCAAAACATCCGATACAATCGCCAAAATCCTGCACGACTACCATATTCATAGCAAGACTCCATATTCATATGGCGCAATCCATTAAAGGGAACTGCACCCACAATTTCTGACAGAAAAGTTTCAGATGCACTGTCTCCATGCAGGATACAAGTTTCGCCTCCTTCTTCATAATTAATCACAAACTGGACAGCAACACGAGCGTTATCTTTCCATTTCGCATCGGGAACAAATCGCCCGTAGCCAATCATGTCTCTTGGGTATGTCATAGGATTTGTAAAGGATTAATAGAGTTACTAAGCAGTTAAAAATTAGTAGGGGCAATTCATGAATTGCCCCTACTAATTTTTAACTGCCAAAACTAACCGCCATCTGGCAATTTCGATAATTTCCGCGATCGCTTGTTGTTTTTCTACTTCTAAATTGTTCTGAAGTCTTTGTTCAAAAGCTGCAAGAATACTATCTTTGGTATTGTTGCGAACAGCAATAATAAAAGGGAATGAGAACTTCTCTTTATAGGCTTGATTAAGATTTTGAAAGCGATCGTATTCTGCGGCGGAGAGTTGATCAAGTCCGACGGTGGACTGCTCCTGTACAGAAGCTTCTGCCATTTTGAACTTACTGCCCAGATCGGGGTGAGCGCAAATCAACTTTAATTTCTCAGCATCACTCATTTTCAAAACGATCGCTGCCATGATTTGATGCAAATTCTGGACATCATCAAAAGGACGCGATCGCCATGCTTCGGCGGCTATTTCTGGGGTATGTTCAAAGATCGAACCGATCGCTTCGGTAAATTCTGATTGGCTCATCTGATTGAGCATCGCGATCGTATAACTTGAATTACTCAATGTAAGGGTCCTCCACTAATAATTTTGGCGATCGCTTTGGTGACATCTAAAGGATTTTCTTGGGCGAGTTGGTCATACCACTTTTGGGTAACTTCAGGATCTTTACCGTGAATTGTTTCCGCCCGATTACGTGCTTTGTTCACAATTTCAGTGGTGCGAACCTTGCGTTCTATTTCATAGCGTCTTAGGGCATCGGGAACACTCAAATTTGTGGAGGACAAATAATTAGCTAACACCCAACCATCTTCGATCGCTTGGCATCCACCCTGACCAAGATCGGGACAAGTCGCATGAGCTGCATCACCCAGTAGTGCCACTCGACCTTTGACGATCTTGGAGATTGGTCCTACATCATGAATTTCTAAACGAGCCACGGATTCAGGTTCAAGACGATCAATTAGTAGCTGTACTGGTTTTGCCCAACCTTGGAAATGTTCTTTTAATTCATTTCTATAGTTAGCAATATTATTCACTGTTCCCTTGGGTAATGGCACATCAAAAAAGAAATAGAAGCGATTGCCAGCTAATGGCATCAGCGAAGCGCGTTTATTTTCTCCCACATAAATTGACCAAGTATCTGCTGCGGCAAGATCTGTACTAATGGGAACTAAGCCATTCCAATTGACATAGCCAGCGTATTTTGGTTCAACAGTTTCGCCGAGAATATACTGACGGAGGAGAGAGCGCACTCCGTCGGCTGCTACCAGTAGATCGCCTTTGGCAGTGCTGCCATCTTCAAATTTTGCTGTGACATCACGAAATCCATCGAGAATTCCGATACATTTAGTGCCAAGGGTTAACTTACCACCCGCAGACTCAAAGGCTTCTAACAAAACATTTTGCAAGTCTCGCCTTGCCACAGGATAGGGACGCTGCCCAACTTCTTCGACTAACGGTTGCAAGGAAATATGATTGAGGACATTTCCCGAAAGATTACGGTATTCCATGTAATGCATTTGTCCGCCAATTGCTGCTAGCTGTTGACTTAAGCCAAGACGATTGAGGACTTTGACTCCGTTAGACCAGAGCGAGATCCCTGCCCCAATTGGACGCAGATCCCTTACCCGATCGTAGATTTCTACTTCATACCCAGCTTGTCGCAAGGCGAGTCCTGTGGTGAGACCACCAATACCCGCACCGATGACAATTGCTTTTAAGCCATACATCGCAACAAACCCATATATTTTGTATACAGTATACATGCACATTTTTTGATGCACATCAAAATTTCAAAGGAAAATGAGAGACAGTGCTTTGCACTGTCTCTCATTTAATACACAAAGAGCCACCTCTACTTAGAGATATGGCAATGTAAGAGATAGCTCGGACAAAAATCAAAACCCAAAAGATGAGTGGCGGCGCTTCGCGCCGCCACTCATCTTTTGGGTTTAATGTCCTAAGCAAAACTTACATTGCTGTAGGTTATCAAACCGCAATATTGTTGTGTTCAATGCGATCGCGGATACAGATAAGATTGTGAAGTTCTCTAGCGATCGACGATGGTCAAATATTCTATGGACTTTAAAAGCATTATTCGCGATATACCTGATTTTCCACAGCAAGGTATCATTTTTCGAGATATTACGCCATTGTTAGCTCATCGTGATGGCTTAACCGCAATTATCCAAGACTTTAAAACAAAATTTGCAGAATTGAATATTGGGGAGATTGATTGCATTGTCGGGATTGAGTCGAGGGGATTCATCCTTGGCGCAGCGCTTGCAATGTCTTTGGGTTGTAGCTTTGTGCCAGTCCGTAAACCGAAAAAGTTACCATCAGCAGTATTTCGGGTTGAATATTCTTTGGAATATGGAACTGATACATTAGAGATGCATCAAGATGCGATCGCCGCAGGTGAGAGAGTAATCATTATTGATGACGTAATTGCTACAGGTGGGACTGCGGCGGCAACTGCAAAGTTGATTCAGCAAGCGGGTGCAGAATTGATCGGGTATGGATTTTTGATCGAGCTAGATTTTCTCAATGGTAGGAAAGCTTTACCAGAAGTTCCCATTGTTTCGCTAGTCAATTATTAGTGTCATAAATTAAGCGATCGCGCCAAGGCGCGATCGCTTAATTTATGACACTCAAGAAAATATCTAGCCTAAATCTTGGTGTGGCGGTAGCATGGTATATCTAAGCTAAATCTAAGATTTAGTCCATACGATATTGGGATTAAAAAATGTCTGAACCTTTGCAAGATTTTGTTAACTTCCATTCCACTTTAAAGGGTGATGAAAAATCAGAATCACAGATATTTTTAGACCGCTTTTTTCAAGCTTTTCACCATAAGGGCGCGATTGAGGCGGGGGCGGTGTATGAGCAAAGGGTTAAAAAGGGTAGTGCTAAGGGTAAGACGGGCTTTGCGGATTTAGTCTGGAAACGTCCTGAGAGTAATGGTAAGGGCGGCGTTTTGATTGAGATGAAAAAGCGGGGTGAGGATCTTAATAAGCATTATTCGCAAGCTTTTCAATATTGGACTTATCTTGTACCCGATCGCCCCAGATATGTAGTCCTTTGCAATTTTGATGAGTTTTGGATTTATGACTTTAATCTGCAAGTCGATACACCTGTAGATACTGTTGCGATCGCTGATCTACCAAATAGAGCCAGTGCATTTCGCTTCATGGAAATTGCAGTTAATACGACACCTGTATTTAGAAATAACCAAGTAGAGGTGACGATCAACACGGCTAAGCGGTTAGGTGAGCTTTATAGGTTACTTAAGGCTAGAGCCGCTAAGGATGGGTTTACAGAGCTAATTGCTCAAAAGTTTATTTTGCAATGCGTTTTAGCGATGTTTGCAGAGGATCGGGGACTATTGCCTGATGATCTGTTTGTTGCTTGTGTGCAAGATTGCCTTAATGGGGCAAGTACTTACGATCTGATTGGTGGTTTATTTCAGGAGATGAATCGTAAGGGAATTACACCCGCAGGACGTTATAGGGGTGTTGACTATTTTAATGGGGGCTTATTCACGGAGATTCATGCGATCGAGCTTGAGAGGAAGGAGTTAGAGATTTTAGATACGGCGGCTAGGGAAAATTGGGGCAAAATCCGACCTGCTATTTTTGGCAGTATTTTTGAAGCGACTTCAGACTCTAAGGAGCGTCATGCAAGGGGGATGCATTTCACGTCTGAGGTGGATATCATGAAGATTGTTGTACCGACAATCACAAGGTATTGGGAGGAGAAGATCGAGGCTGCGAATACGATCGCTGATCTCAATGCTTTGCAGTTGGAGTTACAGGCTTATCGAGTTTTAGATCCTGCCTGTGGGTCTGGAAATTTTCTATATCTTGCTTACCAAGAGCTAAAGCGGATCGAGGTGATGTTGCTTGCTAAGTTGGCTTCTAGACAAAAATCGCAGCAAGTGCAAATGGGTTTGGTTACGCCTAATCAGTTTTTTGGAATGGATATAAATCCGTTTGCGGTTGAGTTGGCTAGGGTGACTTTGATGATCGCTCGTAAAGTGGCGATCGATAAGCATGGTCTATCTGAACCTGCTTTACCTTTGGATACGTTAGATCAAAATATTGTTTGTCAGGATGCTTTATTTTCTGATTGGTTTGAGGCTGATGCGATTATTGGCAATCCCCCATTTTTGGGCGGTTATCGTATTCGCACCGAATTAAGTAATGAGTATGCAGAAAGAGTCTTTGCAAAATTTGGTGATATTCAGGCTCAGGTTGATTTTGCAAGCTATTGGTTTAGGTTAGCTCATGAGAATCTTAATAAAAATGGTAGAGCTGGATTAGTTGCAACTAATTCAATTAGTCAGGGAAAAAGTAGGTCTGTATCTCTAGACTATATTATTCATAATGATGGATATATCTATGATGCAATCTCTACTCAGAAATGGTCTGGAGAAGCAAAAGTTCATGTCAGTATTGTTAACTGGAATTATAAGAAGCCAGAAATTTGCTATCTAGACAATCAACAAACTCCCAGTATTAATTCATCACTTCAAGCCACAATAGATGTTTCACAAGCTGTGAAGCTTAAAGCGAATTTCAATCTCTCATTTATAGGATGTCAACTGAATGGAAATGGCTTCGTAATTTCCAAAGAAAAAGTTATTCAGTGGATTAATGATGATCCGTTAAATGAAAAAGTGCTTCGACCTTTTTCAGTGGCTAGAGATTTAACTCAGAACCCTCATGGTAAACCAGAACAATGGATTATTGATTTTAATGATTTGAGCTTTGAAGATGCTAGCGCTTATACTTCACCCTTTAAGCACGTTAAGACAACGGTTAAGCCAGAAAGAGATATTAATAGGCGTGAAACAAGAAAACTTAATTGGTGGAAATATGGAGAGAATTGTCAAAAAATGAGGCGTTTCATTGCGCCACTTTCTTTGTATTTCACTATTCCAAGACACTCCAAATGGTTTATCTTTACGCCTGCGGAAAGTTCTTGGTTACCTAATTGTTCAAATGTCGTTATAGCTTCTGAAGATTTTTATATTCTTGGAGTCCTAACATCAAATGTCCATAGAACTTGGGTTGCAGCTCAAAGCTCTACTCTAAAAGGAGATACCCGTTATACTCCAAACACTTGTTTCGAGACATTCCCATTTCCTGCCCTCACCCCCCAGCCCCCTCTCCCTAGGGGAGAGGGGGAGCAAGACTCAGAACCCCTCTCCCCTAGGGAGAGGGGCAGGGGTGAGGGCAATAAACTTGCAAGTGAAGGCTCCCAGATTTCTAGGGGTGAGGGCAACAAACTTGCAGGTAGAGAACGACAAATTCCTCAAGTTCTTTTGCAGAGAGCGCGGGAACTTCGCCAAAAGCAGACACCTGCGGAAAAAGTATTGTGGGAATGTTTACGCGATCGCCGTTTATTTGAAGCAAAATTTCGCCGCCAGCACAATATTGGGCAATACATCGCAGATTTCTACTGCCATGAAGCCAAACTAGTCATCGAACTCGATGGCGACATCCATCAAAATCAGCAAGAACGTGATAGCGATCGCGATCAATGGATGAAATCCCACGGATTTAACGTAATTCGTTTCTCCAATCAAGCTATTCTCGACCATCCAGAAGAAACCCTTACTCAAATATCCTCTTTGCTCCCCTCTCCCCTAGAGAAAGGGGCTGGGGGTGAGGGTCTTGTCCAACAAATCCGCGCCGCCATGCAAGAGCTACATCAATATCGCACTGAGCAAATGGAGAGCAAACAATGGGGCATCACCAAACTTTATAACGAATACTTTCACGAACCCGCTAGCCAACTTTATAAACTCCATGCCAAGCTCGACAAACTCGTAATGCAACTTTACGGCTTTAGCGACAGTGACGACCTACTAGAAAAACTACTACATCTTAATCAAGCGATCGCTGCACAAGAAAAAGATTCTAACCAATAGAAGCGGATTGGAGTACCGCTTCTATTACCGATATTTAAACTAGGTGATCGCGCCAAGGCGCGATCGCATTACCAGTCAAAAGCTGTGAGCAAAGACTTAGTAACCAAGACACCTAAAAAGCCGACAGGCACAAGCCATCGCAGATAGCTGACCAGTTCGGCAACAATGAACCGATCCATCCGCTTAGCTACATCTGGGTTCAACAGGGTTATCGACAGAATCACTGAGAGCATCTGATAGGCATGACCTGCGGTAAATATCTGTGACACAAGGCTGTTGCTACCGAGCCAAGGGTATCGCACCGAAAACGTGAAGGTAAGTGCCACCAAAGCTAAGATCGAGCCACTCCAAGCGACCAAACGGGGTGCTAAGTCTACATTTGCAAAGAACGTAAAGATCGTCGGCACAATCAAAGTTAACAGGAAAGGCGTGAAGATCGAGCCTAGAATCGCATTTGGTATGCGCTTCATCCCTACGCGAGCCTCAATCTGGCGGAGAAATGCACCATTCCAAGCGCGGAGCTGCGATGTTTTAAAGGTAATACCCTGCGGATTCCATCCATTAACCTTGAGTTCTGGATTAAGTCCTGATGCGTTGAGATCGTCCTGATCCTGAGACAGAGCAATCTGGTTGGAGTTGTACTTCGACGAAAGCATTGCTACTAGCAGTGACTGGTTGTCAAAGGGGAAGGCATCTAAATTTAATTTGCTCTCGAAGGTAGCCTTGACACGTTGAATCAGTTCTACTTTGCCATCGTAGTGGATAAATAATCCTGGTGAAATCTGAGCATCCTTCTCGATGATGTTGGTGATTTTGATCTGAGGATTCCAGATCGTTGCTAACTTTGCCACTGCCGCTTCTTGCCCAAACTCTAAACGATTCGTTCCCATTTCGCCAGTATCGAAGGCTAAGCGAGGATCGTTCCAAACATATCTAATATCAAACTGACTCTCGAAGGTATTAGTAGCTTCGTTGATTTTGTTGATGCTGTTCACGAATAAAGCGACACCAACCCGCATTGGTAAAGCTACATTGGATGGGAAAGGTACAAGATTATTCTCCAGAGGGTTTGCGTCTGTGGGAGTGCTTTTTTTGACGCTATCCTTTGCGATCGCCTTGCTGGCTGGGGGCTTGATTGCATCAGCAACAGTTTTATTGGCAATGCTGGACATCTTAGATGCAGAGGCTGAAGCACTTGGCGCATTAACTGCTGTCTCAGGCTCAGTTTGGGCAAAAGTGGCTGTCGCTGTTCTTGAACCCATACCCATAATGGAAATGAAAAAGCATAGTAGAAAGGCGATGAGGATGTGGGGTACTGCAATTTTCCAAGGTCTACGTCTACGCATTTTGGGACTCCTTGGCAGTAATCTTTGTGTCACCTTTAGCAGTACCCTTATTCGCCAATGTTTGTAGCGATCGCGCCATGTCGCCAATTTCATCTTTGCGGTTTGCTAAGTCGTCTAGGTCGGTGGCTGGGTTGCCATCGGCAAGCTGGTCACTAGCAAGGGCGATCGCCTCAAACGGTTTAAGCAACATAGCATTAACTACGATTAACAATGCGCCTGTCAGCAACACAATCTGTAGTCCCGCCATCGCAACTGTGCCTGTGAGCGCCCACCTCTGCTGAGTCTGAAATTCGCTAAAGTCTCGAACTGCCACCACTGCACCAATGCGTTCGCCCTTGTAGTCAAGTACAGGTACTAATACCAGTCCGTAGTCAATGCCATTGACCGTGAGTAGGTCAAGGGAAACATCACGAGCCTTAGCAAACATCGCAGGAGATAGCAACGGCTTAAGTGTCGCCCAATCAGTAACTTCAACGGCTTGATAGCCGCCCACGATGCGCTCGTTGTCGGGACGAGGAATCAATTTAGCGACATCAGTCATCAACTTATCATCGATGAATACACCCGAATCGAAGCCAGTATTTGTCTTGGTTTGCGCGAGTATTGAGGAGAAACTCATACCGATCTCAAAGGAGCCAATCAGTCCATCATCATCTTTGACTGGATAGACTGCGCGAATACTGAGTCCACGCCGACCGATTTCGATACCGCGTTGGGGTTCTCCAGTGCGATTGGCAATGAGAATCATTTGGCGAAATCCACTCAAATCTTCACCATGTCCGTCCTTAAGGGCATAGATGCGGAGAAAAGAGATCGCAGGAGGCAAAATAAACTGTCCTTCTCTCACGCCAAACTGGTCGCGTTGGACAATCATCGCAGGCAATAGACGTGTGGCGATCGCATCGCGATCTTTTGCCCGAAAAGCCTGTTTAATCGAGGGCAATGAGGACACCATTGAAGCACGGGCGGCAGCTTTGTTGATCTGCTCGTTGATATTGCTTTGGATCAATGTGGCTGTAACATTTAGTTCACGTTTCTTTGCACTTTCGATCATGGCATTGCTTGCCCCAAACCCCGAATACGCTGACACGATCGAAGTGGTGATAGCCACCATAAACAGCAATAATTGAGACTTCCATTTAATATTCATAGTTTGCTTACAGCTAACCTACAGAAAGCTGATTACATTTTTTAGTTGTAATTTTTGAACATTTCTAATAGCAATTCACGAAAGTGTGACAACACTTTTGAGAATTAAAAACCAAACCCAGTAAGGTTTTTCAAAAATGGCTACGCCATTTTGAGTTTTGCTATAAAACATCGTTGATAGATGCTAGATGCGGTGCAAAGCGCCGCATCTATTGTTTAAACTAAGCGATCGCTATAGGCGATCGCAAAAGTCGAAATAGTGATGATCAAAATCAATGGATAGACAATCCAAGAAGCGATATTTAAGTATTTAAACGCTTTTTTATGCCCATCTTTTTCCAGTTTTGTGCCGATTACTGTGACCAGAATCGGTAGTAAACATAAACAGAAATAGACATAAAACACATATTCCATCGCTACGGTGTAGCCAACTTCAGGAAGTTGATTGTTAAAGGAAAGCAACAACACAATTCCTGATAGTAATGCCGAGGCAGGAGCCATCGTGCGTGGCACAAACATCGAATAGGGGAAGAACAGGCAGCAATAGGTTAAAAGCGAAAGCAAAATCAACGGCAACACATTCTTAGATAGAAATACTAAGGTTTTGCGTTGAAAAGTCATGCGAATGCTTAACCCAGGGTATTCCACCTGAGCATTGGACTGGAACAAATCAGGATCGCCTTGAGTGGAAGTACTGCGTGATGAGTCTTGGAAATAGGTAATATTTTTAAAATTCCAAAGCTGAAGCCCTTGGAATGGTTTGCGTTCCTCGGCTTCAGGTCTTGGTAATCTTAATCCAACTTTATCGATCGCATAGATCAATCTCTCAGTCGATAGATTAGGATTATCAAAACGCAAGTTTAATCTTTGCGAATCAAAGGGATAATCGCGGAAATCAAAGGCATTCCGAAATTCACCACGTACCCGATAGAGCCGATAGTTTAAGCCATTGACAACTTGGGCTTTGATTGGGGCTTTACCATCAAATACAGGTGCAGTGGGATTAACACTATTACTGACCGCATCAGGAAACTGAATCTCTGTAGGTTCATCATTGCCGTTATAGCGGAACCACACATAAAAATCTGCGGTAAAAGTTGCCTTATCAATGCGATTCAGCTTATTGATATCCATTCCCGCATAAACTACACGCTGCCGCCAAAAATATTGTTCACCCGATTGAACAATGCTTCCAGCTTGGATTTCTTTTGGTAAATTCAAGCGCTCAGGATTAGCGATCGGTGTAAATTGTTGGGATGCAGAAATCAATTTTTGGTTTTGGAATTGAGCAAGGCGAACGGGCTGATCGCTATTGCGATCGCTGTTGAAATAAAGTAACCCCGTTAAGCCTCTGATGCCCACCTTACGATTATTTAGTTTCGCGAGCGCATCACGCACCTGTTCGCGATCGCCTTCTACATTTGTGCCTTTAGGATTAGCCTTACGAATTGCATCCACTGCGGCGATCGCTGCCTCATAAAACTTTGCTCCTAAATAGGAAGGAGTCTTGTTGTAGGCTTTTTGATACGCCGCTAGAAAGTCTTGGGCATCGGCTCCTGCACTATCAAACAGGATCGGCAATGGTACATACATGCCATCAGTGAAAAATCCCGCCGTTTTCTTCTCTTCATCATATTTCTCAAATCGCTTCGCAAAGGATTCCCTTCCCAATGCTTGCTCCCCTAAAACAGGATTTTTTAGCCCTTTCTGCTTGAGCGCCACCAAAAAGTCTTCGGCAACATCCTCCTTGGACATGGTTAAAAATAAAATTCCTGCTTCAGGCTCAGCAGCTAATTCATTGACGATTTGCTGCACTGAGGCTTTGCGATTAGCTGGATCAGAATCGATCGCCCAAGTCTTTTGAATTATGCCATTACCATTGGCTTCAAAGGCTGACTTAATTACTTCCGATTGAGTCTGTTCATTTTTACTAGCTTTGTCATAAATTACACTAGCCGTCTTGAACTGAAGTACCTGCTGTGCATAGATTGACAAGGTTTTAGCTAGATCGGGATTGGTATAAATAATCCGAAAATAGTACGGGCGATCGCTGGTAACTTTAGGATTATTCGCCGTACCCGTAATTGCTGGTAATTTTTTATCTTGGTAAATGTTACCAGCAGCGATCGAGGCATCGGAAGAGCGATGTCCTAACACCACTAGTGCATCACTTTTAGCAATGTCGTTAGCAACTTGAGCTGCCCCATCCGCATTGCCCTTATCATCAAAAACATTTAATTTAAGTTGACGACCATTGATCCCCCCGTCTCGATTGGTCGCATCAATATATAGCTTGATGCTATCGACGATTTCTTGACCGCCACTGGCTGCATCTCCGCTCAGAGATGCAGCTACTGCGATCGAGATCGTATTTCCTTCAGCCCTCAATCCTTGCGGATATAAGCCGCCGAGCGATACCACGATTAAGAGGGTGGTCAGTGCGATCGCACAGAACCTCACAACTGTCTTACCCATGAAATTGCAGCCGTCCTATTTGAAAATTGCTAAGGCGTAAATTAAACTGTCTCGCAATTTTATGGCTTTGAGCTACCGTCAAAACACCCAAAACGAAAAGAGGTCATTTTTTGACCTCTTTTCGTCTGTGATTTTGAATTTTGAGGGCGAATGATGGGAATTGAACCCACGAATGGTGGTACCACAAACCACTGCCTTAACCACTTGGCTACACTCGCCATTTAACCGTTATTGATAATACTACTGACTTGTACATTTACACAAGCCCTTTTTTGAAATTTCTAGAAATTTAGCAAGAATCGGCACTTTGTCTAGACTTAAGTCTCAAAAACGCCCTTTAATTCCCCCTTGCAAAGGGGAAAAACTAGAAATCTTGTTCCCTCCCCTTTGCAAGGGCTACGGTGTACACACAAGTCATAAAACCCAGTCAAGTCAACAATTAATCGCCCCCTAGCCCCCAATTCTGGGGGAACAAGAAAATAGAATTCTTTCAAAGTCCCCCAGAATTGGGGGATTTAGGGGGCTTAGATCCATCGAAACGAAGACAGTTAGACTTGTGTGTACACGGTAGTTTGCAAGGGAGGGGCTAGGGTGGGGTAAATTTTAAATGGGAAATCACCTTAATGAGCCTAGACATCAATGGATGTAGACCACATTCTCAGCAATCGTTATCGCATAAGTCAAACCATTGGCACTAAACAAGTTGGCGCGATCGCCTTGTCAGTTTATCTAGCAGAAAATTTAGAGATACCGATCGCACCTAAACCTTTTTGTGTAGTTTATTTCTGGCAAGTGTCAGGAGAAAGCACCCTAGATCATGAAGCGATCGCCACAAAGCTCTATGAAATTGGACAAAGCTACACACTAGCCCCTAAAGTCCAAGCTTTTTTTACGGAAGAGGATGATTGCTATTTGGTGCGTGAATATCTGGAAGGTTATGAATATCTGGAAGAATTTAGCCGAATAGTTAATGATTTTGCCGATCCTGAAGTAAATGATTCAGAAATTAAAAAAAACTCAGAAGTTTCTACGGTTAAAGCTTTAGCAATCGGGCAAGTCTGGGCGAAATCTCTTGTCAAAATACCGATTACGATTAATCGTCGTCAGCTAATGATTAGTGCTGGTTCGGCGATCACAGGTTTCAGCTTAGCAATGCTGCTCGAAAAGCTCAAACCACAACCAGCCCCAATCATTATTGCTGAACCGCGACCAGTGCATGAGCCGCCCAAAGATCCGATCAAGAGAGGAGACAAAGCCTTTCGTGATGATTTGGGTAATGGTATCTATATGGAAATGGTGCGAATTCCTTCAGGTCGATTTGCGCTGGGTTCGCCACCCAATGAAATTGGTAGACGCGAAAATGAATCCCCCATATCTGAGGTACAGGTTCCTGCTTTTTACATGGCAAAATTCGCAGTTACCCAAGAGCAATGGGTAGCGATGATGGGGATTAACCCCGCCATATTTCGCGAAAATCTCCAAGCGCCTGTGGAAAATATCTCTTGGCTCGAGGCTCAGGATTTCTGCCGTAAATTAGCAGAGCGATCGCAACATCTTTACCGCTTACCTAGTGAATCGGAATGGGAATATGCCTGTCGGGCTGGCACAAATATGGCATACCATTTTGGTGATAGTCCTGCCCAGCTCGCAGATTATGCATGGTTTGCCAACAATGCCAACAAGCGATCGCATCCTGTCGGGCAGAAAGTTCCAAATTCTTGGGGTCTATACGAGATGCATGGCGGTGTTTGGGAATGGTGCGAGGATGTGTGGCACGATAATTTTAATGGTGCACCTGCCGATGGATCGGCATGGGTACGCGACGGCTATAGTAGTCGGCGCGTGCGTAAAGGCGGCTCATGGAGTAACGAAGCGCGGTTATGTCGCGCTGCAAGTCGTGAATGGCATTGGCAAAGCGATCGCTACAACGATATCGGCTTTCGCGTGGTTATTTCCGCATAATTACGGTGCGTTACCATTAACAGTAATGTAGCGTATGTTAGCAGAGCATAACGCACAAACATTTGTTAGAGCAAAGGTTGTAAAGGGTTCATCTGATTGTTATTAAAAGGGTGCGTTACATTTGATGAATGCACCCTACTCGATTGGCGATCGCACTTTCAAAAGTGAAAAATGATATGATTTACTGAAATTATTGCTACTTCTTCCTATGAAAGGCATTGAATATATCATAGATGATCAAGGAGAGAAGACTGCCGTTGTCATTAATTTGGATCAATGGGGTAAGGAATGGGAAGCTTTTTACAATCTTCTATTGAAGTAATCATTTCCTTCTGAAAGTTGGTTACATGAAGATTCTTTCTCGAAAAAATTGGATAAAGCTCTACAGTGGAATCATGAACATCCCTCTCAGGTATCGAATCTAGACTTATTAGAATCTCAACTATTGAAAAATGAATAGAATTTTACTTGATTCATGATTCAGCCTATTGAACAATTAGCGATCGCACTACAAAATTGGCGATCGCACTAAATTTCATAACACTCTGCAAGATTGGCGTTCGCACTTTCAAATTAGTTTATAATCAGGTTATTGAGTACATTTTTACTTTGCAGAGGTATTTTATATGAGGCAATGGGAAAGTCTAGATGCCATCGAAAGGGAACCTCATAAAGTGAGTGGTGCTTGGGTATTTCGGAAGACACGAGTTCCAGTTTCGGCATTATTTGAAAATTTGCGCGATGGTGCTACGGTGGATGATTTTTTGGAATGGTTTCCGCCTGTACAGCGATCGCAGGTCGAGGCTGTATTAAACTATGAGCTTGATATGTTAGCTATTGCGGCTTAAATTATGAGGATTCTTTTCGATCAGGGAACGCCTGTACCTTTGCGACAATATTTGATAGAACATGTTGTGACAACAGCCTATGAAGAGGGGTGGTCTAATCTGTCGAATGGGGATCTGCTTAAATCTGCTGAGGATAAGGGATATCAAATATTGGTGACAACGGATCGAAATTTGCGCTATCAACAGAATTTAAGCGATCGCCAGATTGCAATTGTTGTTTTGCTTTCTACCTCATGGCCAAAAATTCGGATACAGACTGATAAAGTTTGTGGTGTCATCAATGTCATTAAACTTGGTGATTATGTTGAAATTTCTATCTAATTTGCATTGAGATAATTACAAGTTTTTTTAAATTGCATTAACGTATCTACCAAAAGCGGCGATCGCACTACAAAATTGGCGATCGCACTCATCCTAAATCTTTTAGCTACTCAGAATGGGATAGACATTATTTGATTAACCCATTCTTCAGCAGTAGAGGCTTCCCAAATGAGGATGATTGCATCAATTGCTTCACTAACTGACAATTTCTGGGAGAGAATCAAAACTCCCGAACTGTTTTTTGTAAGTATAAATTTTCCAAATTCAGCAGGCATCGTTTTCCGATCATGGGTTACAAGTACTCTCCCATCTTGTGCTGCTATTGCTAACACTTCTGGGTCTTTCTTGCCTTCCAGCCTTGCTGTATAAGCTGATTGAAAACTTAGATTTGGCTGTCTGCGTAACGCACCAGTAACAATTGCTTGATTAAGGTCAGCATCTGCTTGAAAGTGAACTGCCGTCATGATTTGATTAGCTTCTGGGTTTGAGCAGTTGTTAACTTCTGATATAGAAGTGGATTCTTTTGTCTACAGGAGTTTTGAAGTTTCTCAAATTCTTCTTCACCTTCCTTGAGATATGCGTCAATTAATTCGCGGCTTCCAAGATAAAAGGCGATCGCTCCATAAACCTGTTCTAGTGAGAGTAATGGAAAGTCTTGGGCAATGCTTTCAGGTGATTTACCATTCAAAAAGGCATAAACAACGGAATCAAGAGAAATACGGGTTCCTTCAATCCAGTATCCTCGATCGCGTTGTTCGATATATTGTTTTGCTAAGGTTGGTGCTGCGGTCATAAAGCTGCTGACTATGTTGAGCGTTTTGATAGAGACCCGATTTCTAACTTTTTATCTCTTTTTTTAGCAGAAGATAAACTTCTGTAGCCATCTCATATCGAGATTGAAGTAAATTGATAATGTTATCTATCAATGCGACTGTTAATGCTTGCTTAATTTTAGTGATATCGTTTGTTTTTAAGACATTTTGTCTTGTCTTGTCAAAAATGAACTCAGGAAACCAAGCAGCAATTTTGTATTCACCAGAGAAGTGAATAATATCTGCCATTTCTGATTTGTCTTCTTTATTCACTATCAGCGGTCTATCATCAATCAATAGATAATTTTTATTGCGATTGTCCTTAAATATCTTCCTGATTTTTGATAAGTCTTCTTTGCTCATTTCATTTACAAATTCAAGACCTTTTAATAAACTTGTTCTTGGTGCATTATCAATTAACCTTGCTCCGCCGTTGTTGAAAAAATGCTGTTCTGGGATTATAAAGTATCTAATGGTATTTGTTGAATACTGTCTCAGCAATTTCTCTAAATAATTTTTCTCACTCTTTGATGGCAAGGAATTTATGACAGAATACCCTAAATCATCACTACTTAAGACAACCGTCCGAGATTTTTCTTCAGTGTCTGTTAGATGTTTTGACATTAATTTTACTTTACCGCGCACTCCCTTTGTTAAGAAGTGATCTTTTCTAATATCGTTTGCAAGTTCTAATATAAATTCACTCGAAAAGTCAGATAGAGTTTTGTCTCGATAACTGTTGAATGATTCAAGATAGTCTTTGTGTAGTTGTTCAAAAGAATCCTGTAACGGTTGTATAAATTCTTCGAAGAATGATTTTTTTTTATCCTTTTTATATTTATAGATTTGCAACAACCTATCCAAAACTTTATCAATTAGTTCAATCATAATGTCTCCTAATTGGCTGTGCGAAAATGAATTAATTGCAGGAAAGCACCTAATATTATGTATTAGACGGAAAAGTTTAGTCTTCTAATACGACTATAAGGCATATAGGCTGAATGTCAAGATTCTGTCTAATCACCCTATACGGCGTGTTATACGGAAAGATTCTAGCTATTCACACTATCTGGGTGATTAGTATCCCTCTCGGTAGGGTGTGTTAGCGTAGCGTAACGCACAAACATTTGTTATGGCAAAGGTTGTAAAAGGTTCATCTAATTGATATTAAAAGGGTGCGTTACATTTCATGAACGCACCCTATGCGATCGGCTAATTTTTGGGAATACCTAGTTTCTGATAAAAAAGTTCATCATATTTTGCTTTATCCCAATTTAGAGCTGATTTAATTTGCTCAGGATTTAGACCCCGAGAGCCGCTAAACTCAGCCCCCTCAATGTTTGCCCCTGCTAAATTTGCTCCTTCTAAATTTGCTCCATCAAAACTTACTTTAAAAAGATCTGTTCTACTCAAATCTGCATCTCTTAGATCAGAGCCACTAAAATTAGCACCACTTAATTTAGCTCCTTCAAATTGAGATTCACTTAGATCAGATCCTGAGAAGAAAGCTTCTACAAGCGTTGCTGACTTGAAAATAGCTTTTGTTAAGTCAGTTCTACTAAAGTTAGCCTTATATAAATTACATGCATAAAAATCAGCTCTAGAAAGCTTGGACTTTGTTAAATCAGCTTCCCTAAGATTTGCTTCTTTAAAGATAGCTTCTCGAAAATCACACTTGGATAAATCAGAGAGATATAAATCAGCTTTAATTAACTTTGCACCTCTTAAATCTGAGCCGCTTAAGTTAGATTCACTAAGAACAGCTCTAATTAAATCCGCATTCCTCAAGTTGATACAACATAGATATGCTTTATTTGCAACTAAGCCAGCAAGACTAATTCCGTCCTGATTCAAATCTTGAATTGCTTGAATTCTTCCTGAACTGCCAGTTTGTCCTTGAGCAGAATTGATAACTTGCCATGCTTCATAGTGAGATCGCTTTCTTTGTTGAGGAATTTCTAGTATGAATACTATCAAACCTGCCAAAATACTCAGGGACTCAACTTTGTCAAAAAGTTTAGAGTCAAGTTTCTCAAGTATCTGCTGTTCAGTCTTGCTGTTGCGAAAAAGATCTATAACAACAACAGTCGAAGAAAGTAGAAAAAATACAATGAACCATCGAAAAAGCAGTTGGCTAACAATCTTAGCTTGGAAAAGGATCTTATTCATTGAAGGTAGTCTTTAGTATGTTCTGATCAAGCTAAGGCTCTGTGCTGCGGTCTCGATTCCATTCCATAGTAATTTCAAAATTTGCTGCATTAATCCCCTTTGTTACAACAGCCTCTACACGTCCAGAATCAATCCTTAACTGGATACCAAATTTAATAGTTGCTTTATCTGGTTGAACTCTCTGCAAGGGCACAAGCATTGCCTTTACAATATTCTCTAACTCTTTCGTTACTCCTGAAAAAGATTTAGGACCAAACGATACATCTTCTCGACCTGTTTGATTGACCTCAACATTAATGAGTTCACCATTAGGAAGTTCAATTGAAGTAACTTCTGTTCGTGGCTCTTGGAATATTCCCATAAGTAATGATGCTTAACCAATTTGCTATCTACATTAATTCTAAAGCAATTAAGTTACTGTGTGATCGCTACCATCCAAAACAAAAAGATACAAAAAGATATTTTTATTTACATATATAATAAATTTTTAAAGATGCCACCAGCAAAATCATCACACCCAACTTAAATACTTACCATGTCTCTAAGTACTCAAAATGAAAGCGCACCCCATCATGTTGTTATTATTGGCGGTGGCTTTGGGGGACTCTATGCCGCCCAAAAGCTAGGCAAATCAAAGGTTCCCGTTAAAGTTACCCTCATCGACAAACGTAACTTTCACCTCTTTCAGCCCCTACTTTACCAAGTCGCCACAGGCAGCCTCTCCCCCGCCGATATAGCCTCACCATTGCGGGCTGTCCTCGCCGAAAATAAAAATACCAGCGTCGTCATGGGCGAAGTGCTAGATATTGATCCCCAAGCGCAAGTAGTTAAATTAAAAAATCACTTAGACATAAGCTATGACTCGCTAATCGTTGCCACGGGAGTCAGTCACCATTACTTTGGTAACGACCAATGGTCAGAGCAAGCCCCTGGGTTAAAAACCATTGAAGATGCGATTAATATGCGTCGCCGCATCCTGAGCGCTTTTGAGGCAGCCGAAAAGACCCATGATCCTAAGTTTAAAGAAGCATTAATGAACTTCGTGGTCATCGGTGGAGGTCCAACTGGCGTGGAACTCGCAGGAACCTTAGCCGAACTAGCCCATCGCACCCTCAGTGATGAATTCACGAATATTGATACCAAGAAAGCGCGAATCATCTTGATTGAAGGAACCGATCGCGTATTGCCTCCATACCATGCCGATCTCTCTGCGGCGGCGAAACAATCCCTGCTGAAGTTAGGCGTGGAAGTCAAAACTAATGCGATGGTGACGAATATTGAAAATAATGTCGTTACCTTTAAATTGGGTGAGCAAGTTGAGCAAATCCAAGCCCAAACAATTCTCTGGGCGGCGGGTGTCAAGGCTTCACCGATGGGTAAAGTATTGGGCGATCGCCTGAATGCGGAACTAGATCGCGTTGGTCGTGTGGTTGTCCAGCCTGATATGTCGATCGCGAATTTTTCTAATGTCTATGTGATTGGCGACTTAGCAAACTATCCCCACCAAGGCGATCGCCCACTTCCGGGGGTTGCGCCTGTGGCGATGCAGCAGGGTGAATATGTCGCGCATCATATCGAAGCGAAGGTACAAGAAAAGGAACCCTCAAAATTCAAGTATTGGGATTTTGGAAGTCTCGCCGTAATTGGTCGTCATGAAGCGGTTGTGGACTTCAAGTTTATCCGTCTCAAAGGTTGGTTAGCGTGGTTTATTTGGACATTTGTGCATGTTTATTATCTGATTGAATTTGATAATAAGCTTCTTGTGATGGTTCAATGGGGATGGAACTATTTCACCCATCGTCGTGGCGCGAGAATTATTACTGGTAGATACTTGCAAGTTTTAGAGGAAATGGAAGGAATTCGATCAGGTGGGCTTTCATTAGAAACAAGGGAACCAGCCGAGGTTGCCTAACAAATATGCCCTCATCCCCCAACCCCTTCTCCCGCAGGAGAAGGGGAGAAAATTTCTCTTGTTCCCCTCTCCTGCGGGAGAGGGGCTAGGGGTGATGGCTTTACCAAACTCCAGCTACCTACATACAAAAAAAGGAGTCGCTAAGCGACTCCTTTTTTTAGACTTCACCCATTGCTACCATTTGGATCGCACGGGGCATAGCGGGGTCGAAACCTCCCATATCCCAAGAATTAGGATCTTTAGGATCGACTAGCGAGAGCTTGTAGGGAGCCAAGGTCACATAGATTGCCTTTGCATTAGCATTCACCTTGCGGCGATATTCAGCCAAGGCTTCGCTAGGATGACGACGACCTGCCCAAGATTCAGAATCAGTCCAGAAGCAGAACACATCCGCATAGAACTTATTCTTAATCGCCCAGTCGTAAGCCACCGATGCATCCGTACCACCGAAGTTTTGGCTCGATGCCTTTTGCATTGCCGATGTGAAGGAATCATTTTTCGTGATTCCCAAATCGCGGAAGTCGGTGGCAAATCCACGAATTGCATAGTTGGTTTCCGCCTTCACCGTCGCCAAAGCCATCGTTGCCGCGATTTCGCAGCAGGTCAAGCCGATGGAACTTACGGTGTAGGAAGTCATTGAACCTGACACATCGATCGCATGGAGGAAAGTCGCACCAGTGGGCGCGATCGCATCGAAGGACATTTCCAGAGCAGTTTCCAGAATATCGACAATGCGCGGAATTGGTTGCCAAGTCTTTTGGCTGCGTCCGAGCGCACCACCCGACTGATAGGTCTTGAGAGCTTTCAAAACATCAATGGGGTGAATGCGTCCCTTCTTGAGGCGATCGCGATTGTTCAACACATTGGCGACATGCTTCAAGTTATCCTTGTTCTTCGCTGTCAAGACACCAAGTTCGGTCAAGGAACCAAGGTTCCGCAATAGCGCACCGATGGGCATTTCGTTAAAGAGCAACTGCCATGCACGCACATCCATCTGTCCGATGGGAGCCGCCATTTCATGGGTGAGTTTACCATTAGCGATCGCTTCATGGGTCTTGTCAGGGTGGCGCTTTAGCCATTCATACCACCAGATTTGCGCTAGCGCATTCGATGGAATCTGCGAAGGAAGTTCATCCCAACCCTTGACCACCCATTGATAGAGCGCTTGTTGATCGTCAGTTTCAGGCTTAACGTGAAACAAACGCAACGCATCACGGTGCGAGAAGCCTTGCCGTTGTTGGTACTTCAGCAACTGATAGGCGAGCGCCTTGGTGTCGGGATTGGAGAGCCATGCCTTACCGCTTTCACGAATGACTTTACCGAAGCCACGCATGGATTTGGTGTAGTTCATCCATTCATAGAAGTGGCTACCTGTGCGGACAACTTGCGGAAAGATTTCCATGAAGTTCCGTTTCGCCGCTTGGCTGTCGCCCATCGATAGCAAGACTAATGCCAGAATCGGAGCGCTGTTATTCACCGCCCGACCATCGCTAGCATAGAGAATTTCGCTCTTCACGCGATCGGGATTTTCGGCAATACATTTCTGCACCGTATCAATGAAATCGGCGGACAGTTCGTGCTTGCCAGCGTAGTAGGTGCTTTGAGCCGTACCAATCAGCAAGCAACGACGCAACATGCGCCAGATACCCGCATCAAAGGCAAAGCCACCAGATCGCCCTTGAATCATTTCAGCTTCACGACCTGCGATCGCTTGAGTTTGAGGAGTACCTTTGGGTTTCTGGAATAAAAATTTATAAGACATGACATTCTCCGTCCCGTAAGGGAAAAGTTAAAGAGAACTTCCTTCGCCTCGACCAAAGAGAAGGATATTTTTAGAAAATTTTGATTGCACTTGCAGTGCAATCAAAATTTTCTAAAACCTAAAAGCCATTAGCTTTTAGAAGGGGGTGGAATGGGACTTGAACCCACATCTCGCGACATAAAGGGGGGGATCGTTAAAAGCGATAACCTTAAAGTCTGCGTCCCTTGCGGGCTAAAGTGCGTTCTACCAGTTGAACTATCCACCCCAAGATTGGAACTTTGATTTTTTGCTTTGTTAAGGAGAGATGGCAACCAGCAGGCAAAACCTCTAGTTTAGGAAGGGATTTTGGGAATTGAACCCAGTCACCTCATGGAGGTGATGCATCCTAAGCGATAACCCTCACCAATTCGTCCCTTTAATTACTACATGGCGCTTTGCACCATGTAGTAATCTAGGGCAAAGAGAAGTTTCGATTGCGATCGCATAACTATCTCTCCAAAACATTACTCAAAATCAAACTCCCAATTGACGGAGAGGGACTCGAACCCCCGACACTTGGCGTTTCAGGCGATAACCCTAAATCTGCGACCTTTGCAGGTAAGTGACGAAAAAGGATGTTTTCAATGCTCTACCACTGAGCTACCCGTCAATATTTAGCGAATTTAAATTTTGCCATAGGCAAAATTTAAATTGAGAGTTTTGGTTTGGTGATAGATGCCACTTGCGAACAAGCAGCACCTATCTGGTAGCAATAACCCTGAATGCTTCAGCCCAGATAGGCAAGTCATTGCATAAAGGAATTCAGCAGTTTGCGAGGCTGTATCTCCTTTCCCAATTGCTACACAACTACTTGAGTAGTACTTGTAGTATCAATCAGGTTAGGCGTTCTACGCGCTTGAACTACGCTGCACTACATTTATACTACACGTACTACAAGAATGCAATAGCGATCGCAAATTTATTTAGTTTTTTATACCAATTCACAAAATTTTTGTCACACTTTTGTGAATTGAAAACCAAACCCAATAAGGGTTTTAAAACACAAAATGGCTAAGCCATTTTGTGTTTCGGTATGTGTTTCGTTCACAAACCAAAGAAATTTTTGAAAGCGTTGCAAAGCAACGCTTTCAAAAATTTCTTTGTGGTTCGTTTACTCTGTAATTGCTACAAAAGTCTGTGGTAGCACTGTAGTATAGACAAGGACTATATGCGATCGCCTAAGCGAATGAATCGTAAATTTTGGATTATTGCTCTCATTTCTTTTATTAACTCTCTGAGTTTTACGATTCTGATCCCTGTTTTGTATCTCTATGGCAGACAGTTTAAATTAGATGATTTTCAGACCAGTTTGCTATTTGCGATTTATGCGATCGCCCAATTTTTTGCTACACCAATTATCGGTAAACTATCAGACCGATTTGGTCGTAAGCCTCTATTAATACTAAGTTTAGCAGGGACGGTGATTGCCAATCTGATGGCAGGGACAGCAGGAAGTGCCGCAGTCCTATTCTTGGCGAGATTTCTTGACGGAATCACAGGTGGAAATGCTTCAGTAGCCCAAGCTGTTATTTCCGATGTTACTAATCCTGAAGACCGCGCTAAAGCCTTTGGAATTAATGGAGCAGCCTTTGGATTAGGATTTATTCTTGGACCCGCAATCAGTTTACTTGCTCAAAAAGCTGCCCTAAATACACCTTTGGGCAAGTCCTTTGGTGCTTCTTTTTTAGTTGCGGGAACGATTGCTGCGATCGCCTTATTCCTCACAATTTTCCTTCTACCAGAAACTCTCAAAACTAAAGCTCAGAAGGCTCAAAACATCTTTGACATTGGTTTGGAGAAACTGATTACAGGATTGTTTATGCCGAAAATCGGTATTTTATTGATTATCAATTTCCTCACAGGAATGACATTCACTCTATTTACGTTTGCTTTCCAACCCTATTTTTTGCAGGTTCTCAAACAGAATAGCGATGCACTTACCCTAATGTTTGTTTTATTTGGAGTATTAGGTGTAGTGATGCAGACTCTAGGTATTGCTCAAATGACCAAACATCTGCAACTAGTCCAAATTCTCTTTTTAGGATTATTTATACGTAGTCTGTCTTTCGTTTTAATGCCTATTTGGGAGAATGCATATTATTTTGTTGCTGTTTGCGTTCTCTTTTCGCTACTGAACTCAGTTGTACAGCCAATGATTAGTGCGCTAATTTCTCTAAATACTAGTCCTGAGCAACAGGGTACAATTTTAGGGCTAAACTCCTCCTATCTCAGTGTATCCAACGCTTTTGGCCCCGTAATCGCAGGATTAGTTGTTAATCAAAATAATCCTAGTTCCTATGGTTATCCACTTTATTTAGCGGGAATATGTACATTTCTAGTGCTAATTTTTGCATTTATAAAACGTAAAAGCTATGCAGTGAAAGTAACCCAGTAATACCAAAGCACAAAATGGCTACGCCATTTTGTGCTTTGGTATTACTGGGTTTGATTTTTAAATCCTCTTTTATGCTAGTGACAACTCACCAACTGCTTCGAGACGGCTATATTTACCAACGGAAAGAAATGATTCTTCGAGACTTTGAGCAACTGACGGATTAATCCATCCTAATTGTTTTAACAAATGGATAGAAACCGCATTTTTTGCTCTTTTAGAGCCATCCATCACCTTAATGGCTAACCCCAATCCTTCGCCAATCCTTCCAATACATTGCACTCCTTCTGCACCAGACTTACTGATAACTTCACCATTACTGAGGCGCATTAGCTCTGTATCAAATTGTCCATTTCCAGACACCATGTCAGGATGTCTAGTCATCGCACGGGTAATACGTTCTAGATGCAATTGATCATGAGCTGATAGTAAAGCGTAGAGTCGCGCTAGTTGACCAATCTCTAATAAATAGGTCGGAACACCACAATCATCATGGGCGCAAATAAATTCGGCAGCAGGCATATGTAAGAGATCTGCCATTGTATTAAGCGCGAGTTGCTGTACAGGATGATGGCGATCCATATACGAAGAAATCTGCCACCCTTGTTGTTTGCAAATAGCAATCATGCCTGCGTGCTTGCCAGAACAATTATGCTGGAGCGGGCTTTTTTGACATTCGGGGACTGGGCATTGTAAAGCGCTTGGCTCTACATCACATCGCCACAGAATACTAAAAACTTGTCGAGCTTGGGCGATCGTCCCTTGGTGCGAGCCGCAAATAATGGCAAGGTCGGTTTCTGAAAGGTTAAACCGCTCCTGTGCACCAGTAATCGAGACGGGTAGAGCTTGAATTGGCTTAAGGCTAGAACGGGCAAAGGTAGTTGTCTGGGGATCACCTGCTGCTGAGAGGATTCGACCTCTAGTATCAACGACAGCTGCTTGGCAAGAGTGGATTGACTCGACAATGCCCTCACGTAGCAATTGGACGGTAATTTTGTTAGCGGAGAAACGATTACGCTTGCCAAGATTCATATATTAATGCTTTAGGATAGCCACCAACATCTTACGGTAATTCAAAACCGAAAAACTAGAAGCAGTGAAAAGCACTGCTTCTAGTTTTTCGGTTTTATCGCAATTTGCGTGCGCCGTGTAACCCGAAAGAGGAGAAGCAGTGCTCAGCACTACCTATCCTCTTTCGGGTTTTAGTAACAATTGCTGATTTAGAGTTTTTTTAGGAAAAGTTTCTGAAAAAATGTTAGTTTTTGGTAGAGCGATTTTTTCAATCAGAAATACATGTCGATGGAGCCAGTCCGATCTCTGATCAAAAATAGTAGCAATGTGGTCACACCCTTGCTAGAACTGCGTGATATTCATAAAAGTTTTGGATCTAATGCTGTACTAAATGGTGTCGATCTCACTGTGCATACAGGTGAAGCGATCGCTATCATTGGACCCTCTGGTACTGGCAAATCGACAATCTTACGCATTATTTGCGGACTACTTGCCCCTGACCAAGGTGAGTTATACATCAATGGCAACCTTGTTTCTTCGGAAGATGATATCCAAGAAGGAGGTTACGGCTTAAGTATTGGGATGGTATTCCAAAATGCCGCCCTCTTTGACTCACTCACGGTTGCCGAAAATGTGGGATTCTCGTTATTTGAGCATTCCCGCCTGTCACGCCGCGAGATTTATCGACTGGTCGAACATAAGCTTGCCATGGTGGGTTTAGATAACATTAGCGATCGCTATCCTAGCCAACTGTCAGGCGGGATGCGGAAACGGGTGAGTTTTGCCCGTGCGATTATGGATGACCCCACCGCCAAAACGCAAACCAAAAAAGTGCTGCTCTATGATGAACCCACCGCAGGACTTGACCCTGTGGCTTCGACCATTATCGAAGACTTGATGCGATCGCTCCGAGAACAACAGGTCTGTGATAGCTATATTGTCGTTACTCACCAAGACAGCACGATCCGCCGTACAGCCGATCGCTTGATCGTTCTTTATCGCGGATCGGTGCGCTATGCAGGAAACGTGAGTACAATTGATACTGCCGACAATCCGTATGTCAGACAATTTTTTAGTGGCAGTACTGAAGGTCCAATTCAACTTTTGACTAGGGAGGTATAAGGCTCGTGCAGCGAAAAACATTACGCGACGGTGCGCTTGGCTTATTTATCATTGGTGGAGTAGTGGCGCTTGGGGGCGCATTGCTATGGCTGCGCGGGTTACAACTGAGTAGTTCTAAGTTTACGTTTACGATCAAAATAGCTGATGCAAGTGGACTAAATACTGGCTCAGTGGTTCGGTTTCGTGGTGTAGAAGTGGGACGAGTAACTGCCATGACCGCCCAAACCGAAGGCGTTGATGTGCAAGTAAGTATTGAAAATCCTAAGCTGATTATTCCAAAACAATCGATTGCCGAAACTAATCAAAGCGGTTTTTTAGGCAATACCAACATTGATATTTTCCCGCCGCAAGATAAATTAGCCATTGATCCGCAAATGAATCCGATCGCTAAGGATTGCAATGCTGATTTGATTATTTGTCAGGGTGGGCAGATTGACGGTGTGCGTGGTGTGAGCTTCATTGCCTTACTCAAGGATTCGAGTGCTGCATTACGCAAAATCAACGATCAAAATTTAATCGATAACCTCAACGAAACCTTAGTTGCTGCCAAATCAACGGCTAAAAGTATCCAAAAGCTTACGGATTCAGCCAATCGAGTGGTTGGAACTTTTGAAAGTCAGCTTGCGAAATTTGGTGATACTGCTGATGCAATTAGTGGTGCAGCGACGAAAGTTGGCAATGTGGCAAATAGCGCCCAAGACTTGATTGAGGTCAATCGCGAAAAACTAGCCCAAACCCTTGATGGGATCGCGGCTACTTCCAGAGAAGCGCGATCGCTGCTAGCTAGCGCTAAACCTTTGTTAAATGATGGCAAGTTGATTGCTAACTTGCAGCAACTCGCGGAAAATGCTGCCGAAACCTCGGCAAACCTTCGCAAAGTATCTGGTGAACTCAATGATCCAGCTACCATCTCCGCATTACGCGAAACTCTGGACTCGGCTAGGGCAACTTTTGCCAATGCGAAGAAAATTACCGCCGATCTCGATGAACTGACAGGAGATCCAAAGCTGCGTAACAATATTCGCAATTTAATTAATGGTTTAGGTGGTTTGTTATCCAATGCGCCAGATTTGGACTCAATTGCACCAACTGCAACTAATTCACGCCCTAGCGAGCCGACAGCAGGCGATCGCCCTAAATTACCAGAAACTGTAGAAGTCGCTCGCAATAAGGTTATTAAATCAACCACTGAGGATGATCGCTCTAGACGGGAAAAAGCTCTGGATTCCCAAAAAATCAAAATCAATAGCCCCAAACCCAGTAGCACAATTGTCAAATCAGAAGTAGTCCCTGCGACAGAGGCTACAGGCAAGAATTAGTAGTGTGTGGTGAAGCTACGTATTACTAATTCCTGTGGTAGCAAGAAAGTAAAATAAAGAACAGTTTTTGTAGCGCAACTTCGTTGCGCTACAAAAACTGTGTTTTGGGATAATTCTGATAAATCAGGTGTGCAATGAATTTACTACCTAGTCAAGTCTGGCTACTGATCGGTATTGCCCTTTGCATTATTGAGTTGCTAGTGCCATTGCCAACCTTTTTGATTGCTGGAGCAATGGGCTTAGCTGCATTGCTAGTAGGTTTGATCGCGCTGATTTTGCCGATTCCTGCCTTACAAATCTTGGCTTGGATGGTGATCTCGGCGATGTTAGCAGTGGCTTCACGACGATTTATTCCCAAGGATTCACATCAACTAAAAGAATCGAGTGAAGGGGTTACGCTTACGGAAATCCCCGCAGGAGAGTCGGGAAGAGTCCACTATGAGGGTAGTTCATGGAAAGCAAAATGTGATAACCCTCAAATTGCGATCGCGGCTCAACAAAAAGTCATTATTCTGAGGCGGCAAGGCACAACATTAATCGTTGTTCCCGAAAATTGGCTGAGTCATTAACAGCAAAAAACGTAAATTAACGTAAAGTGTCGTTTTTTGTTGATTTAGAAATCACCATAAATATTAAGAAAAAAATAATTTTCAAATTAGATCTTCAAAAGTTTTCCACAGACTTTTCCACAGATATTGGGACTTTTTCCACAGATAACTGTTAGTTTTCCACAGGTGCTTTTGGAGGTAAAGATACTGCCGCCTTACTGGTTAAGGATTCGTTAATAGAATGAGCATTTCATTTGGGAAAACTTTTAAGCCCCTTTGATTATTAAGATACGTAAATCAAATCGCTCTAAAATACTGATTCTATCAAGTTGGTTTCATTTATTTATCATCAATACTTAACACTTCGTTACGTTGACAAGAACAGCTAGTTGCACGCACAATTAAAGCCCGACCTCTGAAAAATGGTTGCGTCATTTCTATCAAACTTGTTTAATAGTTGAGGTTTCAGCATGAGTACGACCGTCAGTATATTGGCAGAGATTCCTGAAGAATTGCACGAAACCCTCAAAAGTTACCTAGAGTCACATCCTGACTGGGATCAGGATCGTGTATTTGCCGCCGCCTTGTCTTTGTTTTTGTTGCAAAACGGTGGTAGCGATCGCCACGGCACATCCCACAACGCATCCCATAGCTATCGCAGTACAGCCAAAGTGTATTTGAACGCTTTATTTCAGCACTCAGTATAAACAAGCCGCCTATGGCGGCTGCACAAATCTAAATAAAGCTTGTACTGAGCTATAGGATCTTTGTTGTACTAGACTGAAAATTGCTCATTGCCTTTAAGTCCTTTTAGCTATGTCCCTAACACCCTCCTCTGCAACCAATCAACCCTTAGATGTTCTTGTCGTTGGCGCAGGGATATCAGGCTTAACGATCGCCCATGAACTAGCGATCGCCAAAAAATATCGCGTCTTGGTTGCGGAAGCACAGGATCGGTTAGGTGGTGCGATCACCAGCGCTAAAAATGACGAAGGTTATCAATGGGAAGAGGGACCAAATAGTTTTCAGCCTGCGCCTGAGTTATTGCGTTTAGCAGTTCAGGTGGGACTAAAGGACGAATTGGTATTAGCTGATGGCAAATTGCCCCGTTTTGTCTTTCTCAATGGCAAGTTAAACGCCTTACCCATGAGTCCACCGACAGCGATCGCCTCCAAAATTTTGACTTGGGGCGGCAAAATTCGTCTGGCTTTAGGGGCGATCGGCTTTGCGCGTCCCGCAATGGCTGGCGAAGAATCCGTTGATCAATTCTTTTCACGCCTACTAGGTAAACAAGCGGTTGAAAGATTAGTTGCACCGTTTATTTCAGGTGTATACGCAGGTGATCCGAAACGACTTAGTGCCAAGGCAGCCTTTTCTAAGATTTTTCGCTTAGAAGATAGCTATAACGGTTTGCTTGCAGGCGCAATCCTTTCGGCAAAAGAACGTAAAGCCCAAAAGCTGAATGATCCCAATCTTCCCAAAGTTAAAGCTGGTGAACTGGGTTCATTTCGGCAAGGGATTAAGATGTTGCCTGAGGCGATCGCTACGAAGTTACGAGAGCAGGGTACAGCCGTCAAGCAGCAATGGACTTTGATCTCGCTAGAAAAGCAAGGCGAAATCTATATTTCTAAGTTTGATACGCCCATAGGTGAAGAAACGGTGCGATCGCGATCGGTAGTACTCAGTACCCCCGCCTATGTCACCGCCAAACTGTTGCAAGACTATCTACCAGCAGCTAGCCAAGCCTTAAACGAGATTTTTTATCCGACTGTAGCTTGTGTGGTGATGGCATATCCTAAGAGCGAATTTGCCTATGACATGAAAGGATTTGGCAATTTGATACCGCGCACTCAAGGCGTGAGAACCCTAGGCACAATCTGGTCATCCAGTCTATTTGCTGGACGTGCCCCTGAAGGTTGGCAACTGTTATTAAACTTTATCGGTGGCACGCTCGATCCTGCTTTAGCTAAGCTTTCAGAGCCTGAAATCATTGCCGCCGTTCATCAAGATCTCAAGAAAACCATCCTGCGTCCTGACACAAAAGCCGAACCGAAGGCGATCGCTGTCCATGTTTGGGATAAGGCTATCCCTCAATATGAGATTGGACATTTAGATCGGCTTGCGACGGTAGAAAAAGAATTACAAAAATCTCAAGGCTTGTATGTGAGTGCCAACTTTATTGGTGGTGTCGCTTTAGGCGATTGCATCAAGCGGAGTTTGCAAGAAGCAACCAAAATTGAGGCATTCTTAAAGTAAAGGCTGCACCGTAAAATAAAGAGCAGTTTTTTTGTGGTTCGGCGAAGCTGAACCACAAAAAACTGCTCTTTATTTTAGTTTTTCAGCATGACCATTTTTGAAGTTTCCGTTCCCGCAACCACTGCTAATATTGGTCCTGGGTTTGACTGCCTTGGCGCAGCCCTATCGCTCTATAACCGTTTTGAATTTTCCCTCGCCGATCGCTTAACCATCACTGCATCGGGGGAAGGCGCAGACAAGGTGGAACGAGACGAAACCAACCTTGTATATCAAAGCATAGCTAAGTTTTATCAGCTTATTGATCGCCCCATTCCAGCGATCGCCTTTCATACAGACACAGCCATCCCACTATCGCGAGGTTTGGGCAGTTCTGCAACAGCAATTGTGGGCGGTATTTTTGGCGCAAATCTGTTAGCAGGATCGCCCCTCGATCGCATTGCTTTATTAGATCTTGCGATCGAGATGGAGGGACATCCTGATAATGTGGCTCCTGCAATGTTGGGCGGATGTCAACTGATGGCTTCCAATCAAGCGGGAGGATGGGAATTTTGTGATTTGCAATGGCATGAAGATATTGCGATCGCGTTAGCAATTCCCGCCTTTGAGTTATCGACCGCAGCAGCACGCAAGGTTTTACCAAAACAATTTTCCATGCATGACGCAGTTTTTAACGCTTCGCATTTGGCATTGTTAACGCACGGGATTCAGACAGGAAATGCTAGTTGGATTAAGGCGGGACTACAGGATCAATTACATCAACCCTATCGCCAAAGTTTGATAACAGGTATGGCTGATGTGCAGGGAGCCGCGATCGCGGCGGGAGCCTATGGCACGGTGATCAGTGGCGCGGGACCAACACTACTTTCTTTAGCCCCAATGGGTACAATAGAGTCAGTTGCCCAAGCTATGCAGCAAGCATGGCAATCAATCGGTGTTACAGCTATAACTAAATGTCTCGCGATCGCTAAAGATGGTACAACTTTTAAAACTCGTTAGAATTAGCAATTAGCTGTTAGCAATTAGCAGTTAGCTGTTAGCTGTTAGCTCAGAACCCATTTAAGAATCACACGATACTTTCTCGTTTAAAGCTCTAGGTGTCTAGCCCCCTAAATCCCCCAATTCTGGGGGACTTAAATATGGTTCCCCCCAGAATTGGGGGGGTAGGGGGGCAAAAACTACAATTCTTAAATGGTTTCTCAAGTACATTTAAAAGCTAAAAGCCAAAAGCTAAAAGCCAATCCCCAATAAACGCATAATTCAGGAAATATATGTCTAAATTTCAATTTTTACTGATCTCTGCACTGATTTCCGCAGTTGTGCTGCTATTTGTGGGTAGCCGCGATGGAAATCCCTTTGACTCAGTATTCCCGATCGCTGTCGTCATTGGTTTAGCGATCGTTGCTCAGAAATATTTATCTGAAAAAGTGTGGAGTCGCTTTGCCCGTTGGGTGAATGAGACGACAGGACGCAAAATCTTTTATGTGCGATCGCCAAGGCAAAAAGTTGCCCCAGAGCGCAAACTATTGCCACCGTCTAAATTGCATCGCCTCAAGTAAAAAAAGGCGGCGCAATACGCCGCTCTTTTTTATAAAGTGAAAAAATAAAAGCGGTGCATCGCGCCGCCTTTATTATGTATTTACATAATTAGAGAACTTCCAAATCATGACTAGTTACGCGATCTCTCATCAACCTTTGCGAGTTGGTATTGTTGGGTCTGGCTTTGTTGCCAAATTACGCGCTGAAATATTCAGTCAAGATCCACGTATTACGCTGGTGGCGATCGCAGGTAATCCCGAAAAAACACAGGCGATCGCCCAAGAATTTGCGATTCCCCATGTGCATCAATATTGGTCAGAACTAGTTGTGCGTCCTGATATTGACCTAGTAGTGATCTGTAATGTCAATCGCGATCATGGGGCTGTAGTGGGACAAGCCCTGCGATCGGGTAAGCATGTGATTGTCGAATATCCACTCTCTTTTAATCTGGCTGAAGCCGAGGAATTGGTCAAACTTGCCCAGCAACAGAACTTAATGCTCCATGTCGAACATATTGAACTATTAGGTGGTGTGCATCAACTAGTAATGGAGCATTTATCTAAGGTTGGCAATCCTTTTTATGCTCGATATTCCACTAAAAGTCCACAGCGTCCTGTCCAAGATAAATGGACATACAAACCAGATTTGTTTGGATTTCCCTTAACCGCAGCAGTTTCACGGCTGAATCGAATAATTGTTCTGTTTGGGAAAGTAAAGGCTGTATCTTGTCAGTTGCGCTATAGGGGTGATCATCTACCACGTCATTTTACTTCCTGTGTCTGCAATGCTCAACTTCAGTTTGAGAATGGAGTTCTCGCTGATGTTAGCTATAGTAAAGGTGAAGACTTTTGGCATCCAGAGCGAGTTATGGAGTTACAGGGTAGTCAAGGAGCGCTAATTTTTTCTGGTGATAAGGGGAAATTAGTTACAGCAGATGGAGAAATGGAACTTGATGCAGGAACAACGCGAGGTTTATTTAAGAAGGATACCGAAAATGTTCTCTCGCATCTGTTTACAGGTACGCCGCTCTACACTAACCATGAGAGTATTTTGCATTCTCTTGCGGTTGCTAATGCTGCCGAAAAGTCAGCAGCCACCAATCAAATAGTCACTCTCTAAACATCAATTTTTACTTTATACTGACATTACTTGGTAGTTTCTAAAGTAGGGGCAATCCCCCCGTGGTTGCCCTTCTCGGCTATCCCAATTTTTTCCTTGTTTCCTATCGCCTTTTATGGCGGAAATGGCAGAAGATTTTGCAAATAACAAATAAATCATAGATAATTACTTACAAGCCCAGATCCCCGACTTTTTTTGTAAATTTGCAAATCCCTTTTGCTTGAGTAGAAAAAGTCGGGGATCTCAACCTCCCAAACCCAACCCAGTTTTTGCCTTTTACCTTTTTACTTTTTCCTTGAAATCATGTTGCCATCAGAATTAGAAGAACTTATCGAACAGGCTGCGCGAGAGGAGTGGGAAGAACTCAACTTGGCTGGGCAAGGTATTGAGGTATTACCAGCAGCGATTGGTAACTGTAAAAGCCTAAAAAAATTGGTTTTAGGTAAAATTACGGAATATAGAATTTTAAAAAATCGTCTCCAAACTTTACCAATTGAGTTAGCAAAGCTGCCCAATTTACAATCTCTTGATCTAAGCTCTAATGATATCGACAAAATACCAGAAGTAATAGGACAGTTGTGCAATCTCCAATTCCTTGATCTAAGTAATAACCGCATTAGCCATTTCCCTGAAGCAATCATAAATCTTATTCATCTTCAATCTCTTGACTTAAGGAACAACTCTATCGATGAGATACCAGAATCAATTACTCAATTGAGTAATCTTCAATCTCTTTATTTAAGTTCCAATAAGCTAAGCGAATTCTCTATAATAACAAGGCTGTTTAATCTTCAATTGCTTGATTTAAGTGACAACTGTCTTAGTGATATTCCTAATACAATCATGAAACTGATTAACCTCCAATCTCTCGATCTAAGAAGCAACTATATCAGTCAGATTGCTAACGGAATCACAAAACTATCCAACCTTCAATTTCTTGACCTAAGTTCTAATAAGATAGAGTATTTCCCTAATTCAATCATAGGATTAAAAAGGCTTCAATCCCTTAACTTAAACAACAACAATATCAACAAATTCCCAGAGTCAATTACAAAATTATCAAATCTTAAATCTCTCGACCTAAGGAATAATGGTATCCTCGAATTTCCAGAATCAATCACAAAACTATCAAAACTCCAAGCTCTTGATCTAAGAAGTAATTATATCAGTGAGATCCCAGAATCGATCACACAATTAAATAGTCTTCAATCTCTCCACCTAAGTGACAACCGTCTAAACCGATTTCCTGAATCGATAGCAAGATTAAAGAATCTCCAATCTCTCTACTTAAGCGACAACAATCTCAGTCAAATTCCAGACGTGATTAGTGATCTAGCCAACCTTAAGATCCTTCATCTCAACTCCAATAATCTAAGCTATTTCCCTAGAGCGATCACAGGGTTGGTCAATCTCCAATTTCTTGATCTAGGTGGAGATCAGACTAGACACAACTCTATAAAAGAGATTCCAGAAGAGATATCGAGATTGACAAACCTCCAATTTCTCAATCTCGGCTTTAATAGAATCAGTAATATTCCAGAAGCACTTGCTCAGCTAATCAATCTACAATTCCTTGATCTAAAAAACAATAAAATTATCGAACATTTCCCAGAGGTAATAACAAAGTTACCTGCTCTTGAATCTCTTGAATTACAGGAGAATAAAATAGAGATATTGCCACCATCAATAGCCAAGTTGCTAAAGCTTTCGTATCTAGGTTTAAGTAAAAATCCAATTCAAATCCCACCTTTAGAATTGACAAAAAAAGGCATCACAGCTATTCGAGAGTACTTCCAACAGCTAGAAACTGAAGGCGTAGATTATCTCTATGAAGCAAAACTACTGATTGTGGGAGAAGGCGGTGCTGGCAAAACTTCTCTAGCCAATAAAATCATTAATCCTAATTACCAACTATGCAAAGAAGATACGACCAAAGGAATAGAAGTTTTAAGATGGTCATTCGTTAGAGAGGATGAAAATCGTTTCTTCGTAAATATTTGGGACTTTGGAGGGCAAGAAATTTATCATACGACCCATCAGTTTTTTCTCAGCAAACGTTCTTTATACATCCTTGTTGCCGATAATCGTAAGGAAGATACGGATTTTTACTATTGGCTCAGTATTATAGAATTACTTGGTGAGAATAGTCCAATTTTGATTGTCAAAAATGAAAAGGAAAATCGCAAAAGAGAACTCCCTAGTAATCTACGCAGTGACTTTCGGAGTCTAAAAGAGGACATTCCAACCAACCTTGCAGACAACTACAATTTAGAGAAAATTATTGATGCATGTAAATATCAAATGAACCAACTCCCCCATATTGGTGACCTTCTACCAAAAACATGGGTTAAAGTCCGCACTGCTTTAGAGCAAGATTCGCGAAATTACATTAGCTATATGGACTATATACAAATTTGCGAAGAGAATGGATATAAAGAGGGTACATATAAATTTAAACTAAGTGAATATTTCCATGATCTTGGTATTTGCCTTCATTTTCAAGACGATAAAACTTCACCTCTCTATAAAACTGTCATCCTCAAACCCAAATGGGCAACTGATGCGGCTTATGCTATTCTAGATAGTACAGAGGTAATTGCTAACTTTGGGCGCTTCACTTATAAAGATCTATCTCAAATCTGGAGCAACGAAGAATACAGGGAAATGTATGCTGAACTCTTGGAACTAATGCAAAAATTCCAATTATGCTACAAAATACCTCAAACATTAGACAGTTATATTGCTCCTCAACTCCTTACGAAAACTCAGCCGAACTATCTTTGGGACGAACGAAATAACCTAATTCTTCTCTATACTTATGACTTCATGCCCAAAGGGATTGTTTGCCAGTTCATCGTCTCCATGCACGAGTATATTGAGAAAGATACTGAAAACAAACAAATTGTCTGGCGTAGCGGCGTAATCATCCATAAGCGTGAATATGCTATCACCCGAGCCGAAGTTATTGAAAACTACGGCAAACGTGAAATCAAGATCCGAGTCTCTGGCAAAAACAAGCGCGACTTACTAACAGTCGTTACCCACGAACTCGACAAAATCCACAGTTCTTACACACGCCTCGCCGACAAATTCAAAAAGCTAATCCCCTGCAACTGCAACACCTGTGGAGGCAGTCAAAATCCCCATTTCTACGACTTCGCCAACCTCAAACGCCGCTACGAAAACCGCAAATACACGGTTGAATGTGACATTAGTTATGAATCTGTCAATGTAATAAGCTTAATTGATGATGCTGGCGCAAGGTCAATGCTTTACAAATCTTTTGAAGATGAAAATAAACGATTGGATAACCAACTATCAAATTCAGCATCTGTTAACATTTACGTTAATCAAAATCAAGAGGAAACCGTGAGCAATTCTGAAACCACTTTAAACTTCCACAACTCAGTCGGACAAGTTAACACTGGTAATATAACAGTTGCAGGAGACAACATCGGCACACAGAACAACTATTCTTCCAATCTTTCCCAAGCTGCCAAAGAAATCAAAGAGCTACTCGATCAACTTTCTGAAGAATATAATCCCAACACCGAAAAGGGACAAAATTCTATAAAAAATGAAGCTCTCAAAGTCATCAAAAATGATTCCACACTTCAACAAAAAATAGTTAACGCTCTTAAAGAAGGTAGCGTTACTGCACTAGAAGAAGCCATCAATCATCCAGTTGCAAAAACTGTAATTGCAGCAACCAAAGGCTTTCTAGAAGGTTAGAGATTAAGCTCCCCGACTTTTTTATGAATTTATAGTCCTTTACGATCGCCAAGAAAAAGTTGGAGATCTGGATATTTACTGGTTTGTTGAGCGATCGCCTCTCCGAGAAAAAATTTATCGAATTAATTAAACTTGTTATTGCCCAACTTCCATTAATCGCCAATAGGAGTAGCTAACTCAAGGATGGTTATAGCTAGGTATAGGCACAGAGGATTCAATATTTAATTTTTAAGAATCTCAACGTTTTGCAGCGATCGCCTTGTAATTAAGCTTTACTCAAGATATAGCAAATTTTTAAAGATCTAAGATTATGTTCCAACAAGTTTTATTGGCTGTCGATGGTTCGGGGCGATCGCGCGAAATGATGAACATGCTACTAGCCCTGCCTAGTATGCAAAATTTGCAAGTTAATGTACTGCATGTCATCCCCAATTCAACCAACTCCGAAGCGATTACAGAATATCGTCTTGCGGGTGAAAAGATTGTCGAAAGAGAAGTAAAAAATTTGCGCTTGGCTTCAGGTAATACCACCGTAGCAATGCTCAAAGAAGGTGAGCCTAAAGATGTAGTCTGCAAAATTGCTGAAGATCTAAAGCCAGACCTAATGATCATGGGATCTCGTGGCATGGGGCGCTTGCAAGCTATTTTGGCAAACTCGGTCAGTCAGTATGTTTTCCAATTATCTGACGCACCCATGCTGCTGATCAAGGATGACGTTTACATCAAGACGATTCGGAGTGTGATGGTTTCCGTAGATGGTTCAGCCTCCGCCAATAATTGCCTTGATCTCGCCATTAAACTTGTCAGTGGCGCAAAGGATGTAGAGATTTTCTTAGCAAGGGTAGTCAAGCGCAAAGAGGATGCCAATGCTAACACCGATCCAGTTTTAGTTGAAGCGAGCGCTAAACTGAAGCGGATGAATATTCCAACTCGCACCTTCATCAGTTCTGGTGATGTGGGCAAAGAAATCTGTAAACTCGCCGATGATTCCAATGCTAGTCTCTTGATGATTGGTTCACCCGATCGCCGCCCCTCGATCGCCCGTAGTTTGCCCGACCTCGATCGCTTGTTGGGTTCCTCAGTATCTGACTATGTGCGTGTTAATGCCACAGTTCCCGTACTGCTAACACGCACCATAGAAGCATAAAAAATATTGAAATATGCTGAGAAGAGCAACGCTAAGCGTTGCTCTTCTTTATTTAAGTGCATAATTAAATTTGAGAGCATAATCGGAAACCACGCCCTCAAATTTAGCGTCCTAGCTACCTATGAAATCGTCACAATCGCCACAGCCACCATCACAGCCTAAGTCCCCGAAACCACCTCAGTCCAAGTTGATGACCCAGATCCATCAGCTTACTCAGGTGGTTAATGGTGTTTTAAAAATTAATCCCAAAGAGCGTGTCCCCAAACTAGAAGTACGCCGATCGCAAAAAGATAAACCCGAAATTTATGACTTAGTGGGCGATCGCTACATATTAGGACGCAGTACTGGCAAATGCGATATCGTCGTGCAAACTCCGCTTGTGAGCCAAGTTCATGCACAATTAGTTCGCGATCGCACCCAAAAGAAAGCCCAATTTATTCTGCAAGACCAAGACTCGACTAATGGCATTTATCGTCAAAAGCAGCGCCTTAAGTCCGTGCCACTGCGTCACAAAATGACAATTACTTTAGGACCTCCTGAACTTGCCGAAGCCGCCACAATTCGCTATATTGACCCGCCGCCTTGGTATATTCGCACAGTGCAATATACGGGAATCGGCATTGGCGCGATCGCAGGGATGCTGGTTTTAGCGATCGGCTATGAGCTTAGCCGTGTTCCTGATCTCAAGCCTTTACCCGTGACTCAACAGGGTCCCGTAGAAGTTTTTGCTGGCGACAGTATCAAGCGCCTTGATCCCACGGATATTGCTAATCATACGGAATATGCCAGTCTGGGTGAGTTTGGGAAATTCATTCCGCAAGCGGTAATCGCCTCTGAAGATACCTCCTTCTATTGGAATATTGGTGTTGATCCTGTAGGTGTGGCGAGGGCGATCGTCACCAATGTCCGTAGTCGGGGTGAGCGCTTAGAAGGCGCTAGCACCATCACCCAGCAGTTAGCGAGAAACTTGTTGGGCAAAACCTATGTGGGGACAGATGACTCCGCAGGACGCAAATGGCGTGAGGCGGCGGCGGCGATTAAACTCACATTTACCTATAACAAAGAAGAAATCCTGCGGCTATATCTCAATCGAGCCTATACGGGTTATGGCGTTTATGGCTTTAAGGATGCCGCTAAACTTTATTTTGGCAAAGAAGCTTCAGAATTATCGCTCTCGGAAGCTGCAACCCTAGTCGGGCTGTTACCTTCTCCTGAAACGATTAATCCTTTTAAAAACAAAAACTTAGCGATCGAATATCGCGATCGCATTCTCAATCGCATGGCGGAATTGGGGATGATTACCGATAAAGATGCTGAGCGGGCAAGGCGATCGGTACTAATTCTCAATGAAGCGGCCAAAACTAAGCTGCAAGGCTCGGTTGCGCCTTATTACTACAGCTATGTGTTTGAAGAATTACAAGATATTCTCGGCGATAACTTTGCGCGGGAAGGAAATCTGATTGTAGAGACTAATCTCGATCTCGCCATGCAAAAGGCTTCCGATGATGCTTTACGTGATGCTGTTGCTCGTGATGGCGGCAGCTACGGATTTAGTCAAGGGGCGATCGTGACGGTGAATAGCAGTGACGGTTCGCTCCTAACGATGACAGGTGGTGTTGACTACAGAGCAAGCCAGTTTAACCGTGCTTCCCAAGCCCTACGCCAACCAGGTTCAACTTTTAAATTATTTAGTTATGCTGCGGCGATCGATCGCGGCATTTCCCCTAGCACTACATTTTCCTGTAGCGCCCTCTCAGGGCTTATCGGCTGTCACAATGGCGGTAGCGGTGCGATCGACATGTATCGAGGCTTTGCCCTATCAGAAAACGTCGTCGCAGTGAGGGTTGCCGATAGCGCAGGCTTGGATAATGTGGTGAAAATGGCAAAGAACCTAGGGATAACTGCCAAACTTGATGAATCAAGCAATATGGTTTTAGGGGGTAATGAAGTCAAAATCTTAGAAATGGCTGGAGCCTATGCCACCGTCGTCAATGAAGGTAAGTACATCAAACCCCACGCCATCAAACGTATTCTCGATAGTGCTGACTGTCAAAATCCAAAAGATCGTAGTACCTGTCGCGTTATTTTTGATGCAAATACCTTTATAAAGCCACGTCAGGCGATCGATACTGGTGTCGCTAGCACAATGGTAGATATGATGCGTGGTGTTGTCCAATTTGGTACGGGGCGATCGGCGGCGATTCCTCAAGGTACTGTGGTCGGAAAAACAGGAACCACCGACGAAGGAAGAGATCTTTGGTTTATTGGTGCTGTGCCAAGGCGAAACCTCGTTACAGCCGTTTGGCTTGGTAATGATGAGGGGGTGACCAATGGCTCAAGTGCAGTTGCTGCACAGGTTTGGGGTGAGTATATGCGACAAGCTGTACGCTAAACCAGTAGAGATTATGCTTCGCATAATCTCTACTGGTATAAAAACTTTTGCGAAACTTTTGTCAAAAGCGCTTGACGACTGCCATAGGTGCTGTAGTATTGATTCCGTCTTATGGATTGTACAGAGGCGTTTCGCACCACTGCAATCCTGATACCAATCCAGAAAAATTACGTCTTAATCTCAAGCGACATAGGAGCTATATCTGTGAATAAAGGTGAATTAGTAGATGCGATCGCCGAAAAGGTATCCGTATCCAAGAAAAATATTGAAGTGATCGTTACTGCGGCCCTCGAATCAATTGTTGATGCCGTGGCTGAAGGCGATCGCGTTACTTTAGTTGGCTTTGGTTCATTCGAGCCACGCGATCGCCAAGAGCGCGAAGGTCGCAACCCTCGCACTGGCGAAAAAATGGTGATTGCTGCTACCCGCGTTCCTGCTTTTTCGGCTGGTAAGCAATTCAAAGAAAAAGTTGTTGAGTAATGCGTTTTCACGCAATCATCTAAAAATGAGAGGCAGCGCGATGCGCTGCCTCTCATTTTTAGAATTCAAAATCTAGAAATGGCGCTTTGCGTCATCTTTAGATTTTGGATTGTTTGTATTTCCAAATGATGCCTGAAAGTGAATTTGTAAGGATATGAGCAATGATGGCTGATAACAGATTACCTGTATACATTGTGACTGCACCAAGCATCATACCAACTGCGATCGCCCAAACCGTATAGGACAAATGCTTAGTACTCGCCATATGTAAGGCTCCAAACACAACACTAGTAATAATCAAAGCAATTCCATTCATCCCAAGTGCTGGTAAAGCCACCCCCCGAAATAGCATTTCTTCGCTTAATCCAGGTAATAAGCCCAGCCAAATTAGATCGATTGGTTCTAAGGGTTTAAGTACCATTTCTAGATATTCTTGAGCCGCAATACGGTAACTTTCCCATATTTCATAAATTAAACTGCTAAGTAGAGCTACACCTATCCCTATTCCTGCACCGATCGCGGCATGTTCGGGCTGCCAATTTAACGGAATCATAGGAATACCCGTTAAGTAAACCCAACCCTTGGAGATTCCCAAAAAGATGATCGCCGTTACTGCCATCGCAATGAGTACCTGCGATCGCGAAAGAGTTTGATCTTTTTTGTCGGGAGTTGGTTGAGGTGCTTGTGAAAATAGAGACATGGTAGAGACTTGGTGGATTTAACTAAAGGTTGGGAAGTTGATAATTCTTGTTGTTTTAGAGAGAAGAATTTAGGGAAGAGAATTTTAATCAATAGCTGCAAAGACTGAAATCAAACGTTCTATATCAGCAATAGAAGTCAAGTAATGAACTGAAGCCCTTAAACAATCAGGATCGGGAAGCGCACGGATCAAGATTTGATGTTCTGATTCCAAATGTTTGGCAATTAATGCATGGGACTTTTGGGCGATCGCACTCTGAGATGTGCTTGGGATTAATTCCTGATTAACTTTAAAGGAAATGAGTCCCGACTCTGGAGGTAGTTGCCTTATACAATCAATATGGGGCAAAGCATTCAGTCGTTCCCATACAATTTTACTCAGTTGACAAATGCGCTGATAGCGTTGCAGTTGTGTTCCCCAACCATTTGCATGGACAATCGCAATTCGCATTGACTCATAGAGTGCATAGGTCGAGCTAGCCACCTCAAACTTTGCCCCATCTTGTCGCCACTGAGGAATAGGAAGCTTGCCTGTGAGTCCGCGCCAACCCACAAATACTGGTTCGATCACCTCAAAAACCTCTGGGCGAATATACAAAGCACCCAAACCTAGGGGCGCACACCACCATTTATGGGTAGTAAAAGCATAAAAATCCGCCGCAATATCCGCCAGATTTAAGGGCAATACACCCACTGACTGCGCGGCATCAACGGCAACCAACACATTTTGAGCATGGCAAGCCTTAGTGATCGCCTTTAATGGCAAAACTTGTCCTGTATTCCAGCAAATATGACTGAGCATCACCATCCGCGTTTGGGGTTGCAAATGCTGAACTAATAATTCCACGACTGTTTCACTATCTTTCCCTTCAGCGCTAGCATTGCGAGTATTAGTCAAGGGGAAATAGTCAATTTCGATACCAAAGCGTTTCTGAATTTGGATAGCCGCCGCAATAATTCCAGGGTGTTCGCAGTCTGAGAGCAATAAGTGATCGCCTTGCTGCCAATCCACCGCCCAAAGAGCAATATTGCAGCCAATAGTTGTATTTTCGGTGAGGGTAATCGTGGTGGGGCTGACTTGAAATTCTTGGGCGATCGCGTTTTTTGTAGCATTATATTCAGATACCATCCAATCCCCAGCCGCATTAGAAAAGCTACCCAGTGACTCGATATGACGAAAGTTTTTGTTGATCGCATCTAGGGCTGCCCCACACATAACCCCCTGTCCGCCATAGTTAAAGTAAGTACGATTTTCAACTCCTAAAGCAGGAAAATGCGATCGATGCGCTAATAGGTCTTCTTCGCGATCGCGCTCCAAAGTGTCAGAATCCAAACTATCAGAAAGTCCTGCTGAAGAAATCAAAACCAACTCCTACAAAATATTCAGCTATTTCCTATTCTATAGCTACTTGCAGCCAAGTAAAAATAAGGCAAGTTATGCAAAAAAAACAAAATGGCTATGCCATTTTGTTTTTAAAACCCTTACGGGGTTTGCTTTTTTAATTCATGTTCAGAGATGACGCTAGAATATCAATGTTGTCTTTCAGTTACAACTCCATGATTGCCACCATTCAGCGCCATTACAGTCTCGATGAATATCGCGCGATCGCCGATACCGCTGAAGAAAAATGTGAATACCACGATGGAGAAATTATTGCAATGACTGGTGGAACTGTTAAACATAGCCGTATTGGTGGAAATGTTTTTGCTCTCCTCAAATTTTTGCTGCGAGACACGAACTTTGAAGCAATTAACAATGATTTACGGCTGTGGATTCCTGATTATCGGCGTGGCGTATATCCTGATGCGATGGTTTTTGATGGGGCTTTACAATTTAATGGTGATCGCGAGGATGAAGTTTTAAATCCTGTTCTAATTGTAGAAGTGCTTTCGCCATCGACGGAGGAATACGATCGCACAGATAAGTTTCGGATGTATCGGTCTATTCCCAGTTTCTGTGAATATCTCTTAATTCGCCAAAACAAAATTTTTGTGGAACGCTATAGTAAGCAAGCACAAGTCTGGACATACAGCGATTTTGATAGTTTAGATCAGTCGATTTTGTTAGAGTCCCTAAATACTGAATTAGCGATCGCAGAAATCTATCGAAACATTGAGTTTTCAATGTAAATAGGGCATTATTTTAGAGATCGCTCTTACAGAGAAAAAGTTATGGCATCTGATTTTAAACATTTGAGCGTGAAACCCTTAGTCAAAAACTTGAGATTTCTACCCTTGGCTCTCGTCGGGCTAGCTGCGTTTGTCCTTAACACCAATCCCGATATGCATCCTTATCTGCAAATTTCCATAGTATTACTAGAGGCAAAATTGGGAATCCTCATAGTATATTTACTAGCTAAGAAGATTTCCAAGCCTGTAAGATAAGCCTGTAGTTATACATTAACCAAGTTTTAAGAGGGAGATAGTAATGAAGACCAGAACTAATGCAATTCTTTGGTGTTTCTTTCTAGGAGCATTTGGAGCGCACAAATTTTATCTAGGGCAATCTGGTTGGGGAATCGTTTACCTACTGTTTTGCTGGACAGGCATCCCTTCTCTTGCTGCTTTTATTGAGTTTATTATGCTGTTGTTAATGGCTGATGCTGAATTTAACCGTAGATTTAACGGTGGGGCAAATACAGCTACAGCATCCGTCAAAGATTCGACTTCAGCCCTTGGGGATCTGAAAAAACTTTATGATGACGGTATAATCACGGCTGAAGAGTACGAAGAAAAACGAAAAAAGCTACTTAAGAATATTTAGCTTTCAGAATTGGGGATTAGCGATTAGCTTTTGTTAGTCATAAGCTAATCGCTAATCGCTAAGAGCTAGTCAATACATAAACAGTAATCACTTTAATTGCTATGTCTCAACCTTCATGGTTTGATCAAACACCATCTTGGGTTTGGTGGTCTTTTGTACCAGCATTGGGTGGTGGCGCGATCGCCTACGCTGGCGTAAAGTCTGGCTCTAATATTTGGATTGGGATCGGTGCATGTTTCGTCACGGCTGGAATTATTTTCTACTCATCCCCATATCTTTCTGGCTTTGCGACAATTGTTTGGTTTGCTCAAATTGCGACAGCCTTTGCGCTCAAACGTGAATACTTAACCAAGACTTATCCAAAACATTTAGCATTACCTGAAGATGAAAAACTATTTAAGGCGATCGCTGCTACCCGTCCCAAAATTGAGTTTAATGGCTGCTCTAAGAATGACTTAGTTAACGTTTTAGGATTACCGATCGTTTACGCCAATGATATTGACTCATTAAGGGCAGAAGGGCATATCTTCACTAGTCTCGAAGAACTCCACGACATTCTCGAAATCCCTAACTCAACTCTGCAAAAAATCGCGCCAATGGTAACCTTTGGCTATGACTACCGCCAAGAGACAAGTTATTCATGGAAGCGAGTTAACTCCATGACTGCGGATGATTTGATAGCGATTGGGATAGAACCCAACGTAGCGATCGCGATCGCCCAAGAGCGACAACGACGAGGTGAATTCAAATCGATTATGGATGTCAAAAAGCGTACTGGCATTCCCTTTAGTGCATATCGCCAACTCACTTAAAACTTACTTAAATAGATTAGGAGCGGTGCTTTGCGCCGCTCCTAATTATTAGAGGCTTATCTATGTTAATTTTTAGAGCATCTTTGAAAGAGAATTTAGCCAAGCATCAACTATGGTTAGAGAGTCATGGCGAGAAAGGACAAAGATTTAGTGCGGCTGGAGCTAATTTAGAGAAAGCGGATCTCAGTGGAGCTAATCTGCGTAAAGCTAATCTCAGTGGCTCTAACCTCAGTGAAGTCAATCTCAGCAATGCTAATCTCACTGAAGCAACTTTATTTGGCACAAAGTTGAGCGGTGCAAATCTCAATGCAGCGAATCTGAGCGGTGCATCCTTGAGTGGTGCTGAACTTCAAAATGCAACGCTCCAGAATGCCGATTTGACTGATGTACTTCTTTGTGAGGCGGATCTGAGTAATGCCAATTTAAGCAATGCTAATTTACACAAAGCTAATCTCAGCCTCGGTATACCAGAATTTGTCAAAGCAAAAAATATTCAGGCGATCTTGTCAGGAAACGCCATTCCTTTTGTGAATGCCAACCAAACCAATCTCAAAGAAGCAAATCTCAGTGGTGCGAATCTCAGTGAAGCAAATCTGGATTTTGCAAATCTTTTTGAAGCAAATCTTAGTGGTGCGAATTTGCAGCAGGCAAAATTATTTGCCGTAAATCTCAGTAAGGCGAATCTCTCTAAGGCAAATCTTGAGGGTGCTGATCTCTTCCGATCGCTAGCTTTAGGAACTGACTTTAGTTCCGCAAATCTCACGGGGGCATGTATTGAGGAATGGATTATTGATGGCGATACCAAGTTGGATGATGTGATCTGTGATTCTATCTATTTAAAGCATCTCCTGAGAAGCTTGCCTGATTACATTCTCAGAAAATATAGCGATCGCCGTCCATTTAATCCTAAGGCGAAATTTGCTCAAGGTGATTTTGTTAAATTAGTGAGCAAAGTCAATCAAGGTTCAGAATTAGAGAAGCATGGTTCTGTGGTTTTACAAGAACATATTCTCTTTGAAGAATTACATCAAATTTTTGAACAGCTTTCTGAGCAATATTTACAACGCTATGTTGATGCATCGGAAAGCGATCGCCTAACCATCCTCAAATTAGAAATTCGCTATCAAGCTAAAAATAATCTTGCTTTTAGTGAACGTTTATTAGAGGCGATTAATTTACCAAGTCAATCATTAATGGATCTGTTACAAAATAATTCTTTTGTAACCGTGTCTCCTCAAGTCATCGCAACTTTCTTGTAGCATAACCAGAAAGTGCAGTGTTTTGCGCTTTCTTGAAACCCAGAGAAATCTTAAAAAAGCTTGCGAAGCAAGCTTTTTTAAGATTTCTCTGGAATACATAGAACCTAGAAAGTAAAGGCGGCGTATATCGCTGCCTTTACTTTCTAGGTTCTATGACCTAACTTTACTGACAGCTATATACAGATTTAATAAATAGAATGGCAACTTGGCAAGCAATAGTGTCGTTGATTACCTTTATCAGCGTGATCGTTCTACTGATTACTGAATGGCTACATTTTACGATCGCCGCTTTTTTGGGCGCTCTCATTCTGATAGTCATGAATGTGATGACCATGCCCGAAGCCCTTGGATATATTGGTAAAAGTCATGGGACTTTGGGGCTTTTCTTTGGAGTGATGGTGATGGTACGCGCCTTTCAACCCACTAAAGTTTTTGAGTATCTTGCCACGCAGATGGTGATCTTGGCTAAAGGAAGAGGCGATCGCTTGTTATTGGGCATAGTTGCCATTACTACTCCAATCTGTGCAGTTCTTCCTAATGCCACAACTGTAATGTTACTAGCACCACTCATTCCGCCAATGGCTGAAGAAATTGGGGTGGATTTTGTACCATTGTTAATTTTGATGGTGTTTGTGGCAAATAGCTCAGGCTTATTAACTATTGTGGGTGATCCCGCAACTTATATTGTCGGTGATGCGATCAATATGAGTTTTGTCGATTATTTACTCAAACTCAGTCTCGGTGGGGCGCTTGCTGTTGGCGTGATTGTTGCCATACTGCCATTTCTATTTCGCAAAATTTGGAACAAAAAGTTAGAAAACCTTGAGCGTCTTCCTCATCCTACAATCAATCACCCTCGTACTCTGATCGTTGGTGCAATCATCACTGCTTTTGTGCTGCTATTTTTTGTAATTGGTGAATCATTACCAATTCCTGTACCTCCAGCAACCATAGCCTTACTAGGCTCAGCCCTTGCATTGATGTTAGCGCACCATAGCAAAATTGACACTGTGCAGCATATTTTGAGGGATGTGGATTGGAGTACTTTAATTTTCTTTATGTGTATTTTTGTGCTGATTGGAGGACTAGAAAAAACAGGTGTAATCAGCAGTATGTCAGGGTTCTTGGGAGTGCTTTTAGGAAAAAATATTGCCCTTGGTTCGATTATTCTGATCTTTTTTGTAGGATTAATTTCCAGCGTTGTCCCGAATATTCCTCTCGTGGTGGCGATGGTTCCCTTACTCAAGCAATATGTGGTTAATGTCGGTTTAGCTGGTTCAGAGATTATCTCTCCAGATTTTGCAGGACAATTACCAGCGATCGTTTTACCTCTGTTTTACGCGATGATGTACGGTGCAACCCTTGGCGGAAATGGAACTTTAGTAGGAGCCTCGGCAAATATTGTTGCCGCAGGTGTTGCTGAGCAGCATGGGCGGAGAATATCATTTAAGACATTTTTGCGTTATGGCATCCCTGTAATGATTCTGCAACTTGTAGTTGCGGCGCTCTATGTCACCTTGCGATTTTTGATTTTTTGATGACCAATATAAATGAAGGCTGCGCGAAGCGCAGCCTTCATTTATATTGCTATAAAGGATAGATTTTAATTGGGAGTAATCGCATGAGAGCTTGTCCAAGGCGATAAGCCTGCGTATCGTACATTGGTAACTCGATCGCCGCAGGGAGACTTTGCATAAAGCGCCGCGCTATCTCCAGATCGCAACCTGAAATATTTTTAAGCTTATTGCCCGCATCCAGCAAGACACTGGAATTGAGGGGTGGTTTAGCGCGTAACTGCCAACGCTTTGGTAAATGGAGATTACCTAATTCAATACGTCTCAGCCCTGAAATTGAAGCTAATAACGTCAGGCGATCGCCTACTTTCATTACTTCATCATCGGATGGCATATAGAACTCACTATGTCCATCAGCTTTAGGGGCGCTAGTTTTGAGATAAACTGGCACAACGATATAGCCATAGGCAATTTGCGAAAGATTTTTGCCGATTAATGTGTCATTCTCGGAAATGATATATTCCGCAACTAAAACTGTGCGCTGATTGAGGCGAAATAGACTTAGCATGTTTTCGCCAAATGCTGCTCCCGCAAAAGCTTCAGCAGAGAGGGCATAGGCACAAAAAGATTGAGAACTGGGCAGAAGTTCTGCTAGGTTTTCACTGAAATAGCGATCGTAGGTACGAATAGCGAGATTCATTTGGCGATTAATTCTTTTGGCTGCATCACGGGCTAGCAAAGCAGTTTCGAGATTGAGCATCTGATCGTCGGTGACCGAGAGAATACTCTTGGCTGTAGCCAAATTTGTTTTTGATAACTCTTCGATAATATTGCCAGTGAACCAAGGTACTTTGTCCGCCAGATCACAGTCGTGGGGATTTTCACTAACGATCACAAAGGGAAGTTGTAACTTGAATAGAATATCCGCAATTCTCTGACCCAGCCGACCAAATCCAATCAGAATAATATGATCGCGTCTGGGAATAGGTAGCGATCGCTTAAAAAACTCAAATTTGGAACTGAGAATGCTATCGGCAATCAATCCGACTACACCTAAAACAAATAGTAGACTGATCAAGGTAATGGATAAGCAAAATATCACCACCCACAAAGGTACTTGGTCTTCGCTCAGTCCTCCAAATACATCCCCAAATCCTCCTAACAACAAGATCATGCTTGCCGAAACAGCCTTTTGCCATGAAATATTCGGCACATTAAAGAATAAAACTACTGAGCTAATTCCCCATAGGGTAATTGCAGTTATCACGCCCCATAGAATGAGACGACGCGATCGCACCGCTTGAAACCAAGAGCTAATCTGATGCCATTTCGATTTCCAAAATGCGGAACCTGTAATTTTGAGCAACAGTTGATCAATTCTTTGCAAAGCTGAAGAACTGGGCTGAATAGAAGGAAAATCAGTTAGTTGAGCAAGTCGGCTAGGCGTGGAGAAATCATTTTCCACAAATTCAATGAAGGCAACTCGATCGTCAACATGGATAATCGTATCAGGTTCCCATTGAAAGAAGAGGCGATCGGAGTTATGGTCAGTGACACTCAACAGGCGAGAATATTTTTTATGTAGGAGATAGGCAGGTGTTCTCAAAAAACGATAATCATTTGGTTCTACTAAACGTTCCACTACCCTTAATTTGCGATCGCCAAGTTGAAATAAGCCTAATGTGCCTCCGCCTAAACCTGCCACCGCAAAGGAAGCCGCAGGGAGATCTACAGGATCAAGGGCGACAAAGTTTCCTAATTGATCTTTTAGTAACTGATTGAGATTTTGACGGGAGGAGCGAACGACAATATGCACATTGGGATTAAGGCGACGGGCGGCGATCGCGGTTTCGATGTTCACATTCTCGTTACTGGTGACTAGCAAAATCGCTCGACAGTTATGGATTCCTGCTTTGGTCAAGATTTCAGAGCGCCGACAATCTCCTAAAATTATGGATTGATCAAGGAATTCTGAGAAGTTATCAAACTCCATAATTTCTGGCTGGACTTTATCGATCGCACAAATTTTTACTTCATATTCGCGATAGGCAAATTTCTTTAAGTTAAAGACTGAATGCTGTCCTAGACTTCCTAAGCCACAAACGATGAAGCGATCGCATACACTTTCACTCTCTGCGTTTAGATTAGTTCCTGAATTGGTAGTTGGCTTTGTATTTTCTTTTTCTTTGTTGTTTATGGCTAGATGATCTTGATCAAATTCTATAGTTTCGATCCATTGTGGTAAGGGCTGCCCAAACCAGAATGCATAAATTCGTGCAGTCTTGAAATTATGATGGTCAAAGCCATGACAACATGTGGCGATCGCTTCTACTAGCACTTGGCGATCGCCAAAATAAGTAGACTCTAATAGAATATGTAACTCTTGAGGCTTTTGTCTGACTGTGACATTTACTTTGATTTCTAGGTCAAGTAAGCAATTTTTAATTTGTACAGCAAGCGATCGCATTCTTTATTCACGTTCTCAAACTAGTAAATTTGCAAAACTTTAATCTTAAACCATGAACATTAATAGCAGGTTATCTTAGCTCTTTACGTTACTAGAGTTTCAAACGAGAATTTTGGATCTGATGATTCTTAGATGGGATTGTTTTGTTTTCTGCGGTGGCAACTTCTAGCCATGCGGTTTTAGCTAGAATTACTTCATGGAGTGCTTGATGTGGAGTTTGGGCGATCGCTGAGCAATATTTCAAGTCAGGAATATCGGCAATATAGGCTTCGTCTTCTTCGCTGTAGAAAATATCGATGTGATAATCTTTCATAGTTACAGTCCTAGCTCTTGAGCGTTTACCCATTCACTTCTAGAGCTGCTCATGACCTCTTTGAGTGAGTCGATATATCCATGGATGGAGTTTAGATAAATAGTCTCTTCGATCGCTGTCCAGTCTTCTTTTGAAATCACAACCACGTCATTTTCTGAGCCTTTAATCATGACGGGTTTATGGTTTGTGCTGACTTGATTAATCAAGTTATTAAAGTTTTCCGTAGCTTCTTGAAGTAGTAGGTAATCCATTGTATTCCTCAATTTAATTAATTTGATTGCGAATCATGCGATTGACAAAGCTGAGATAGTCATCGATCGCTGCAAAATCATCTAGTTCTTGTTCTTCCGTTTCAGTGAGTGGGGTTTCTTCTCGTTTGTCGAGTAGGTTCTCGATACGTTCTTGGATGTTTTGTGATGCGCGAAAGATCATTACTCCGTCCTGTAGTGTTATAGCGATCGCGCCATCAAGGGGGAGATTTTTGGGTAATGTGGTAAGTGGTGTAATTAACGATGTTGTCATTGTATTTTCCTTGTAGTTTATGACTGGTTATGACGCTTTTTCACGGCTTCATAGATGCTGCGTGACATTTCAATAGGGATTCCAGCAAGCGGAAATAGAGCTTTTACCCATTCAATGCCACCCGCAAGAATTACTTTAATCAAGTCAGGTGTGGATTCAATCCGTTCTAGAAATTTGTGAATGAAGTCCTGTTTTTGTATTTCAGTAGTAGTGGGATAGGTTTGGGCAAGCTGATTTAAAATGGCTTGAATCTTTTGAGCAGCTATGGCAAGGTCTTGTTCGGTTATATTTATATTTTGCTGAAATTTGATATTGCTATTTTCAGCAGCATAGTTAACTCCAATGGTTGCATTGTTTTGGTTGAAGTTGATGATTGGTTGTTTGTCAGTCATGATGGTTAGTCCTTGTTTTGGTTCACATTTTGTTGAAATTGAATGTTGCTATTTTCAGCAGCATAGTTGACACCGATGGTTGAGTGGCTTTGGTCAATATAGTTATTGACTACGGTTGTTCCTTGTCTGGATAAGCGAAGATTTTCAGCCTTTTGTATTTCTGAATCAGAATGACAGGCGATTTCATAGTTGTAAAACTGACAACGAAACTGAATGGAAGCGATTGCCCATGATGCTTGTTCACCTACTTCGGTTGGAAGCAGTTTAACTAAATCAGGAAGATAACAAACCATATCATTATGTTCAATTTTCGCAAGGACTATTGCTACCCTATTACGAAAACATTCATCTGTATGATCATAGTTATTGATATTCTGCAAAATTGAAATTAGTTCTGAAGCTATCGTCAAATTCCCTAAAGAAGCAAAAGAAATGAGATCATCCATAACCTTTGCTTGTAATGGTTCTTTTAGTAATTCAAGTAAAGATGGAACTGCATCTTGCTTTCCAAAACTCACTAATGGAATAGCTGCAAATTTGTTCCCTTTGCCTAATAATTTATACAATGATTTCACAACATATTCATTATTAAATTTGCTAAGAGCTTCTGCTATAGGTATTAGGTAAAGAATCAGGTAAGAAATTGACAAAAGAGTCAAAGTGGTTAAAGTAAAGGGATGAAAGAACCACCACAATATGAACGAGAAGCACTAGAAAACATGCC